>JANQSN010000048.1 GCA_028284045.1 Alphaproteobacteria bacterium | reverse complement strand
CGCGCCGCCGGCTTGCCGCCCTGGTCGGTGCCCGGGCCGGCGACCCTGCGGAGGAACGGCCGCAGCAGGCCGACTACGCCAGCGCCGTCAGCGCCGCCTTCCGCCCCCGCCAACACCCCGACCGGCCGGAGGCGGTGCTGGCCGAGGCCGGCACCGGCGTCGGCAAGACCCTGGGCTATCTGGCGCCGGCCAGCCTGTGGGCGGAGGCGAGCGGCGCCCCGGTGTGGATCAGCACCTACACCCGCAACCTGCAGCACCAGATCGACGGCGAGCTGGACCGCCTCTACCCCGACCGCCGCGACAAGGCGCGCCATGTGGTCATCCGCAAGGGGCGGGAGAACTACCTATGTCTGCTGAACTACGAAGAGGCGGTGCGCGGCCAGGCGCTGGACGGGGCGTACGCGGTCGCGCTGGGCCTGATGGCGCGCTGGATCGCGGCGACCCGCGACGGCGATCTCAGCGGCGACCTGCCGGGCTGGCTGGTCGATCTGATCGGCCGGCCGATGAGCCTGGGCCTGGCCGACCGGCGCGGCGAGTGCCTCTATTCCGCCTGCACCCATTACGGCCGCTGCTTCATCGAGCGCAGCGTGCGCCGCGCCCGGCGCGCCCGCATCGTCGTCGCCAACCATGCGCTGGTCATGGTGCAGGCCGCACTGGGCGGGCTCGACGACACCGTGTTGCCGCTGCGCTATGTGTTCGACGAGGGCCATCACCTGTTCGATGCGGCCGACGGCACCTTCGCCGCGCATCTGTCGGGCAGCGAGACCCATGACCTGCGGCGCTGGCTGATCGGCGGCCAGTCGGGCCGGGCAGCGCGCGGGCGCGGCCTGGCGCGGCGGGTGGAGGACCTGTTACCCGCCGACGCCGACGCGGCGGCCGACGCCGCCGAAGCGCTGGCGCAGATCGCCGGCACGGCGCGCGGCCTGCCCGGCGAAGGTTGGCTCGCCCGCCTGGTCGAGGGTCGCCCGGTCGGCCCGACGGAACAGGTCTTGGGGCTGGTGCGCCGCCAGGTGCGCGCCCGCGCGCCGGGCCGCGAGGGTCCCTACGACCTGGAATGCCCGACCGACGACCCCATCGACGGTCTGGCCGAGGCCGCGGCGGCGCTGGCCGCCGCCCTCCGGCGGCTGCATGCGCCCATGCGGCGGCTGGCCCGGGCGCTGGCCGGGCGCCTCGACGACGAGGCGGACACGCTGGACACCCAGACGCGCCTGCGCATCGAGGCGGTGGTGCGCACGCTGGAACGCCGCACGGTCCAGCAGGTCGCCGCCTGGATCGCGATGGCCGAGGGGCTGGGCCGGCCGGCACCGCCCGGCCGGCTCGACTGGTTCGCCGTCGCGCGGGCGGAGGGGCGCGAGGTCGACGCCGGCTTCTACCGCCACTGGATCGACCCGACGGTGCCGTTCATCGACCAGGTGGCGGCCGGCGCGCACGGCCTGTTGGTCACCTCCGCCACCCTGACCGACCGCAACGACGGGGCGGCGGCGGACGGGCCGGACGCGGCCGGCTGGCCGGCGGCGGAGGCGCAGACCGGCTTCGCCCATCTGCCGCAGCCGGCCTTGCGCGCACGGGTGCCCTCGCCCTTCGACTACGCCGCCCAGACGCGTGTCCTGGTGGTGCGCGACGTGCGCCGGGACGATCCCGACCAGGTGGCGGCGGCCTATCGCGCGCTGTTCCTGGCGTCGGGCGGCGGGGGCTTGGGCCTGTTCACCGCCATCACGCGGCTGCGCGCGGTGCACGCCCGCATCGCCCGCCCGCTGGAAGAGGCAGGGCTGACGCTGCTCGCCCAGCATGTCGACGGCATCGACCCGGCGACGCTGGTGGAGATTTTCCGAAGTGAGCCGCGGGCGTGCCTGCTCGGCACCGATGCCTTGCGCGACGGCATCGACGTGCCGGGGCCGGCCTTGCGCCTGATCGTCTTCGACCGGGTGCCGTGGCCGCGCCCGACGCTGCTGCACAAGGCGCGGCGCGAGGCGTTCGGCAAGGCCCGCTATGACGACCGCCTCACCCGTCTGCGCCTGAAGCAAGCCTATGGCCGCCTGATCCGCCGCGCCGACGACCGCGGCGTCTTCGTCATCCTCGACGCCATGACGCCGACTCGCCTGACCGACACGTTTCCCGACGGCGTGGCGGTCGAGCGCCTCGGGCTGGCGGAGGCGGTGGCGGAGGTGGGGGCGTTCCTGGGAGAGGGCACCCCGTAACCCACCCGCAAAAGCCCTCCCCCTTGATGGGGGAGGGTTGGGTGGGGGTGATCTTGCCAATGGAACAGGCGTTTATGCCCGTGGCACCATCACCCCCTCCCCACCCTCCCCCATCAAGGGGGAGGGAGATAGATCGGTGGTGGTGAGCCGCGCGCCACAACCTGTTAGGCTGCCGGCGCGACCCTCATCCCGATTGGCCTTGCATGTCCCAGACGCAGCCGGCGCGCATCTTCATTTCGTATTCGCGGAAGGATGGCAAGGATCGGGCCGACAAGCTTCGACGCGAACTGGCGGCGCAGGATTTTGCCATCTGGCAGGACCTCGTAGCGCTGCGCGGCCATGCCGATTGGTGGACGCAGATCGAAACCGCCCTGCGGTCCAAGGCGCTTGAGCATTTCGTCCTGGTGGTCACACCGGGCGCGCTGGAAAGCCCGGTGGTGCGCCAAGAGATCCGCCTGGCCCGGCAGGAGGGCAAGACGGTCTCGCCGGTTCGCGGGCCGGGCATCGGGTCGCTTTCGGCCCTGCCGCGGTGGCTCGGCAACGTCTACGATCTGGACGTCCCGGAGCGGCAGCGAAACTTCATCCGCGTTCTCGAAGAGCCGGGGCACACCGCGCGCGTGCCGATGATGGCGCCGGAACTGCCGGACGGCTTCGTCCGCCGACCGCGGGAGTTCGAGGCGCTGAAACGGCAACTCCTCAACCCGCAAGGCGATGCGGTCGCGATCACCGCTGCCCTGCGGGGCGCCGGCGGCTACGGCAAGACGACGCTGGCCAAGGCCCTGGCCCACGACCCGGACATCCAGGACGCCTACTATGACGGCGTCTTGTGGGCGGAGTTGGGGGAGCAGGGCGGTGGGCGCCTGCTGGAGGCCATCGGCGATCTGGTCAGGCTGCTGACCGACGCGGCGCGCGACATGGCGACGATCGACGGCGCCCGGACGGCCCTGGCCGAGGCCCTGGGCGATCGCCGCATCCTGCTGGTCGTCGACGACGTCTGGCGGCGCCCGCATCTCGCCCCCTTTCTGGAGGGTGGGCGCCACACCACACGGCTGGTCACCACGCGGTTCGATGCGGTGCTGCCGGACGGCGCGGCGCGAGAGCCGGTGGATGCCATGCAGATCGACGAAGCGCTGGCGCTGATCGGCCAAGGCCTGCCGGACGGCCAGGACCGGGCGCTCGGCGAGATGGCCGCCGACCTGGGCGAGTGGCCGCAGCTTTTGAAGCTGGCCAACGGGTTCCTGCGCAAGCGGGTCGGCAAGGGAATGGCGGTCGACCGGGCCATCGCCGATTTGGCGCACCGCTTCGCCACCCGCGGCCTGGTCGCGCTCGACCGGTCGGGCGTGCGGGACTACGCCGACCGCCACGAGTCGGTCGCCAAAGTCATCGGCACGTCGCTGGAACTGCTTGAAGAGCTGCGTGAAGACGGCGGGGCGCGGGACCGTTTTGCCGAGCTGGGCATCTGTCCCGAAGACGTCGACGTGCCGATCGGCATCGTCGCCCGGCTTTGGGCGGATACCGGGGGGCTCGACCGGTTCGAAACCGACGATCTGCTGGACGCGCTGTGGGACCTGTCGCTGCTGCTGTCTTTGGACCGGCAGCGCGACACGTTGCGCCTGCACGACACCACGCGGCACTATCTGCGCCATTGCGCCGGCGATGGGCTGGCGGGGCAACACGGCGCGCTGGTCGCCGCCATCGGCGGCCCCGACGGTGCCGCGGCGCTGCCGGAGGCGGAGAGGGCCTACGCCTACCGCTACCTGCCGCAGCATCTGGACGAGGCTGGGGATCGGCAGACGCTGGACGCGCTGATGCTGGATGCCGGCTGGCTGAAGGCGAAGCTGGCAGCGACCGGCCATCCGCAAAGCCTGGTTGCCGACTACGATCAGTACGCAAGAGGTCGCGCCCAAGACCTGATCGGCCGAACGCTGCGCCTGGCCAACGGAATATGCGCACGCGATCAACGCCAGCTTCTACCTCAACTCTTGGGCCGCTTGATGGCAGTTCGAGAGGCGTCCCTTGGTCCGGTGCAAACGTCCGCGGCGCAGCATCTGGACCGCCCGGTTCTGCTGCCCACCTACGCTGCGTTGACACCGCCGGGCAGCGAGACCGCAAGGCTGGAGGGACATTCCAACGCAGTCTTGGCACTAGCGGTGTTGCCCGACGGCCGCCTCGCCTCGGGGTCCTCTGACAACACGGTGCGTCTGTGGGACCCGCAGAGCGGAGCGGAGACCGCAAGGCTGGAGGGGCATACCGGCGCGGTCCTGGCGCTGGCGGTGTTGCCCGACGGCCGCCTC
This sequence comes from Alphaproteobacteria bacterium, assembly GCA_028284045.1. Lineage (GTDB taxonomy): Bacteria > Pseudomonadota > Alphaproteobacteria > DSM-16000 > Inquilinaceae > JANQSN01. Next base: position 52,035 of record JANQSN010000048.1, on the reverse strand, counting down.
GCCTCGGGATACCGGGACAAGACGGTGCGGCTGTGGGACCCGAAGAGCGGGACGGAGACCGCAAGGCTGGAGGGGCATGCCGGCTGGGTCACGGCGCTGGCGGTGTTGCCCGACGGCCGCCTCGCCTCGGGGTCTTCTGACAACACGGTGCGGCTGTGGGACCCGAAGAGCGGGGCGGAGACCGCAAGGCTGGCGGGGCATGCCGGCGGGGTCACGGCGCTGGCGGTGTTGCCCGACGGCCGCCTCGCCTCGGGGTCTTTTGGCAAGGTGCGTCTGTGGGACCCGCAGAGCGGGGTGGAGAACGCCCTGCTGGAGGGGCATGCCGGCCCAGTCAACGCGCTGGCGGTGTTGCCCGACGGCCGTCTCGCCTCGGGGTCTTATGACAAGACGGTGTGTCTGTGGGACCCGAAGAGCGGGGTGGAGACCGCACGGCTGGAGGGGCATGCTGGCCAGGTCTTGGCGCTGGTGGGGTTGCCCGACGGCCGCCTCGCCTCGGGGTCTGATGACAAGACGGTGCGTCTGTGGGACCTGAAGAGCGGGGTGGAGACCGCACGGCTGGAGGGGCATGCGGACGCGGTCTCGGCGCTGGCGGTGTTGCCCGACGGCCGCCTCGCCTCGGGACCCTATGACAAGACGGTGCGTCTGTGGGACCTGAAGAGCGGGGTGGAGACCGCACGGCTGGCGGGGCATGCCGGCGGGGTCAGGGCGCTTGCGGTGTTGCCCGACGGCCGCCTCGCCTCGGGGTCTAATGACACGACGGTGCGGCTGTGGGACACGAAGAGTGGGTCGGAGACCGCACGGCTGGAGGGACATGCCAGCTGGGTCAACGCACTGGTGGTGTTGCCCGACGGCCACCTCGCCTCGGGGTCCTGGGACAATACGGTGCGTCTGTGGGACCCGAAGAGCGGGTCGGAGACCGCAAGGCTGGTGGGGCATGCCGGCTGGGTCGAGGCGCTGGCAGTGTTGCCCGACGGCCGCCTCGCCTCGGGGTCTACTCACGAGACGGTGCGTCTGTGGAACCCGAAGAGCGGGGTGGAGACCGCACGGCTGGAGGGGCATGCCGGCTCGGTCAACGCGCTGGCGGTGTTGCCCGACGGCCGCCTCGCCTCTGGATCCCGGGACAACACGGTGCGGCTGTGGGACCCGCAGAACGGGGCGGAGACCGCAAGGCTGGAAGGGCATGACCGTTGGGTCTTGTCGCTGGCGGTGTTACCCGACGGGCGCCTCGCCTCGGGGGCCCGAGACAACACGGTGCGGCTGTGGGACCCGAAGAGCGAGGCTGAGATCCACAGGCTGGAGGGGCATGCCGGCGCGGTCTGGGGGCTGGCGGTGTTGCCCGACGGCCGCCTCGCCTCGGGGTCCTCTGACAAGACGGTGCGGCTGTGGGACCCGGTGACGGGTGACGAGCTATGCCGCCTGGAGGTCGACGGCGCCGTTCTCTGCCTTACCGTTCTGCCCGCGCGGGACGGTCAGCCGTTGCGGCTGATTGCCGGCGACCAATTCGGCCGGCTGCACTGGTTGGCGGTCCTGGACTGACCGCCGGGCCGACGAAGCCTCACCCGTCCTCCGCCGCCAGGGCGTCCAGCATCGTCGGGGTGATCAGCACCACGCCGTTGTTGGTGCGGTAGAAGCGCCGGCCGTCCTCCTCCGCGTCCTCGCCGACCACCAGGCCTTCCGGGATGCGGCAATGGCTGTCGACGACGACGTTGGTCAGGCGCGCGCCCCGGCCGATCACGTTGTCGGGCAGCACGACGGCGTTCTGCAGATGGCTGAAGGAGTTCACCCGCACCTGCGAGTACAGCACCGATTGGCGCACGCTGCCGCCCGACACGATGCAGCCGCCCGACACCACGCTGTCCAGCGCCCGGCCGCGCCGTTCCTCGTCGTCGAAGACGAATTTGGCCGGCGGCAACTGGCGCTGATAGGTCAGGATCGGCCAGGCGGTGTCGTAGAGGTCGAGCGCCGGGGTGACCGAGGTCAGGTCGATATTCGACGCCCAATAGGCATCCACCGTGCCGACGTCGCGCCAATAGGGCTCGGTCTGGCCTTCGCTGTAGACGCAACTGTCGCGCAGGCTGTGCGCCAGCAGGTCATAGCGGCCGAGCATGCCCGGAATGATGTCGCGCCCGAAGTCATGGGCGGTGTCGGGGTCCGCCGCCTCCTCCGCCAATAGCTGGAACAGCAGATCGGCGTTGAACACGTAGATGCCCATGCTGGCCAGGGCCATCTGCGGGTTCGACGGCATGCCGGGCGGGTCGGCGGGCTTCTCCAGGAAATCGGTGACCCGCCGGCTCTCGTCGATATGGATGACGCCGAAAGCGGTGGCGTCCAGGCGCGGCACCTCGATGCAGCCGATGGTGCAGTCGGCGCCGCTGTCGACGTGGTCGCTCAGCATCGCCGCATAGTCCATCTTGTAGACATGGTCGCCGGCCAGCACGATCACGTAGTCCGGCTGCTCGCGCCGCAGCACCTCCAGGTTCTGCCAGACCGCGTCCGCCGTGCCGCGGTACCAGGTCCGCTCGTCGACCTGCTGCTGGGCGGGCAGCGCCATGACGAATTCGCCGATCTCGCTGCGCAGATAGCTCCAGCCATATTGCAGATGCTGCAGCAGGCTATGCGCCTTGTACTGCGTCATCACGAAGATGCGGCGGATGCCGGAATTGACGCAGTTCGACAGCGTGAAGTCGATGATCCGGAACTTGCCGCCGAACGGCACGGCCGGCTTGGCGCGGTTGTCGGTCAGGTTCTTCAGCCGGGTGCCCCGGCCGCCGGCCAGGATGACGGCCACGGTTCGCTTCGGCAGCAGCCAGTTGCGAGCCTCTTGCATACACGGATCTCCCAGGGCGCTGGAGGAGAGGACGGACTCGCACAGGGGCTAGTGTCCCGATGGTGAAATCCGATGTGTCGGATTTCACCATCGGGACACCAACTTGTTGATTCTAGTGTGATTCAGCTTCCGAAACTCGGTGCACATGGTGCACCGAACTTCGGAACCATCACACTAGGTCGCGGCAGCAACGCGCCGCCCCCGTCGGGGGTTCGTTCGCTCTTTCAAGAAAGACCTAACCGAGGCCCGTAATATGCCAGGAGTCCGGCGACTGTCACGCTGGAAAAAACAGTAGTTAGCAATATAATCTCCGACGTTTCGCGGATGTATACATGATATTTCTGAGCCATCACAAAAGTGAGAGCGCCGGTCGGCAGTGCCGACAAGAGAATAACGCTGGCCGTCAGGAACGGTGTCATCGGGAAAATAAAGACCGCAAGAAATGCCGTGATCAAAGGTTGCAGCAAAAGCTTCAAGACGCAAATCCAGCCGACGGCATCGATATCGACGCGAAGCGGCCGTTGGGCGAGGAACAGCCCGACCGACAGCAGCGCCGCCGGCCCGGCGGCGGCCCCCAGGATCGAGAACAGATTGGCCATCGGCAGCGGCACCGGCCAGCCGGCCAGCGACCAGGCGACGCCGGCGATCGGCGCCACCACCAGCGGGTTGACCGCCAGCGCCCGCGCGACGTCGGCCAGCGCGTGGCGCCAGCCATGCCGGGCGCGGCCGGGTGCGGCGTCGCCCGACATCTCCAGGCCGATGACGGCCAGCGCGATGCACACCGCCGACAGGCACACGGTGGCCAGCGTCGCCGGGGGCAGCCCCCGCTCCTCCCCAAACGCCGCGACGAACAGGGGGATGCCCATATAGCCGGTGTTGGCGAAGCCGGCATTCATCCCCTGCAGCGTGCGGATGCCGAGGCTGCCGGTGCCCAGCAGGCGCCCCAGCCCCATGGCGATCGCCCAGACCCCGAGCACGCCGCCCAGGAAGGCGCCGATGAACGGTAGGTGCAGCACCTCCCCGACCGGTGCCCGGGCCATCGCCAGGAACAGCAAGGGCGGCAGCGCGATCCAGTAGACGAAGCGGTTCAGCGTTAGGCTGGCTTGTCCGCCCAGCAGGTCGGCGCGACCCGCCCCCCAGCCGAGCGCGATGATGGCGAACACCGGCAGGACGACATCGATCACGATGGACATGACGACGCCTCCCCACGGGCGAGGCGATCGGCCGCCGGCTTGACGATCGGTCGGGCGGGCCGCCAAATGCGGGCGCGTGGGCGTGTCGTGGTCGATCGGCCGCACCGCCCTTCCGTCTCGACGTGCTGGACCCCGCCATGAACGATCCGCAAGGCGCCCTCATCTCCACCATGGTGATTGCCTCGGCCGCCGACGGGCATATGTCCGACCGCGAGTTGGCGACCATCGGCGACATCGTCGGCCATCTGCCCGCCTTCCGCACCTTCCAGCCCGAACGGATCACGGAGATCTCCGCCCAGTGCCAGGAATACCTGGCGGCGGAGGACGGGCTGGACCGGGCGCTGGAGACGATCCGCGGCGCGCTGCCCGCGGCGTTGCGGGAGACGGCCTATGCGCTGGCTTGCGAGGTGGCCGTCGCCGACGGTAGCCTGGCGCAGGAGGAGCTGCGGTTCCTGGAGCTGCTGCGCCACGAGCTGGATATCGACCGGCTGCACGCCGCGGCGATCGAGCGCGCCGCCGCCGTGCGCCACCGGGTGCCGTAGGGCGTTTCTGTCGATCAAACAGGCCGCCGGGCGATCACGAAGGCATAGCCGTAGCGGTCGGCGTAGCGCCGACGCATCTCGATCTCCCGGTCGGTCATCGCGACGAGGGCAAGCGCTTCCGGGTCGTCCGCATAACCGTCCCTGAGCGCCGGCAGCTTCGCCGACAGGGGCGTGTAGTAGTCGTCCCACCACGCCGCTTCCGGCAGAATCGTATGGCTCAAGGGATCGAGCCCGCCGGCGCGCACCCGGTCCAGCGTGCCGGGGATGTCGGTCATCGCCGGATACTCGGCCTGGAAGAAGGCCACCGCCTCCTCCGGCGGCGTGCCGGCCAGCCAGACCAGCTCGCTGAACACCACGCAGCCGCCGGGGCGGACCAGGTCGCGCCATTCCCGCGCGGCCCGCTCGACGCCCAGGATGTAGGCCGCCCCCTCCGACCACACGAGATCGGCCGACCCCGGCGGGACCGGCAGTTGGCTCATGTCGGCGCACAGCGGGTGGATGCGGTCGGCAAGCCCGCGATCGGCCGCCATGGCAGCGAGCTGGTGGAGATATTCCTGGAACAGGTCGACCGCCAGAACCCGGCCGCCGGTCGCGTCGGCCAGCACGATCGTCTGCAGACCCGGCCCGCAGCCGACATCCAGCACCGTCGGGGCCGGTGGCAGCGGCCCGCACAGCGCCAGCGCCGCGCGCGTCGCCGCCGCCGATCCCGGCCCCTGGCGCGGCAGCCCGCGCTGGATGTCCAGGAAGATCGCCATCTGGCGGTCGGGATCGGTCATCGCCCCCTCCGGAGATCGCCGCGGCCGGCGCGCCGGTCAGCCGGCGGCCAGCGCCTCGATGGCCTCGGCCAGGGAGACCAGGCGGTGGGCGTTCTCCACATGCAGGTTCTCGATCAGCTTGCCGTCCAAGAGGACCACGCCCTTGCCCTCGCTGACCGCCGCGGCATGCGCTTCGATGATACGGCGCGACAGGGCGACCTCGTCGGCCGACGGGGCGAAGGCGGCATTGGCGGCCTCGATGGTCTTGGGGTGGATCAGCGTCTTGCCGTCAAAGCCCAGCTCGACCCCCTGCCGGCAGGAGGCCGCGAAGCCCTCGTCGTCGGCGAGGTCGAGGAAGACGCCGTCGACGACCGCCAGGCCGTGGGCGCGGGCCGCCAGGATGCTCCAGGAAAGCGCCGTCAGCATGGGCAGGCGCAGCGGCGTGTGCGCGGCATGGGTGTCCTTCGCGAGGTCCGAGGTGCCCATGACGAAGCCGCCGATCCGGGCGTGCGCCCCGGCGATCTCGGTGGCGTTCAGGATGCCCATCGGGGTTTCCATCATGCACCACAGCCGCATCTCCGGCGGGGCGTCGTGCGCCTCCAGGATGGCGGCGGATTTGCGGACCGTGCCGGTGCTCTCCACCTTCGGCAGCAGCACGCCATCGGCCTTGGTGCCGGCGACGGCGACCAGGTCCTCGAAGCCCCACGGCGTGTCGAGCCCGTTTACTCGGATCAGTACCTCGCGGCGGCCGTAGCCGCCATCGGCCAGCGCCTCCGTCACCGTCTTGCGGGCGGCGACCTTGGCGTCGGGGGCGGTGGCGTCCTCCAGGTCCAGGATCAGCCCGTCGGCCGGGAGGGTCTTGCCCTTCTCCAGGGCCCGGACATTGGAGCCCGGCATGTAGAGCACCGAGCGGCGCGGGCGGGCGGCAAAGGCGGTGGGTGTGGTCATCAAGGCTCCTCCGGCGATGCCGGGGGGCATCGCGGGTTACAGAACGTCACAGCTTTCACAGCCGATCCGGATGAAGGGCTGGGTTTCGGCGAGTTTGGTCAACAGGGCGATCTGGTTCGGCCGGCCGGCGGCACGGATCACCAGAGTGTCCTGGCCGCGCCGCAGCTCCGCCGCGAAGGCCGACAGCAGGGCCGCCGCCTTCTCTTTAGCGTCGTCGATGCTGAGCGCGCCCGGCACGACCACCGGCAGCATCACCACGGTGTCCGACAGGTGGTCGTCGAAGGCGAAGGCCACGGTCGCCGTCCAGCCGTCGAGACCGCCGACGAGATCGACCCGGCGGATCGCCGCCGCATCGTCGGCCATCAGGCCGAAGGCGACCGCCAGCCCGGTCAGATGCGCCGCCAGCACGGCCTGGGCGGTCACCGCGGTGTCGCAGTCGGTGACGATGCGGTGGGTCAGCACCGTCGCCCCGGCGGCGATGTCGACGCTGATCTCCGCCGTGCGCGGCCGCGGCGCCGACGGGTCGCCGGCGTCGGCAACCTCGGTGATGCGGATCGACGGGGCGATGGTCGGGACGTCGGTCATGGGTCGCGCGGCGGTCCGGAGCGGGGCCCGTCAGAGGTAATCGCGCACCAGGTGCTCGGCGATCTGAACGGTGTTCAGCGCGGCACCCTTGCGCAGATTGTCGGAGACGACCCAGAGGGCGAGCCCGTTCTCCACCGTCGGATCCTCGCGGATGCGGCTGACATAGACGGCGTCCTCGCCCGCACTCTCCACCGCGGTGACATAGCCCTCGTCGGCGCGGTGGTCGACGACCACCACGCTCGGCGCGGCGCGCAGGGCATCGCGCGCCTCGTCGGCGGAGATCGGCTGGTCGAACTCCAGGCTCACCGCCTCGGAATGGCCGATGAAGACCGGGATGCGCACGCAAGTCGCCGTCACCCGGATCGCCGGGTCGAGGATCTTCTTCGTCTCCGCCGCCATCTTCCACTCTTCCTTGGTCGACCCGTCCTCCATGAACACGTCGATATGCGGAATGGCGTTGAAGGCGATCTGCTTGGTGAACTTCTGCCGCTCGATCGGGTCGTTCACGTAGATCGAGCGGGTCTGGTTGAACAGCTCGTCCATGCCGTCCTTGCCGGCGCCGGAAACGGACTGATAGGTGGCGACGACGACGCGGGCGATGCGCGCCAGCTCGTGCAGCGGCTTCAGCGCCACCACCATCTGGATGGTCGAGCAGTTCGGGTTGGCGATGATGTTGCGCCGGCCGTAGCCGGCGATGGCGTCGGCATTGACCTCCGGCACCACCAGCGGCACGTCCGGGTCCATGCGGAAATGCGAGGTGTTGTCGATCACCACCGCCCCGGCGGCCGCGGCGCGCGGCGCGAACGCCGCCGACACCCGCGCGCCCGGCGAGGAGAGCACGATGTCGGTGCCGGCGAAGTCGAAGGTGTCGAGCGCCTTGACCTTCAGCGTCTCGTCCTCGCCGAAGGAGACCTCGCGCCCGACCGACCGGTCGGATGCCAAGGCGATCACATCGTCGGCGGGAAAGGCGCGTTCCGCCAGGATCTGCAGGATCTCGCGGCCGACATTGCCCGTCGCGCCGACGACCGCCACGCGATACCCCATGATGGTCTTTCCATATCGATGCCGGCCCCTTGTCGGGCCGGTTGGAGCGTGCACGCCGCCCCGGTGAGGGCCGGGCGGCGGCGCGGTTGCCGAAGTCCGGCGTCTGGGGCAACTTAAGCGCCCCCGCCGATATCGACAACCGGGTGGACTCCCATGACCAGCTTGAGCGACGGCGCCGCCTGGCACGCCCTGGCCGCGCATCACCGGACTTTGGCCGACCGCCACATGCGCGACCTGTTCGCCGAGGACCCCGACCGCTTCGGCCGGTTCTCGCTGTCGCTGGGCGACATGCTGGTGGATGTGTCGAAGCACCGGATCGTGCCCGAGACGCTGGATCTGCTGGTGGCGCTGGCGCAGGAGCGCGATGTCGCCGGCCGGCGCGATGCGATGTTCGCCGGGGCGCCGATCAACGCCACGGAAGGCCGGGCGGTGCTGCACACCGCGCTGCGCAACCGATCGGGCCGGCCGGTCATGGTCGACGGGCGCGACGTCATGCCGGATATCGCCGCGGTGCTGGCGCAGATGCGCCGCTTCAGCGAGGCGGTGCGCAGCGGCGACTGGCGCGGCCATACGGGCAAGCCGATCCGCCATGTGGTCAATATCGGCATCGGCGGCTCCGACCTCGGGCCGGTCATGGTCAGCGAGGCGCTGAAGCCCTACCAGCAGGACGGGCTGGCGCTGCATTTCGTCTCCAATGTCGACGGCACGCATATCGCGGAGGTGCTGAAGCGCATCGACCCGGAAACCACGCTGTTCATCATCGCGTCGAAGACCTTCACGACGCAGGAGACGCTGACCAACGCGCACAGTGCCCGGTCGTGGTTCCTGGCGTCGGGCGCGCCGGAAAGCGCGATCGCCAAGCATTTCGTGGCGCTGTCGACCAATGCCGAGGCAGTCGGCGCCTTCGGCATCGACACCGCCAACATGTTCGTCTTCTGGGACTGGGTGGGCGGCCGCTACTCCGTTTGGTCGGCGATCGGGCTGCCGGTGGCGTTGGCCATCGGCATGGATGCGTTCGAGGCGCTGCTCGCCGGCGGGCATGCGATGGACGAGCATTTCCGCACCGCGCCCTTGGCGGAGAACATCCCCGTGGTGCTGGCGCTGTTGGGCGTCTGGTACAACAATTTCTTCGGCGCGCAGTCTTACGCGGTGCTACCCTACGACCAGTACATGCACCGTTTTGCCGCCTATCTGCAGCAACTCGATATGGAATCGAACGGCAAGTCGGCGGGGGCCGACAACCGGCCGGTCGGCTACGAGACCGGGCCGGTGCTGTTCGGCGAGGCGGGCACCAACGGCCAGCACGCCTTCTACCAGCTCATCCACCAGGGCACGAAGCTGATCCCCTGCGACTTCATCGCGCCGGCGCGCAGCCACAACCCGATCGGCGAGCACCACCCGATCCTGTTGTCGAACTTCTTCGCGCAGACCGAGGCTCTGATGCGCGGCAAGACGGCCGAGGAGGTGACGGCGGAGCTGACCGCGGCCGGCAAATCGACCGAGGAGATCGCCGCGCTGCTGCCGCACCGCGTGTTCTCCGGCAACCGGCCGACGACATCGATCCTGGTGCCGGAGATCGACCCGCATCATCTCGGGATGCTGATCGCGCTCTACGAGCACAAGGTGTTCGTTCAGGGCGTGATCTGGGGGATCTACAGCTTTGACCAATGGGGGGTCGAGCTGGGCAAGCAGCTCGCCAAGGCGATCCTGCCGGAGCTGGCCGGTACCGCTGCCGTGTCGAGCCACGACAGCTCCACCAACGGCCTGATCAACGCCTATAAGCGGTTGCGGTAGCCGGCGCGCACCGGCTGCTCAAAGCCGGGCGAGCGCCGACGGCAGGGCCGCCAGGTCGCGGATGCAGTGATGTGCGCCGGCGGCCGTCAGGGAGCCCGCCCAGCTCGGCGTGACATGGCTGCCGCCCAGGAAGCCGATCACCGTCATGCCGGCCGCCACCCCGGCGGCGACGCCGGCGGGGCTGTCCTCGACGACCACCGTGCGGACCGGGTCGGCACGCATCGCAGCGGCGGCGTGGAGGAAGAGATCGGGCGCCGGCTTACCGTTGGCCACCTGCTCCGCAGAGAACAGGTGCGGCTCGAACAGGTCGATCAGACCGGTCACGGTCAGCGAGTGGCGGACCTTCAAGAGGCCGCCGGACGACGCCACGCAGGCCCGCCGCCCCAGCGCCTCCACCGACCGGCGGGCGCCGGGGATGGCCTTCAGCTCTCGCTCGAACAGCGCCGCGTCCCGGCGGCGCAGATCGGTCAGGAAGCTGGCCGGCAGGGGCCGGCCCCACTCGGCCTCCACCTCCGCCACCACCGAGGACAGGGCCCGGCCGGTGAAGCGGTCGCGGCACGCCGCCGGCGTGGTGGCGTAGCCGGCCGCGCTCAACAGCTCGGCCAGCACCTGCACGGCCAATACCTCGCTGTCGACGAGAACGCCGTCGCAGTCGAAGATGACGAGGTCGATGGGGGACGGTGGCATGCGTGGGGCTCTGTCCGGGCCGACCATCCCTTCTAGCCCCCGCACGACATGGTGCGAAAGACCCAGCGATGATGTCGCATTGTCACGATGGTCTCGGGCGCACCGCCGAAACTCAATCCAGACAGGCGTGCGGCGCGTTTCGCTCGCTGGGCTGCGAGCCACTCCCCACTTCAAGGGGCGATCTCGCTGCTGTTGATCACTCGATAGACATAACTCTCCGCGGCGCGTTCGACGGCCATGGTCGTCGCCCGGGACAGCGCCTCCGCACCGGCCTCGCAGTCCCCGGTGTGCTCGCCGAACCCGCTTCCGGACACCATCGTCCGCAGGATCTCGTTGTCTTCGCCGTCGAGCACGCGGACCCGCAACACCAACTCGACATTCGCGATTGCCGTCGAGGTAAACAGGCCAGGTGAGTACTCCAATCGAGGGCGAAATTGCTCAAGCTGATAGACAATATGCCGATCGGCTCCCTGAGCTGACCTGGCGGAGTCGCCACCGTCGACAATGCGATCGAAAGCAGCTTCGTTCGCTGTCCGCAGCGTCTGCCTAATGGCTGATCCGGCGACGACTGGATAGGTATGGGCGCTGCAGATGTATCCTGTTTTCGCTTCGCGCCGAGCATTCTCCAATCCTGGATCAAAGTGCAAGCTGGCCGTCCCCTGGATAGTCCGCTGTGGAAGCACCTCGGCAGCGGGGGTTGCGGTCGCCGGCGCTATGGCATGATAGGTGCACCCTCCAATACCCATCGCGGCAACCGACAAAATGAGTCGAGTCCATCTCGCGCAGGGTCTGGCCATCGCCGGTGACTCTCCGTCGTCAACTGCCAAGCTGATGAACTCTTACTGTCATCTGACACCAAGTTTCTCAACCCTGAATGATGTTTGCTGGTTCGCCTCTGGCGGTGAAGTGTGGGCATGTCGTTGGGCCGACGCTCGCAGGGTTCGGCTTCTTTGATTGGCCAGCGCCTGCCTCGGTAGATCGCCCTGTCACTGGCGCCTGCACAATGTTTTGCGGCTGATCTGGCGATCGCCTACTATCGGTGGATGCCTGACGACCTGCGTCCCAGCCCCGCCATCCGTCGCCTGCCCGACGGGCTGGTCAACCGCATCGCCGCGGGCGAGGTGGTGGAGCGGCCGGCCGCGGCGGTGAAGGAGCTGGTGGAGAACGCCATCGACGCAGGCGCGCGCCATGTCGACGTGACGATCCGCGACGGCGGGCGGACGCGGCTGACGGTCGGCGACGACGGCGTCGGGATGTCGCCGGACGAGCTGCTGTTGGCCGTGGAGCGGCACGCCACCTCCAAGCTGCCGGACGACGATCTGGTGCGGATCGGCCAGCTCGGCTTCCGTGGCGAGGCGCTGCCCTCGATCGGCGCGGTCAGCCGGCTGACCCTGACGAGCCGGCCGCGCAGCCCCCGCGACGCCGGGACCTGGTCGCTGACCGTGGAGGGCGGTGCCGTGGGCGAGCCGGCGCCGACCGCCGGAAAGCCCGGCACCGTGGTAGATGTCCGCGACCTGTTCTACGCCACCCCGGCGCGGCTGAAATTCCTGAAGCGCGAGCGGGCGGAGACAGCGGCGGTGGAGGATGTGGTGGCTCGCCTGGCGCTGGCCTGGCCCGCCATCGGCTTCACGCTGGGCGACGAGCGGCGCCGGCGGCTGGCGCTCGACCCCGTCCTGGGGGCCGGTGCCGACGCGCGGCTGATGCGCATCGGTGCGGTGCTGGGCCGCGACTTCGCCGGCGATGCCGTGGCGGTGGACGTGGCACGCGACGGCGTGCGGCTCTCGGGTCATCTGGCGCTGCCGACGGCCAACCGGGCGACGGCCCAGGCGATCCATCTCTTCGTCAACGGCCGGCCGGTGCGCGACCGGCTGCTGATGGCCGCGGTGCGCGCCGGCTATGGCGATACCCTGCCGCGCGACCGCCACCCGGCGGCGGTGCTGTTCCTCGACCTGCCGGCGGAAGCGGTGGATGTGAACGTGCATCCGGCGAAGGCGGAGGTGCGGTTCCGCGATGCGGGTTTCGTGCGCGGCGTCGTGGTCTCCGCACTGCGCCATGTCCTGGGCGCGGCGGGGCACCGCACCAGTGCGGCTCTCGGCGGGGCTGGCCTGGCGCCGCGCTCGGGCGGCGGCGGCGCATCGGTGCGGGCCTGGCAGATGCCGGCACCGCCGGCCTATGTGCCGGCCGCCCTGGCTGAGACGGCGAGCGCCTTCCAGGCGCCACTGGGCACCGCCGATGGCGCACCGGCGGCGCGGCCGGCGGGGACGCCGGAACCGTCGCCGGACGCGCCGTCGACGGGGGCACCGGACCTGCTCGACGACGCCCATCCGTTGGGCGCGGTCAAGGCGCAGCTCCACAACACCTACATCGTGGCGGAGACGGCCGACGGCATCGTCCTGGTCGACCAGCACGCCGCCCATGAGCGGCTGGTCTATGAGCGCATGAAGCGCGCCCTGGCCGCCGGCCCGGTGGCCGCGCAACGCCTGCTGATCCCGGAGGTCGTCGCCCTGGACGGGCCGGGCGCCGACCGCCTGGCGGAACGGGCGGGGGAACTGGCGGCCCTCGGCCTGGAGATCGAGCCGTTCGGCGACGCCACGGTGGCGGTGCAAGCGGTGCCGGCGCTGCTCGGCCAGGCGGATGTCGCGGGCCTGGTGCGCGACCTTGCCGACAGCCTGGGCGCGGTCGATGCGACGACCCCGCTGATCGACCGGCTGGAGCGGGTGTGCGCGACGCTCGCCTGCCATTCCAGCGTGCGCGCCGGCCGCCCGCTGAACGCCGCGGAGATGTCCGCCCTGCTGCGCGAGATGGAGGCCACGCCGTTCTCCGGCCAATGCAACCACGGCCGCCCGACCGTGGTCCGCCTGGCCTTGGCCGATCTGGAGCGGTTGTTCGAGCGTCGGTGATCCGTACCCGATCAGCCCAGATGCACGGCCACCTCGGCCAGCGGCACCGTGGTTTGCGCGCCTTCCTTGAGGTCCTTCATCTGCACCGTGCCGGCGGCCTTCTCGTCCTCGCCCAGGATCACGGCGTAGCGGAAGCCCTTGGCGTCGGCGTATTTGAGCTGGGCGGCGAGCTTGCGGGGCTCGGTATAGACCTCCGTCGCCACGCCGGCGGCGCGCAGGCGCCGGGCGATGTCGAGACTGTCGGCGAGAAGCGTGCGGTCCATCACGGTGACCAGCACGGTGGCCGGGGTCGCCGGGCCGGGGGCGATCAGCCCGGCTTCGAAGGCGCGGGCGACTAGGCGGCTGAGGCCGATGGAGATGCCGACGCCGGGTAGGGTCTGGCGGGTATAGGTGCTGGCCAGGTTCTCGTACCGGCCGCCCGAACACACGCTGCCGATGCCGGGCAGCGCGTCGAGCACCGTCTCGTAGACCGTGCCGGTATAGTAGTCGAGGCCGCGGGCGATGGTCAGGTCCAGGCGCACCCGGCCCGCCGGCACGCCCAGCGCCGCCAGACCATCGAACACCTGGGCGACCTCGGCCCGACCTTCCTCGAACAGCGCCGTCTCCGCAAGCCCATCCAAGCCCGCGGGGTCCGTCACCGCCGCCAGCCGGTCAAGCAGGCCGTCGGCCGCCGCCGCCGTTAGTCCGGCGTCGCGCACCAGCTCCGCCGCCACCGCATCGCGGCCGACCTTCTCCAGCGCGTCGATGGCGCGCAAGGCGGCGGCCAGCGCGGCCGGGGTGGCGGCACCGGCGGCCTCCAGCAGGCCTTGCAGCAGCTTGCGGTTGTTCAGCCGGATGACGAAGCCGCCGGTCCCGAGGTCCGCGGCGAAGCGCGAGAACACGGCGTCGATCACCGCCGGGATTTCCGCATCCGCCAACAGGTCCAGCGCGCCGTTGCCGATGATGTCGATGTCGCACTGGGTGAATTCGCGGAACCGGCCGGCCTGCGGACGCTCGCCGCGCCACACCTTCTGGATCTGATAGCGCCGGAATGGGAAGACCAGCCGGTTGAAATGCTGGGCGACGTAGCGCGCCGTCGGCACCGTCAGGTCGAAATGCAGCGCCAGATCGGTCGACGGGTCCTCATCGTCGGCCGCCGCCAGGCGGGACAGCGCGTAGATCTCCTTGTCGACGATGCCCTTGGCGGTCAGCACCTCGCGGCGTTCCACCGCCGGGGTTTCGATGGGCGCGAAGCCGAACCGCTCGAAGGTCTCCCGGATGATGTCGAGGAAGCGCTGTTCCACCAGCCGCTCCGCCGGCAGCCATTCCGGGAAGCCGGAGATGGCGCGCGGCTTGACCACGGACGGGGGAGAGGCGGAATCGGCCATGGGCGGGTCTGTCGATCTCGGGGCGCGGGGACGGGCGATGTGCGCGCGCGGACGGCCGACTGTCAAGCGACCCGCCGGCACCTTCCCGCGGACGACCTCGACCGGCAGCCAAGGCGGTTGACAGCCGTCGATGTGCAGCCTTCGATATCGAAGCCTTGACGCGTCCCGCAGTGCCAACCGACGGGACCCGAGGCGGGGGAATCCGAGGAGTGACCACCGGGGCGGTTCGATGATCGAGGGGTTCCAGGAACGGCGCATCGACACCGAAGAGGTGACGATCCACGCCGAGATCGGCGGCGACGGCCCGCCGCTGTTGCTGCTGCATGGCTATCCGCAGACGCTGGCGATGTGGCGGCGCATCGCGCCGGCGCTCGCCGAGCGGTTCACGGTGGTCGCCACCGATCTGCGCGGTTATGGCCGGTCCGGCAAGCCGCCGGGCGACGACATGCACCTGACCTATTCCAAGCGGGCGATGGCCCGCGACCAGCTCGCGGTGATGCGCGCGCTGGGGCATGAGCGCTTCCGCATGGTCGGGCACGACCGCGGCGCGCGGGTCGCCCACCGGCTGACCCTGGACTACCCGGACGCGGTGGAACAGCTCGTCCTCCTGGACATCCTGCCGACGCTGGCGGTGTTCGAGCAGATCAACCAGAAGAGCGCCACCCAGTACTATCACTGGTTCTTTCTGATCCAGCCCAACGGCCTGCCGGAGCATCTGATCGGCCAGGACCCAGCCTTCTATCTGCGGCGCAAGATCGGCTCCTGGGGGGCGGACGCCTCGGTCTTCGCGGGGCCGGCGCTGGACGACTACATCGCCTGCTTCTCCCAGCCGGAGACGATCCACGCGAGCTGCGAAGACTATCGCGCCGGCGCCACCATCGATCTGGTGCACGACCGCACCGACCGCGACGCCGGCCGGCTGGTCGCCTGCCCGCTGATGGTGCTGTGGGGGCGCAACGGCAATCTCGGCGGCGAGGACGTGCTGAAGATCTGGAGCGAGCGCGCCGGCGACCTGCGTGGCCAGGCGCTGGACTGCGGCCATTTCCTGGCCGAGGAGAGCCCGCGCAAGACGCTGGATCTGATCGGCGCCTTCTTCGCCGACGCGCCGGACACCGCCGCAGGCTGACGGTCCGACGCGGATACACAGGTGACGGCGTCGCACCTGCCGGCCCGTCCCATGGCACCGTCGACAGGATGTTGTTCATCCTTCCTGTCCGATGATTGAGATCACCCCCTCCCAACCCTGCCCCATCAAGGGGAAGGGCTTGGGCGGTTGGGGCGACGGCGGTCGAGAGACCCCGGCGGCTTGCCCGCAGGGGCCGGCGGCTCACATCTCTGGTCGGCCGTTTCGATCCTGTGCCGGAGGGCGTCTTGTTGCGTTGCCAGCGATTGCGCCGAAACCTGCTCGCCGCGGCCATTCTCGCGGGCAGCGCGTTCGCCGGCGCGCCGGTGCTGGCGCAGGACGACGGCGGACAGGTCCAGTCCTTCTTCGGGCATGACGACCGCATCGCCTTCGCGCCGACCCAGTTGCCTTGGCGGGCCATCGGCAAGTTCGTCTATGAGGACGGCGGCCACTGTTCCGGCGTGATGGTCGGCGAACGCGTCGCCCTCACCTCGGCCCATTGCCTGTTCGGGGCCGGGACCAGCCCCTATCTCGACCCGCCGACGACCTTCGAGGCGGGGTACCAGAAGGGCCGGTCGGTGGCGTCGGCGGCGGTGGAGAGCTTCTGGTATCCGCGCGGCTACTCGGCAGCGGAGGCCGCACCGCGCCTTGGCTCGCTGGCCGACGGGCTGGACTACGCCTTCGTGCTGCTGGACCAACCGATCGGCCGCGAGGTCGGGTTCCTCGGCGTTCACCCCGTCGCGGACGACGACGTGTCGCGGCTCGCGGAGCGGCGTTGGCGCCGGCTCGACCAGGCCGGCTACAGCGCCGACCGGCCGGACCAGTTGACCGGCCATCGCGGCTGCTTCGCCGACCGTTTCCTGCCCAACAACACCCTGGCCCATCGCTGCGACATGATGTCGGGCGACAGCGGCTCGCCGCTGATCCTGCGCGGCGACCAGGGCTATCGCATCGTCGCGGTCAACTCGTCGATCTATGTCGGGCGGGACCCGGTCAATGTGGCGGTGGACAGCCGCGCCTTCCTCGACGACCTAACCCGCTTCCTCGCCCGCTACGACCCGCCCGCCGGGCCATGACGGCGTGCTAGATCAACCTGCCTTCAGATGGACTCATCTGAAGGCAGATAAGTTGATTTAATTCAAAGTGTTAGAGCATCCTATCTGCGTCCATTCGGACGCAGGATGCTCTAATGCGACAGGAAGACCGGACGGTTCGCGGTGCGCACCACCGTTGCGGCGCGGGCGTCGAATCGGTTGCCCAACAGCGAGGCGCGGTAGCGGATCCCCAGCCCCAGCACCTCGGCGCCGACCCGGTCGGCCTCCGACTCGAAGGCATCGGTCAGCGGGCGGTCGGACGTGCTGACCTCCACCGTCAGACCGTGGGCATTGACATAGCGGATGGCTTCGTCGAGCGCCTTGCGCGTCGCGCCATCGGGTGCATCGAACGCCGTCAGATGGATCGACGCATCGCCCCATAGCCGCATCTGCACCGAGCGCTTCATCGCCTTCGCCGCCTCCGGCGAGCCGTCATAGGCCACCAGGATCTTCGAAACGGTGGCCGGCTCCTGCTCCGACACCGCCAGGATCGGCCGCACGCCCTGGCGCAGCAGGCGGAACAGCGCATCCTCCGGCTCCGCCACCACGCCGGCGGTGAACCAGCCGCGCAGGCCCAGGATGCACAGATCATGGGTCCGCCAGGCGCCCGCCAGCACGTCGAGCGGCGCGCCATGCTCGCGCACCACCTCATAGCCCACGCCGGCCTCCCGGCAGGCGGCGATGAACCGCTCGATGGCCGCGTCGGCATTGGCGACGATGGTCAGCACCCGGTCGTCGCGCATGCTCTTGGCATAGTGCGCGCCCCCCATGGGCACGGGGCCGATGCGCGCCAGCCGCTCCCGATCGATCACCGACAACAGGCTGACGGTCGCGTCATGCCGCCGGGCGATGTCGACGGTCATGGCGATCTTCGCCGCGGTCGACGCCGTGCCGGCGACCCCGACCAGGATACGCTTCAACATGACGGCTCCCCTTGCATCTCGCCGAAAACACCTAAAAACTCATATAGGGATACAAAGATGCATTGAAACCCCAATTGGCGCACACAATCTCCGACAAGGCCACAATCGGGAACCCGATCGGCGATGTTGAGCAAACCCCTCATGACCGTCCACGAGGTCGCGGAGAAGCTCCAGGTCAAGGAGAGCACCGTCCGCACCTGGATCCGCGAGCGCAAGTTGCGGGCGATCAAGGTCGCCAAGGACTGGCGGATCGCGGTGATCGATCTCGAGGCGTTCCTGAACGATCACGCCAACAAGTGACCGTCCGCCGCCACCCAGGACCGGCGGCTGACAGGGGAGCAAGGTGACGGTGGGCGAGGCAGCGACGACAGCGAACCCGGCGGCGCCCGGCGCAGACGCGCCGGCCTCGGCTGCCTGGCGTCTGCTGGCGGTCGTGCCGCTGGCGGCGCTGATCGGCTTCGTCAGCCTGCTGCCGGCGATCACCGCGGGCGAGACGCTGTCGGTCGGCTGGGCCTGGGTGCCCGGCCTGGACGTTCGCCTCAGCTTCTATGTCGACGGGCTGTCGCTCCTGTTCGCGCTGCTGATCAGCGGCATCGGCTTCTTCATCTTCCTCTATGCCGGCAGCTATCTCGGCCGACACCCGCGCTTCGGCCGGTTCTCGATTTACCTGCTGGCCTTCATGGGCTCGATGCTCGGCCTGGTGCTGGCCGACAACATTATCACGCTGTTCGTGTTCTGGGAGCTGACCACCCTCACCTCGTACCTGCTGATCGGCTTCGACCACACCCAGGCCAAGGCCCGGCGCAACGCGCTGCAGGCGCTGCTGGTCACCGGCATCGGCGGGCTGGCGCTGCTGGCCGGCCTGATCCTGATGGCGATCGTCGGCGGCAGCTTCGAGCTGAGCCAGTTGATCGCCCAGGGCGACGCGATCCGCGAGCATGCGTTGCACCTGCCGATCCTGATCCTGGTGCTGGCCGGCGCCTTCACCAAGTCGGCCCAGTTCCCGTTCCATTTCTGGCTGCCCAACGCGATGGCCGCGCCGACGCCGGTCAGCGCGTATCTGCATTCCGCGACCATGGTGAAGGCGGGCGTCTATCTGCTGGCGCGCATGCACCCCGCGCTGGGCGACAGCGATTGGTGGACCTGGACGCTGCTGATCGCCGGCGCCGTCACCGCCGTGTGGGCGTCGCTGCTGGCGATCCGGCAGAGCGACCTGAAGCTGATGCTGGCCTATACGACGCTGATGGCGCTGGGCACGCTGGTGATGTTCTTAGGAGCCGAGAACTACTACGCCATCGCCGCGGCGGTGACCTTCATCCTGGTCCACTCCTTCTACAAGGCCGCCCTGTTCATGGTGGTCGGCATCATCGACCACGAGGCCGGGACGCGGGAGATCGATCGCCTGGGCGGCCTGCGCGGGGCGCTGCCCATCACCTTTGCCGCGGCGCTGGCCGCCGCCTTCTCCATGGCCGGGTTCCCGCCCTTCCTGGGCTTCATCGGCAAGGAGCTGAAGTACGAAGGTGCGCTGGCGATCAGCGAGGCGCCGATCTTCATGACCACGGCGGCGGTCACCGCAAACGCGCTGATGGTGGCGGTCGCGCTGGTCGTGGTGATCCGGCCCTTCCTGGGCACCCGGCCCGACCTGCCCAAGGTGCCGCACGAGGCGCCGGTCGCGATGTGGCTGGGGCCGGTGGTGCTGGCCGCCTGCGGGATCATCTTCGGCGTTGCCCCCGGCGCCATCGGCAACGCCCTGGTCGACCCGACCGTCGAGGCCATCCTCTACAGCCCGCAGAACATCGAGCTGAAGCTGTGGCACGGCATCAACCTGCCGCTGGCGCTGAGCGTGGTGACGGTGACGCTGGGCGCGTTCTTCTTCGTCATGCGCCGCCGGTTGATCCGCTGGACCGGCGCCTGGCTGGACTTCGTGCGGATCACCGGGGACGCGGCCTATGACCGGGCGGTCGCGGCGATGATGGCCTTCGCCGCCTGGCAGACCGACCTGCTGCAGGGCGGCCGGCAGCGCATCTATCTGGCGACCACGCTGATCACCTTCATCGTCCTGGTCGGCGGTACGCTGATCGCCTTCGGCGGCGTGGCGATGCCGGCGGCGTGGCCGTCCGCGCCGCTGCCGGTCTGGGGCATCGCCGCCCTGATCGTCGCCGGCGCGCTGGCCACCACCCAGATGCGCTCGCGCATCGGCGCGCTGGCCGCCGTGGGCTCCGCCGGCACCGGTGTCGCGCTGCTGTTCCTCGCCTTCGGCGCGCCCGACGTGGCGATGACCCAGTTCATGATCGAGACGCTCAGCGTCGTCATCGCCGCGCTGATCCTGCCGCGGCTGCCCGCAATGGCCGGGCGCGGCCATCCGGGCCGGCACGGCAGGTTGCGCGACGCGGCGATCGCCGTGGCCTGCGGCACCGTGGTCACGCTCTTGGTGATCGCCGTGACCGCCGGCCCGTTCGACCGCTCGCTGACCGGCTTCTTCGAGATCGCCAGCGTGCCCGACGCCTTCGGCCGCAACATCGTCAACGTGATCCTGGTCGACTTCCGCGCCATCGACACCTTCGGCGAGATCGCCGTGGTGGCCATCGCCGGCCTCGCCTCGGTCGCGCTGATCCGCCAGACCATGACCTCGCGCCGGGACCGCTGATGCAGAGCCTGATCCTGCGCACGGCCACCCGCCTGGTGGTGGCGCTGATGCTGATCTTCTCGCTGTTCCTGTTGTGGCGTGGCCACAACCTGCCGGGCGGCGGCTTCATCGGCTCGCTGGTCGCCGCGACCGCCTTCGCGCTCTACTCCATGGCCGACGGGCCGGCGGCGGTGCGCCGCGCGCTCCGGATCGACCCGCGGCTGATCGCCGTCATCGGGCTGATGACAGCCCTGATCGCCGGGCTGTGGGCGGCCTTGGCCGGCGTGCCTTTCCTGACCGGGCTGTGGAACAAGATCCCGCTGGGCGAGGGGGCGGAGCTGCCGCTCGGCACGCCGCTGCTGTTCGATATCGGCGTCTATCTGACCGTGCTGGGCGGCGTGTTGTCGCTGTTGTTGGCCCTGGAGGAAAGCGAGGTCGACGATGACCGCCTGGACTGATGCCGTGAGCATGGAGCCGGTGCTTGCGGTCGTCGCCGGCGTGCTGACCGCGGCGGCGGTCTACCTGATGCTCAGCCGCAACCTGGTGCGCTTCCTGTTCGGGCTGATGCTGCTGTCGAACGCGGTCAACATCGTTATCTTCGCCAGTGGCCGGCTGACCCTGGTCGCCCCGCCGCTGATCCCCGGCGACGCGGTGGCGCCGGCGGCGACGGTGGCCAATGCGCTGCCCCAGGCGCTGATCCTCACCGCCATCGTCATCGGCTTCGGGCTGTTGTCCTTCGTCATGGTCCTGGTATGGCGGGCCTATGTCTCGCTGGGCACCGTCGACACCGACGCGATGCGCGAGGCCGAGCCGGTCGAAGAGGACGCCGACCCGCCGCCGGGCGACCCTGCGTCGGTGCCGAGCCCGGCGCGCGGCTCATGAGCTGGCTGCCCGTCCTGTCGGTCCTGGTGCCGCTGACCACGGCGGTTCTGGGGCTTGCCGCCAGCGGCTCGGCCCGCGTGCAGCGGGGGCTGACCCTGTTCGGCAGCACGGTCTTCTTGGCCGTTGCGCTCGCCCTTCTGTCGGCCGTGTGGCAGCACGGGCCGGTGGCCGCCCAGATGGGCGACTGGGCCGCCCCCTTCGGCATCACCCTGATCGCCGATACGTTGAGCGCGGCGATGGTGCTGATCACCGCGATCAC
The DNA here is from genome assembly GCA_028284045.1 of Alphaproteobacteria bacterium. Lineage (GTDB taxonomy): Bacteria > Pseudomonadota > Alphaproteobacteria > DSM-16000 > Inquilinaceae > JANQSN01. The sequence continues at coordinate 30,486 of JANQSN010000048.1, read as the reverse complement.
CGGGCTTGCCTGCGCGGTCTACGCCGCCGGCGACATCGACGACGGGCGCCGCCGCCAGGGCTTCTACCCGATGCTGCAGTTCCTGCTGGCCGGGGTGTCGGGCGCTTTCGTCACCGGCGACGTGTTCAATCTGTATGTCTGGTTCGAGGTGATGTTGATCTCCTCGTTCGCACTGATGTCGCTGGGGGCCGGACGCCGGCAGATCGACGGCGCGGTGAAATATGTCGCCTTGAACCTGGTCTCGACGCTGCTGTTCCTGGCGGCCATCGGCCTGCTCTACGGCATGACCGGCACGCTGAACTTCGCCGATCTCCACGGCGCGGTGCAGGAGGTCGACAATCCCGGCCTGCTGGCCGCCGTGGCGGTGATGTTCCTGGTCGCCTTCGGCATCAAGTCGGCGGTGTTCCCGCTGTTCTTCTGGCTGCCGGCCAGCTACCACACGCCGCCGATGGCGATTGCCGCGGTGTTCTCCGGCCTGCTGACCAAGGTCGGCGTCTATGCGCTGATCCGCATCTTCACCATCGTCTTCACCGACGAGGCGCTGGGCGACCATTTCGCCTATGTCCAGGGCCTGCTGCTGTGGATCGCCGGGCTGACCATGGTGACCGGCGTTCTGGGCGCGGCCTGCCAGAGCGACATCCGGCGCATCCTGTCGTTCCACATCATCAGCCAGATCGGCTACATGGTGATGGGCTTGGCGCTCTACACCACGCTGGGCCTGGTCGGCGCGGTCTTCTACCTGCTGCACCATATCGTGGTGAAGGCGAACCTGTTCCTGGTCGCCGGGGTGATCGAGCGGCTGACCGGATCCTTCGAGTTGAAGCGCATCGGCGGCCTCTATGCCGTCAGCCCGCTCCTGGCCGTGCTCTTCCTCATCCCGGCCTTCTCGCTGGCCGGCTTCCCGCCGCTGTCGGGCTTCTGGGCGAAGTTCGTGCTGGTGCGTGCCGGGCTGGAGGTGGAGAGCTGGTGGATCGTCGCGGCTGCCCTGGTGGTCGGGCTCCTGACCATCTTCTCCATGACCAAGATCTGGGGCGAGGCGTTCTGGAAGCCGCATCCGGGCGGCACGGCGGCCCTGTCGCTGCCGGCCGGCCGCCGCGCCGGGGTGGCGGTCGGCCCGCTGGTAGCGCCGATCGCGGCGCTGGCCCTGATCACCATCACCATCGGGCTGTTCGCCCAGCCGCTATACCTGCTGGCGGAGCGGGCGGCGGCGGAGCTGCTCGACCCCACCGCCTATATCACCGCCGTCTTCGGGTCGCTGCCGGTCGAGCCGGCGGTGGTTGAGCCGACACCGGCAGCCGAAGCGCCCTGAGGATCCGGCCGATGCGACAGCTTCTCCTCATCAATGTCCTCTTGGCCTTCGCCTGGTGCGCGGCCTTCGGCACCTTCACGCTGGGCAATTTGGTGATCGGCTTCGTCGTCGGCAGCGGCGCCCTGTGGATCAGCAAGCCGCTCTACGGCGACACCGGCTACTTCCAGCATGCCCGGCGGCTGGCCCGCCTGATGATCGTCTTCCTGGTGGAACTGCTGGTCTCCAGCGTGCGCGTCGCCTGGGACGTGGTGACGCCGCGCAACCGATCGCGGCCCGGCATCATCGCCGTGCCGATGGACGCCAAGACCGACCTGGAGGTCACGCTGCTCGCCAACCTGATCTCGCTGACGCCGGGCACGCTGACCCTCGACGTCTCCGACGACCGGCGCGTGCTGTATGTTCATGCCATGTTCGTCGACAGCCGCGAAGGCGTGATCGACGACATCAAGTCGGGCATGGAGAAGTCCTTGCTGGAGGTGATGCGATGACCCCCGACGGCTTCCTCGCCGTGGCGCTGGATATCTCCTTCGTGCTGCTGCTGCTGGGCCTCGCAGGGGCCTTCGTGCGCCTGGTGCTGGGGCCGGACATGGCCGACCGCATCGTCGCGCTGGACCTGGTGGCGATCATGACCGTGGCGCTGATGGCGATGTGGACGATCGCCGGCGCCGCCCCGGTGGTGATCGACGTGGCGATCACGCTGGCGCTGGTGGCATTCCTGGCGACCATCGCGTTCGCCCGCTACATCGAGACGCGCCGGCGCGAGTCCAACCCCGACCTCAGGGAGGACTAGCGGATGGATATCGTCACCGGCATCCTCCTGCTGCTGGGCAGCGGCTTCGTCTTCGTCGCCGGGCTGGGCATCGTGCGCATGCCGGACCTGCTGATCCGCATGCATGCCTCGACCAAGGCCGGCACGCTGGGCTGCGGGCTGATCCTGATCGCGACGGCGCTGCACTTCCAGGACGTGGCGGTGGCCTCGCGCGCCATCGCCGCCTTCCTGTTCCTGCTGATCACCGCACCCGTCGCCGCCCATCTGATCGGCCGCGCGGCCTACTGCGCCGGCATCCGGCTGTGGGACGGCACGGTGATCGACGAATGGGCGCGCGACGGCGGCCGTGACCGCCGGCCCAACGGACCGACGGAATCTGACTAGGATCTGTCGGCAGTCAGAAATCCCTCCCCCTTGATGGGGGAGGGCAAGGGAGGGGGTGATGGCACCGTTGATCGGGGTGCCCCTCGTCCGCCATCGACACCGGACAGACCACCCCCACCCAACCCTCCCCCATCAAGGGGGAGGGCTTCGGGCGATGACGGTCGACAGTCCCTAACCGCCCAGTACCCGGGCGCGCTGGGACAGCGACGCGCGCTCCATGCGGTCGGCATAGCGGGCGGCCTGGGCGACGAAGGGCCGGTAGCTCTGGTAGATCCGGCCCGACAGGTCATCGCGCGCCGCCTCTTCGTCCAGCACCTCCATCGTCACGCGGCCCAGCGCGTCGACCACGTCGTCGGGCAGGGTGCGCACCTCGACCCCGTGCTCTTCCACCAGCGGGTCGAGCGAGACGATGTTGTGATAGGTGAAGTCCGCCAGCGTCTCGTTGGCGACCGACGAGGCCGCGTAGCGCACGATCGCCTGCAGGTCGCCCGGCAGTTCCTGGAAGCGCGCCTCGTTGACCGAGACTTCCAGGCCCGGCCCCGGCTCGTGGAAGGCCGGCAGATAGTAGTAGTCCGCCACCTCGTGCAGCCCGAAGGCTAGGTCGTTCCACGGCCCCACCCATTCCGCGGCATCGACCGCACCGGACTGCATGGCCGCAAAAATCTCGCCCGGCGGGATCAGCGTCACCGCGGCGCCGAGGCGGGTCATCACCTCGCCGCCCAGACCGGCGATGCGGATCTTCAGCCCCTGCAGGTCGTCGAGCGAGGTGATCTCCCGGCGGAACCAGCCGGCCGCCTGGACGCCGCTGCTGCCGGCATAGAAGGGGCGCAGGCCGAAGGGGGCGTACGCTTCCTCCCACAGTTCCTGGCCGCCGCCGTAGTACAGCCAGGACGGCAGCTCCACCGCGTTCAGGCCGAAGGGTACGCCGGCGAAAGGATGGAAGGTGGTGGACTTGCCGACCCAGTAATAGGGCGAGGCGTGCAGCACATCGGCATTGCCCTGCTGGACCGCGTCGAACGCCTCGAACGGCGGGACCAGTTCGCCGCCGGCATAGAGCGTCACGGTCAGCCGCCCATCCGACATCTCGGTGATCCGGTCGGCGACCCGCTGGGCGTTGACCCCGACCCCCGGCGCGTTTCGCGGCCAGGGGGTGACCATGGTCCACTCGATGCGCTCTTGCGCAATCGCCGGGGCGGCCAGTGCGGCCGTTCCCGCCGCGGCGGCGGCCCCGGATGCGCGCGTGATGATCTGCCTGCGGCCAAGCATGACCGGCGTCCTCCCCAGTGTTCGTTCTTGACGGGAGGTTCTTAGCCGCCTCCGCGCGCGGAGACCAGAGCGCAAGCAGTCCTACTCGACGATCTCCGCACCTTCCGTCAGACCGTCGATGATCTGCTGCAGCTCCGCCGTCTGGGTGCGCAGCGCCTCCAGCTCCGCCAGATCCTGCGGACTGTCGGGCGACGGGTTGCCGAGCCGGACGCGCCGCCGCTCCAGATCGTCGAGCTGGCGCTCCAACGCACGAAGCTGGGCATCGCTGGCCGACTGCCGGCTGCGCGCTTCGGTCAGACGGGTCCGCAGGCTGCGGTTCTGGCTGCCGATCTGCTGGAGCTGCCGCTGCATCGACTGTTCCTGCCGGTCCAGGCTGGCAAGCTCGCGATCCAGATCTTCAAGCTGCCCCTGCAAGGCGGTCGAGGTGCCGCGCGTCGAGGCCAAGGCGGCTTCCCGCTCGGCAATGCGGCGGTCGTAGGTACCGCTGACCGCATTGGCGACACCGCAGGAGAACCCGGCCTGCGACGGGTCGCCGGTACAGCCGGCACAGCCGGCGATCGGCAGGGTCAGCAAACACAGCGCGGCGGCGGAGAGTACGATGCGTCCAAGGACCATGGCCGTCCGTCCCTAGTCTCGAAGGGTTTCGACAGCCTGATATACCCGAAATGGGGCGTTGGGCACAGGTCCCGCAACCGCACGCGGGATTGGAGCATCCGACAACCGGCCTATGGCGTGGCCTGCGCGGCCTGCACCAGCGCCGCTTCGATGCCGTCCGCCCAAGGCGGGTGATCGCCGCGCCCGGTCCTGGCCTCGCGGATCAGCCGCAGGTTCCGCGCGGTCGTCTTCGGCTCCCAGGTCTCGCGAACCACCGCCAGCGCCCGGCCCGCGGCCGCCGTGGCGCCGGCCTCGTCGCGCTGCAGAACGGCCAGCTCGGCCAGCGTCGCCCAGTCCCAATAGTCCGGCTGCCCTTTGGCGATCCGCAGGTCCACCGCATAGCGCACGACCGGCAACAGACGCGCCCGCTCCGGATCGGGCGGGTCCTTGAGTTCCATCAGCGTGACGGCGTTGATACCGGGATAGGCGTCGCGCATATCGGCCTCGAAGCCGCGCCGATAGGCCTCGATCGCCTGCACCAGATCACCGGTGGCGCGCAGCGTCTCGCCGGCCTTGGCCGCGGCCTCCCAGCGGTCCTTGTAGACCCGGCCGAGGATGCCGTAGGTCTCGCTGGACGGCCCGCGGTCCTCGATCAGCCGCTTCAGGACCGTCTCCGCCGTCGCGCCATCGCCGATCCGGTTGAGGGCAAACCCAAGCTGCTCGCGGACCAGGGTCGTGCGGCGCAGCGGCTTCGACATCGCCGCCTCCAGCCGCACCATATCCTCGAAGGCCTCGACGGCGCGATAGGACAGGAAGAGGTCGACGACGACCCCGGCCTCGGCATCCACCAGGGCGCCGAGCGCGCCCTCGACCGCCCGCACGGCGTCGGCACCGTCACGCCGCGCGTCGGCCAGCCGGCGCTTGACGCCGGCGGCGGCGTCGACCTGGCGGCGGAAAACGTCCGTCTTCTCCCGCGCGACATTCGGGTAGTCGGTCAACAACTGATAGAGCGGGCTGTCTGGCTGCCTCTCCCGGGCGTCGTGCAGCCGTTGGGTGAGAGCCGCCTTGTCGCGCGCCGGATCGGCGAGCCGGCCGTCCCGCCCCAGGCGATAGGGCAGGCCGCGCAACGGCGCCACATCGAAGGGCAGGCGTCCGAACCCCTCGGCGAAGACCAGCACCGTGGCGTACGGCCTGACCGCATGGCGCACACCAAGCTCGTAGAAGACGTTCGCGTTGGCGGTCGTCAGGTCGGCGACCGCGTAGTCGCAGAGCAGCAGCCGCTCGAACATCGGCTTGTGGATCAGTCCGCCGACGACTTCTTCGTCCGCCCGGATCGGTTCCAGATCCGCCGCCTCGATGGCCGGTTCCAGGTAGTCGCGGTAGACCGCATCGAAATCGATCATCTGCCCCTGGCCGCCCGGTTTGCTGCCGAACGGCATGAGGACGAAGCATAGGGGGCGCTGGGTCATCGCCGGTCGTCCCGGCGGCGGCCTCTCAGCCGGCGGCCTGGGCCGCCGTCAGCTCGCGCAGCAGGGCCACCTGTTGATCGCGTAGGCTGCGATAGCGTCGCAACTCCGCCTCCAGCCCCGAGGTGTTGTAGCCCTCGCGGCGGAACTGGGCGATCTCTTGCTCGATCAGGCCCATGTTCTGCTCGTTCGCGGCGATGTTCTCCTGGATCACCCGGACCGAGCCTTGCACGTCGCTGATCTGGGCACGGTACTGCCCCGCGGTGATCTCGCCGCTGGCAAGCTGGCCCTGCAACGACTGGATGCGTTGGCGCTTGGCGCTGACGAGCTGGCGGGTGACGTTGACGTCGCGCTGATACTCCGCGACCTGGGCGCGGGCTTGCTGAATCTGGCCGTTCAGCGCCTGCTCGCGCGTCGCGTAGTTCTGGTTGTTGGACGCGACGAAGTATCCGGCGACCGCCCCGGTCGCCAGGCCGGCGCCGGCGCCGATCGCCGCCGACTCCCAATCGCCCCCGATGGCCGCGCCCGCGGCGGCGCCGAGCAGAGTGCCGATAATCGCGCCTTCGGCGACCGTCGCGTTGAACCGCGAATTCCGGTCGGCCAGTTGCTGACTGTACGGGTCGTTGAACGACCCACCGGCACTGCCGGTCCTGGGCGCGGTCTGGCAGGCGCCCAACGACACCGCCAGGGCGACCGCCAGCACGCCGATCTTCCAAGTCGTCCGGGTCCGCATCATCCTCGTCACCTCCTGTCCGATGGCGCCGCTGCCGGTCGGCGGATCGGATCGGACCGATCCGTTCGGCACCTCCGGCATCAAAGCTCCAAAATCTCGCGCAAGACCGTGGCCTGATCGAGGCCGGCGCCACCGCCGAAGCGGGCCGCCTGGGCAACGAACAGGGCGGCGAACGCGCTGAGCCGAACACGCGGTTCCTGGGCCTCGCCGTCCCGCGCCTGTGCATCGCCCTCGTATAGCGCATCCAGGCCCTGCGCTACCAGCGTCAGCGCTTGGCCCAACACCTCTTCGGGATAGTTGCGCCCGGTGCGCCGCAGAACATGGAAATAGGCATTTTCGGTGATCTCGAAGACGCGGCGCCGCGCCGCGACGGTGAGGGTCAGGTCTTCGCGCTGCGCGGCGAAGTCCGCATCGCCCGGGAACTGCACCAACAGCGCCTCGATCCCCTGCAAGCTGCGCTCGAAGGCGGCGAGCTGGCGGTGATCGTCGCGCAGTTTGCGCATGATGAAGGCACCGCTGTAGATCAGCGCCTGCAGCGCCTCGCCTTCCGCCTCGTTGCGCAGCGTCAGCTCGCGGCGCAAGGCGGCTTCCACCTCGGCGATCGCCTCGCCGGTCTCCGCCAGCCGCGCCTCCAACTCGGCGACCTGCGCTTCGGCGGCGCGGGCGAGTTCCGCGGCGCTGTCGCGCTCGCGCTCCGCCTGACGGGCCAAGCGCTCGGCATCGCCCAGCGCGGCTTCGGCATCGGCCGCCTCCGCCTCCGCGGCCGCCAGCTCGTTGTTCAGACGGCCGCGGATCGCCTCCAGGCTCTCGCGCTGAAGCGCGTTGTCCAGTGTCTCGGTGACCTCGTCGAGCGCCGCCATCGGGTCGAGGCCGCTGGTGTCGCGCAGGCGCGAGACCTCCGCCCAACCCTCGCGGATCGCCGCAACCCGCGCGATGCTCGTGCCGATGGGGGCGGAGATCAGTAGGCGCAAGCCGAAGGTGTCCAGCCGGGTTGCCTGGCCCGTACGCTCGTCGAAATAGCTGTACTCCGCGCGCATCGCCGTCCGCAGGCTGCCGCCCGCCGTGCGGATCGAGCCGCCCTTGGTAACGAACCCGCCGCGCTGGCCGTGGAACCGGCCGCCCCGGTTCATGCGGAAAGGCTCCAACAGGAACTCCTCCACATTGCCAAGCAGGTCGTAGACGCCAAGCGGGTTCGGGCGCAGCAGGCCGACCGGCCGGAACCGGCCGCCCGCACTCTCCGGCCCCTGATACCAGGCATAGGCGGACAGCCCGCCATCCGCCATCGGGAACAGGCGGTCGTCGAAGGCCTGGTCGCTGACCCGTACGCCGCCGCGCGCGACGAACTCCCACTCCGCCTCCGTCGGCAGGCGCAGGAAGGCGCGGCGGTCCTCCGCCGCCGGTAGCGCGTCGGGCGCGGTTTGCAAGAGCCATTCGTTATAGGCGCGGCCGATCTCGATGGCCTCGAACCAGGTCAGGCCGGTCGCCGCAACGCGGCCGCGCATCGACGGTGCCGGGCAGGCGTCACCGGCAAGTGCCGCCACCTGGTCGGCCGTGACCTCGTACTTGCCGATGTAGAAGACGCGCTCGTCACGGTCGACGATCGATCCCGCGATGTACTCGGTGCGCAGATACTCCGAATAGGCGAGGTCCTCGTCGGCCTCGAAGCCGAGATCGAACGGCCGGTCGTCGAGCCAGACATCGGTCAGCACCGGCGTAGCGACGCGCCGGAAGGCCATGGCCCCGCCGCAGGGCATCGGCAGGATCAGGTCGTCGCCGTCCTCGCCGGGCACCGGGTCCCAGAGCGCGCGGTCCCAGGTCACGCCGTCCGGCAGCTCGGCCGCCACCGGCGACGCCAGGGCGGCGGCGACCGCCAGGGCGGCGGCGATCGTTCGACGGAGCGCTTCAGGCTGAATCGACATTCGTCGTCACCGCCCTTTGAAGCCCTCCCCCTCGATGGGGGAGGGTTGGGTGGGGGTGATCCTTGTCGGTGGAGAAGCCGGACAAAGAAACACCGTTCGACGGCGCCCTTCGATGGGCACGGAGGTTGCGGCACGAGAGGGGCACCTCCCAGGCACTGATCTGGTGCGGCAACATCACCCCCACCCTAACCCTCCCCCATCGAGGGGGAGGGAAGTCCTGAAGGATGCTCGGCCTACACACTGCGCATTCCCTCCGCCGGTTCCACCCGGCTCGCTTGCCAGCCGGCAACCGCCGAGGCCAGCACGGCGGCAGCCAAGGTCATCGCCCCGGCGACAAGATAGTGGCGCGCCAGCAGCAGGCACACCGCCTCCCCCGGCACCACCGGCGCGGCGAACAGGGTGTTGATCGCCGTCTCCGCGGCGAAATAGACGGCGAACGCCAGCGCGCTGCCGACGGCGGCGATCGCAACCGCCTGGCAGACCGGAAAGCGCACCAGCGCCGCGCTGCTCATGCCTAACAGGCGCAGCACGCTCAGCTCGCCCTGCTTGCGCTCCACATTCGACCAGAGATTGGCGCCCAGCGACAGCAGGTAGCCCACGCCGCCAAGCCCGGCGATGATGGCGAAGATCTGCGCCAAGTTGCGGTCGAGCGCCTGCACGGTGGCGATCTCCGCGGCGCTGGAGCGAACGGTCTCGCCCGCCGCGGCCAGATCGTCGGCCAACACCTGCACCGCATCGAGATCGGCCGCATAGAGCCGCACGCTGGCGAACACCGCCTGGGCCGGCGGCGTGTTGGGGCCGTCCCAGCCATAGGCCGGGACCGGCATGGCGTCGCGGTAACGCTCCACCGCCAATAGGAGGTCGACCGGCGCAAAGATCGCCCGGCGCTGGTAGTGGCGGGGCGGCACGATCTGATCGATCTCCAGGTCCAGCGTCACCGTCTCCTGGCGCCCGTCGCGCTGGCGCACCGCCCGGCCGACCATCACGTCGCCGGGGCCGAGTTCCAGCCATTCCGCCAGCGACCGGGTGATCGCCACCCGATGGCCATCGAGCGGCGGGCGCGCCGGATCCAACAGCGGATCGCCGGCCGCACTGGGCAGCAGGCTCACGGTCTCCGTACCGCCGCGGCGGTCCGGCCGCTCCGCATAGAGGGTGGCGGCGTTGGTCCGCGTGGTCGGCACGACGAAGGCAACCTCCGGTCGGGCGGCGAGCGCGGCGATCCAGTCCGGGGTATAGGCGCGGTTGCCCAGCAGGTGGACCTGGCGGTTCGCCGGATCGTGCAGCAGCTCCTGGGTCAGCGCGGTGACGACGCCGAATTTCAGCCCGTAGAGCACCATCAGCGGTGCCAGAACCGCCGCCAGGGCGACGGCGTAGCACAACGCCATCTTGCGCTCGTGCAGGATGTCGGCCAGCGCGAGGCGCCAGACCATCACCCCGCCTCCGCGTCCGCCGGCGGGCGGGCGACGAATTCGGCGTGGGTGGTGGTCCCCCGCTCCTCCACCCGACCGTCGATCACCGGCAGGCCGTAGCGCGCGACCAGCCCGGCGTCGTGGGTCGCCACCACCAGGGCGATGCGCAAGGTCGCGATCAGCTCCATGAACAGGTCCATCACGGCGCGCGCATTGACCGGGTCGAGCGAGGCGGTCGGCTCGTCGGCCAGCACCACCACCGGGTTGTGCGCCAGGGCCCGGGCGATGGCGACCCGTTGGCGTTGGCCGACCGACAGGTCCGCCGGCCGCTCGTCCATCAGCTTGTCGATGGCGAGCCGCCGGGCCAGCGCCGCCACCTGTTCCGGGTTGGGCCGGCCCACCAGGCGCTGCGGCAGGGCGATGTTGGCGCTGACGGACAGGAACGGCAGCAGGCCGCCGGTCTGCAGCACATAGCCGAAGGCGCTCCCGCGCAACCGCGCCAGGGCGTCCAGCCGCCGGCGATGCCAGAGCGCCATGACGTCCTCCACCGCCCCGGTGCGCGGATCGGTGAACCGGAACGCAGCCGCGTGGTCGGGGGCGAGCGTCATCGCCAGCAGGTTGATCAGCGTGCTCTTGCCCGATCCGCTGGGGCCGACGAAGGCAACCGCCGCGCCCGGGCGCAAGCCCAAGCGCGGCACCGCCAGCTCGAAGGACCGATCCCGGCTCGCCCGGCGCTTGACCACGTCGACCAGCTCCACCACCGGCGCGGCGGTGGATCCCGAAGCACGCCGCTCGCCGTCGACCGCAGGACGCGGGCGGCCGGTCGCAGCGCCGCTCATGCCGTGGTCACGCACCGGCGCCGCACCGGCCCCGATGCCCGCCCATCAGGGCAGGTCCTCCAGCGGCATCGCATAGACGTACTCCGACGGCTGCGCCCCGTCATAGGGCGCGTGCCACAGCCGGTCGTCGGCGTCGCGCTGGCGGTAGAGCTCGATCTTGGCGCTGATCCGGTCGAGCATCTCAAGCTGCGCGCCCGGTCCCATGGCCAACCATTCCAGCTCGCCGATTTCCATGAGCTGGCTGCGATAGGGCAGGCCGTCGAGATACTCGCCCATCAGCTGGCCCAGGCTCTCGAACTCCGCATTGGGCAGCAGGTCGGGGTTGCGGGCCATATGGGCGACGGCGCTGCGGAGCTGGCCGAAGAACGCCTCCGGCGCGGCGACGCCGGTCGACCCCGCCTCCAGGATCGCCTCCAGCACCTGCGTCAGGTCGCTGAGCTGGCTCTTGGTCAGCAGCACGCGCACCTGCAGGGCCTTCAGGCTGGGATCGGTCATGTCGACATCGGCGGTCCAGGCATCGAATACATCGGGCGCCTGGGCACCGGTCACCCGGCCGAGATAGGCAAGCTGCATGACCCGGTCGAGCAGCTGCGCCCGGTCCTCCACATCCGCCGCGATCTCGGCATTCACCTCGTCGACGCGGTCCTCGACCCGCCCTCGGGCGTCGCCGATCAGCACCCGCGCCAGATCGCCGATCTGGCTGGTGAAGCCGGCGACATCGGCCTCGCGGACCGGGAAGTAGAAGGGCCGATCGATGCCGGCGAAGGCGGAGACCGCGCGATAGGCGGCTTCGGCATAGGCGTGGTTGTCCGCCCCCTCTTCCGACAGGAGGTGAAGGGTCAGGATGGCGATGCCGTTTTCCTGGGCGAGGCTGTTGATCTCCCGCGGTCCCAGGCGGGTGGCGCTGTCCGCATCGCCGGGGCGGCGGGGACCCGCATCGGTGATCAGGATGATGTAGCGCCCGCCGAACTTGTCCCATTCCTCGAAGTCGATGGCGGTGTGCAGACCGGCCATCGATTCCTCGTCGAAGCCGACGGAGGACGCCGCCGCCACCTCCATGCGGGCGATGGCGTCCAGGAAGGCCTCGATGGGCAACCCGCTTTCCAGCTCCACGAAGACCCGGGAGACATAGTCCAGCGCTGGCACCAGCCGCGTGCTGTCGCGGAACCCGACCAGCGAGAAGGTCGTGCGCTCGCCGATATCGGTGTCGCGGATATGCTCGTGGATCCGGGTCACCACTTGGCGGGTGGCGTCGATATACGGCTCCATGGAGGAGGTGGTGTCGATGACGAAGACGACCCCGACCTCGAAGTCGGCAAGCTGGTCTTCGAAGTCGGTCAGATCCGGCGCGTCGTCGCTGAGCGGGATCGACGCGACCCGCACCATGCGCGTGTCGAAGCCGGAGGCGAGGAACCGGTCCTCCACCTCCAGGATCGGCAGCAGATAGAAGGCATCGTGGATGTCCGGCACGACCGGCGGTTCGATGGAGATGACCGGGCTGTCGGCAGGCAGGGCCTCGTCGACCGCCTGCCGGCGCAGGGTCGCCGAGCGCTCGGCGAGCGCCGGGTCGTCCAGCAGGTCGGCCAGCGCCTCCCGCTCATCGAAGAACAGCACCCGCTGGCGCTGCGGGCGGTTGCCCTGGAAGGCCAGCACCATGGTCTGGCGCCAGTCGACCGCGTGGCCGGCGCGGATCCAACCCGCCGGCGGGCCGGCGAACGGGCCGCCGATCTCCAGCCATTCGCCGTCGCCCTGGCCTTGGCGGTCGAACACGTAGAAGACGGAGAAGACGGGCACCGCATCCGACACGATCGCCGCGTCGTCGGTCGGCTCGGCGTGGATGACCGCGCCGGGGCGCGTCAGCACGCGCTGATGCAGGCTCTGGGTGCCGTCGACCAGCAGCGGCACACGGTCCTGGCCGATTGCCGGCGCCAGTCCGCCCAGCCAGACCGCCGCCAGGACGACCGCAAACCCGGCCAGCCAGCCGCCGGGCCTCATCATGGCGCCCCAGACTCGCTTCCCCATCCCTGACGCCTCCTTCCAGCGCTGCCGGTCTTCGCCGGTCGCCCGGCGCGGCGACACTACCACCTTCCGTTGACGGATTTGAGAGGCTGGACCATGGCGGTCTCAGGGCAGCGCGCGCAGCAGCGCCGCCGCCTCTTCGTCGCCGGCCGCCACCGCGTCGCGATAGTAGCGGCGCGCCTGTTCCGGGTTGGGGCCGGAGAAGACGGAGCGGTCGGACGAGAAGTAGGCCGGATCGTACATCCGTCCGATCTCCCGCAGAGCCGGCCCATAGCCGGCGGTGGCGAGCCGCTGGAGGATGAGGATGGTCAGATCGAGATCGCCGCGATCCTGCGCCTCCAGCGCCAGCGCGAACCGCTCGCCTTGCGGAACATCCTGGAGGCTGCGCAGGCAGGCGAAAGCATCGCCGCCCGGCGCGCAAGGATCTGCTTGCTCGGGCGCGGGCTCGGGTTCCGGCTCCGGCTCGGGTTCCGGTTCCGGTTCCGGTTCGGGCTCAGGCTCGGGTTCCGGCTCGGGCTCCGGTTCCGGTTCTGGTTCCGGCTCGGGCTCCGGTTCCGGCTCGGGCTCCGGTTCCGGCTCGGGCTCAGGTTCCGGCTCCGGTTCGGGTTCCGGCTCTGGCTCAGGTTCCGGCTCGGGCTCCGGTTCGGGTTCCGGCTCGGGCTCAGGTTCCGGCTCCGGTTCTGGTTCGGGCTCCGGCGCGACGCCGCAGGCTTCGTCGCCGGGGTAGAGGCCCGGCACCGGGAACTCGCACCGGTAGACATAGGCGGCCGCCGCCAGCCCGCCGATCAGCGCCAACAGCCCCAGCCCGACGAGGATCCAGACCAGGCGGCGCGACTTGCCGGGCCCATCGCCACCGGGCTCTTCGTCGGGCGGCGGCACCGTCGCCCGGATCGGCGGTGGTGGCGGTGGCGGCGGCGGCTCCGGTGGCGGCGTAGGCGGGGGTGCCGCGGGGGGCACCCGCGTGCGCGGCCGATTGACCCGGGTGCCGGTGCGGCTGGCGGCGCTGGTGCTCGACGGCGCGATCTCCGGCCAGGGAAGCTCCGTTCGGGCATCGAGGCTCGGGATGGCCAGCTCGATCGCCTGGCCGACCTCGATCCGGTCGACGATATCCGGCCCGACGCGCAACACCAGGTCCCGGCCATCGTCCTCGACGGCCAGCGGCGTCCACGGGCTCTCCGGCCCCTGCCAGCCCTCCGCCCCGAGATTGTTCTTATCGTAGCCGAGCCGGCGGACATACAGCGCCACCCCTGCCCCACGGCCGGCCGCCCCCGCCACCCGCACCAGCGCATAGCCGCCGGTCGGAACGCTGGGGTCCTCGCGAACCGAAATGCTTCCCTGGGAAGACATCGTGGATTCCCTTACCGGTCGCCGTCGGACCGGCCGTTCAGGCCGCCGCCGGTTCCAGGCTGGACAGGAGACGCGCCAGCCGGTCGTTCTGCTCGACATCCACGGCGACGCCATCCAGGCTCGACGCGTTGTCCTCGACCAACTGGCGGAAGGCGCGCATCCAATCGGCGTACTGGATGCGGTCGTATGGGGTGGGCTGGTCCGGCAGCACCAGCGGATCGTCGTTGACCGCCGGCACGGCGAAGATCATCCGCTGGTCGTCGCCGCGCCCGACCGTGGGCCGCTTCTCCGGCGCCAGCCGGTCGTAGCCCAGCCAGTTGACATAGCCGTTCAGCGTGGTCGCCGCGACCAGCGCGGACTTGGCGCGCGCCTGCTCGATCTTCATGCGGAAGCTGAGCGCCCGGCGCACCTTGCGGGCGATCTCGTCGCGCACGGCCAGCCGGTCGGCCCCGGCGATCAACTCGCTGACCAGCACCGACATCGAGGCCGGTGACATGCGCAGGAAGGTGCAGACGCGCGGCGTCTCGGCGATCTGCCGGCTGTCGGTGATCCAATGCTCGATCACCGCATCGGCGAACTGCTCGGCCTTGTCGACGGCGCCCGGCGCGGGCGCCGGCGGCGCCAGGTCCTCCACCGGGCCGGCGTCGCCCAAGTCCTCGTCGTCGCCCAGCACGTCGCTGAGCAGGGAGTCCGCATCGACCGACTGGCCGACGGTGATCACCCGGCGCGGCGGCTCCTCGCCTTCGCCGGCGGCGGGCGCGTCGCCGCGGATCTCCAACTCGTAATAGAGGTCGGCGAGGTCGGCGTCGTTGACCTGGACGGCGCGCATGAGATGGCCGAAGCGCTGCGCCTCCACCGACACGGCGAGATGGCGGATCACCGCGGTCGCGGCGGCGACCCGCTTGCGCCGCTGCTCCGCCAGGTCGCCGGACTGGAAGTAGCGGGCCAGCTTGTCGCGCATCGCCTGGGCCTGCTGGCCGAGGCGGCCTTCGATCTGCCGGCGCTTGATGCCGGGATTGCACACCGGCTCCAGCGAGGTCGCGAGATAGGAGATGCCGCCGTCGTTCAGCCGGAACGCCTCGTCCCAGGCGCGCGCCGGATCGGCGAAATGCGCCTGCACCACCGGGTTGGACAGATAGTCCTCGCGGAACCGGGCGATGCGCTGCTCCTCGCCACCGCGCAGGCCGGTCTCCACGCCGTCCTCGTCGTAGTCGAGGATCTCCTTGGCCTTATAGTTCGGATTGCGCATCCAATAGCTGTTGCGGAAGGGCTCGCCCGGCACCCATTCGCGCGGCCAGTCATGCGCCTTGCCGAAGAAGTCTAGGAGCGAGGCGTTCAGCCGGGTCGTCCAGCGCTCCACGGAATCGCGGCTCTCGCCCGCCTTCTCCGAGAACTCCGCATCGAACTTGGTCAGCACCAGAAACAGCGCCGTCTGCTGGGCCACCCGGTCGGCGGCGGCCGGACCATGGGTGCTGTCGATCCAGTCCTTGATCATCGCCGGCAGGGTGCGGACCTCCTGGTTCGACGGCCCGATGCACAACAGCATGCTGGTCAGCTCCTGCTCCGCGCAGTAGCGGTCGAACAGGTAGGCGACCTTGCCGCGCAGGAACAGGCTGCGCAGCGCGTCCGGGCCGGCCATGAAGGCCGCGACATCCTCGATGTTCTCGCGCGAGCGCGCACCGGGGAAATCCAACAGATCGGTGTGGTCGAAGAAGTCCCAGGGCTTGTCCTTCATCACGATGGTCAGCTCCGCGATCAGCGCGGTGACCGCCGGGCGGGCCAGCATGGCGCGCCGGCCGCTGGGCGACAGCACCTCCAGCGTGTCGGCGCCGGACTGGCCGAGCCCGCTCAGCGAGTTGACGTCGATGATCGAGGTGGCGCGCGGCAGCAGCCCGCCGTCGACCGCGCAGAAGGCGGTGGCGGGGAAGCCAAGCTGGTCGAGCGCGCCGTAGAGGTCGCGGAAGATGGTGGTGAACGGCTCCAGCTCGCCCCACAGTAGCGCGAAGAGCTGGGCGCGCGCCGCGACCGGCAGGCGCGGCGCCAGCTCCGCCGCGGTCGACCAATAGCTGCTGCCGAGCGCGCTGATCAACGGCAACCCTTTGAATTGTTTTTCGAAATACTCCTGCATCTCGTAGATGTCGTCGGCCGTCAGCGGGTCGACCGGAGCCGGCTGCGCGGACCGGCTGGCGGCCTCGATGACGTCGCGAACCTTCTGGGGGTCGACGGCCTGATGCTCGCTGACCGCGATGTCGGACAGGTAGGTGTTGCCGAGGATCTTGGCGATGTCGGTCTGGGACAGCAGGCGCAGCGCCACCGAAGCGCCGGCCGGGGCCTCGACATCGCGGATGGTGAAGCGGGTGACCAGCCCGGTCGACTCCTGCCCGCCCTCCGGGTTGATCTCGCGCACAAAGTCGACGCCCTCGGGGCGGTCGGCGAACTTCGCCATCAAGGGATCGGTGCCGCGCCGGGCGAGCGCGGAGATCAGGTAGGACTTGCCCGCCTGGCTGGGGCCGAACACGCCGACGCACATCGGCCGGGTGGCGGCCGCCTCCAGCTTGCGGGCCGACAGCGCGTATTTGCGGAACTCGCGGACCAGCGACGCTTGCTCTTGGCGGACCTTGTCGGGGTTGTCCTGGAACCAGGCAACGGCCCGCATCGCCGCATCTGCGGTCTGCCGGCAGGTCGCCGCCACCCGTTCGTTGGCCGCCGCATGATCGGCCGGAGCAGCCGCGCCGCCCGGCTTGTCGCCCCCCGGCTTGTTGCCCCCCGGCTTGTTGAGTGAGATATCCATGGCTTGGTTCCGCTTCGGCTCGAATCCGCGCTAGAACACCGTGAGCACGCCGGTGTCGAGCCAGTAGCCGGCCTCGACCTTCAGCGTCTGCAGGCGGATCGTGACGTCGCTCGGGCGCAGCGTCCCGCCGTCGGCGTCCTCGATCTCGGTGATCTTGAAGTCTTCCTTGACCTCCTCCGGCGCATCGTCGTCGAGGTCCGGGCGCTCCAGCGTGATCTCGAGGGGCAGCGCCATCCGCGCCGCCGTCTGCGGGTTGGCGAAGTCGAGGAAATAGACCGGGGTCGCCGGCCAGCGCTCCGTCGCCAATTGCCGGAAGCCGAGGAAGGTCGGCGACCAGAACTTCATCTTCGCCTCTTGCTGGCCCGCTGCGGCCTTGTCGGCTTCCAGGTCGATGTCGGCGAACAGCAGCCGCTCGTTCAGCACCTGTCCGGAGATCTCCATCTCCCCGACATAGCGCGCCGTTGAGCGCATGCCGAGCAGGCTGGTGCGCAACAGGAAGCCCTCGATCTGCCCTTCGGCCAGCGCGCACAGCATGCTGCCGACGGCCGCGGTCGTCTTGGGATCGTCGATGCGGCCGCTGGTGTCGCGGAAGGGATACCAATTGCCGACGCGGTAGCGGTGCATGGCGATCAGCCGATCCGGCCGCACCGGCATATGCGCCAGGATGCTGTCGGTGACCGCGGGCAGCCGCGACGGCCGGCCGGAGACCAAGAGCACATCGGCGCCCAGCGCATAGATGACCTCGCACAGATCGGCGAGGATCTCGCCCATCACTTGGCGCACCGTGCGGCTGATCGCGTCCATGGAGATGTCGAAGGGCACGGCGTCCAGGTCGAAATCCGCCACCCCCTGGTCGCGCACGGCGTCCAGCAGATAGGCCAACACCCGCTCCGGCGGGCGCGGGCGCTGGGCGAAGAAGTCGGCGAAGGAGCGGTCGTAGGGCGTCTCCTCCTCGAACGGCCGGGCGGTCTCGTGGGCGTGCAGCATCGCCAGCGCGATCGGCACGCAGACCTGGGCGACGAACTGCTTGCGCAGGTGACGCTCCTGCTCCGACATGCCGCCGCGGTTGGAGAACAGGCGCCGCATCACCGCCTTGCCGTCGCCGACCCCGGCCGCGCCGAGCGCACGTTCCAGCGGCGGCACGACATGGCGTTCGATCACCGCCTCGACGATGTCGTCGCCGGCGATCTTGAAGCCCTCGCGGAAATCCTGGCGGGGGTTGATCGCGCGGTTGCCCTCCACCTGATAGGTGGTGACCATCAGGTCGGTGGTGCCGCCGCCGATATCGATGCTGGCGACCCGCAGCGTCGGCTGGTCGCCATAGCCGTCGCGCGGCCGGCCGAGGATCTCGAAGAAGTCGTTGGCGGCGCCGTGGAACTTCTGGGTGATCTCGGTATAGAGCCAGACGAGATGGGTGCAGCTCGCCTCGTCCCAGGTCATGGTGACCTTCGGCTCCGGCGGCACCCGCTGGTCCGCCGACACCCAGCCCAGCGCGTCCCAGACCAGCTTGATCGCGGCCTCCGCGCGCTCGCGCATCACCCGCTGCTCGGCCAGCGGGATCGCCGGCGGCAGGGTCAGGATGATGCGGCGGAGCTGGCGCGGCACGTCGGCATAGCGCCGCCGCCCGCGCACCGCCGGCGCGTTCATCATGGTGATGGCCTGCACCAGGATCTCGCCGACCATGAAGGTGAACAGCGAGGAGCGCGAGAACTTCGCCCGCACCGCCGCCGTGCCGCGGCGGCGTTGGCGCAGCACCTCGCCCTCCTCCGTCACGAAGGCCATGAACGGGCCGGACACCGGCGGCTCCTGCGCGCCGACGCCGTTTTCGGCACTGTTGAAGCGCCACACCTGGTTGACCGGCCGGCTGTCCCACAGATAGCGCTTCGGGCTGGACAGGCCGGTGATGCCCTCCGTGCCCAGCACCTCGCCGGCCAGGCGCACCGCCTCCGGCCCGACGCGCACGACGCTGGGCCAATGGAACGCCTTGGCGCGGCCGGAGCGGCGCGAGATCGCGTCCTTGCCGAAGGACGCCTGGGCGAACTCCACCTGGCTCTCGAAGGCATGGGCATAGCCGCGCTGCGGGCGCGACAGGTCGCGCAGCTCCAGCACATAGGCGTCGTTGAGGTCGAGCCGGTCGTCGGGATTGCTCTCGATCAGGATCCCGCAGGTCCGGCTGTTGCCGATGTCGAGCACCAGATCGGTGGGGATCGGCTGGTGGCTGGGCTCGCGGCTGACCACGTCGATCAGGCGGATCAGCGGCGGCGTGCACGCCTCGCTGAGAACCTGCAGGAAGGTCAGGTAGCGCGCCCAATGCTCGCAGGCGTAGGGGAAGTCCTCGCGGCGGATCGGCCGGCCCGGGCGTTGCGCCTGCTTGAACTCGCGGAACAGCTCGTCCAGCCAGTCGTCGACCCAGGGCTCGCCCAGGAACCAGGCGACCTGCTGGTCGTTCCAGGCGAAGGCGAAGCGGCTCTCCTCCTCGCTGTCGCGGGGGCTCGCCACCAGATAGGGCCGGCCCTGGTCGGCCGGCCGCAGCTCGGTATCGACGGCGATGACGACGCGGTGGGTGTTGCCGTCGCGGTCCGGCGCGTCGAGTTCGCTGACCAGGACGCGCGCCCAGTTCGACGGCCCCTGGTCGAGGTCGAAGACCCCGGGCGACGGCTCCGAGCGCACCCGCAGGAGCGGGATCGGCACCCATTTGTCGAGGAAGACTTCCAACCCTTTCTGTTTGTTCAGATTGTAGAGAAAGGGATCGTCCTCCGGCGGCACCGTGTCGGTGGCCGGGTCGTAGAGGATGTTCTCGCTGGGATGGAGTTGCAGGCTGCGCAGCATCACCTGCACCAAGGGCGCCTCGCCGCCCGCAGGCGCCGCCGCGTCGGCCGCGTCTTCCACCGTCAGGCTGGGCGCCGCGACCCCGGCCGCCGCATCATCCGCGTCCGCCGCATCGGCCGCGGAAGCCGCGCGCCGCTCCTCCCAGAACGAGCGGGTCAGTTTCGGCGAGCGGTCCAGGTCGAAGCCGAAGTCGAGGAACTGAATCCCGCTGTTCGGGATCAGGCTGATCACGGATCGGAAGTTCGGCAGGGACTTCAGCATGCAACGGGGCTCCGACGCTCGGCGCGAAGGTCGAGGGGATAGGGGTCAGGGCGGCGGGATGACGAACTCGTACTGAATGACGGTGCCATCGTCCTCGACAATCTCGCCTTCGATCAACTCCTGGTCGTCGCCATTGATGATGCGCAGGCGGAACGGCGTCGCGCCGGGGCGGTCGGACCGCCCGTTGTAGTTGTCGACGCGGACACGATAGCGCCCCGGCGGCGCATCGTCGCCGAAGACGATGTTCTCCACCGGCGTGTCGGAGTTCTGGGTGTTCGAGACGTTCATGTCGACGTCCAGCCGGCCGCCGCAACCGCTGGTGCTGCCGTAGAAGATCACCGTGCCGTCGGGGCAGACGATGGACAGGTCGAGATCGGCGTCGCTATCCCACCCCAGGGTGACGGTGATGCGATCCTGGGCGCCGCCCTCGCGTTCCAGCCGCTCGTCGAGATCGCGATTGTCTTCCTCCGTCGGCGTGCGCGGGGTGTCTTCCGGCGGTGCGCCCGCATCCTCCACCGGCGCCTCCGGATCGACGGGCGCATCGGGGTCCACCGGCGCATCTGGATCCGCGTCCGGCGGAACTCGGGTGGGATCGACGGGCGCGTCGGGGTCGAGCGTCGCGCGCGGCGGATCGGTGTCATCCTCGCGGGTGCGCCGGCGGCAGTCGACCTCGGCCTCGACCAGGGCGAGGCGCAGGCGATGAAGCTCGTCTTCCAACAGGTCCGCGCGCCGCTGCTCCTCCTCCAGGCGCGCGCGCTCGGCGGTGTCGTCGGCAACCACCGGGGCGATCGGGCAGAAGTTCAGGAAGGCGCGGTCGGCAAACCAGCGCGGGGCGACGCCGCAGGCGCTCAGCAGGGCGAACAGGATCGCCGCGACCAGCAACCCGAACAGCAGCCACAGCAGGCCGGTCAGCCAGCCGAAGCGGTCGCCTGCCACGATGGCCGCGACCGGTGCGCCCGCTACCGCCGGGGCGGCGACGGCGGGCGCTGCCGGCGCCGCGGCAGGTGCCGCAACCGGCGGGGCGGCAGACGCCTGGCGGAGCCCGGTCGCCGGGGTGGCCAGCGGCACGAACCGGGACAGGACGCCGCGCCGGGCGCCGGCCGTGTCGGTGAGATGACCCCAGCACACCAGCACCGGCTGGTCGCCCACCAGATAGACGTGGTCCTCGCCGGGCACCTCCAGCGCCAGGCCGATCAGCTCGCCTAGGAACCGGTCGCCGCCCGCGCCCGACTGGCCGAGCGCCGCCGCCTCGCGCCGGATATCCGCCACCAGCGCACCCAGCCTCGCCTCGCCCGCGGCGCGGGCCTCCGCATCCGCCGCCGCGAGACGGCGGACCGGGCCCGCCGCCGCGGCATACCAGTCGATGGTGCCGCGTCCCGGGTCGGGGTTCGGCTCCGCCAAGAGCGCGGCATGGGCGGGCGAGAGCCGACCGGCCAGGAACCGGGCGATCTGGTCGTAGGTCGCGATTACCGGCTGGCCGGCCGTGCCCAGCGGGTGCAGTCCGCGCTGCTCGGTGGTGGCGATCAGGAGAGTGTCGGCCGCCATGGCGGGAGCTTGTCCGCTAGCCCTGGGGCGTGAGGCCGGTCATGGGGCACCCGCCGAGTCGGGGGACGCCTCGTCGTCGCCATCCTCGGGCGGCGCATCGTCCACCGGCGCCTCATCGGCTGGTGCCTCATCCGCGGGCGCCTCGTCCGCGGGCGCCTCGTCCGTCGGAGGTGCGGCGGCGTCCGGGGCATCGCCCGGGGGCGTTTCGTCCGGGGATGCTTCGTCGGACGGCGTCTCGTCTGCAGGCGTCTCGTCGGCCGGTGACTCGTCGGCCGGTGACTCGTCGGCTGGTGACTCGTCGGCTGGTGCTTCGTCGGAAGGCGCCTCGCCGGGCGGTGCTTCGTCGGAAGGCGCCTCGCCGGGCGGTGCCGCGTCGGCGTCCGCCTCCACCGGCGGATCCGCCTCAGCCGACGGCGGCGCTTCCGCGACGCGCGGCTGGGGCACGCAGTCGCCGTCGCGCACCGTATGGGCGACGCCGTTCTCGTCGAGGAAGCGCATCAGGTCGTCGACCGCGATGGCGTAGTTGGCGCGGGCCAGCCCATGCTCCTCATTGCTCAGCAGGAAGGTGTTGACGCCGAGCACGCGGCCACACGCATCCACCAGCGGCCCGCCGCTGTTGCCCGGCGAGATCGCCGCGGTATGGGCGACGATGGGTGTTCCCCGCCCACGATTCTGGATGACCGTGACCACGCCCTGGGTCAGCGCCATGCCCGGCATGGCCTGCGCATCGCCGTTCAACAGGGCCCGGAAGTTGAGGTCGGCCTCCAGGATCAGCGTCGGGAAGCCGGCGGCCACGACATTGTGCAGCCGGGCGATGGTCGGCGACAGCGCCAGCGGCACCGCACCGTCCGCCCGATCCACCGACAGGACGGCATAGTCGTCGGTGCCGATCCGGCTGTCGGCGGTGCGATGGATCAGCCGGGCCGGCCGCACGGTGCCGAGCGCCTCGTTGGTGACGAAGATGCCGTCGGCGTCGGCATTCTCCACGACATGCAGATTGGTCACCACGATACCCGGCGCGATGAAGAACCCGCTGCCGATGCCCAGCTCGCCGGCGCCACCGGACCCCCGCGCCGCCACCAGCACCGTCGCGCGGTCCAACAGATCCACCAGCGAGCCTTCGAAGCCCTCCTGCCCCGGCACCAACGCGCTTTCCGGCGGCACGGTGCGGTCCGGCTCCGTCGGCAGCACCGACGGCGGCAGCACCGTCGGCACCTCGTCGGCCGGCAGGGTGCCGGTCTCCGCGGGCGGCTCGGCCCCCGGAGCCGCGCCGTCCTCGGTTGGGGCGGGTTCCGTCGGGACGGGCTGGATCGGATAGCCCGGCATACCGGGCAGCACCAGGGTACCGTCCTCCGCCCGGCAGATATTGCGCTCCAGCGCCAGTTCGAGATTGCGGACCTGATCCTCCAGCGCCCGGTTGATGTCGCGCTGCAGGGCGATCTCGCGATCGTAGTCCGGGCCTTCCACCACCGGCGGCGGCTCCGGATGGATCAGCACCCCGGGCAACAGCAGGAACAGGAGCAAGAGCGCGCTGACGATCACCGCGATCAGCACCCCGACCCAGGGGCGGCGGCGATCCTCCGCGATGATCGGCCCACCCGGCGGACCACCTGGGGCGCCACCCGGCGGCAATCCGGCGCCGCCCGAACCACCCGCACCGAGACCGCCGCCACCGCCGGCCGGCGGCGGCGCGTCGCCGCCCGGCGTCGCGGCACCAGCCGCTCCCGCCGCACCGGCCACACCTGCCGCGGCAGCGCCGGCCGCGGCAGCGCCGGCCGCCGCGGCGGCGGCACGCCCGCTCGGCGGATCGCCCGCGCCGGGGTCCAGCGACGGCGCGGCAAAGGGCGCGTAAGCCCCCAGCGTCTGTTGGAAATGGCGGACCCGGTCGGCGTCGGCATCCAGCGTGCCCGGCGGCACCAGCGACCAGTTGGTCAGCACCGGCTCGCCATTCACCACCATCACGTCGTCCAGCGCCGGCAGATAGACCGCCGCACGGGCCAGCGCGCCAACCTCCGGGTCGTCCAGCACCGGCTGCAACGCCGCCAGGCGCGCCCGCAACAGGTCTTCCGGCCCACCGCGCGCATCGGCGTCGAGGGACAGCAACGGCACCGGGTCGCCGCCCACCGCCGCGTACCAGGACACGGAGTTCGGCGCCACGCCATTGCCGCGGGTGATCACCGGCTCGGCGAACAGCCGCGCGGTCTCTTCGCCCACCTTCTCGCTCAACCCGTCGCGCAGCGCGCCGTAGCGGTCCATCGCCAGCGCGCCGCCGGCCTTCAACGGCACTTCCCGGTCGAGCTTCACCTTGCGCACGAAATGCGGTGCGCTCATCGGCGCGTCTCCTGCGGGGGGCGGGTCTCCTGCGGGGATCGGAGGCGGCGCGTCATCCGCTGCCGCCCCCGAAGGTGACGAACGCATAGTACCCCGCGCCCAGCACAACCGTCGCGGCAAAAACGGCCACCCCGATCTTCAGCCAGCTCCATGGTCGCTGCCCGTGCACCTTGCCGGTGCGCGCGTTGACCATGAAGCGGAAGACCCGGTCGCGGTAGCGATAGGCGGCCAGCCAGACCGGCAGCAGCACATGTTTGTAGGTGATGTCATCGTGGCGGATGCTGAGCCAGGTGATGCGCTGCGCATCGCCGCCGATGTCGCGGCGCACGTCCCGGCGGATCACCGCCTCCATGCGGTCCTTGGCGTGGGCGAAGCCGTCCTCCAGCCCGATGCGGTAGCTCTCCGCCCGGAAGCCGGAGAGATAGCGCTCGTCATAGGGGACGAGCTGGTCGAGGTCCCAGGGTTCCAGCTTCTCCGCCATGTCGCGGGGCAGGCTCTCGCTGGCGACCACCAGCACGTCGTCGAAGGCCCGGGTGACGCTGCCGGAAACCGGGCTCCAGCGGATGCGGGTGACGGTCCGCCGGTTCTTGCCCGAGCCGACGCTGGTGGTGTAGCGCCGGCCGCGCTGGCCGCGGTAGCGGGTGGCCGTGCGGGCATCGAAGGTCCAATAGGGCGTGTACATGCCGGCCAGCCCGTCGCCGTCGGGACGGGCGTAGCGGGCGAGATCGCCGGGCGCGAACCACAACCCGGACAGCCATTGGCGAAAAGCCTCGCGGGCCTCGCGCGCATCCAGGCGGAACGCCAGCAGCGATTGCGGCTTCAGATGCGTCTCCTCATGCGCGGTGTCGAGCACCACGGCGGAGCCGCAGAACGGACACTCGTCGGCGGTCACCGACGGGTTGAGGGTGAAGGTGGCGGCACAGGCGTGGCAGGTCACCACCCGCTCCGTCACCGTTTCGCCGCCGCTGGCCTGGCGTCGCAGGGCGGCGCGGAAGTCCAGCTCCTCGATCGCGTGGTCGCTCTCCGGGATCGGATTCTGGTGCCCGCAATAGGCGCAGACCAGCTCGTCCTGACCGGGGGCGAAGGTCAGGACGGCGCCACAGTTCTCGCACGGGAACTGCGTGGGGTCGGACGCGGCCCCAGCGGCGGTCTCAGGCACCGGCGGCAACGGCGGGCTGGTCTCGTTCATCGGCAGATCGCGAGGACGGGCACGTCAGATAGCCGGCGACGCGGGCGGCGGCAGCGGCGGTGGGACGGCCGCGAACAGGCCAGACAATTCCGGCAGGGTCGAGGCAGCGGTCCAGTTCGCCAGGCCCGCCTTCCACACCAGCGTGTCGCGGGTCAGCCGGCCGGCCCGCACATGGCCCTGCAAGGCCGTCAGACCGAACGGCCCCGCCTGCTGACCGTTGATCGCCATGAAGAGCTGCACCGGCTGCGGCAGCGGCGGCGGGGTGGCCGGCTGCGCAGACTGCGCGGGCGCCGACGCCGCCCCCCAAGGGCCGGCGGCGCCACCCATGGCGTGGGCGATCTGCTGACCCATGCCGACGCCCATGCCGATGCCGACGCCCGCCCCGGCGAACCCGCCGGGATTGCCGGCGGCCGTCTGGATCGCCTCGGCCGTCTGGAACTGGGTGTAGCGCCCGAGATCGCCGATCACGCCCATCTGGGTGCGCTTGTCCAGCGCCTCCTCCACCGCCGGCGGCAGCGAGATGTTCTCGATCAGCAGCTTGGTCAGCTCCAGCCCGTAGGCGGCGAATTCCGGGGCGATCTTCTCGGTAACGAAATCGGCGAACTGGTCGTAGTTGCCGGCCATGTCCAAGACCGGCACGCGGGCTCGGCCGACCACCGCGGAGAAGCGCGAGACGACGAGGTTGCGGAGCTGGTTGGTGATCTCGCTGGTGGTGAACTCGCCATCGGTCCCGACGATCTCGCGGATGAAGGTGGCGGGGTCGCCGCAGCGCACGACATAGGTGCCGAAGGCGCGGATGCGCACCGGCCCGAACTCCGGATCGCGCAGCATGATGGGGTTCTTGGTGCCCCATTTCAGGTCGGTGAAGCGCCGCGTGCTGATGAAATAGACCTCGGCCTTGAACGGGCTCTCGAAGCCGTATTTCCACCCCTGAAGGGTGGACAGGACGGGCAGGTTCTGCGTCTCCAGCCGGTGGCGGCCGGGCGGGAACACGTCTGCAAGCTGGCCTTCGTTGATGAAGACCGCGACCTGGCCCTCGCGAACGGTGAGCTGGGCGCCGTACTTGATCTCGTTGTTTCGGCGCTCGAAGCGCCAGACCATCGTGTCGTTGGTGGGGTCGAGCCATTCGATGATGTCGATCAGCTCGCCACGGATGACATTCCAGATCATCCTGGTCGGTCCCCTCCTGTCGTCCATCCCGGCGCGCAGCCACGCGGATCGGCGGCGCGATCCGTCGGTGTCTGTCATAGCGCGGACTGTGGGAACGGCCAAGCTGGGGGCGACGGACCGCGGCCAGATTGCCCCTCCCCGCGGTCGCCGGATGGGCCTATATCGGGGGCATGACTCCCGTCCTCGACCGCATGCCGATGCTGATCGGGCTGGCCGCCGCCAGCCTGCTGACGGCAGCGCTGGTGTCGGAGTACCGGTTCGACCTCACCCCGTGCGAGCTATGCCTGTGGCAGCGCTGGCCGCACGGCATCGCGGCCGCCCTGGCGCTGGTCGGGCTGGCGGTCGCGCCGGGGCCGCGGCGCGGTTTGGTGACGGCGGCGATGGGTTTGGTGATGGCGGCGGGCACGGCGATCGCCGTCCTACATGTCGGGGTCGAAGCAGGCTGGTGGACCGGCCCCACCGACTGCGCCGGACCGGCGCTCGGCATGACGGATCCGGCGGCGCTGGTCGACGCGCTGATGGACACGCCGACGGTGCGCTGCGACGAGGTGGTGTTCCGCTTCCTCGGCCTGTCGATGGCCGGGTGGAACGCGCTGGCGTCGGCCGGACTGGCGGCGGTCGCCGGGCTGGCCGCCTGGCGGATGATGGCCGGCGGCGGCGTCGGTCGACGGGAAGGGGAGACGATCGCATGAGGGCTGAATGGCGCAACGGCACCGGCGGGACCGACGGATATGCCGGCAACCGGCGGCGCCGGCTGCCGGGCGATCCGACCCAGGCGCAGCGGGTCGCCCGGATGATCCGGGTCGACCAGGCCGGCGAGTTCGGCGCGAAGCGGATCTATGAAGGCCAGCTCGCCGTGCTCGGCGACACGCCCATCGCGCCGGTGCTGCAGCACATGGCCGATCAAGAGCGCGAGCATCTCGACACCTTCAACCGGCTGATCGGCGACCGCCAGGTACGGCCCAGCGCGCTCTATCCGCTGTGGCACGTCGCCGGCTTCGCGCTCGGCGCCGGCACCGCGCTTATGGGCGAGAAGGCAGCGATGGCCTGCACCGTCGCGGTGGAAGAGGCGATCGACGAGCACTACGCCGCCCAGCGCGACAGCCTGCCCGACGATGAAGAGGACCTGCGGGCGATCATCGAGCGCTTCCGCCTGGAAGAGCTGGAGCACCGCGACACCGGCCTCGACCACGGCGCGGCGCAAGCACCCGCCTACCGCCTGTTGAGCACGGCGATCAAGACCGGCACCCGCGCCGCCATCTGGCTGGCCGAACGGGTCTGAGCGGGGCGCGTCTTCCCCTTAACCGACCGGCGCGCGGCGCGGTGGCTGCAGTGTCATCCCGACCGGCGCGTCGCGGAACAGCCGCGCGTCCATGGTCTTCAGGTCGTCGGCCCGGCGCACCGGGAAGGGGATGCGGTCGAGGACGTCGCGGTCGGGATCGGCACCCGGCGCCACCTCGTCGAGCCGCCAGCCGTCCGCCGCCAAGGTCATCACCGACCGCTCGGTGATCAGCCGCACCTCCTGGCCGCGGGCACGGGCCCGCGCGCCGGAGAAGCTGATATGGCCGACCTGGTCCACCAGCTTCGCGAAACGGCCGGGCGCGTCGATGCGCAAGGCCCCATCGGCCAGCGCGACCTGCGACCCGCCGGCATCGAACCGGCCGGAGAAGACGATCCGCGGCGTGCCCGCCGTAATGTCGACGAAGCCGCCCGCCCCGGCCGTGACATGCGGCGTAGCGGCCAGCCGCGTTACGTTGACGTTGCCGGCGGCGTCCGCCTCCAGGAAGGACAGCAGGCCGATATCCGCCCCGCCCCCCTGGAACAGCGTGAACTGCGCGGGCGACGGCATCACAGCCTCGGCATTGACCGAGCAGCCGAACTGGAAGCCCAACAACGGCAGCCCGCCGGTCGCCCCCTGCTCGATCGCCCAGGTCAGCCGGCCATGCAGCCCCTCCGCCAAGAGAACCCGCGGCGCCAGTGCGGAGATGCCGAAGCCGATCACCGCGGTGTCGCCTTCCGCCAGCTCCATCGCCACCCGCCGGGCGATCACCAGGTCGAGCCCGAAGGCCGGCAGGTCGATGGCGGCGGCGGGGCGGCGCACCTCGCCGCTGATCGCCGGGTCGTAGTCGGTCTCGGTGGTCTGGCGCTGGTCGGGCGCCAGCACCACAGCATCCACCAGATGGCCCGGCACCACGATCTCGTGCATCGAGCGGCTGGCGTTCTCGGTCAGCCGCTTGACCTGGGCGATCACCCGGCCGCCGAGATTGCGCACGGCCAGCGCCAGCTCGCGCACGCCCAGCACCGCGCCCTCATGCTCCAGGCTGAGATTGCCCGCCGGATCGGCGGTGGTGGCGCGGATCAGCGCGACCTGCGGCGCGATCGGCTCGAAGTACAGAAACTCCCGCCCGTCGAACTCGACGCGCCGCACGATCGGCTTGGCGCGGGCCCGATCGTTCATCGCGCAGCCGTCCTGCCGGGGGTCGACATAGGTGTCCAAGCCGACCTCCGTCAGCACGCCGAGGCGGGCGCGCGCCGCCTCGCGATGCAGATCGAACAGAACGCCGCTTGGCACATTGTACGCTGCCACGGCATTCTCGCCGATCATGCGCCAAATCGGCGGCTCCGGCAGCGATGACGGACCGCTGGGCAGGGAACCGGCGATTACCGCCGACAGCATGCCGGGACGGGCCCAATGATCGATGCCACCGATACCGTAGAGATCGCCCGCGGCGATGGGCAGCAGCACCGTCAGGTCGCGCGGGTGCCCCGCGTCGGCGAATCGCCGGCCGATCGCCGCCATCAGCGCGTCGGGACAGCCAAGGCCGCTCGACGAACTGACGCTGACGGTCGCCCCGTCGGCGATCATCCGGGCCGCCGCCTCCAGCGACACGAGTTTTCCGCCGGTGACGGTCATGATCGGCCCTTCCTCACCCCTGCACGCCGCGCTTGCGCGGGGAAGCCCGCAGCGTTCAAGCAGATAAAACGATTTATCGCGCGACCTGGATTTTTGGGCGCGCCACGCCGGCTGTCAAGCGCACCACCCCCCGCCAACGGCCCGGAGAGCCGCCCATGAGCGACGTTTCGCCCGCCCCGCGCGCCACCATCGCCGACGTCGCCGCCCGCGCCGGAGTCTCCGCGACCACGGTGTCGTTCGTGCTGCACGGCAAGGGCCGGATCTCGACGCGAACGCGCGATCTCGTGCATCAGGCGATGCGCGACCTCAACTACGTCTATCACCGCGGGGCGGCCAATCTGCGCCGCCGGCACTCCCAGCTCATCGGGCTGATCGTCCACGACATCACCAATCCGTTCTACGCCTCCGTCGTGTCGGGGGCGGAGCGGACGCTCGGCGAGCAGGGCTATCTGCCGGTCATCGGCAATGCGGCCGACGATCTCGACCGCCAGGACCGGCTGATCGATCAGATGTGCGAACACGGCGTGGCCGGGCTGATCCTCTGTCCCGCGCTGGGCAGCGACAAGCGCACCCTGCACCGGCCGTCCGGCATCGGCCTGCCGGTCGTCCTGTCGGTGCGCAACCTGCTGATCGACGGCATCGACTATGCCGGCGGCGACATCGCCAGCGGCGTCACCCTGGCGATGGACTATCTCGCCGGGTTGGGCCATCGCCGGATCGGCTTCCTGGGCGGCGTGCGGGACACCAACCCATGGCGCGAACGCATCGACGCCTACGGCGCCGCGCTGGCGCGCCACGCGCTGGCCGGCGAGCCGGACCTGATCGTCCCCTGCCCACCCAACCGCCAGGCGGCGGAGCGGGCGGCGCGCACCCTGTTCGTCGGAGGGCGCCCGCCAACCGCCGTGCTCGCCTACAACGACGTGGTCGCCTTCGGGGCGGCGACGGCGATGGCCGCGCTCGGGCTCGCCGTCGGGCGCGACGTCGCCCTGGTGGGCATCGACGACGTCGCCGAGGCGGCGGCGGCGGCCCCGCCGCTGACGACGGTGTCGATGGACGCGCCGGAGATCGGCGCCGCCGCCGCCGCCGCGGTGCTCGCCCGTATCGAGAGCAGCGCCGCACCGCTCCGCGCCACCTTGATCACGCCGCGCCTGATGGTCCGGTCAAGCTGCTGTCCACCGCCGCCCGACCGCCGCGGAAGCGATTGATCGGACCCCGCGAACCACGCCATAGTTGGGAGTGGGAGGCGCCGGCACCGGTAGCGCGACCGAGACCGGTGACGCGTCGACACAGCGGTCAGAACGTCGGACCGCGGGCAACCAGGCTGGGCGCGCACGCCATGGCGATGCGAACGACGACGGCGCTCTTGGTGACGGCACCCTGGGTGGTGGTCGGCTTGCTGGCC
>JANQSN010000034.1 GCA_028284045.1 Alphaproteobacteria bacterium | reverse complement strand
CAAGGCGGTGATCGTGGTGGACGCGGTCAGCGGCTTCGGCAATGGCCGGGTCATCCCGGCGGGTCCGTTGCGCGAGACGGTCCGCTGCGGGCTGGCGCGCGCCGACGGCGTCGTCGTGCTGGGGCCTGTGCAAGCGCCGCTGCCGCCGGCCGTCGCGGCGGCGGGGCTGCCGGTCTGGCGCGCCTGGCTGGCGCCCAGCGACGCCGCACCCGACCTGGCGGGCCGCCGGGTCGTCGCCTTCGCCGGCATCGGCCGGCCGCAGAAGTTCTTTGATCTGGTGGAAGCGTTGGGCGCGGACGTCGTCGATCGGGTCGCCTTCGCCGACCACCATCCCTACGGCCCGCGCGACCTCGCCCGCCTCGCCCAGGCCGCGCAGGCCGCAGGCGCACGCCTGGTGACGACCGAGAAGGATGCCGTGCGCCTGCCGGCAGGCCATGGGCTGGAAATCGTCCCCCTGCCGGTCGCCGTCGACTGGCAGGACCCGGCGAGCGCCGACCATCTGATCACCGCTCTGTTGGCGGGCCGGGAGGGCGCACGGTGAGTGTCCAACGGCGGTTCCTGTCGCGGGCCTGGCGGCGCTATTGGCTCAGCGATCCGCTGGAGGGGTTGGTCGCCTGGTCGGTCTACGGCTTCTTCGCGCTGGTGCCGCTGGACTGGTCGTCGGCCTTCTGGGGTTGGGCAATGCGCGTGATCGGGCCGCGCTTGCCGGCCCACAAGATCGCCGAGCGCAACCTCGATCTCTGCTTCCCCGATATGCCGGCGGCGGAGCGGGCGCGCATCCTGAGGGGCATGTGGGACAATCTCGGTCGCGTCGTCGGCGAGTATCCGCACAATCGCGCGCTGTGGCGCACGCCGGGGCGGATCGCCTATGTCGGCACCGAGGATCTGACGCCGCGCACCTATGCCGACCGGCCGGTGATCTTCTTCAGCGGTCATCTCGCCAATTGGGAGGTCGCAGCCCCTTGCGCCCATGCCGGCGGCTGGCCGGTCTGGCTGGTCTACCGCGCCCCCAACAACCGGTTCACCGACCGGCTGATCCGCCAGATCCGCCGGCCTTTCACCGTGGCGCAACTGCCCAAGGGGCCGGAGGGCGCGCGCCAGACGCTGCGCGCCATGCGCCAGAAGGGGGCGCTGACCATCCTGGTCGACCAGAAGACCAATGACGGCATCGCCGTACCCTTCTTCGGCCGGCCGGCGATGACCACGCCCGCGGCCGCCCAGTTCCATCTGCGCATGGGCGCGGTCCTGCTGCCGTCGCGGGTCGTGCGCACCGGCGGCGCCTGGTTCGAGATGCGGGTGGAGCCACCGCTGACCATCGAGCCCACCGGCGACGTTGCCGCCGATCAGGCGGCGCTGACGGAGCGGATGAACGCCATCCTGGAACGCTGGATCCGTGAGCATCCCGAGCAATGGCTGTGGATCCACCGGCGATGGCCGGAGTCCGGACGCCGCGTGAAGAAGCCCAAACAATAGTCTGATATTGCTAGAATAGTCGCCCTTGGCGGCCGTCGCGGGGTTTTGGGCGAACGGCCGGCCGCTCGCCGCCGGCGATCATCGCGGCGACGCGGCGCTGCCCGTGATACTCGATGGCCACCGGCATCGCCGGCGTCAGGTGCGCCGGATCGACCACCAGCCGATCCTCCGCATCGCGCACCACCGTGAACCCACGGGCCAGCACGTTTTGATAGGAGTAGCTCTCCAGCAGCCCGTCCAGACGGGCAAACCGCTCCTGCGACGTGGCGAAGCGAGTCTGCGCGGCGCGGTCCAGCCGGGCGGCGAGTTGATCCAGCAGCCGCGCCGCTGCGCCGATCCGCTCACGCGGATGCACCAGGCGGGCGGCGACTTCGTTGAACTGCGCCTGCTTGCGATCGCGGTCTGCGCGCACGGCGACGGTCAGCCGGTCGGCCCGCTCGTCGAGGCGTTGCATCGCCGCCTCCAACAGCCGCATCGGGTCGCCCAGCGCCCGGGCCTGGGCCGCCAACAGGGTCCGGCCTTCGGCCAGCCGCCGGTCCATCGCCTCCACCAGCCGGCGCTGGCGGTCGAGCAGGGTGGCCAGCAGCTCCGCGCGGACCGGCACCGCCCGTTCCGCCGCGGCCGTCGGCGTCGGCGCGCGGTGATCGGCGGCCAGGTCGATCAGTGTGGTGTCGGTCTCGTGCCCGACCGCGCTGATCACCGGGATCGGCGAGGCGGCGACGGCGCGCACCACGGCTTCGTCGTTGAAGGCCATCAGGTCCTCAACGCTGCCGCCGCCGCGCGCCACGATCAGCACGTCCGGGCGCGGCACCGGCCCGTCGGCGTCGAGGCCGGCGAAACCGGCAATCGCCTCGGCGATCTGCCCGGCGGCGGCGTCGCCCTGGACGGCGACCGGCCACAGCAGCACCCGGCGCGGGAAACGGTCGGCCAGGCGGTGCAGGATGTCCCGGATGACCGCCCCGGTCGGCGAGGTGACGATGCCGATCACATCGGGCAGGCCGGGCAGCGGCCGCTTGCGCGCCGCGTCGAACAGGCCTTCCGCGGCGAGCCGGCGGCGCCGCTCCTCCAGCATCATCAGGATGGCGCCGCGCCCGGCGGGGGCCATCGCCTCGATGACGAGCTGGTATTTCGACTGCTGGTCGTAGGTGGTCAGCCGGCCGGTGCACACCACCTCCAACCCGTCCTCCGCCCGCACAGACAGGCTGCGCACGGTGCCGCGCCAGCACACTGCCGCCAGCACGGCGCGGTCGTCCTTCAGCGTCAGATAGAGATGGCCGGAGCCGTGATACTTCGCCTGGCTGATCTCGCCGCGCACACGGACCCGCCCGAAGGCGCTCTCCACGGTGCGCTTCAGGGCTTGCGACAGGTCGCCGACCGACAGCTCGGGCAGGTTGCCGCCGGCCGGGCCGGCCGCGTCGGGCGGAGGGGAAGAGGCTTGCGTCATGGCTTCCCGGCCATGATACAAGCCCGTCCCCGGACGGCAACGGCCGGGGTTTGGCGGCGGGGTCGGGAGGCGGGACGTGAAGGTTCTGGTGGTGGGCGGCGGCGGCCGCGAGCATGCGTTGGCTTGGTGCCTGGCCGCCTCGCCCCTGGTCGATCGGTTGTGGTGTGCGCCCGGCAATGCCGGGATCGCGGCGGACGCCGACTGCGTCGACATCGCCGCCGACGATGTCGACGGCCTGGTCAGCTTCGCCGTCGGCCAAGCCGCCGACCTCGTGGTGGTGGGGCCGGAGGCGCCTTTGGTCGCCGGCCTGGTGGATCGGCTGAGCGATGCCGGCATCCCAGCCTTCGGGCCGAGTGCGGCGGCGGCCCGGCTGGAAGGTTCCAAGAGCTTCATGAAGGACCTGTGCCGCCGCCATGACATCCCGACGGCGGACTACCGGGTGTTCACCGAGGGCGAGATCGAGGCGGCACGCGCCTATGTTCGCGCGACCGGTGCGCCGATCGTTGTCAAGGCCGACGGATTGGCGGCGGGCAAGGGGGTGGTCGTCGCCGACACGGTGGCGGTCGCGCTGGAGGCGCTGGACGCCGCGCTGCTGGAGGGCCGCTTCGGCGCGGCCGGCCGCACCGTGGTGGTCGAGGCATTCCTGGCCGGGCCGGAGATCAGCCTGTTCGCCCTCGCCGACGGCCGGACCGTGCTGCCCTTCGCCAGCGCGCGCGACTACAAGCGCGTCGGCGACGGCGACGCAGGCCCCAATACCGGCGGCATGGGTGCTGTCTC
The DNA here is from genome assembly GCA_028284045.1 of Alphaproteobacteria bacterium. Classification (GTDB taxonomy): domain Bacteria; phylum Pseudomonadota; class Alphaproteobacteria; order DSM-16000; family Inquilinaceae; genus JANQSN01. Next base: position 21,625 of record JANQSN010000034.1, on the reverse strand, counting down.
GCCGCATCCGCTGATGACCGACGCGCTGCTTGAGACGGCGATGGCGGAGATCATCCGCCCGACCATCGCCGGCATGGCGGCCGACGGCCATCCGTTCCGGGGTGTGCTCTATGCCGGGCTGGTGCTGACCGGGGACGGGCTGAAGGTCCTGGAGTTCAACACGCGGTTCGGCGATCCGGAGACCCAGGCGGTGCTGGTGCGCCTGCGCTCCGACCTGCTGCCGGTCCTGCTGGCGGCCAGCGAACAGGCCCTGCACACGGTCGATCTGCGCTGGCGCGACGAGGCAGCGGTCACCGTGGTGATGGCGGCGGATGGCTATCCGGGGTCGGTCACGCGCGGTTCACCGATTGCCGGCCTGGCGGGCGCTGCGGGACAGGATACCGTCGTCTTCCATGCCGCGACCCGGCAGGCAGGGGCTGGTATCGTCGCCGATGGCGGCCGCGTGCTGGCCGTCACCGGCACCGGCGCCGATGTCGCGGCGGCGCGGACGGCGGCCTACGCGCGCGTGGATGCCATCGACTGGCCGCAGGGGTTCTGCCGGCGCGATATTGCGGCCGGGATCTAACCCGCCGGATCGTACGGATCGGCCACCAGCGCCGCGAGCGGGATCGCGCGCACCCGCGCCCGGCCGATGACATGGGCCACGGCGCCCGGACCCATCAGCCGCTCGATCGCCGGGCTGCGGACGTTCAGGCCGCCGGCATAGGCGCCGAAGGCCGGCAGGATCAGCCGGCGATCGTCGCTGACGAAGCAGCGGCCGGCGACGCGCCGGGCGCGCGTGGCCACCAGCGCCTTGGGATGGAAGTGGCCGCTGATCTCCGCCAAGTCGCCCGGCCGGCCGACGGCGCCGGGCCTCGCCTCGTGCCGGAACACGAAGGGGCCGAGCGCCGCCTCCTGGGCCGTCTCGCCGCCGCAGCCGGGTGGGCCGGGGTCGTGATTGCCGGCGATCCACAGCCATTCGGCCGCCGCCACCAGGGTGGCGAGGCGCGCCCGGTCGGCCGCGGTCAGGCGGTCGGCGGCGCGGGGATCGTGGAAGCTGTCGCCCAGTGCCACGATCCGCGCCGGCCGGCGCCGACCGACGACCCAGGCGAGGCGGTCCAGCGTGCGCGCCGTGTCGTAGGGCGGCAGCAGGCTGCCGCGCGCGGCCAGCGCCGAGCCCTTCTCCAGATGCAGGTCGGCGACCACCAGGCAGCGCGCCGCCGGCCACCACAGCGCACCCGACGGATCGGCCACCAGCGTTTCGCCGGCCAGGCGGATCGCGTCGCCGTCGGGAAGGGCGGGGGCGGGTATCGCGGTCATGGCATCCGGCTACAGCGCCAGGCGGCCCTGGTCATCCGCCGCGCTCAAGCCCGGCGCCGCCTCCGCCATCAGGGCATCCGCCGCCTCGTCCAAGAGGTCGTCCAGCGCCGCACCGGCGACCTGCTCCCGCCCGATCTGCAGGAGGGCCGGCACCGCCAGCGGCGAGATCCGCTCCAGCCGGCGATGGGTCAGCGCGTCGCGCGCCCGGGCCAGCAGCAACCCGACCCGGGCGATGTCGGTCAGGCCTCGGGCGGCGTCGGCCCGGGTGGCGCGCAGCAGCACATGGCCCGGCTCGTGCCGGCGCAAGACGTCGTAGATCAGGTCGGCGCTGAAGGTCACCTGACGGCTGTTCTTGACCGGTTGGCCGGGGCTGCGCCGCTCGATCAGCCCGGCGATGATGGCGCAGGTGCGGAAGGTGCGGCGCAGCAGGCTGCTGTCGTCCATCCAGGCCTCCAGATCGTCGCCCAGCATGTCTTCGGCCAGCAGGCCGGCGATGTCGGTGGGCTCGTCCAGCGACCAGGTGGCCAGCACATAGTCCGTCGCGACGAAGCCCAGGGGCCTGAGGCCCGCACGCTCCATCCGCCGGGTCAGCAGCATGCCCAGCGTCTGATGGGCGTTGCGGCCCTCGAAGCAGTAGGCGACTAGGAACCATTTGCCGGCCCGTGGGAAGGTCTCCACCAGCAGGCCGCCGGCGCGCGGCAGGCCGGACCGCCAGCGCTGGATGGACAGCCAGTCGCGGACCTGTTCCGGCAAGCCGTCCCAGCCCTGTGGATCGGCCAACATCGCCCGCACCCGGTCGGCGAGATGGGTGCTGAGCGGCAGGCGGCCGCCGACATAGGCGGGCACCTTGGGCTCTCCCCGGCCGCCGCGGCTGACCTCCACCACCGTCTCGCGCAGGCCCTCGAAGCGCAGGAGTTCGCCGGCGAACAGAAAGGTGTCGCCGGGCACCAGCATTTGTACGAAGTATTCTTCGATCTCGCCCAGCATGCGGCCGTTGCGCAGCTTCACCTTCAGCGTGGTCGCCTCGACGATGGTGCCGATGTTGAGGCGCGCCTGACGCGCCACCGCAGGGCCAGCGACGGTCCACAGCCCGTCCGCCTCGCGCTGCGTCAGCCGGCGGAAGCGGTCGTAGCTGGCCAGCGCATAGCCGCCGGTGGCGACGAAGGCCAGCACATCGTCGAAGTCGCCCCGTGGCAGGTCGGCATAGGGCGTCGCGCGGCGAACCTCCTCGTAGAGCGCGTCGGCGTCGAAGGGGGCGCCGGCGGCGGTGCACAGGATGTGCTGGGCCAGGACATCCAGCCCGCCCGGCGGCGGCGGGTCGCCGTCCAGCGAGCCGTCGGCCAGCGCATCCAGTGCGGCGCGGCATTCCAGCACCTCGAACCGGTTGCCGGGTACCAGCAGCGCGCGCGAGGGGCGGTCGAGGCGGTGGTTCGCCCGGCCGATGCGCTGCAGGAGCCGGCTGACGCCCTTCGGCGCGCCGATCTGGATCACGAGATCGACCGCCGCCCAGTCGATCCCGAGATCGAGCGAGGAGGTGGCGACAACGGCCCGCAAGGCGCCGGCCGCCATCGCCGCCTCCACCTTGCGTCGCTGCTCCGCGGCCAGGCTGCCGTGGTGCACCGCGATCGCCAGGGTATCGGCGTTGATGCGCCAGAGCGCCTGAAACACCAGCTCCGCCTGGGCGCGGGTGTTGACGAAGACCAGCGTCGTGCCCGCCCGGCGGATATGGTCGTAGACCTCCGACACCGCGTGCAGGCCCATATGCCCGGCCCAGGGCAGATGCGCCGCCGTCTCCAGGATGGCGACCTGCGGCGCGGCGGCGGTGCCGCCGCGGATCACCTCGACCGCGCCTGGATCGGCCCGGCCGGTCGGCGACAGATAGGCTTCCAGTGCCGTCGGATGCGCCACTGTGGCGGACAGCCCGATGCGCCGGGCCTGCGGCGCCACCGTCGCCAGCCGGGCGAGCGCCAGCGCCATCAGGTCGCCGCGCTTGGTGCCGGCCAGCGCGTGCAGCTCGTCGACGATGACGGCGGCGAGGCCGGCGAACAGGCGGTCTGCGTCCTTGTGGGTCAGCAGAACCGCCAGGCTCTCCGGCGTGGTCATCAGCAGGTGCGGCGGCTGGCGGCGCTGCCGGTCGCGCTTGGCCGCCGGCGTGTCGCCGGTGCGGGTCTCCGACCGGATGGCCAGGCGCAGGCCCGCCAGAAGTCCGTCGACGCCGCGATGGACGTCGACCGCCAACGCTTTCAGCGGCGAGACATAGAGCGTGTGCAGGCCCGGCCGGGGTCGCTGGGCCAGGTCGACTAGGCTGGGCAGAAAGCCCGCCAAGGTCTTGCCACCGCCGGTCGGCGCGATCAGCAGCGTCGGCCGGCCCGCCGCCGCGGCGTCCAGCATGGCAAGCTGATGGGGATGCGGCCGCCATCCCTGCGCGGCAAACCAGCCAGCGAACAGGGGCGGCAGCCGGCAGGCGGCGTCGTCCGGCATCGCCGGACTATAACAGGAACATTCCGGCTTGGCGTGGCCCGCCGGCAGCGACGGCCGGCCGGTCAGTCCGCGGCCAGTTGGCGCGCCCGCGCCGCCAGCACCGCCGGGTCGACCGGCGTAGCGCTTGCCGGTGCGTCTGCAGGGGCGACGGCAGCCGGACCGCCGACGACCGAGCGGGTGCGGGCAACCCGGTTGCGGGCGGCGCGCACGATCTCCAGCGCCTCGCGCGCCGCCTGGTCGGTGCCCGCACGGGCGACGACCGCCGAGCTGCGCGCGGCGGCAACCCGCACCTGGGTTGGGGCCGGCGGGGCGCTGTCGTCAGTTTGGTCGGCCTGGTCGGCTTGGTCCGTGAGGTCGAACGCCCGCTCCGACCCGATGCGGCCGGCGGCGTCGAGTTGGCGGGTGATGGACTGGCGCGCCGCGGACAGGGCGGCCTGCTCCGTCTCCTGCGCCGCCAGGATCTCGGCCATCGCCTCGCTGGACGGTTCGGTACCATGCGGGTAGACGAAGCCGTAGAGCCGGTACTCGCTGCCCATCACCTGACGCGGGTGGTACCAGACGGTCACCTGTGACCAGTCGTTGGCGTCGGAGACGTCGACGATCGGCTGGCTGGTGCGCAGCGCATTGCTGTCCCAACTGTGGTCGACCAGCACCGTGCGGCTGTCGATGACCTCCCGCACCACGCCGACATGGCCCAGGGGCAGGTTGCCGGCCCGCCGCCACACCATGATGGATCCGGGGGTCGGGATGCTGCCGCGGGCGAACTGCCCTTCGGCATTGTGCCACCACGCCCAGGCGTCGCCGCGAATCGTGGTGATGCCGGTCATGTTGCGGACATGGGTGACGCACATCCAGGCGTCCGCCGGCTTCGGCAGCGCGACGGTGGCCAGCGCGCTGGTAACGACCAGCAAGACGACCTTGAGCACGGTTCCTCGAAAGAGGGTGAAGCGGTTCATGGGCTCGATCTCCCGGCGCGGCGACGGACGCGCGCTCGGACGGCGGAACGGGTAGACCCGCCGAGACAACCGGCGGTGGTGTAAGAAGGATTCGGCGTCCTAAATCACAAACTGCCGCAACCCTGCACTATCGAAACAACTCAGCGCCGGCGACCAGGATCCGGTCACGAAGACGCCGACTTCCCGCCCTGTTTACCGTAGTTAACGAACTTGTCCAGCACCGTTTTCATCTCTTTGTCGGCGAGCACTGTAGGTCCGCCGGCCGCAAGGGTTCGCCAGTACATGGCCATCAGCGTCTCGACTTCTTGCGCCAGCGCGAGAGCTTGGGAAAGATCATTGCCGGTCGCGATGAGACCATGATTCGCCAGCAGACAGGCCCGCCGCCCGTCCAGCGCCGCCACGGCATTCGCCGACAGGTCCGCCGTGCCGAAGGTGGCGTAGGGGGCAATCCGTAGATCGGCGCCGCCGGCAACGGCGATCATGTAGTGGAAGGGCGGCACGCGCGTGCCGGGCAGGCAGCTTATGGTGGTGGCGAAGGGGGCGTGGGCGTGCAGGATCGCCTGGATGTCCGGGCGGGATGCCAGGATGTCGATGTGGAAGCGCCATTCCGAGGTCGGCGCCAGGTCGCCGTCGACCACCTGCCCATCCGGTGCCAGCAGGACCAGGTCGCGGGGCCGCATCCGGTCATAGGCAACACCAGAGGGGGTGACCAGGACGCCGGCCTCGGTGCGCAGGCTGAGATTGCCCGAGCGGCCCTGGTTGAGGCCGCAGGCGTTCATCGCCAGCGCCGTTCGGATGATCGCCCGGCGTTCGACTTCCAGTGCCATGGGGGTCCTTCAGGCCGCCGCGCGGTCCGGGAACAGCGCGGCGAGCCCGTCGGCGCTGGCCGGTGCCACGCCGCGCTCGGTGATCAGGCCGGTCACCAGACGGGCGGGTGTCACATCGAAGGCCGGATTGGCGGCCGGGCTACCGGCCGGCGTCAGGCGGACCTGTGCCACGCTGCCATCCGGCAACTGGCCGGCGATATGCGTCACTTCGTCGGCCGCGCGCTCCTCGATCGGGATGGCGGCCGGGTCGCCGGTCAGGGTCCAGTCGATGGTCGGCGAGGGCAGACCGACATAGAAGGGCACGCCGTTGTCGTGCGCCGCCAGCGCCTTCAGATAAGTGCCGATCTTGTTGCAGACATCGCCGCGTGCGGTGGTGCGGTCGGTGCCGGTGATGCAGACATCGACGGCGCCGCGCTGCATCAGATGGCCGCCGGCATTGTCGGCGATCACCGTGTGGGGCACGCCGTGCTGGGCCAGCTCCCACGCCGTCAGGCTGGCGCCCTGGTTGCGCGGCCGTGTCTCGTCGACCCAGACATGCACCGCCAACCCCGCATCATGCGCCCGGTAGATCGGCGCCAGCGCCGTTCCCCAGTCCACCGTGGCCAGCCAGCCGGCATTGCAGTGGGTGAGGATGTTGAGCGGTGCGTCGCCCTTCGCCTCGGCGAGGCGCTGCAGGATGCCGAGGCCGCTGTCGCCGATGCCGGCGTTGATGACGACGTCCTCGTCCGCCATTCGGGCCGCTTCGCTATAGGCGGCGTCCAGGCGCGCATCTTCCGGCAGCGCCAACAGATGCGCGGCCATGCCCTCCAGCGCCCACGCCAGGTTGACCGCCGTCGGGCGGGTTGCCCGCAGAATCCGGCAGGCCTCGGCGATCGCGGTGTCGTCGCGCCGGCCCTCCGACAGGGCCAGTGCCACCCCGTAGGCCGCGGTTACGCCGATCAGGGGTGCGCCGCGCACCGCCATGTCTCGGATCGCCACCGCGGCGTCCTGCAATGTCTCCAGGTGCAGGACGACGAAGCGGTGCGGCAGCCGGCGCTGGTCGATGATGGCGACGCCGCGCCCGTCTTCGGCCGGCCAGATGGTGCGTCGGTGGATGCCGTCGACCCGCATGGCCGAGCCTCCTTCCCCCTTGTGCCGAACGTCTGCCGAAGCCGCGGCCGACCCTCAGAGGGCGGTCGCGTTGATGCGCGCCAGGATGGCGTCCAGCTTCGCCAGCATCTCGCTCGACCGCGCCTCCGGCGCGGTGATCAGCGCGGTGTCCAGCGCCGTCTGGCAGCCCTGCGGGCACAGCGGCCGCTGCGGCCCGTCCGCGGGCAGCAGGCGCGGCGCCACCGCGGCCACCAGGGCGCGAGCGGCGTCGGCATTGGCGTGCAGCACCCGAACGATCTGCTCGACCGTGACGGCGTCATGGTCGTCGTGCCAGCAGTCGTAGTCGGTGACCATAGCGACCGTCGCGTAACACATCTCCGCCTCGCGGGCGAGCTTGGCCTCCGGCATGTTGGTCATGCCGATGACGCTGGCACCCCAGCTCCGATAAAGCTCCGATTCCGCTCGTGTGGAGAATTGCGGCCCTTCCATCGCGATATAGGTGCCGCCGCGCCGATGGGGGATCGACAGCGCGGCAAGGCACGCTTCCAACTCGTCGCCGAGGCGGTGGCAGACCGGGTCGGCAAAGGCGACATGGCCGACCAGGCCCGGCGCGAAGAAGGTCTTGATGCGGGCGAAGGTGCGGTCGATGAACTGGTCGACGATCACGAAGGTGCCGGGCGCCAGATCCTCCTTCAGCGAGCCCACGGCCGACAGCGAGACGATTTCGGTGACGCCGGCGCGCTTCAGCGCGTCGATATTGGCGCGATAGTTGATATCGGTGGGGCCGATCCGGTGGCCCCGGCCGTGCCGCGGCAGGAACACCACGGGCATGTCGTCGATCTGGGCGAACAGCAACTCGTCCGACGGGTCGCCGAACGGCGTCGGCATCGCCCGCCATTCCGGGTCGCCGAGGCCGGGAATGTCGTAGAGGCCGCTGCCCCCGATGATGCCGAGCATGGGCGTGCAGGTTGCCATGACGCGAAGCGTCCCTTCTGCAGCGTTCGAGGATGATTGACTATTTCGCACCGGCCGCCAGGCCGCAAGCCGCAAGCGGTCGGCCCCGGCGTCCGCCAGCGTAACCTTGTCTTAATTCAATCCGAGTACACCGAAAGGAACGGCGGGTGCACCGGCCTTCAGCATTCGCCTTGCCGATCGGAGCGGGAAATGAGCGCAGCCCTTAACGGAAAGCCCGACGCGGATGCCGGCGCCGGCGACCAGAGCCACACCCAGTTCGTCACCATGACCATCGCCGGCCAGCTCTTCGGCATTCCGACCGAGGAGATCCAGGACGCCCACATCCTGGAGAGCATGACCCGCATTCCCCTGGCGCCGCGGGAGATCGAGGGCGCGCTGAACATCCGCGGCAAGATCGTCACCGCGATCAATCTGCGCGAACGGCTGAGCCTGCCGCCGCGCGACACCGAGGGCCGTAATATGAGCATCGTCGTGGAGCATTCCGGCGAGCTCTACAGCCTGCTGATCGACACCATCGGCGACGTGCTGAGCTTGTCGGACCGCGACTTCGAGAAGAACCCCCCGACGCTGGATCCGTGCTGGCGCGACGTTTCGGTGGGTGTCTACCGCCTCGACGACCGGCTGATGATCATGACCAGTGTGCCGCGGCTGCTGAGCTTCATGCACTGACCCGTGAGCGCCGACGTCGCCGGGACCCACCGTCGCGGCGCCGGCCCGGCGACTTGATCGCAAGCGCGCTGCCCGCCCACAGTGGCGGGCGATGCCCGAGACCCCGATCACCGACTGGCTTGAGGTCCGCCCGCAAGGACTGTTCGTCCGCCCGGGCGGTTTCTTCATCGACCCGGTCACGGCGGTCGACCGCGCCGTGGTCACCCATGGCCATGCCGACCATGCCCGGCCCGGCCACGCCCATGTCCTGGCGACTCCCGAAACGCTGGCGATCATGCGCCACCGTTTCGCCGGCGACCCGGCCGGGGCGCAAGCGCTCGCCTATGGGCAGCGGCTGAGGGTCGGCGATGCGACCGTCTGGCTGGCGCCGGCCGGCCACGTGCTGGGCAGCGCCCAGGTGGTGGTGGAGCATGCCGGCGGCCGTGCCGTCGTCTCCGGCGACTACAAACGCCGCGCCGATCCGACCTGTGTGCCCTTCGAGCCGGTGACGGCGGAACTGTTCGTCACCGAGGCGACATTTGCCCTGCCGGTTTTCCGCCATCCGCCGGTGGCGGGGGAGATCGCCCGCCTCTTGCGCTCGCTGTCGCTGTTCGCCGAGCGCGCCCATGTCATCGGCGTCTATGCGCTGGGCAAATGCCAGCGCCTGATCGCGGAGCTGCGGCGCGCCGGCTATGACCGGCCGATCTTCCTGCATGGGGCGCTGGAGGGGCTGTGCCGGCTCTACGAGGCGCATGGCGTGGTCCTCGGGCCCTTGCAGCCGGTCACCGCGGTCGAGCGACGCGCGCTGGCCGGCCAGATCGTGTTGGCGCCGCCCTCGGCCTTGGCCGACCGCTGGTCGCGCCGGCTGCCCGACCCGCTGACAGCGGCGGCGTCGGGCTGGATGCGGGTGCGCCAGCGGGCGCGCCAGCGCGGCGTGGAGCTGCCGCTGGTGATCTCCGACCATGCCGATTGGGATGAGCTGCTGGCAACGCTGGACGCGGTCGCGGCACCGGAGGTCTGGGTGACCCATGGGCGGGAGGAGGCGCTGATCTTCGCCGCCCAGGCCCGGGGCATTCGCGCGCGCGCCCTGTCGCTGGTCGGCCGCGAAGAGGCGGAGGACGGCGGGTGAGGGCCTTCGCCGACCTGATCGAGCGGCTGGTCTACACGCCCCAGCGCAACGCCAAGCTTCGACTGATCGCCGACTATCTGGCCCATACGCCGAATCCCGACCGCGGCTATGCGCTGGCGGCGCTGACCGGCGATCTCCGCTTCACCCACGCCAAGCCGGCGATGGTCCGCGAGCTGGTCGCTCAACGGGTGACGCCCGAGCTGTTCGCGCTGTCTTACGACTATGTCGGCGACCTGGCGGAAACGGTGTCGCTGATCTGGCCGGAGAAGGAACTCGACGGCGGCGGTCCGCCCGGCCTGGCAGAGGTGGTGGAGACACTGACGCAAGCGCCGCGCGGCGCCGTTCCCGGTCTGATCGAGGCTTGGTTGGACCGGTTGGATGCCAACCAGCGTTTCGCGTTGTTGAAGCTGATCACCGGGGGCTTGCGAGTCGGCGTCTCGGCGCGCCTTGCCAAGACGGCCGTCGCCCGCCTGGGTGACCGGGATCCGGCGGAGATCGAAGAAGTCTGGCACGGGTTGGAGCCGCCCTATCGCGGCCTGTTCGCCTGGATCGACGGGCAGGCGGGGCCGCCCGCGGTCGCCGAGACCCAGCGCTTCCGCCCGATGATGCTGGCCCATCCGCTGGACGATCCCGCCGCCGACGGCCTCGATCCCGGCGCGTTCCGCGCGGAATGGAAATGGGACGGCATCCGCGTCCAGCTCGCCGCCGGGGCCGACGGCGGTGACGGCGGCCACCTCTATTCCCGTACCGGCGACGACATCTCCGGGGCGTTTCCCGATGTGATGGCGGCGGCGGCGTTCGATGCCGTGCTGGACGGCGAGCTTCTGGTGGTGCGCGACGGTGTCGTCGCCCCCTTCAACGACCTTCAACAGCGTTTGAACCGCAAGCGGGTGATGCCGGCGATGCTGACGCGCCATCCCGCCTGGCTCCGGCTCTACGACATGCTGTTCGACGGGGCGGAGGACCTGCGCGGGCTGCCCTTCGACGCGCGCCGCCAACGGTTGGAGGATTGGCACGCCCGGGTCCGGCCGTCGCGCATGGATCTGTCGCCCCAGCTCGACTTCGCCGATTGGGACACGCTGGCGGCGCTGCGGGCTGGGGCGCGGGCCGACCAGGTGGAGGGGCTGATGCTGAAGCGGCGCGACAGCGCCTATGTCGCCGGCCGGCCGAAGGGCCTGTGGTTCAAGTGGAAGCGGGGACCGCTGCTGATCGACGCCGTCCTGCTCTACGCCCAGCGGGGGCACGGCAAGCGGTCTTCCTACTATTCCGACTTCACCTTCGGGGCCTGGCGCGACGCGGCCGCGGACGCGCCGGCGCTGGTGCCGGTGGGCAAGGCGTATTTCGGCTTCACCGACGAGGAACTGCGCCAGCTCGACCGTTGGGTGCGCGCCAACACGGTCGACCGCTTCGGCCCGGTGCGGGCGGTGCGGCCGGACCTGGTGCTGGAGGTCGCCTTCGACAGCGTCCACCGCTCGACCCGCCACAAGAGCGGCGTGGCCATGCGCTTCCCGCGCATCCACCGGATCCGCTGGGACAAGCCGGCGGCGGAGGCCGACCGGCTTGCCACGCTGGAAGCGATGATCGTCGAGTCGGCGAAAGGCCCCGCCGCTACAGAACCGTGAGCATGCTGGCGACCAGCGGATGGCGCACCACGTCGCGATCCAACAGGCGCACCACGGCAACGTCGTCCAAGGCTTCGAAGCGATCCGCCAGCTCCGCCAGACCGGACAGGCCGGGCAGCAGGTCGCTCTGGTCGGGGTCGCCGGTCAGCACCATGGTCGCGTGCCAGCCGAGACGCGTGACCAGCATCTTGAGCTGGCCGAAGGTGCAGTTCTGCGCCTCGTCGATCACCACGAAGGCGTTGTTCAGCGTGCGCCCGCGCATGAAGGCGATCGGCGCGATCTCGATGGTGCCGTCGCCCAGCGCCGTCTTCAGGCGCTTCGCACCCATCCGCTCGTTGAGCGCGTCGTAGAGCGGGCGCAGATAGGGCGACAGCTTCTCCGTCAAATGGCCAGGCAGGAAGCCCAGTTGCTCGCCCGCCTCGACCGCCGGGCGGGTCAGGACGATGCGCGACACCGACCCCTCATCCAGCGCCTCGACCGCCTTGGCGATGGCCAGATAGGTCTTGCCCGTGCCGGCCGGTCCCAGGGCCACCACCAGGCGGTGGTTGTCGATCGCCTCCATCAAGATCTGCTGGTTGGTGCTGCGCGGCCGGACCGAGCGCCGGTAGGCGCGGTCCCGCTCGTCGCGGATCAGCGGATCCCAACCGGCATCACCATCGGTGAACAGGGCGCGGATCTCGCCGCTATCGCGAGCGGTGGCGTGACGAGCGGAACGCTTGGCCATGAAGGGTCGATCCTCTTTCGCGGGGGGCAAGCAACGAGCCGCCCGGCCGATCCTGCGAGGGATCGGTTGTCGGTACGGCCGAAGCGCTTTGGGTGAACAGAGGTGCGATGGGGGAGGGCGGGTCGCCGACGCTCGGTGACGAAGACCGGCCGTCGGCCGACACCACGCATCGACCACGCGAGGCTCGCAAGCGATCGAGGGCCGGGTTGGCGGCGTGGCCGGGTGACGGTCACAGGGCGCAGCGGAGGCCTCCCTCAAGAGGGGCACGATGGCTCCCTCACATCACGAGAGTACCGCTTGCGCAGACCATGTCACCAGACAATCTGCGATGTCATGGAAAAATAACAGAGTTCCTGCAATATCCCGTCAGCGATCACGAAGTCTCCGCGCGCGATCGGCTCAACCGGGATTCTCCGTCGGCGGACTCAACAGGCGGCGATACACCGCCTCGCCTTCGACGATCCGCTGAACATAGTTGCGCGTTTCGTTGAAGGGAATCGATTCGACCCAAAGGGCGAGATCGACCTCCGGGCGTCTTGGATCGCCATTCAGCGCCATCCAAGCCTCGACCCGCGAGGCGCCGGCGTTGTAGGCGGCGGCGGCCAGTACCAGCGCGCCGTCATAGCGCTCCATCAGCCGCATCATGTAGGTCGCGCCGAGGCGGATGTTGTAGGCCGGGTCTTCCGTTAGCCGATCCGCGTCGAACGGCAGGCCAAGGCTGTCGGCGACCTCTTCGGCGGTCGACGGCAGGACCTGCATCAGCCCGCGCGCATCGGCTGTGCTGATGGCGGCCGGATCGAAAGCACTTTCCTGACGGATCACGGCCAGCGTGACCGACGGATCGGGCGTACCGTCCGGCAGGTCGATGGTCGGCCATCCCGACACGGCGATCGCTTGGCCCATGGCCGCCGCGGCATCGCTGGCGGCAACGGCATTGGCCGGCCGGTCGAGCGCCAGGGCGAGGCGGGCCGCCAGCGTGTATCCGGTGGGCGAATCGACCTCGCGCAACAGGGCGAAGAACAGCCGGTCCGACAGGGCGATCTGGTCGATCTGGTGAAGCTGGCGGACGATCCGGGCGGTCTCGTTCTCGGCGAAATCGGCCGCCGCGGCATCGTCGAGCGGCGGGTCGGCGAGGGCGGTGGCCTGGCCGCCCGCCGTGGCGGCAAGCTGGCCGTAGAAGGTGGTGGGCTCCGCCGCCGCTGCGTCCAACAGCGCCTGGGCGTCGGCATGGTTGGCGAGCTGCGTTTCCGCCCGCGCCAGCCAGTAGGCCGCGGTCGCCCGGCCGATGGGCGTCGCGGCGATCTCGCGCATCGCGGCGAAGTGGTCGCGCGCCGCGGCGGCGTCGCCGAGATGCTCAAGCGCGGTCCAGCCGCTCAGCAGTTCCGCCTGGTAGCGGGCGAGACCCTCCGTCTGGCGGTTGCCGGCCGCGATCCGATACCCTTCCTGATAGTTGGAGAGATTGACCAGGCTGCGGGCGATGTCGCGCCGCTGATCCCACCAGCGGTCGATCTCCTCATCGTCGGGCTGGCGGTTCAGGAGATCGATGGCCCCGGTCAGAAGCCCGCGCCCCGCCCGCCAGCGCAGCCGGTCGAAGGTCAGGCCGGGATCGTCGACCAGCGCGGCCGGCACCGCCTGGACGTCGGCATTCACCGTCGCGCGATCGTTGATCAGCGACAGCCGGGCGTCCATCACCCGGTCGTAACCGTCCGGCAGATAGGCCAGCAGGTGGCGCGCCTCGTCGATCCGGCCGACGCTGATCAGCCGACCGAAGCGGGCGATGTGATCCTCCACGGTCAGGCTCGGCCGATAGGCGACGAAGACGGCGAGCTGATCCTCCGTCAGCGGCAGACGGCGCCAGGCCTGCGACAGGAACCGCTCGGCGTCCTCGGTGCGGTCGAGCGCCGTCAACGCCTCCTCATACCGGGCCGCGGCCAGCACCGTCAGCGGCGGGTGGGCATCGAAGAAGGCGGCGAGCGCCTCGGGGGTGGCGTCCTCCGGCAAGGTCCGCTCGGCATTCAGGCGCAGCGTGGTGCGCTCCGGCCAACTGGGGTGATCTGCCAGGAACGCGGCGATCTCCGGGAACCGGCCGGCATCGATCAACTGGCGCCATTCCAGCACCCGGGCCAGCGTGGCATCGGTGACGGTCTCCACCGTTCCGTCCAGCAGCTCCCCAGGCGCGGTGCCGCCGTCCAGCGCGATGAAGGCGGCGCGCCAGGTTGTCTCATCGGCGGGGTCGAGCGCCGGCGGCAGCTCCGCCGCGCGGACCACCGCGGACGATGCCAGCACGGCGCCGGCCAAGGCGCCCAGGGCCGGTCCGATCCACCGGGCCATCGGTCTGGTCCTCGCAGTCACACTCACGGGCGATCCTCGTACACGACCTCCGCCCCGAGGCGGTTCATCGCCATCTCCGGCGCGGCGACGAAGCCGATGCCGAGCTCCAGGAGAGAGACCGGGTTGGCGGGGACGGCCCGCACCACCAACCCCGCCGGCGCGCGCAGGAAGGCGTCGACCGCGCCGACCGTCTGATCGTGCAGGTCGCCGGTGATGCGCTGGCCCGCCAGGGCGCCGGACAGGGCGTCGACGACATCGGCGATCACCCCATCGCGCCCGGCGTCGTGCTCGGCCGCGACATGGTCGAGCAGCCGGTCGGTCAGCCCGTCGTCGTTCAGCGCCAGCTCGAACCCGGTGAACGTGGCGCGCGGTAGCGCCGGCAAGCCCGAGCCGCCGAGCCGCTGGAGTTGCCCCATCAGCTCCTCCAGATCGAACTGTGCCATGGAGAAGCGCAGGCTGGCCCGGCCCATGTCGGTAAGGTCCAGCGTCACCGGCTCGATGGTCAGGGTTTCGGCTTCGGGGTTGATGGCGGCGGCTGCCTCCGCCGACAGGGACAGCGCATCATAGCCCATCGCGGTCAGGGCGGCCTCCAGCGGCGGCTCGTCGAGCGCGGCGACCGGCATCGCCAGCGCCGACACGACGATCCGGCCGGCCACCAGATCGCCGTCGATGCGGCGCAGATCCTCCACCGCGAGGCGCTCGACGCCCAGCAGGTCTTCGCCCGCCGGGCCGGTCAGCGCCAGCGCGCGGGCCTCGACCGTCTCCAAACCCGGATCGAGCGATGTCGCCGCATCCTCCGGCAGCTCCAGCGTGTCCGCGGCGGCGGTCAGCGCGGCGGTCGCCAGCATGTCCAGTCCGCTGAACGCGAAGCCGTCGAGGGCGAGGCGGCCCTGGACCGTCTCGATGGTCAGCGACTGGGCGGCCACGGCGCCGATGCGGCCGTCGCCGACCGCGTCCACGCGCAACTCGTCGAGCCGCAGCGTCTCGCGCTCGCCCTCCGGTCCGGGTTCGACCTGGCGGATCTCGCGCGCGACAGCGCGGCCAATGCGCAGACCCGACAGCGCGTCCGTAAGCGACAGGACGTCCTCTGCGGGAGCCGGGGCCGCATCGGCCGGCGCGGCGTCGTCGCCGCTCTCAGGGTCGTCGTCGGTGTCCGCCTCATCCTCCGACTCTTCGTCTTCCGCCGCGTCGTCGGTCAGGACGATGGCGGCGACGAACCGGGCCGGCAGCGAGACGTCGTCCATGACGATCTCTTCGATCGTCGCGCTGCCCCGCCGGTCGGGTGCGAACAGCCGGACGTCGTCCAGCCGGACCTGGTCGAACGCCGGCAGAAAGCCGGGTGCCGGCTCCTCCGCGTCGACGCCGTCCACCACCAAGCGTTCCGCCGACAGCCAGCCGGCCGTCTCGTCGGCGCCGAAGGGGCGCAAGGTCACGTTGGACAGGGTGACCGCGTCGCCGTCCGCCGCGACCCGCTGCCAGGACAGCACCGTTGCCGGGGCCAGGGCCGCGCGCAACGCATCGGCGACCTCCGCCTGGGCGAAGGCGGGCGGCGCGAGGACGGCCGGCACCAGCGCAAGCGGCAAGGCGCCGACAAGTCCGGCCCGGAGGCGAGGCGGCCGATCGGGGCGACGAGGTGTCATGTGCGGGCTAGGGTTCCTGACGTCCTGATCCTTCGGCGCCGCGGGTGTCCGCTTGCGCTAGGACCATCATCCCATCAGTACAGGCCACCGGTGCCGGTCGCGCCCATCGACGGTTGGGTTTCCGGCTGGTTGACCTCGGCCAGCGCGCTCAACGCATCGCGCCGCTCGTCCCCGGCGACGCCGGTCGGCGGGGCGGGGAAGGGCGGCAGGTCCATGCCGTCCAGCGCCTCCGCCATGAACTGGCCGAAGATCGGTACGGCGGCCGACGATCCGGTCTCCGCCGCGCCCAGCGAGCGGTTGTCGTCGAAGCCGACGAAGACGCCGGCGGTCAGCGTCGGCGAGAAGCCGACGAACCAGACACTCTGGGCATCGTTGGTGGTGCCGGTCTTGCCGGCGAGCGGCAGGCCGAGGCTGGCCAGCCGCGCCGCGGTGCCCCGGGAGACGACGCCCTGCAGGATGGAGACCATGTGTCCGGCCGCAATCGGATGGATGAGCTGTTCGGACTCGTCGAGCCGGCTGGGCAGGTCCGGAACGGCGCCGTCCGGCCCGCCGGTGTCCTGACACGCCGCGCACCAGCGCCGGTCATGCACGAAGATCGGCTGGCCGCGCCGGTCCTGCACCCGATCGATCAGGGTCGGATGGATCTCCAGCCCGCCATTGGCCATCATCGCGAAGGCCGCCGTCAGGCGCAGCAGCGAGGTTTCGCCGGCGCCCAACGCGGTGGAGTAGTAGGGCAGCATGTTCTCGTAGACGCCCAGCCGCTCCGCCAGATCCGCCACGGGGTCGAGGCCGATGTCGAGCAGCAGGCGCACCGTCGCCAGGTTGCGCGAGCGTTCCACCCCGGTGCGGAAGGGGATGACGCCCAGCGAGCCGCCGTCATAGTTGCGCGGGGTCCAGACCTCGCCGGCATCGCGCACGGTCACCGGCGAGTCGAGCAGCAGGCTTTCGGGGTGAAAGCCCATCTCCAGCGCCGCGGTGTAGACCACGGGCTTGAACGCCGACCCGGGCTGGCGCAGCGCCTGGTTAACCCGGTTGAACTGGCTGGCCTCATAATCCCAGCCGCCGACCATGGCCAGCACCCGGCCCGACCATTGGTCGATCGCCACGATGGCGCCCTGCACCGCGGGCATCTGGCGCAGCGCGAAGCGGCGGCGGCCTTCGGTGTCGAAGCCGGGCACCCGCTCCACCACCACGACGTCGCCGGGCGCCACCACATCGCCCATCCGCGACGGCGCCGGGCCGACCCAGCCGCCGCTGTGGCGGGCCCGCGCCCAGCGCGCCTCGTCCAACGGCAGGGCGGCGATGTCGCCGTCGACGAAGCCGACATCGGCCCCGTCGGCGCGCACCGTCAGGACCGCGGCCAGTTCCCACTCGCCCAGGCCGTCCGGGACGGGGATCTCGCCCAGCGCAACGGCCCAGGCGGCGGTGCTGGGATCGGCGATGCCGGGGGCGCTGTCGGGATCGGCCAGCGCCGTCAGCGCCTGGCTGAGCGACAGGCCGCTGTCCGGCGTGATCGGTGCCGGCGCCGATTCCGCGGCCGTGTCGGGCAACGTGGCCGGATCGATGGTCGCCACCGCGCCGCGCCAGCCATGGCGCCGGTCATAGGTCATCAGCCCGTCGCGCAGCGCCCGGCGGGCGATCTCCTGCAAGCGCGGCTCCATGCTGGTGCGCACCGCAAGGCCGCCGGTCACCACCGTCTCCGCGCCGTAGCGCCGCACCAGCTCGCGGCGCACCTGCTCGCCGAAATAGCCGGGATCGATAGCGACGTCCTCGACATCGATGCCGACCAGCGTGGTCAGCGGCTCCGCATCCGCCGCGGCGGCCTCTTCGGCCGTGATCGCCCCGTCGGCCAGCATGCGGCCCAGCACATAGCCGCGCCGGGTCAGGGCGGCGCGGAGCTGGCGCGTCGGATGGTAGAAGCTGGGCGCCTTGGGCAGTCCCGCCAGATAGGCCATCTCGCCCAGCGTCAACTCGTCCATCGGCCGGCCGAAATAGGCCATCGCCGCGGCGGCGATGCCGTGGGCGCCTTGCCCGAGATAGATGTGGTTCAGATAGATCTCGAGGATCTCGTCCTTGGTCAGCAGGGCCTCGATCCGCACAGCGAGGATCGCCTCGCGCAGCTTGCGGTCCAGCGTGACGTCCCGGGTCAGCAGCAGGTTCTTGGCGACCTGCTGGGTAATCGTCGACGCACCGAACAGCCGCCCGCCGCCGGTCAGGACGGCGCGCAGATTGCTGACGACGGCGCGGCCGGTGCTGTCCAGATCGACGCCGTCATGGTCGTAGAATTCCCGGTCCTCCGCCGAGACGAAGGCCTGGACCAGCCGCGGCGGCATCTGCTCGATCGGCACGAACACCCGGTTCTCGCGGAAATGCTCGTCCAGCAGCGTGCCGTCGGCGAGATAGACGCGCGTGGTCTCGATCGGACGATAGTCGGCCAGCGGCAGATGGTCCGGCACGTCCAACGGTCCCAGCGGACCGGACAGCGCCGTGCCGGCGGCGGCGACGAAAGTGGCCAGGGTTTGCGAGAGCATACGCGACGTCCGGTCGCCCGGTGGTGTGGAGGAGGACGCGGCAAGCTGCCCGCAGTCGTCGGTCGCGTCCAGCGAAACTTTGCCGCCGATCAAGGCATCCCAAGGGCAGCCACGCGGCCTTTAGCGTGCCGCCGATTCAGTGCGTCTGGGTGGCGCGCAGCCGGTAGACGCCGTCGTTCAGATCCTCGAAGAGCTGGGGCACCTGCGGGTGATTCACCGGCTGTCCGCTGTCGTCCACCAGCAGGTTCTGCTCCGAGACATAGGCGACATAGGTCGTCTCCTCGTTCTCGGCGAGCAGGTGATAGAAGGGCTGATCCTTGCGCGGGCGGATGGCCTCGGGGATCGCCTGGTACCATTCCTCGGTGTTGTTGAACTCCGGGTCGACGTCGAAGATGACGCCGCGGAACGGGAAATGCCGGTGGCGGACGACCTGGCCGATATGGAACTGGGCCGTCCGGGCCGATCCTGCACGGTCTGGGCGGCGTTCGGGTTTATGGGGCTCTGAGATCATGCCGTCGGCTCCTGACCGGCCGGCATCCGATCGGCGACCCCGTGACGCCGGGGGCCGGCCCTGGTCCAGATCATCTCTGTGCAGATCACATGCCGCTCCCACGCGGCGAAAGCAAGGCACGGGATGCCGGGACCGCCATCGCGGCCCCATCACGCTTGCGTCAACGGGACGGCCGCGGGCGCGGGCGTCAGTCGCCGCCGAGCACCGCGGCGCAGGCATTGGGCATCGGGGGCGGACCCCCGCCGCCGCCACCGCCGCGGTCGCGATGCGGCCCGTCGGTGAACCACCAGGCCAGTTCGCTGCCGCACCCTTCGCCGCCGGGCGGTGGCGCCTGGGGCACACAGGCCGGGCTGTCGGCCGGGCAGGCGAGGCGGATATGCATATGGCCGGTATGCCCGTACCAGGGCCGCACGCGGGCGAGCCACCGCCGGTCGCCGGTCGCGTCCCGGCACAGCGCCTGCTTGATCGCCGGATGGGCGATGATGCGCTCGACGCCCGGATAGGTGGCGGCCATGCGGTAGAGCTCGACATGCGCCGGCGTCCACAGCGTCCGGTCGACGTCGAGACCATCGGCGGTGACATGGCTGATCTCGCCGGGGGCGGCGATCTGCTCGGGGCTAAGGCGGTCCTGTCCCGGCAGCAGGCGCAGCCAGATATCGATGTCGAGGCCGACCTCGTGGCTGACATGGCCGGTGATCGGCCCGCCGCGGGGCTGGCCGAGATCGCCGATCATCAGCGTGGCGAGGCCCGCCTCGGCGGCGGCGTTGCTCAACCAATCGGCGAATCGAACGAGGTCGGGATGGCCCCAGTAGCGGTTGCGCTGGGGCCGGATGACGACATGGCCGGGCCCGGTGAGCGGGATGGCCTGGGCGCCCGCGATGCAGCCATTGCTGTACCCGCCGACGACCCGCGCCGGCCCGGACGTCGGCCCGGCGATGGCGGCCCATGTCGCCTCGTCCGTCGGCACTTGGGCTGCGGCCGGGAGGGGGACGAGCAGGGCGACGAGGGCGGCGGCGAGCAGGCTTGCCGCAGGCCGCTGGCGTCGGCGGGGATGGGCCCCGCAGCTTCGCAAGCCTTCCATGGCGGCCGATCCTGTGAAGCTGCGGGAGGGGAAGAGCGGCGCGGTCAAAGCCAGTTCTCCACAGTGAGACCCGGAACGCGCTGAAACTCGCTCAGGTTGGCGGTGACGACCGTCAGGCCAAGGCTGCGCGCTTGGGCCGCGATGAGAAGGTCGTTGCTGCCCACCAATAGGCCAGCCCGTTCGAGGCCTGCGCGAATGTCAGCGTATTCTTGGTCCGCCGGCGGTTGAAGGTCCAGGATCTCGATGCGCGAGAGGATCGCCTCGATCTGGCTGGATAGACGGACCGATTTCCGCTTGGCCGCGCCGAAGCGCAGCTCGGCCGACACGATGACGCTGGTGACAACCGCATCTTCACCGACATCGGCAATCCGAACTGCGACCGCCCCGTGAGGATGGCGGACGAGGTCTGACAGAATGCTGGTATCGAGCAGGTAGGTCGCTGTCACACGTCGACAGGTTCGGGGGATCGGTCCTCGATCTCCGGGAACGGCTCATCGATCGGAGAGAGCGTCCGCAGGACCGCCAACAAGGACTGCCGTTCCGACGCTTCGAGAATAACCCGCCCCTTCTCTCGGCGGATCATGACACGATCGCCTGAAAACTCCATGCCCTTCGGAATGCGAACGGCCTGATGATCGCCGCTGCGAAACAGATGAACGCGCCGTGCAACGGACGGGCTGCCCCGCCGCTCTCCGTCAGGTCGATCACCAGAAGTCCTGTCGAGCGCCATAGCCGAGATCTCTAGAGCTTTCGTCGCTCTCAGATTGCGGTCAGCCCACCCTTCCTGAGAGGATAGCCTTACAATGCGGTAATACCGCGTCATTGTCGAGTTGCGGTTGGCCCGCGTTTCCTGAGGGGCTAACCTCAAGACTTAGAGCTGCGAATCGCACACAACGTTGCGGTTGGCCCGCGTTTCCTGAGGGGCTAACCTGCAATCGGCCCGGCGCCAGCAACCAATCGTGTTGCGGTTGGCCCGCGTTTCCTGAGGGGCTAACCTGTCGGCGCAAACGGCGAGATCGAGCATGAGGTTGCGGTTGGCCCGCGTTTCCTGAGGGGCTAACCTTGTTCAAACCCGGATCAGCGAGCGGGACGAGTTGCGGTTGGCCCGCGTTTCCTGAGGGGCTAACCTCATGGCGGCCGACTTCGTCGTCTAGACGCGGTTGCGGTTGGCCCGCGTTTCCTGAGGGGCTAACCTGCGACCGTGCCGCCATAGGCCGTCGTGCGAGTTGCGGTTGGCCCGCGTTTCCTGAGGGGCTAACCTCGGCGTTGACGAACGTCACCATGCCGAGAGGTTGCGGTTGGCCCGCGTTTCCTGAGGGGCTAACCTGGACCGTTGTCGTGTCCGCCCTGTGCGTAGGTTGCGGTTGGCCCGCGTTTCCTGAGGGGCTAACCTCAAACCTCTATTTTTCCGTCCGCGCTCGCCGTTGCGGTTGGCCCGCGTTTCCTGAGGGGCTAACCTCTGCGGCGGGAATGGGGCTCGCGCTTCGATGTTGCGGTTGGCCCGCGTTTCCTGAGGGGCTAACCTACCGCGCCCTCGCGGAACACCCACACGGACGTTGCGGTTGGCCCGCGTTTCCTGAGGGGCTAACCTCCGACTCTCCGCCTGAGAGCGTTAGGTAGTGTTGCGGTTGGCCCGCGTTTCCTGAGGGGCTAACCTAAGCGATCTTGTTGTTGGTGTCGCCGTCGTGTTGCGGTTGGCCCGCGTTTCCTGAGGGGCTAACCTGATTGGGTGCTGTTCCTGATCGATGATCGGGTTGCGGTTGGCCCGCGTTTCCTGAGGG
>JANQSN010000024.1 GCA_028284045.1 Alphaproteobacteria bacterium | reverse complement strand
CGCGCGCGCTGGGCGCCGGCAGCACGGGCGCGCCGGCTCGCCCAGCGTCGCCCCGCCGGCGGGGGCCGCCACGGCGGCCAGCGCCAGCGCCCCGTCGCCCGGGGCCTGCCCGGCCACCGGCCCGGCATCGGCCCGGCCGCGGGCAGCGGCGGCGCGCTGGCCGGCGGCGGCGGCCAGTGCCGGCAGATCGGCGCCGGGCCGGCTCAAGGCCTCCTCCTGGATGTTGGGGAACTCGCTGACGCCGGTGATCGGGTCCTTGCGCCGGGCGAGGTTCTTGTCGGTCGCGGCGCGCGTCTCCGCCAGGCGCCGGGCGATCGAGCCGTCGGCCAGCGCGGCGGCCATGCCGCCCGCCCCCTCGATGGACTGGAAGACCGTCCAGGCGGCCTCCGCCAGGGCGTCGGTGCGGCTTTCGACATACCAGGAGCCGCCCGCCGGATCGACCACCTGGGCGAGATGGCTTTCCTCCTGCAGCACCACCTGGGTGTTGCGGGCGATGCGCCGGGCCAGGTCGTCCGGCCGGCCGACCGCGGCGTCCAGCGGCTGCAGAGTGATCGCCTCCGCTCCGCCGACCGCGGCGCCGAAGCCGCAGACCGTGCCGCGCAGGATGTTCACCCAGGGATCGCGCCGCGTCAGGATGCGGTCGGCCATGCGCGCGTCCAGCCGCATGGCGCGGGCCGCCTCCCCGGCGCTGCAGGCTTCCGCCACTCGGCCCCACAGCCGCCGCGCCGCGCGCAGCTTGGCGATCACCAGGAACTGGTCGCAGGTCACCGGCACGGTGAAGCGGATCTGCCGGCAGGCGGCGTCGATGTCGAGGCCGGCGGCGGTCATCGCCCGCAGATAGGCCACACCGGTCGCCATGGCGCAGGCGAGGTCGGTCGCCTCGTCGGCCCCGGCCCCGTGATAGGGCGCGGTGTCGACGCCGACCGCGGTGACGCCCGGCAGCGTCCGCGCGGTGTGGCAGGCGAGGTCGCCCAGTTCCGCCAGGGCGTGATCGAGCGGGACAGCCAAGCTGCCGGTCGCGGCCAGCGCGCCCAGCGGGTCGGCGTTGAAGGCGCCGCGCACCTTGTCCGCCGCGATGCCGCGGCGCTGCCACAGCGCCTGCAGCAGCGCCGCCGCCGCGCCGAAGCCGGCGCCCGCGCGCAGGCCCACCGGCACCAGATCCAACAGCACGCCCTTCAGGACCGCGTCGAGATCGTCGACCGTGGAAACCGCCACGCCGCCGCGCGCCGCCTCGTCGGGCGCGCCGTCGGGATCCGCCCCCCGACGTCCGGCCGCGTCGAGCACCAGGGTGATCGAGGTGACGCCGCGCTGCAGGTCGGTCAGGATCGCCGGATTGAGATAGGCCGGGTCGGGGTCGGCATACTCGCTGCGGATGTCCCAGTCCGGCCGAGCGCCGGCCGCGGTGGCACCGCGGGTGAACGGCATCGCACCGGGAAAGCCCGACGGGTCGTCCTCGGCCGACCAGTCCTGGCGCGTGTAGATCGGGCTGAGCGTGATCCCTTCATAGGTGCGCGTGAACATGCGCTTGTCGAAGGGGGCGCCCTTCAGCGCCTTCTCCACCTCCGTCTGCCAGGCGTCGTAGCTGACCGCCGGGAATTCTTCGGTAAAGCGGATCGGATCGTCAGCCATCGAAACGATGTCTCCGTCGGGGGAAGCGGCAAGGCCGCAGGACACACGCGGGACCGACACCCCGGTGGTCTGATCGAGACGCCTGGCGCTCAAGCGTCTCGATCAGACACCCGATCTGAGCGCTACTATGTCCAATCGGCAGCATGGATGCAAAGCCCGCCGGGCCGATTGGCCCCGATTAACGCCAAATTGTTTCGGATTGATCAATGTCGGTGACCGATCGGACGCCGCAACCTTGATCTCGGTCCGGACCGGGGCGATCTTCCCCGGTGTTAGAGGGGATCGCGAGGGTCGATCGATGAGCGGGCAGCCAGCATCGCCCCCGCCGAGTGGGTCGGACGGCGATCCCCCGCCGCCGCCGGGCGGCCGCCGCGGCGTCATGCGCTGGGTACGGCTCGCCATCGGCTGGGTCCTCTTGATCGCCGGCACGGTGATCGCCCCGACGCCGATCCCGATCGGCCTGATCATGATGGCGGTCGGCCTCGGCCTTCTCGCGACGGAGAGCCGTTGGGTGCGCAAGCGCCTGCAGGGGGTGCGGCTGCGCTTCCCCGGCTTCTGCCGGCGTCTCAACGATGTGAAACCGAAGGTTCCTGGCTTCGTCCGGCGGGTGATCGAGGACACGGATCCCCGGCGGCGGCCCGCCCGGGCGGAGGTTCGCGAGCCGCAGCGCGCCGAGTGACCGGCCGCCCGGTACCCCAGACCAAGTCCGGCAGTTGGGTATTGTCGGCCGCCGCCCCGGCATTGACAAACCTTGCCGCCCATCGCCATGTGTGGCAGACGATTGCGTAACTGGATTGGTCGTGCGCGGCATCCAAAGCGTCTCGCTCAGAAGACGCGAAGGCGGGCGGGCCGCGGGACAGGGACGAGGCCACCTCGCGATCGCGGCCCTTCGAAACGGGCGCCGGCACGCGGCAAGAGGTGGGGATCAGGTCGGTAAAGATCACAGGGACGACTTGGTTATTTCGTGACCGATCGCACGCGTCGGCGTGCGGCCGGTCTGCGACAGAGCCGAGCCGGACGACCAGGGGTCGAGGGGGCATGACGAGACAGAAGCTGAAGGTCGTCCTGGCCCAGCCGCGGGGTTTCTGCGCCGGGGTGGAGCGGGCGATCGAGATCGTCGAGCGGGCCTTGGAACGCTACGGGGCGCCGGTCTATGTGCGCCACGAGATCGTCCACAACAAGCATGTGGTGGAGGCGCTGAAGGCGCGCGGCGCCCGCTTCGTGGAAGAGGTCGACGAGGTGCCGGCGGGCGCGGTCACCGTGTTCAGCGCCCATGGCGTCGCGCGCAAGGTGGAGGACGAGGCCCAGTTCCGGTCGCTGGAGGTGATCGACGCCACCTGCCCGCTGGTCAGCAAGGTGCACCGCGAGGGCCAGCGCTACGCCGCCCAGGGCTACGACGTCGTGCTGATCGGCCATCGCGGCCATCCCGAGGTCGCCGGCACCATGGGCCAGATCGACGGGACGGTGCATCTGGTGGAGACGGTCGAGGACGTCGACCGTTTGGCGCCGCACGATCCCGAAAAGCTCGCCTATGTCACCCAGACGACCTTGAGCGTCGACGACACCAAGGGGATCATCGGCGCCCTGACGGCCCGGTTCCCGGCGATCGTCGGGCCGGACGTCAAGGACATCTGCTACGCCACGCAGAACCGCCAGGTGGCGGTGCGCGAAATGGCGGAGCAGGTCGACCTTATCCTGGTGGTCGGCGCCTGCAACAGCTCCAACTCCAACCGGCTGCGCGAGATCGGCGCGGATCTGGGGCGGCCCAGCTACCTGATCGCCGATGCCAACGCGATCGATCCGGCCTGGCTGGACGGGGTTCGCACCGTCGGCCTGACCGCCGGGGCATCGGCGCCGGAGGCGCTGGTCCAGGGCGTCGTCGCCCGGTTGGGCACGCTGGCCGATATCGAGGTCGTGCCGCTGGCCGGCGTGCAGGAGAACGTCTCGTTCAAGCTGCCGGACTCGCTGACCCGGCCGCTGCCCGAGGCGCCTGCGGCCGCCGTCGGGTAGAAGAACCCTTCCAAGACATTCCGCGAGACGCACGAGGAGATCGGTTTCGTGCCTATCCCGCTTCGACAGCAGATCGATGTCGGACTCTATGTCCTCAAGCAGCGCCTGCAGCGCCGCGAGCGCTATCCGCTGGTGCTGATGCTGGAGCCGCTGTTTCGCTGCAATCTGGCCTGTGCCGGCTGCGGCAAGATCGACTATCCAGACGCCATCCTGAACCGCCGCCTGTCGGTGGACGAATGCGTGCAGGCGGCGGAGGAATGCGGCGCGCCGATGGTCGCCATCCCGGGCGGCGAGCCGCTGATCCACAAGGAGATCGGCGAGATCGTCGCGGCCCTGGTGGCCCGCAAGAAATACGTGTCGCTGTGCACCAACGCGCTGCTGCTGGAGAAGAAGCTCGACCTGTTCACCCCGTCGCGCTTCCTGTTCTTCTCCGTCCATCTCGACGGCCTGCGCGAGCAGCATGACCGGGCGGTCTGCCAGGACGGTGTGTTCGACAAGGCCGTCAAGGCGATCCGCGCGGCCCAGGCCAAGGGCTTCCGGGTCAATGTCAACGCCACCATCTTCGATGGCACGTCGGCAGAGGAGGTCGCGGATTTCCTGGAATACGCCAGCCACGATCTCGGCGTCGATATCTCCATCTCGCCCGGCTACGCGTATGAGCGGGCGCCGGACCAGCAGCACTTCCTCAACCGCCGCAAGACGAAGGAACTGTTCCGCGAGGTCTTCCGCCGCGGCAAGGGCCGAAACTGGCGGCTCAGCCATTCCTCGCTGTTCCTCGACTTCCTGGCGGGCAACCAGGAATACCGCTGCACGCCGTGGGGTTTCCCGACCCGCAACGTGTTCGGCTGGCAGCGGCCCTGCTACCTGCTGAACGAGGGCTATGCGCCGACCTTCCAGGCGCTGATGGACGACACCGATTGGGACGGCTACGGCACCGGCAACTACGAGAAATGCGCCGACTGCATGGCGCATTGCGGCTATGAGAGCACGGCGGCGGCGGATGCCCTGCGCAAGCCGCTGAAGGCGCTGCGTACCTCGCTGCGCGGACCGAAGACCGAGGGCGAGATGGCGCCGGAGATTCCGCTGGCCGGCCAGCGCTCGGCAAGCTGGGTCTATGACGGCGTGGTGGCCGACGCGATGCGTGACATGCACGGCAAGCCGACCGGCAGCAACGATCGGCGCGCGGCCGACGCGCGGGCGGCGGAGTAGCGCCGACCGCCACCGGGAGGCTTTCGCGCGGTATGGCGGACGCGCCCGGAGACCTCGCCCGGCTGATGGCTGCGCGGTTCGCCGGCGCGGTCGAGGCGCCGGCTGAGGCAGGACCGCCGGCAGCCGAGGGGCTTGTCCACGACCTGCTCGGCCGATCGTCGGTGCGCCGGTTCCGCGCCGATCCGGTGCCGGAGCCGCTGATGGCGACGCTGTTCGCCGCCGCCTTCTCCGCCCCCTCCAAGAGCGATCTTCAGCAGGCCTCGGTGGTGCGCCTTGCCGATCCGGCGCGCCGCCGCGCCGTCGCCGATCTGGTGCCGCAATCCCCCTGGGTGGCCGGGGCGCCGGAGCTTCTGATCTTCCTCGCCGACGGCCGGCGTTTTCCGCGCGTGGCGGCGCTGTCGGGCCGGCCCTTCGCCAACGACCACCTGGATGCGTTCTTCAACGCCACGGTGGACGCCGCGATCGTCATGACGTGCTTCCTCCTGGCGGCGGAGAGCGTCGGGCTCGGCGGCTGCCCGGTGTCGGAGGTGCGCGACCAGGCATCGGCGTTGGCCGATCTCCTGGATCTTCCGGACCGGGTGGTGCCGCTGGCCGGGCTGGCGCTGGGCTGGCCGGCTGAAGAGGCCGAGCGCCGCGTCAAGGCGCGCCTGCCGCTCTCGCTCACCGTGCACACCGATCGCTATGACGACGGCGGCCTGGCGGCGGCGCTGGCGCGCTACGATGCCGCGACGGCGGCGGCCGATCCCCGGCCGGCGGCGCGCCAGCGGGCGGTTGAGCGCTTCGGCGTCGCCGACCGATACGGCTGGTCGGAAGACCGCACGCGTCAGTACGCCACGCCGGCTCGCGCCGATTTTGGTCAATTCGTTCGCGCGAAAGGATTTTATCTCGATTGACTCGGGATAGAGGGCGACATCTCAAAATCAATACCTTGAATGGTCTTGTCAGCGATCGATCCAGCCGGCATCAATGCTTTAGGGTGCCGCCTGGCGGAATGGACCGACGGTCGCCGACCGTCGTCGGCGGGGTGGCCCCGCACCGATCGAAGAGCCAATGGGATCCCCTCGATGACGATCAGACGGTCTGCCGCAATGCTGGCCGCCGCGCTCGCCGCGGCCCTCGCCCTCGCCTTGGTGTCCAGCCCGCTGGAGGCGCAGGATTGGCGCCGGGCCCCGGCCTTCGGTGCGGTCACGCTCTATTCCGGCTTCACGCCGGACCCGTACTATCGGGATCTGACGGCCGGCGGCACGCTGGACGCCAGCCGGGCGATCGGCGGCAACTGCTATGGCTCCATCGCCAACGCGCCGGACTTCCGGATGAACTACTCCGCCGGCAGCTACGCGCTGACCATCTATGTGGAGAGCTATCGGGACACCACGCTGGTGGTCAACACGCCGGACGGTCGGTGGCACTGCAATGACGATTGGGACCAGCTCAATCCCGGCATGACCTTCCCCGCGCCGCAGAGCGGGCAATACGACATCTGGGTCGGCAGCTACGAGTTCGGCCGCGGCATTCCGGCGCGCCTGTTCGTGACCGAACTCTATTAGAGATGTCCTGAAGGGGGTGGACGCGGGTGTTGCCCGCGCCCGCTCACGCGACCAAGTCGGATCGCCACTCCAGAGGGGAAACGCGGTCGGTCAGCCGGTCGACCCGGCCGCTGAGGTCGGCGAGCCCCTGATGAACATGGGCCAGCTCGATCCGCACTTCCGCGAGCCCGCGGTCCAGCGCGCCGACGCGCGAGCGAAGCTCGCGAACATCGGCCTTGATCTCCGCCATGTCCGTCCGGATCTCGCGGAGATGCGCCAGGATGAGGTTTTCGACTTCGCCGTTCATGCCACAACCTTGCCAACGTGGCGGCCTACCAGCAAGGGAGCGGGCGCGAGCCTGATCTTGCGGCAGGATCGTCTTGGCCGGGTTACAGGTTGGTTTCGTCCGCACATTGGACCATAGTCCGCTCGCAAGCGGTCTCGGGTCGGGACGACTGGCCCACCGCGCGTTTCTAGGGGGAGGAGAGAGTTCATGGTCATGGGAATGCGAGCCGTTGCCGGCGCGGTGGCGTTGCTGGCGGTCAGTGGCGGCGCCTGGGCGCAGGACGGCGATCCGGCTGCCGGGGAGCAGAACTTCATGCAGTGCGGCGCCTGCCATCAGGTCGGCGCGAACGCCATGCATCTGGTCGGCCCGGATTTGAACGGCATCGTCGGCCGCGTGATCGGCAGCGTGGAGGGCTTCGCCTATGGCGAGGCGACGGCGGCGATGGGCGCCGACGGCACCGAGTGGACCGAAGAGCTGCTGATGGAATACCTGGTCAACCCGACCGAGTTCATCGGCGGGTCGTCGCGCATGCCGATGATGTACCCGGACGAGCAGTTCCGCCGCGACGTCATCGCCTATCTGGCGCAGTTCGACGCCGAGGGGAACCGCGCCGAGTAGGCGGCCAATCCTTGACGGGGCGGCGCCTAACCGGGCCGCCCCGGGCAAGCCCGCCCGTGCAGGCCCGCCGGGCCTACGCTCTGACGACGCCCGTCAGATGGGCGACGTTCTTAAAGAAGATGCGCATATGCGCCAGCGGGCTGGAGCGCACCAGCCGCTTGTTCATATAGGCGTCCCAGGTCAGCCGCTGCACGTCCGCGTCGCGGCAGATGGCGACGAAGCGCTCGCGCCGGCGATCGTTGGCGTACCAGTATTTCTGCATCAGCCCGAGCACCCAGAACACCTGGCCGTGCGAGGCCATGAAGCGCCGCCGGGCCTGGGCCAGCGCCCGGGCATCGCCGGTGCGGCAGACCTCGATCGCCGCGTCGGCCGCCAGCCGCCCGCCGGTCATGGCGTAGTAGATGCCCTCGCCCGAGGCCGGCGCGACCACCCCGGCGGCATCCCCCGCCAGCACGACATTGCGGCCGTCGTCCCAGCGCTTAAGCGGCTTCAGCGGGATCGGCGCGCCTTCGTGGCGCAGCGTCCGGCAGTCCTCCAGCCCGGTGTCGCGCCGGAGCCGCGCCGTCGCCTGGCGCAGTGAGAAGCCCTTGTTGGCCGAGCCGACGCCGACGCTCGTCGTGGCGCCGTGCGGGAACACCCAGCCATAGAAGTCGGGGGAGACGCTGCCGCGATAGTGCACGTCGCAGCGCGCCGGGTCGAAATGGCCCTGTCCGGCCGCCGGCGACTCGACGATCTCGTGATAGGCGAAGACGCAGGTCACCTGGTCGCCGCCCGGCACCACCTGCCGCGCCACGGCGGACCGCGCGCCGTCCGCGCCGATCACCGTGCGGGCGCGCACGGTCCTGGGCTGCTCATGCCCGTCCGGGTCGCGCTCGCGATAATGCACGATGGCCGCACCGTCGCGGGCGTACTCCAGATGGTCGAACGTGCCGGTGCGGCGCTGGGCGCCGGCGCCGGCCGCGCGGTTGCGCAGCCACTCGTCGAAGCTGCAGCGGTCGACCATGCCGACATAGCCGCCCTCGATCGGCATCGCGACCTGCTCGCCGCGCGGCGAGACGATCTCCGCCGCGGTGATCTTGGCCACCAGCATGGCATCGGGAATATCGAAGTCGGCGATGGCGCGCGGCGGGATCGCCCCGCCGCAGGGCTTGATGCGCCCGTCGCGGTCGAGCAGCAGGACGCCGAGGCCGGCGCGCGCCAAGTCCGTCGCCGCGGTGGCCCCAGCCGGACCGCCGCCGATCACCACCGTATCGAAGCTGTCGAGAGTGCCCATGGCCGATCACCGTCCTGCCAAGCCGGGGGAGAGGGTCGCCTGGCTCGACGGCCCGGCGAAGCTGGTGGTGGCATCGGTGTCGGTCGGCCGGGCGGCGGTGCGCCCGACCCGGACCGCCAGCCACGCGGCCAGCACGAAGATTGCCGCTTCCACGGTGAAGACCAGCCCATAGGCATAGGCCGGGTTCTCCAGGAAGAGGCGCGTAACGTCGATGGCGACCGTTCCGGCGAAGCCGCCCAGCCCGAAGGCGATCGCCTGCGCAGCGCCCCACACGCCCATGCGCACGCCCTCGCGCGCTTGGCGGCCCTTGCCGACCAGCGCCATCATCGATGCGATGGCGGCAACCGCGAAGGCGCCGTTGGCGAAGCCGAGGAACATCACCGTCGGCCGGAGCGGCCAGCCTGGTCCGGCCAGCCCGCCGAACGCGATCAGCCCCAAGGCCACGGCCGACGCGAGGCAGCCGCCGATGGTCCAGGCCCTCAGCGAGCCCAGCGCGCGGCCGCGGAACACCGCCCCGGCGATGCCGACGGCGATCATGCCCAACAGCACGCCGCCATGCTGGATGCCGGCCAGCTTGGTCGACTCGCCGGGCGTCATGTTGAAGACGAGGCCGGCGAACGGCTCCAGGATCAGGTCCTGGGTGCTGTAGGCCAGCATCGAGACGAAGACGAAGATGGTGAAGCGCCGCGCCTGCGGCTCCGCCCAGACTTCCGCCAGCGCTTGCAGGAAGGGCGGCTTGGGCGCCTCAGCCTCCGCCGCCGCGCGCGCCACGGCACTGCCGCGCCGGCCCTCGACGCCCTGGACCGCGATCAGCGTCAGCAGGAAGGCGGCGCCGGAGACGCCGGCGGTGACGGCGACCAACCGCTCGGTGGTGAAGGGGTCGAGGACGTGGCCCGCCCCGGTCGCGGTCACCACGAAGCCGGCGATCATCATCACCCAGACGATGGTGGCGGCCGGCGCGCGGCGCCGCTCGTCGACCCGCTTGGCCAGCAGGACCAGGAGAGAGGTGCCCGCCGCCCCGACGCCGATGCCGACCAACAGGAAGGCGAAGACGGCCAGCGCGATGCCGGCGGCCGGGTTGGTGGCCATCCAGGCGGTGGCCAGTGCGGCGGTGGTGGCGCCGACGGCCAGCGCCGCCATGCCGCCGATGATCCAGGGCGTGCGCCGCCCGCCCTTGTCGGAGCCGTAGCCGAGCCAGGGCCGCAGCAGTTGCACCGCATAGTGCAGGGCGACCAGTGCGCCCGGCAGGGCTGCCGGCAACAGCAGCTCCACCACCATCACCCGGTTCATCGTCGAGGTGGTAAGGATGACGATGGCGCCCAGCGCCGTCTGCACCAGGCCGAGGCGGATGATGCCGAGCCAGCCGAGCGGCCGCGGCGGGGCGGCGGCCGCGGTCATGAGGCGATCCCGTCGATTCCGGCCAGCGCAAAGGCGGTGACCAGCATGCCGAGGACGTAGAGCGTGATGCCGGTGGCGTTGTACCAGGGCGCGCGCGCCCGCGGGTCGTCCAGCAGCCGCACCATCAGCGCAAGCTGTGCCGCCAGCCCGACCGCGACCACGGCGGCGAAGATCGGCTGGCCCCAGGCGATCAGCAGGCCGACGACCACAAGCTGCGGCAGCGCCATCACCACGCAGGCCAGCTTGGCCGCCCGCTCCGGCCCCAACTGCACCGGCAGGCTGCGCACGCCCATGCGGGTGTCGCCCTCGATCGCCTTGAAGTCGTTCAGCGTCATGATGCCGTGGGCGCCGAGGCTGTAGAGCACGGCGACCAGGATGATCCGCGGGTCGGGCAGCGCCGCCGCCATCACCGCCGCCCCGGTGAACCAGGCGAGGCCCTCATAGCAGAAACCGACCGCCGCATTGCCCCACCAGCCGTTGCGCTTCAGCCGGAGTGGCGGGGCGCTGTAGGCCCAGGCGAGCGCCAGGCCGAGCACCGTGGCGCCGAACACCCAGGCGCCCAGCGTCGCGGCGACCAGCAGCGACACCACGGTCCAGGCGACGGCGACCCGCAGGCCCCAGGTGCCGGGCACGCGGCCGGAGGGGATCGGGCGATGCGGCTCGTTGATCGCGTCGACATGGCGGTCGAACCAGTCGTTGACCGCCTGGCTGGTGCCGCACACCAGCGGCCCGGCGAGTGCGATGCCCAGCACCACGACGCCGATCCGGTCCCCCAGCGGCTGGCCGGCGGAAACGGCGCCGCAGCCGAAGGCCCACATCGGCGGAAACCAGGTGATCGGCTTCAGCAGCTCCACCACCGCGGGCAGCGCCGGGCGGCGGGCAAGCGTGAGGGAGGACGACCCTTTGGTCATGACTCGACGGTATGCCTGACAGTCAGAAGCGTCAACTTGAACTTACACTCATTCCAAGCGCTGCGACCGGCGCCCGCGCCGCCGATCGGACTTTAGTGCCCGCCCGTTTTTCCCCTCCCCCTTGATGGGGGAGGGCCGGGGAGGGGGTGATGGCGCCATGGCTGCGATCCCGTGCCGCAACCATCGCGCCCATCCGGGGTGCACCGTCGAAACGGTGCTCTTTTTCAACCGCCTCCTTCAGCGACAAGCATCACCCCCACCCAACCCTCCCCCATCGAGGGGGAGGGCTTAAGAAGGGTGGGGCGACAAGCGCCGCTGCGCTCAGGTCTCCGCCTCGCCGGCCAGGTCGCCCAGGCCGTACCGCCGCAGCTTCACGTACAGGCTCTGGCGGCTGAGCCCGAGCATCTCCGCCGCCGAGGCGCGGTTGTCGCTGGTCAGCTCCAACGCCGCCTCGATGCACAGCTTCTCAATAGCGTCGGTGGTGTCGCGCACGATGTCCTTCAGCGAGACGCGGCCGACCAGCTCGGTAAGCTGCTCCACCGAGCGCGGCAGGGCGCCCGACGTCGGGCCGGCGGCGGCCAGCCGCGGCGCCACATTGCGGATGACGAAGCCCAGGCACGGCGCATCCGCGGCCAGCGCGCCGCCGGCGGAGACCTCCACCTCCGTCGTCGAGCCGAACTCGCCGCGCAGGATGGTCGCGAACAGGCGCACCGCACCGCGCTCGCGCAGATTGGCGATCAGCACGTTGAGGTCGACGCCGGGCCGGCCGAGCCAGCGGTCCAGGCTCTCGCCGATCGGCTGCTCGTCCGCGACGAGCTGGGCCAGATCGAGGAAGGCGCGGTTGACGGTCAGGATCCGGCCGGCCGTGTCGGTCACGACGAAGGCATCCGGAACCGACGCCATCACCTCGCCAAGCCGGCGGCGCGACGACGCATCGGGATCGGCGCCGGCGCCGCGCGGGTCGGCCGGCATCATGCGGATCAGGAAGGTCGAGGCGCCGGCCTGGCGGACCAGGGCGGCGGCGGCGGTCACCGGCAGATCGATATCGGCGAGGCGGGCGGCCACCGGGTCGGCCCGCCCGGCGGCCCGGGCCGCCGCCAGCAGGCCCTGGATGGCTTCGTTGCTGGCGGCATCGAACGCCTCGCCCAGCGGCCGGCCGACCAGGCGCTTGCGCGGCTGGCCCATCATCTGCAATGCGGCGGGGTTGGCCTCGGTGATCCGCAACGTCGCGCCGTCGAGGATCAGCACAGCCTCCTGGCTGGTCTGGAACAGGAGCCGGTAGCGGGTCTCCATCTGGCGCAGGCTCTCATACTCCCGCTCCATGGAGAGTTGGGCCTCGACGAGGCGCTGTTGAAGCTGGGAGATCACCCTGAGATCGCGGCCGATCATCACCACCTCCGCGCACGACGGGGTGCGCAAGGCGGCGTACATCACGGGCAGATCGCGCCCCTCGGGCGTCGGGTGGTTGAGATGGCGCCAGGGGGTGGGGCCGCTGGCGCTGGCCTCGTCCAGGAGGGCGTCCACCTTGTCGCGGCTCTCGACGGTGACGGTCTCTTTCAGCGGCCGGCCGACCCAGTCGTTGAAGGTCGACGGATGGCGGTCGCGCTCGGCGTCGGCGACCACGACATCGCGGATCACCCCGTCATCGCCCACCACCAGCGTGATATCCGACGCCGCCGTCAGCAGGCGGGCCACGCCCAGCGTATCGAGATTCCCCAGGAGCCGTTCCGGGTCTTTAAGGGGCTCCACGAGCGAACAGTCCTCCGAACGGGCGCCCCTGTCCTGCGGGCCGGCGGCGAGGCCGGCGCGGACGGCGCCTAACAGACCATACTCAGCCGTTCGCGCTGCACCTCGGGGCCGGGACACAGGGCCTCGGCCTGAGCGACGGCGTCCAGGCCGTCGGCCGCCATCGCATGGGCTCCGACGCGCCGGACCAGGTCCGGGTCTTCGATGAAGGCCCGGCCACCGACCAGGATCGCGATCTCGGGATTGCGGGCGCTACGCCGCACGGCTGAGACGATATCCCTCAGGTCGTCGGCGAACCGGTCGCTGGACAGCGACAGGCCGAGCACCGCGAACCGGTCGCGCCGCACGGCGCGCACCAGTTCGCCGGCCGAGGAGCCAGCCGCGCAGCTCACGCCCCAGCCGGCCCGGATCAGGAACTCCGCGACCATCAGGATGCCGAAGTTGTGCTGCTCCCCGACGGTGGGCGCAAGCAGGATCTGACGTGAATCCGGCGCGTCGAGCGGGGCGCCGTCGTCGGCCGCCCCTTGAAGCTGAAACTCCCGGCTGAAGGTCCGCATCACCTGCTGCAGCCGGGACAGGCCGATGGTGACGTCGATGAAGGCATGCGTGTCCGCACACCAGCCGTCGCCCAGCCGTCGTGCGGCCGGCGCCAGCAGGTCCAGAAAGATGTCCTCCAGCGCCACGCCGCGGGCGCAGACGGTGTCGACGAAGGCGATGGCCGCGGTTTCGTCCCGCTCCACCACGATGCGGGTCAGCCGCTCCACATCGTCTGCGCTGGGGGCGGCACCGGGGTGCACGGACGGTCCCGCCGTCGCCGCCACATCGCCGGCCGCGCGGGCAAGCGACCGGTTCACCGCCCGGCGATGCGCCTGGACCAGTTGCGGGATGATCTCGCCTTCGATCAGCCGGGGAATGATCTCGACCTCCCTGGTGTCGGAGATCCGGGCGGCGGGCCCGTCGATGGACGGGGTCCGGGGTTCGTCCGACCAGAGGGCGCCGCAGCGGCGGACGTCGTCGCGCCACGCCGCACCCCCAACCGCCAAGCCGTCTTCGTGTCCTTCTCTCGTCGATCGGGTCACGGCAATTCCCCCCTTGCGCGAATTCTTATGCCAGGAGGGTACACCCGCCAGTTGCCTGTCCGGTACGTCAATATCGGGCAGAATTGATTTGGCGCATGCCGTCCCGCCAGAGAATCCGGCTAGGGATAACCCGTATATAAGCACCATACTGGATCGTCTGTAAAGCCATGTTTACGTCTAGTGTCGTTGACACGTGGGATGGAAGTGATCTAGATTCCGTCTGGATGGGGTACCGGCAGGCTGCATGATCCGCCTGCCTTTGATCGGACTGCGATGGCTGGTCCGATCTTGTAGATGTCCCAAGAGGTCGGCTGCAGATGGCCGGCTTTTAGAAAGTCGGCCAAGGGAGAGACGCCATGATGTCGTCCGGGATCGTCGACAGGGTCATCAGCCTGGTGGACTGCTGCCCCTGGCAGGCGACCACCGGCAGCCGTACCGTTCATCATGCGCCCGGCTTCAGCGTCGGCGGCCCCTCGGCCACCGGCCCGCTCTACACCCCGGCGGAACGCCGGCGGCGCGACGCCTCGCCCTGGACCCGCGTGCAGGGCGTACTGGCGCCGCTACAGTTCGCCGTCTTCCTGGTCAGCCTCTATTTCGTGCTGCGCTACCTCGATACCGGCAGCGGCTATGCCCTGGCGACCGGGTCGATCGTGGTGAAGACGCTGGTGCTCTACACCATCATGGTGACCGGCTCGATCTGGGAGAAGGACGTCTTCGGCTGCTATCTGTTCGCCCGACCGTTCTTCTGGGAGGACGTGTTCTCCATCCTCGTACTGGCCTTGCATACGGCGTACTTGCTGGCCCTGGTGGCCGGGCTGCTCGGGGCGCAGCACTTGATGGTCCTGGCGCTCGCCGCCTATGCCGCGTACGTGGTCAACGCCGCGCAGTTCGTCTTGAAGCTGCGCGCCGCCCGGCGCGGCGAGCGGCCTGACGAACCGCAGGCCGGCCCGCCCGGCGCCGCTCGGATCGCCTCATGACCGGGGCGGTCGCGGCGACGCGGCCGGGGGGCGGCGAAGGGTGCACCGAACCGGCGGTTCGCCATGATCCCGGCCAACGCGCAGTCTTCTGCGGACTGACCGGGATCGTCTGGCTGCACCGCAAGATCCAGGACGCCTTCTTCCTGGTGGTCGGCTCGCGCACCTGCGCGCATCTCATTCAGTCCGCCGCCGGCGTGATGATCTTCGCCGAGCCGCGCTTCGCCACCGCGATCATCGAGGAACGCGACCTCGCCGGCCTCGCCGACATGAACGAGGAGCTCGACCGCGTCGTCACCCGGCTGCTGGAGCGCAGGCCCGACATCAAGCTCCTGTTCCTGGTCGGCTCCTGCCCGTCGGAGGTCATCAAGCTCGACCTGAAGCGCGCCAGCGAGCGCCTCGCCACCCGTTTCGCGCCGGGCGTGCGGGTCTTGAACTATTCCGGCAGCGGTATCGAGACGACCTTCACCCAGGGCGAGGATGCCTGCCTGGCGTCCTTGGTGCCGACCCTGGCGGACGACCCGGCGGGAGCGCCGCCATCGCTCTTGGTGGTCGGCGCCCTGGCCGATGTGGTGGAGGACCAGCTCGCCCGCCTGTTCGACCAGATGGGCCTGCGCCGCTTCGGCTTCCTGCCCGCCCGGCGGTCCGAGGCCATGCCGGCGGTCGGCCCGGGCACGCGCTTCCTGCTCGCCCAACCCTATCTCGGCGACACCGCGCGGGCGCTGGAGGCGCGCGGGGCCGTCCATCTGCCCGCCCCCTTCCCGCTGGGCGCGGAGGGCACGACCCTGTGGCTGAAGGCTGCGGCCGATGCCTTCGCCGTGCCGTCGGCAAACTTCGAGGCGGCGACGGTGCTGGGCCGCCAGCGCGCGGAACGGGCGATCGCCCGCTACCGCGACCGGCTGGCCGGCCGGCGCGTCATGTTCTTCCCGGACAGCCAGCTTGAGGTGCCGCTCGCCCGCTTCCTGGCGCGCGAGATCGGCATGCAGCCGGTGGAGGTGGCGACCCCCTATCTGCACCGCCGCCATCTCGCCGCGGAGCTGGACCTGCTGCCCGACGGTACGGTGTTGAGCGAGGCGCCGGATGTCGACCGCCAGCTCGACCGTTGCCGGGAGGCGCGGCCGGACCTGACGGTCTGCGGCCTCGGCCTCGCCAACCCGCTGGAGGCGGAGGGGCTGTCGACCAAGTGGTCGATCGAGCTGCTGTTCACCCCGCTGCAGGGCTACGACCAGGCCGCCGACCTGGTCGACCTGTTCGCCCGGCCGCTGGTCCGGCGCGCCGCGCTGAAGGTCTAAGGGGGAACGGTGCCGCCATGCAGCTCACCGTCTGGACCTATGAAGGCCCCCCGCATATCGGTGCGCTGCGCGTCGCCACGGCCATGCAGGGCGTGCACTACGTGCTGCACGCGCCGCAGGGCGATACCTATGCCGACCTGCTGTTCACGATGATCGAGCGGCGGGACGCCCGCCCGCCGGTCACCTACACCACCTTCCAGGCGCGCGACCTCGGCTCGGACACCGCCCAGCTCTACAAGAACGCCGCGGCGGAGGCGTATGAGCGCTACCGGCCCGAGGCCATGCTGGTCGGCGCCTCCTGCACCGCGGAGCTGATCCAGGACGACCCCGGCGGGCTGGCCCGCGCGCTCGGCCTGCCGGTGCCGGTGGTGCCGCTGGAACTGCCGGCCTACCAGCGCAAGGAGACCTGGGGCGCGGCGGAGACCTTTTATCACTTGGTGCGCGCGCTGGCCGGCCCCAACGCACCGCCGCCCGGCACGCCGCGTCCGGCCCGCGATCCCGCCCGCCGGCCGCGCGCCAATCTGCTGGGCGCCACGGCGCTTGGCTTCCGCCACCGCGACGATGTGGCGGAGGTGCGCCGCCTGCTCGACAGCCTGGGCGTCGAGGTTTCGGTGACCGCGCCGCTCGGCGCCCGACCCGCCGACCTCGCCCGGCTGGGCGAGGCCGACTTCAACGTCGTCCTCTATCCGGAGATCGCCGGCACCGCCGCGCGCTGGCTGGAGCGGACCTTCGCCCAGCCCTACACCCGCACGGTGCCGATCGGCGTCGGCGCCACCCGCGACTTCCTCGCCGAGGTCGCCGGCCTGGCCGAGGTCGACCCCGCGCCGGCGCTGGCCGACGGGGAGACGCGGGTGCGCCTGCCGTGGTGGAGCCGCTCCATCGACAGCACCTATCTGACGGGCAAGCGCGTCTTCATCTTCGGCGATGCCACCCATGCCGTCGCCGCCGCCCGGGTCGCCCAGGACGAGATGGGCTTCGCCGTCGTCGGGCTGGGCACCTATGCGCGCGAGCAGGCCCGCGAGGTGCGCGCCGCGGCGGAACGCTACGGCGTGGAGGCGCTGATCACCGACGACTATCTCGATGTCGAGGCCAAGGTTGCCGAGCTGCAGCCGGAGCTGGTGCTCGGCACCCAGATGGAACGGCACATCGCCAAGCGCCTCGGCATCGCCTGCGCCGTCATTTCCGCGCCCGTGCATGTCCAGGACTTCCCGGCGCGCACCGCCCCGCAGATGGGCTTCGAAGGTGCGAACGTCCTGTTCGACACCTGGGTGCATCCGCTGATGATGGGCCTGGAGGAACACCTCCTGGCGATGTTCCGCGAGGACTTCGAGTTCCGCGACGAGGCGCGCGGCTCGCATCTCTCCGGCCAGGGGCACGCGGCACCGCCGGTCGACGCGCCGCCGGCCCCCGTGTCCGTCGCCGCGCCGGCGAACGACGTCGCCTGGACCCGCGAGGCGGAAAGCGAACTGCACAAGATCCCGTTCTTCGTGCGCGGCAAGGCCCGCCGCAACACCGAGCGCTTCGCTGCGGAGCAGGGCCTGGCCCAGATCACCGTCGAGACCCTGTACGATGCCAAAGCGCATTTCGGCCGCTGACCGCGCGGGCTCGCGCCGCCGCCCGGCCGCCGCCATTCCCGGGGCCGATACGCCGGTGCGTGTCGTCATCGTCACGCTGGACCGCCACTTGGCCGGCGCGGCGGTGCGGGCGCAAGGCGCGCTCGCCCGCGAGTTGCCCGGCCTGTCGCTCAGCCTGCATGCGGCGTCGGAGTGGCGCGACAACCCCGAGACGCTGGCTCGCTGCCGGGCGGACATCGCCCAGGCCGACATCATCATCGCGTCCATGCTGTTCATGGAGGAGCATTTCGCGCCGATCGCCGACGTCCTGGCCGAGCGGCGCGACGCTTGCGATGCCCTGGTCGGCATCCTGTCGGCGCGGGAGGTCGTGCGGCTGACCCGCCTGAACGGCTTCACCATGGACGGCAGCGAGACCGGGGCGCTCGCCTGGCTGAAGCGGCTGCGCGGCAAGCCGGGCGAAGACGGCCGGAAGGGCCGCAAGGCCGGGCGCAGCGCCGGTGCGCATCAGATGGCGATGCTGCGCCGGATCCCGCAGATCCTGCGCTTCATCCCCGGCACCGCCCAGGACGTACGCGCCTACTTCCTGGCCATGCAGTACTGGCTGGCCGGCTGCGACGGCAATGTCGCCAATCTGGTCCGCTTCCTGGTCGACCGCTATGCCGACGGGCCGCGCCGGGTCTTGCGCGGGCGGCTGAAGCCGGCGGCCCCGCGGCAGTATCCGGATGTCGGCGTCTACCACCCGCATCTGACGGACCGCATCGCGGAGCGGGCGGACCGCCTGCCCGGGCGCGGGTCCGCGGCGCGCGGGCGGGTCGGGCTGTTGCTGATGCGCGCCTATGTCCTGGCCGGGCAGAGCCGCCACTATGACGGCGTGATCGAGCGGCTGGAGGCGCGCGGCCTGGACGTCGTGCCGGCCTTCGCCAGCGGCCTCGACAGCCGGCCGGCGGTTGAAGCCTTCTTCATGCGGGACGGCCGGGCGACGGTCGACGCCGTGGTGTCGCTGACCGGCTTCTCGCTGGTCGGCGGACCCGCCTACAACGACGCCCATGCGGCGGAGGAGATGCTGGCCGGCCTCGACGTCCCCTATCTCGCCGCCCATGCCCTGGAGTTCCAGTCGCTGGAAAGCTGGCAGGCGTCCGAGCGCGGCCTGTTGCCGGTGGAAGCCACCATGATGGTGGCGATCCCGGAGCTGGATGGCGCGACCGGTCCGATGGTGTTCGGCGGGCGCAGTGCCGCGGGCGGGGCCGGCGACATGCAGGCGGCCGACGACCGCGCCGACCGGCTGGCGGCCCGCGTGGAACGGCTGATCCAGTTGCGCCGCACGCCGCGCGACCAGCGGCGCATCGCCGCCATCCTGTTCAACTTCCCGCCCAATGCCGGCAGCACCGGCACGGCGGCGCATCTGTCGGTCTTCGCCTCGCTCTACAACACGATGCGGGCGATGCGCGACGACGGCTACACGGTGGAGCTGCCGGCGGATGTCGAGGCGCTGCGCCGCGCGGTGCTGACCGGCAATGCGGAGCGCTTCGGCGCCGATGCCCATGTCGCGGCGACCATCCCGGTCGACGACCATGTCCGGCGCGAGCCCTGGCTGGCGGAGATCGAAGCGCAATGGGGTCCCGCCCCCGGCCGCCAGCAGACCGACGGGGCCAGCCTGTTCGTGCTGGGCCGGCGCTTCGGCAATGTCTTCGTCGGCGTGCAGCCGGCCTTCGGCTACGAAGGCGACCCGATGCGGCTGCTGTTCGAGCGCGGGTTCACCCCGACGCATGCCTTCTCCGCCTTCTACCGCTGGCTGTCTGAGGACTTTTCGGCGCATGCGGTGCTGCATTTCGGGACCCACGGGGCGCTGGAGTTCATGCCCGGCAAGCAGGCCGGCATGACCCAGGCGTGCTGGCCCGACCGGCTGATCGGCGACCTGCCGAACATCTATCTCTATGCCGGCAACAACCCCTCGGAAGGCACCATCGCCAAGCGGCGTGCGGCGGCGACCCTGGTCAGCTATCTGACGCCGCCGGTCACCCAGGCGGGGCTCTATCGCGGTCTCGTCGACCTCAAGGCCTCGCTCGACCGCTGGCGCGGCCTCGGGCCGTCGGAAGGCGCGGAGCGGGAACGCCTGGTGCCGCTGATCCGCCAGCAGGCCCTGGCGCTCGACCTGATCGAGGCGCCGTCGGATGAGGACGAAGCCGCCGACGCGGAAGCCTGGGCGGCCGATCCCGCCTGGACCGGGCCGGCGGCGGACGCGACCGTGCAGCGCCTCGCCGCCGATCTGGTGGAGTTGGAAGCGACCCTGATCCCGCACGGCCTGCATGTCGTCGGCGAGCCGCCGGTGGCCGAAGAGCGGGCGGACCTGCTGATGGCGGTCGCCACCGCCAGCCATGGCCTGGACCCGGCGCGCGCCGGCATCGAGGCGCTGGTCGACGGCGCGCCGATCGACCGCGCGATCGGCGCAGCCGGCCTGTCGGTCGATGCGGAGATGCGCGAGCGCTTCGCCGAGCTGCGGCAGATCGACGGCCAGTTGGCGGCGGAGCCGGAATTGCCCGCACTCCTGCACGCGCTGGACGGCGGCTTCGTCCGGCCGGCGCCGGGCGGCGACCTGTTGCGCACCCCGGCGATCCTGCCGACCGGGCGCAACCTGCACGGCTTCGACCCCTTCCGCATCCCCAGCGCCTTCGCCGTCGCCGACGGCGCCGCCCAGGCCGACCGGCTACTCGCCCGCCACCGCGCGGAGACCGGGGAGTTCCCGGAAACCGTCGCCATGGTGCTGTGGGGCACCGACAATCTGAAGACCGAAGGCGGGCCGATCGCCCAGGCGCTGGCGCTGATCGGTGCCACCCCGCGCTTCGACAGCTATGGCCGGCTGGCGGGCGCCCAGCTCGTACCGCTGGAAACGCTGGGCCGTCCGCGCATCGACGTCGTGGTGACGCTGTCGGGCATCTGCCGCGATCTGCTGCCGCTGCAGACCCGCATGCTGGCGGAGGCCGCCTGGCTCGCCGCGTCGGCCGAGGACGAACCGCTGGAGATGAACGCGGTGCGCCGCCACGCGCTGGCCTATGCCGAGAGCGAGAATTGCGATCTGGAGACCGCGTCCTTGCGCGTCTTCTCCAACGCCGACGGCGCCTACGGCTCCAACGTCAACCAGCTCGTCGACAGCGGCTGCTGGGAGGACGAGGACGAGTTGGCGGAGACCTACACAAGGCGCAAATGCTTCGCCTATGGGCGGGAGGGGCAGCCCGCCGCCCAGGCCGGGCTGTTGAAGAGCGTGCTGGGCGGCGTGCAGCTCGCCTACCAGAACCTCGACTCCGTCGATCTCGGCGTCACCACCATCGACCACTATTTCGACACGCTGGGCGGCATCGGCCGCGCGGTGCGCCGCGCCCGCGGCGACGGCGTGCCGGTCTATATCGGCGACCAGACGCAAGGGGCCGGCAAGGTCCGCACGCTCAGCGAGCAGGTCGCCCTGGAAACCCGCACCCGCGCGCTGAACCCGCGCTGGTACGAAGGCATGCTGGAGCACGGCTATGAAGGCGTGCGCCAGATCGAGGCGCAGGTGACCAACACCATGGGTTGGTCGGCGACCACCGGCCAGGTGGCGCCCTGGATATACCAGCAACTCACCCAGACCTTCATGCTCGACGAGGCGATGCGCCGCCGCCTGGCCGAGCTGAACCCCAAGGCGTCGGCCAAGGTGGCCAATCGCCTGCTGGAAGCCCACGAACGCCGCTACTGGTCCCCCGACGAGGCGACGCTGGACGCCCTGCGCCGCGCCGGGGAGGAGCTGGAAGACCGGCTGGAAGGGCTGGGCACGGAGGCAGCAGCATGAACTATCAGGATCGCACGGCCCCCGACGTCGATTCTCCGGCGACCCCCGCCGCCGACCCGCCGCGCCGCGAGGACGGCGAAGGATCGGTTCAGGTGAAGATGGATCCGCGGGTTCGCATCGACACCGCGAAGGTCTTCGCCGTTTACGGCAAGGGTGGCATCGGCAAGAGCACGACGTCTTCCAACCTGTCGGTCGCCTTCTCCAAGCTCGGCAAGCGGGTGCTGCAGATCGGCTGCGACCCCAAGCACGACAGCACCTTCACCCTGACCAAGCGGCTGATGCCGACGGTCATCGACGTGCTGGAGCAGGTGAACTTCCATTCCGAGGAGCTGCAGGTCGACGACTTCGTCTATCCGGGCTTCAACGGCGTGATGTGCGTGGAGGCGGGCGGCCCGCCGGCCGGCACCGGCTGCGGCGGCTATGTCGTCGGGCAGACGGTGAAGCTGCTGAAGGAGCACCACCTCCTGGAAGACACCGACGTCGTCATCTTCGACGTGCTGGGCGACGTGGTGTGCGGCGGCTTTGCGGCGCCCTTGCAGCATGCCGAACGCGCGCTGATCGTCACCGCCAACGATTTCGACAGCATCTTCGCGATGAACCGGATCGTCGGCGCGATCCAGGCGAAGTCGAAGAACTACGATGTCCGCCTCGGCGGCTGCATCGCCAACCGCAGCGCCGGCACCGACGAGATCGACCGCTACAACGACGCCACCGGCCTGCAGCGGTTGGCGCATTTCCCCGATCTCGACGCCATCCGCCGCTCGCGCCTGAAGAAATGCACGATCTTCGAGATGGACCCCTCGCCGGAGCTGGAGGCCGTGCAGCAGGAATATCTGCGCCTGGCGGCGTCCTTGTGGGCGGGCGTCGAACCGCTTCGGGCCGAGCCGATGCGCGACCGCGAGATCTTCGACTTCCTGGGCTTCGATTGAGGGCGGCGCCGGGCGATGGACAGCGCAACCTATCTCCAGCGGCGCGGCCAGCTTGAGGCCTATTTCGACCGCACGGCGGCCGAGGCCTGGTCCAAGCTGACCTCCGACGCGCCGGTCAGCGGCATCCGCGCCACCGTGCGCGCGGGCCGCGAGGAGATGCGCACGACCCTGTTGGACTGGCTGGGCGGCGACCTCACCGGCCGGCGGATCCTGGATGCCGGCTGCGGCACCGGGGCCTTCGCGGTGGCGGCCGCGCGCCGCGGTGCCGATGTGGTGGCCATCGATCTCGCCGGCACCCTGGTCGGCCTGGCGGGGGAGCGGGCCGGCGGCGATGTCGGGGCCGGCCGCGTTACCTTCCTGGTCGGCGACATGCTGGCCGACGCGCCTGGGCGTTTCGACCATGTCGTCGCCATGGACTCCCTGATCCACTACCGCGCCGGCGACATCACAGCGGCGCTTGGCCGGCTGGCGGCGCGCACCGAGCGGTCCATCCTGTTCACCTTCGCCCCGCGCACCGCCGCCCTGTCGGTGATGCACGCGGTCGGCCGGTTCTTCCCGCGCGGCGACC
This sequence comes from Alphaproteobacteria bacterium, assembly GCA_028284045.1. GTDB lineage: Bacteria > Pseudomonadota > Alphaproteobacteria > DSM-16000 > Inquilinaceae > JANQSN01. The sequence continues at coordinate 16,032 of JANQSN010000024.1, read as the reverse complement.
GCGCCCCGGCGATCGAGCCGGTGGGACCGCGGGCGCTGCGCCGGCATCTGGCGACGGCGGCCGAGTTGGACGGCTGGCAGCCGGCGCGCACCCTGCGGGTGCAACGCGGCTTCTACACCTCCCAGGCGCAGGAGCTGGCGCGCGCATGACCGGCCCGACGCCCCAGCCGATGATTGCGCTGTGGCGCCGCCTGGCGCCGCGTTTCCTGCCGTTCGCCGATGCGGCGACGGCGGAACTGCCGCTCGGCCGGCTGCTGCGGCTGTCGCTGTTCCAGATGTCGGTGGGGATGGCCGTGGTGCTGCTGAGCGGCACCTTGAACCGGGTGATGATCGTCGAGCTGGGCGTGGCCACCTGGCTGGTCGCGCTGATGGTCTCCCTGCCGCTGGTCTTCGCGCCGTTCCGGGCGCTGATCGGCTTCCGCTCCGACACCTTCCGCTCGGTCCTGGGCTGGCGGCGCGTGCCGTTCATCTGGTTCGGCTCGCTGTTGCAATTCGGCGGGCTGGCGATCCTGCCGTTCGCGCTGTTGATCCTGTCGGGCGAGGCGCATGGGTCGATCGTCTGGGGCCATGTCGGCGCGGCGGTCGGCTTCCTGATGGTTGGCGCCGGTCTGCACACCACCCAGACTGCCGGACTGGCGCTGGCGACCGACCTGGCGACGCCGGAGAGCCGGCCGCGGGTGGTCGCCCTGCTCTACGTCATGCTGCTGGTCGGCATGGTGGCGAGCGCGCTGATCTTCGGCTGGGCGCTGGCGGACTACTCCGAAAAGCGGCTGATCCAGGTGATCCAGGCGGCCGCGGTGGTCACGCTGGTGCTCAACCTCATCGCCTTGTGGAAGCAGGAGGTGCGCGACCCGCGCCGCACCGATCCGCGCCGCGCCCGGCCGAGCTTCCGGGCAAGCTGGGCGCGCTTCATGGCCGGCGGCCGGGCGAGCCGGCTGCTGGTCGCGGTCGGCCTGGGCACCGCGGCGTTTTCCATGCAGGACATCCTGCTGGAGCCCTATGGCGGGGAGATCCTGGGCCTGTCGGTCAGCGCGACCACGGTGCTGACGGCGCTGCTGGCCGGTGGGACGCTGGTGGGCTTCGCGCTGGCGGCCCGGCTGCTCGGCCAGGGTATCGACCCGCACCGGCTGTCGGCGATCGGCGCGCTGGCCGGGGCGGTCGCCTTCACCCTGGTGATCTTCGCCGCCCCCATGGACTCGCCGCTGTTGTTCCGGGCCGGCACGGTGCTGATCGGCTTCGGTGCCGGGCTATTCGCGGTCGGCACGCTGATCGCCGCGATGGCGCTGGCGGACGGCGAGCATAACGGCCTGGCGCTGGGCGCCTGGGGTGCGGTGCAGGCCTGTGCCGCCGGTCTGGCGATCGCCGCCGGCGGGGCGCTGCGCGACGGCGTCTCCGTCCTGGCCGCGGACGGCACGCTGGGCGCGGCGCTGGTCAGCCCGGCCACCGGCTATGGCGTCGTCTACACCATCGAGGTCGTGTTGCTGTTCGCCACGCTGGCCGTCATCGGCCCGCTGGTGCACGCCGCCGGACCGGATCGGGTGCGGCCCTCGGCCAAGTTCGGCCTGGCCGAGTTGCCGGGCTGAGCGGTTCGGCGAACGAGAGAACGGAAGAGCGCTGCCCATGAGCCAATCGCCCCCCCGGTCCTTCGACGTGGCCTGCACGGTGGATGTCGAGCACAGCTTCGACAGCCTGCATGCCTATGTCGAACTGCCCGACGGCGTGCAGATGGCACCGGGCGACGAGGTCCGGGTGCATGGCGACCCGATCATCGTGGCCTATGGCGACCGCGAGGTCCTGCACCGCCGGGCGACGGTGGTGCGCGCCGGCTGGCTGGAACGCCTGTGGACCCGGCTGGTCGGCCGGTTCGAAATGATGGAGTTGCTTGAGTTCAGCTTTTCGACCTGGAGACGGCTATGACCCCCAATCCGCCTCATCCCGACGGCGCCGTCCGCCCCCAGGCGGCGCCGGCTGCTGCGCCCTCTGTCGGTGCGCCCAACGAGACCACCCGCCGGGCGCAGGAGGACACGATCCTCAGCCCGCGCTTCTACACCACCGATTTCGCGGAGATGGACCGCCTCGACGTCACGCCGGTGCGCGCCGAATGGGACGCCCTGATCGCGGAGATGGTCAGCGACCCCAACCGCCACCACTTCGCCCGCGGGGAGGATTGGCAGGCCGATCTCGACGCCCTGCCGCCGGAGCTGCGCCGCGAGTTCGTCGATTTCCTGGTCAGCTCCCTGACCGCGGAGTTCTCCGGCTGCGTGCTCTATGCGGAGATCAAGAAGCAGATCACCAATCCCGATATCCGCCAGCTCTTTACCTGCATGGCGCGGGATGAGAGCCGCCATGCCGGCTTCATTAACGACAGCCTCAAGGACTTCGATATCGGCGTCGATCTCGGCTTCCTGACCAAGACAAAGAAGTACACGTATTTCCGGCCGAAATTCATCTTCTACGCGACCTATCTGTCGGAGAAGATCGGCTACGCCCGCTACATCACAATCTTCCGCCACTTGGAGCGGAACCCGGACCGGCGCTTCCACCCGATCTTCCGGTGGTTCGAGCGCTGGTGTAACGACGAGTTCCGCCATGGCGAGGCCTTCGCGCTGCTGATGCGTGCGCATCCGGAGGTGTTGAGCGGCGCCAACCGGCTGTGGGTGCGCTTCTTCCTCTTGGCCGTGTTCGCGACGATGTATGTCCGCGACCATGCGCGGCCGGCCTTCCACGCCGCGCTCGGCGTCGATCCGACCGAATACGACCTGACCGTGTTCCGGGTGTGCAGCGAGATCACCCGCCAGGTCTTCCCGTTGACCCTGGACGTCGACCACCCAGCCTTCCTGCAGGGCTTGGAGCGGCTGCGCCGCCTGGCCGACGGCATGGCGCGCGCCCGCGCCCAGGGCGGCCCGGTCGGCTGGCTGAAGCGCATGGGCCTGACCGGCGCGGCCGGGCTGACGTTGCTGCGGCTCTATCTGTTGCCGGTGCAGCCCAACGAGGCGCCGGCCCAGGTGCGGCTGGCGCCGGCCTGGTAAGGCGCGCGGTTTGGGACGCGTAAGGATGACCGTTTGAGTACCCGCCCCCGGTTCGCCGGGACCCCGCAACGCTTAAGACGGCCGAGAGCCCCTTGACCGAGCATCTGCATCCCGCCCTCTACGCGCTGGCCGTCTGGTGGATCAGCACCGGGGCGATCCTGTTCATGACCGGCCTGCCGCGCCGCCGCGTGCCCTGGACCGTGGGCGGCGGCACGGTGGTGCTGGGCGCCGCCCTGGTCGGCGTGGCGGCGACCGCCGGCGATGTCACCATGATCGGTGCCTATGCCGCCTTCACTTGCGGCCTGGTCGCCTGGGGCTGGCAGGAGCTGAGCTTCTACACCGGCGTGGTGACCGGCCCGTGCCGGCGGGAATGCCCGGCGGGGCTGAGCGGCTGGCAGCGCTTCCGCCTCGGCGTCGCGGTGACGCTGTGGCACGAGCTGGCGATCATCGCCACGGCGGCGGCGCTCGTGGCGCTCACCTGGGGGCAGCCGAACAAGCTTGGTCTTTATACTTTCTTGTTATTGTGGGCGATGCGGGCCAGCGCCAAGCTGAATGTGTTCCTGGGCGTGCGCAATTTGAGCGAAGGGTTCCTGCCGGCGCATCTGGGCTATCTGATGAGCTTCTTCCGGCGCCGGCGGATGAACGCGCTGTTCCCCGTTTCGGTGACGGCAGCGACGGCGCTGGCCGTGCTGCTGGGCGAGGCGGCGCTGAAGGCGGCCACTGGCTTCGAGGCCGCCGGCTTCGCCATGCTGGCGACGCTGACGGCGCTGGGCGTGCTGGAGCACTGGTTCATGGTGCTGCCGCTGCGGATCGACGCGCTGTGGCGCTGGTCGATGCGCGCGCATGAGCGCGCCCGCCAGGACGCCGAGGCCGGTGCCGGCGACGCCGCTACGGCCGGCGAGAGTGAGAGTGACGACGTGCCGCTTGAGGGCGGCAGGCGGACGGCTGAGGGGGCGCGCGCGCCGCAGTCCGCCGCCAGGATCCGGGAGGCCGCCCGCCGGCGGTCGCCCTCGCGCAACGACAGCCGGCTGCCGCCGCGGCCGCCGGCCACAGGCCGACCATGGGATGTGTCGAGGAAGGGATCGCCCCGATGAACTACGAGACGTTCTTCCGTCAACAGATCGACAACCTTCATGAAGAGGGGCGCTATCGCGTCTTCGCCGATCTGGAACGCAAGGTCGGTGCCTTCCCGCGGGCCCGCTATCACAACCCGCGCGGACCGTCGGAGGTGACGGTCTGGTGCTCCAACGACTATCTCGGCATGGGCCAGCACCCCAAGGTGACCTCGGCCATGCACGAGGCGATCGACAAATGCGGCGCCGGGGCCGGCGGCACCCGCAACATCTCCGGCACCAACCACTACCATGTGCTGTTGGAGCGGGAGTTGGCGGGCCTGCACGACAAGGAAGCAGCCCTGCTGTTCACCTCGGGCTACGTCTCCAACTGGGCGGCGCTGGGCACGCTGGCCTCGAAGCTGCCGAACTGCGTGGTCCTGTCGGACTCGCTGAACCATGCCTCGATGATCGAAGGCATCCGCCAGAGCCGGGCGGAGAAGCACGTCTTCCGCCACAACGACCCGGAAGACCTCGACCGCAAACTGGCCGAGTTCGACCCCGACCGGCCGAAGCTGGTGGCGTTCGAGAGCGTCTACTCCATGGACGGCGACATCGCGCCGATCGAGGAGTTCTGCGATATCGCCGACCGGCACGGCGCGATGACCTATCTCGACGAGGTTCATGCCGTGGGCATGTACGGTCCGCGCGGCGGCGGTATCGCTCAGCGCGACGGCGTGGCGCATCGCCTGACGGTGATCGAAGGCACGCTGGGCAAGGCGTTCGGCGTGGTCGGCGGCTATATCGCGGCCTCGGCGGCGCTGTGCGACTTCGTGCGCAGCTACGCCTCGGGCTTCATCTTCACCACCTCGCTGCCGCCGGCGGTGGCGGCCGGCGCGCGCGCCAGCATCCAGCATCTGAAGAGCAGCCAGGTGGAGCGCCTGTGCCAGCAGGACCGCGTCGCCCAACTGCGCCGCAAACTGGCGGCGGCCGGCATCCCGCATATGGACAATCCCAGCCACATCGTGCCGGTGATGGTCGGCGATCCGGTGCTGTGCAAGCGGATCAGCGACGAGTTGATGGAGACCTACGGGATCTACGTTCAGCCGATCAACTACCCGACCGTGCCGCGCGGGACGGAGCGGCTGCGCTTCACGCCCGGACCGCTGCACACGGATGAGGATATCGATCACCTGATCGCGTCCCTCAGCGCGGTGTGGAGCGCCATGGGGCTGGCCCGCCAGGCCGCTTGATTGGCGGCCGATCGCTGGGCGCCGCCCGTCGCGGCGTTTCCAGCGTTCGTTTCACGACTGCCGATGCCGCCCGCTCCCCCACCCGGCCCCCCACGGCAGTATCCTGGAATGGGGGGCCGGGTGGGGGAGCGGGCGGCCGGGCAGCCGGGTCTGGAGGAGCCGGCTGCCAACGAAGACTGACGTTGAGGCATGTCAATTACCCTGGACAGGCGCCTGGGGCACACTGCCCTTTGGACAGGTTCTTGCGGAGACGGTCGATGCGCATCGTGCTCGTGCACCCGAACTACCATTCCGGTGGTGCGGAAATCGCCGGCAACTGGCCGCCGGCCTGGGCCGCCTATCTGACCGGGCCGCTGAAGGCCGCCGGGTTCGACGACATCGTGTTCATCGACGCGATGACCAACGACCTGTCTGATGACGCGCTGTTCGAACGCCTGGCCGAGGCGAAGGCCGACGTGGTCGGCGCGACCGCCATCACCCCGTCGATCTACAAGGCCGAACGCGCCTTGCAGATCGCCAAGGACGCCAACCCCGACACGGTCACCGTGCTGGGCGGCATCCACGCCACCTTCATGTACCGTCAGGTGCTGAGCGAGGCGCCGTGGATCGATGCGATCGTCCGCGGCGAGGGCGAGGAGGTGTTCGTCGAGCTGATCGGCGCGGTGGCGGATGGCCGCTGGCCGGCGGCGCGCGAGGATATCCGCGGTATCGCCTATGCCGAAGGGGAGAAGATCCTGGCGACCCAGGCGTCGCCGACCATCAAGGATCTCGACGCCATCACGCCCGACTGGAGCGTGCTGGAGTGGGAGAAGTACATCTACATCCCGATGAACTGCCGCGTCGCCATCCCCAACATGGCGCGGGGCTGTCCGTTCACCTGCTCCTTCTGCTCGCAGTGGAAGTTCTGGCGCGACTACCGGATCCGCGATCCGAAGAAGGTGGTCGACGAGATCGAGACCCTGGTGAACGAGCAGCAGGTCGGCTTCTTCATCCTCGCCGACGAGGAACCGACCATCAACCGCAAGAAATTCGTCGCCTTCTGCGAGGAGCTGATCGCCCGCGGCCTGCCCGACAAGATCCTGTGGGGCATCAACACCCGCGTGACCGACATCCTGCGCGACGAGAAGCTGTTGCCGTTCTACCGCAAGGCCGGGCTGATCCACGTCTCGCTGGGGACGGAGGCGGCGGCCCAGCTCAAGCTCGACCGGTTCAACAAGGAAACCACGGTCGCCGAGAACAAGAAGGCGGTGCAGCTTCTGCGCAAGGCCGGCATCGTCGTCGAGGCGCAGTTCATCGTCGGCCTGGAAAACGAGACGCTGGAGACCCTGGAAGAGACCTACCAGATGGCCCGGGACTGGAACCCGGACATGGCCAACTGGGCGATGTATACGCCCTGGCCGTTCTCCAACCTGTTCCGCGAGCTGGGCGACAAGGTCGAGGTCTACGACTTCGAGAAGTACAACTTCGTCACGCCGATCATGAAGCCCGAGGCGATCGACCGCAACGAGCTGCTCGACGGCACGATGAAGAACTACCGCCGCTTCTATATGAGCAAGGCGCTGTTCTCCTATCCGTGGGCGGGCAGCGGGCAGCGGCGGCGGTACTTGCTCGGCTGCTTGAAGGCGTTCTTGAAGTCGAGCTTCCAGCGCAAATTCTACGATCTCGGCCGGGTCGGCTATTGGGGTCCGCAGTCGAAGAAGAAGGTCAATTTCGGCTTCGACGAGGCGCGCAGCGGCGCGGCGGCGGCGGCGATGGACGATTGGGAGGCCCTGGCCGACCGGTCGCGCAAGGCCGCGGCCCGCAAGGCCCCGGACGAGCGCAATTTGGAGGCGATCAAGGCGTGCGGCGGCGGCGGTCAGCTCACCGACGAGATGATGGAAGGCCTGATGCTGCACGACGAGGTCGACACGTCCCGCCCCGGCTGCGCCCACGCCGCCATGGTGGCCGCGGCCGCCGGCCCGGCGGAGGCGGAAGCCGACAAGGAGCGCGTGCCGGAGCCGGCGCAGTAGCGCGGGGTCTCGCGTCGCCGCGGTCGCCGTTCCCCAACTCGTCATGCCCGCGAAGGCGGGCATCTCCGGCCGCCCTTGCCATGGAGATCCCCGCTTTCGCGGGGATGACGGGACTGTGATCGCTCCGCCTAGGGCCGCCTACCTCGCGGAGGTCCTCGCCTTCGCGGGGGCGACGACCTGTGACGGCCGTTCCACGGCGGCCCATCACCCATGACGCCCGACACCACGCCAGCCGAAGAAACCGCGCGCATCGGCCCCAACGCCGTGATCCGCCTGGGCGAGGCGCTGACCGACCGGCTGGGCGCGGAGACGGCCGCACAGGTGTTCCACGCGGCCGGTGTGGCGCACTGGCTCGACGAACCGCCCGACGCGATGGTTGCCGAAGTGCACGTCACCGCGCTGCACCGCGCGCTGCGCGAGACGCTTGATCCGGAGACCGCCGCCGACGTGGCCTGGGACGCCGGCCGGCGCACCGCCGACTACCTCCTGGCCGTGCGCATCCCGCGCCCCGTGCAGTGGCTCTTGAAGGCCTTGCCGCCGGCGCCGGCCAGCCGCGTCCTGCTGGCGGCGATCGGCCGGCATAGCTGGACCTTCGCCGGCAGTGGAGATTTCCGGGTGCGACCCGGCCGGCCCCTGCGGCTGGAGATCGCCGGCTGCCCGCTGTGCCGCGGTGCCGAGGCCGACGCGCCGATTTGCGGCTACTACGCCGGCACGTTCGAACGGCTCTACCGCGTCCTGGTCAGCCGCCGCACGACGGTGCGCCAGACCGCCTGCGAGGCACAAGGTGCGGCGGCTTGCGTCTTCGCCGTCGACTGGTCCGGCCGCTGATCGACGCCGCTGCGGACGACTTGGCGAGCCTGTCCGCCGAGGCCGCTGTAAACCACCAGGTCATATAAGGCTCAGTCGAAAGACGTGAAGCAATTCGGGCGGCGTTTCAGCAAGAGTTTGCCGTTGCGGAGACCACCTGCCTGATTGCATCCATCCAAGAGATCGGCGATGTCGCGATCCTGGACTGCGTGATCCGATCGAATTTCGAGGATGCGGGTTCTTCACTGCGAAAACGGAAAGCTTGCCTTCTAGCGAGGCTGTCTGGATGAATTGTCGTTTTTGAGAATGCGCGAACTTCCGATTGAAGAGCGGAAGTTCGCGACAGGCTGTTTCCGTCCACCAGGGCCATTCGGTTGAGGTATTTTCATCGCCCGATTTCGTAAAGAAATGTGAGAATGTAATACTCAATAAATAGTTGATGATTCTCTGATTCATATCAATTCCAATATCTGGAAAATTAAGTATCATCTCAACCGGGTCCGCAGGCGAGAACCCTGCGAGCCTGCAATCTCCGATTGCACTGGCGAAGACTCTTTGAGGAGGATCAACAAGTGACCATAAAGATCGACAAAAAAGCCGTCGCCGTGATCTTGGAGCGCGTTGCAAAAGCGGCGCCGCGGAAGGAATCGATCGCCAAGCTCGAGCAAGATAAGTTGGACGAGCTGATCCAAGATCTGATCGAACGCTTGGAGGACATACTGAAGAAGCCGCCCATCGTGACGACCGACAGCGCCACCGGGTGCGCGGCCTGTGCGGCGTGCGCCATTTGCTTGGCGGACGGCCCCATCCCCGACGCGGAGCCGCTCGGTATCGCCGGACTGCTCGGCCTCGCCTGACGGACGCCGCACCCAGTGTGCCCGGGGTTGTCCGGCCGACCGTGCAGGGCGGCCGGGACCTCGGGCCGGTGCACCGACCGCCTTGCCTGCGGCCAACGAGAGGGGGGCTTGAGAGATGACCTCTTGGTATCCGGCCATCGCCGAGGACCACATATTGCTGCTCAGCCCGGCCGGCGGCGAACTCCTGGACCTTGCCGGCCGGCTCGATGTCGGCCGGCAGCGAAAGCGCATGACGGTCAACGGCAGTGCCGCCGTGTTCCTGTCCTGCTTGGACGGACGGACGGAGATCGTCGACATCCTGCAGTCGATCAAGTCGCGCCTGGCGGACCAGTCGTCTGCCGAGATCGACGAGACCCTGCGAGATTTCCTGGCTTTCCTGGCGTCGCTGCAGGATCAGGATGCGGTCGAAATCAACACCGAACCCACCGATCGGTCCCATCGGATCACCGGGGACTTTCGCCGAAACACACCGCAGAACGTCACCATTGAACTGACGGATCACTGCAATCTGATCTGCAGGCACTGCTACCGGAACTCCGGCCCCGGCATGAAGAACTTCCTGGCCACCGAGAGCGTCCTGGAGGCCATGGAGGATTTCTATCGCCTGGGCGTCAAGAGCGTCGAGCTGACCGGCGGCGAGCCGACCACCCATCCGGGGTTCGAGACAATCCTGGAGGCGGCCTTGGAGAGGTTTCCGCTGGTGGCGGTCATCACCAACGGCACCAACCTGTCAGACCGCGTGCTGGCGGCGCTGAACCGGCCGAATGCGTTGACGCAGATCGACTTCGACGGCGTCGACGCGGAAACCCACAACTTCCTCAGGGGCACGCCGTTCGCCTATGACTCGGTTCAGGCGACGGCAAAGAAGCTCCAGGCGTGGGGCGTTCGCTACCGGGTTGCCATGTGCGTGCATCGCGGCAACCTCGACCAGGTTGAAGCGGTCGCCGACAAGGCCCTGGCGCTGGGCGCCACCTGGTTCGGCGCGTCGCCGATCATAGATGTCGGCCGGGGTGCGACGTCGGTGGAAACCCTCGACCTCGACCAGGTCCGCCACCTGATGACCGTGCTGACCAAGCTGAAGGATCGGACGCCGACCGGGTTCATCAAGCTGGAAGAGCAGATCGTCCAGGATCACCAAACGGTGTCGGAGCAGAATTGCGGCGCCGGATCGCGCACGGTCGCGGTCTCGCCCAAGGGCGACATCCGCCCCTGCGCCATGTACGACCAGAAATACCTCTCGCTGGGCAACATCCACGAGACGCGGGTTCGCGACGTCTTCGCCGACGAGGCGGTGTCGACCTTCATGGGCCTGCCCGCACCCCAGCCGGCGATTTGCGGCGACTGCCGCATGCTGACGTTCTGCGGCGGTTGCTTCGCCCGTCCCCCCGTCGCCTTCGAGCGGGCCCGGAACGCCGGCAAGCCGGTGGATTGCCGCTGGGCGGAACACACCAGGTTCGCGCGGCTGCTCAACCGCCGCAATCCGTTCCCGGCGGTGTCGGCGGCATAGAGCGGGGTCGCCGTCGCGGGAACCGCCCTCCGGCGATCCCCGCGACGGCGTGAACCCCTGTCCTCCGGGACCCTCTGATCAGGGATCATCACAGCGCGGCCGACGGGTCAGGCGGAAACAGGTCTGTTTCCGCCTGACCCGACCGCACTCAAGGCCGCGAGAACCCGGGCACGCCTAACGGCAGCGGGGAGGCGGCCGAGGCCCGTTGGCCTTCGGCGTTCCGCCCGCTGCCGATCGGAGACGAGGTTCTTGGGCCCGGTCGTGACGCCTGGTGGCCAAGCGTCACGCGGGACGGGCCGCAAGACCGCAATCCTAGTCTTGTTGGCGGCGAGACGAGTGGAAGCCACCCGCCTCGACGCGCCGTCTAGGTCGTCAACACCTCGCCCGACACCTCCAGAGACGCCGCCGCCGGCGCTGGCCCTTCGAGCCAGTTGAAGCGATCGGTGCTCAGCAGAATGAAGTGGATGAGGACCGCCAGCGTGAACAAGAACACGCCCAGAGCGACCAGTGCTCTCCGTGGATCGAAGAGAAGCCAAACACGCCACATGTTTCACATCTCCTTTACACGAGAGTCGTCAGGTATTGGGCGACGCCGTTCACGCTGTCGATCATCGCGTAACCTTCCTCGCCCGGCAGCCACGGCCGCCAGACCCATGCCAGGATGTGCGCGAACGTGGCCACCCCGGCGAACCCGAGGAAGCTGGTGGTGAAGACGTTGTGAAACTCCTTCGCCTCCGCTTCCGACAGGCCGGAGTATGAGCTCTCCGCCATGTGTAGTGCTCCAACGCATGGCCCCGCAGGGTGTGCGCCCTTCTTTGAGGTTTCCCCCGTCAAAGGGCAGGCGCCTTCCGCAAGGCCGTTACCGCGCTCATCCCGCGCGGCGGGGACCGGCGCGGCTGTCAGCCGCGTCGAGGGGGACGCCCGATCCGACCGATCGGGCGAAACCGGTCATGGGCTAGGTCATGCGGCCTGCCCCTGTTTCAGCGTGGCCAGGATCGCCTCCAGGCGCTCCAGGCTGACGCGCGTCTCGCCGGCCGCCCGCGCGGCGGCCTCCGCCCCGTCGCGCAGGCGCTTGGCGGCGGAAATCCGGATCAGGATGGGTTGTTGGTCGACCACCGTGTCGAGGCGCCGGCGCGCCGCCTCGTCCCAGGGCAGTTCGCGGGCCAGCCGCGACGGCGTGGCCTCGACCTGGTCGAGATCCGACCCCAGCGGCAGGATGTGGAACAACGCGTCGAACATCGCGTTGCACACCTCCTGGACGATCCAGGTGGCGCCGGAATAGCCCATGATCGGCGTGCCGGTGTGCCGGCGCACGATGGCGCCCGGGAAGGACACGGGGATGAACATCGCCCGCGCGCCGATCTCCGACAGGTACATCCGCTCGTTGTAGCTGCCGAACAGGATCAGCGGCGTCTTGGTGTGCACCGCCTCGCGCACCGCGGCGTTGTCGGGCTTCTTGCCGGCCTCCCGCGCGAAGCAGAAGGTGCAGGGCAGGCCGAGATCGTCCTCCAGGAAATGGCGCACGCCGCGGGCATAGGTTTCCCCGGCGACGATGGCGAAGCTGGCGGTGCCGAAGAAGTCCTGGGTCACCGAACGCCAGAGATCCCAAAGGGGCTTCAGCGTCGTGTGCTTCTCCCGCTCGATGAACGGCTCCGGGTCGAGGCCAAGCAGCTCGCCCAGGCTGCGCAGGAAGGCGGTGGTCGAGTGCAGGCCGATCGGCGCCTGCAGATAGGGCCGGTCCAAGGCCTCGCACAGCTTGCGCCCGAACTCGCGGTAGAGGCAGACATTCGCCTCCGCATCGGCCAGCCGCGCGGTATCGGCGACATGCTGACCCATCGGGAAGACCATGTTGACCTGCGCACCGATGCCTTCGACCAGCCGGCGGATCTCCGCCAGGTCGGAGGCCGTGTTGAACTGGCCGTAGATGGCGCCGATGATGTTGACGCGCGGCGGCTCGCCCTCCTTGCGGGGCCGCGGCGGCGGCACGCCGGCCTTCTTCTTCGGCCCGAACTCGCTCCACAGCCAAGCGAGCGCGCGGTCCGCACTCTGCCACTGGTCCTCGTCGATGGTGCGCGGCAGGAAGCGCTGGATGTTGCGCCCCTCCGGCGTCACGCCGCCGCCGATCATCTCGGCGATGGAGCCGGTGACCACGACGGCCGGCGTGTCCGGGTCGAGCGTGGCATGCGCCCGCTTCATCGCCTCTTCCGTGCCGGTCTGGCCCAGCTCCGCCTCGCCGAGGCCGGTGACCACCACCGGCAACTCGTGCGGCGGCAGCCCGTCGGTGTAGTGCAGCACCGCGGTCACCGGCAGGTTCTCGCAGCCCACCGGGCCGTCGACGATGACCTGCAGGCCCTTCACCGCGGCGAAGGCGTAGACCGCCCCCCAGTAGCCGCCGGCCCGGTCGTGGTCGAGCACCAGCATCAGGGGCCTTCCACCTGCTCGCGCAGCCGCTGCTTTTCGGCAGCCGCCCGGCGCTTGGCGTTCTTCGCGCGGACCTCCGGCCGGTCCTTCGGCACCTCTTCCCACACCCCGGCGGCGTGGCCCTGGCCGACGCCGTCGAAGAAGGCGCTCATCTCGTCGAAGCGCGCCTTGTTGGCGATGGCGGCGTTGATCACCTGGGCCAGCGAGCCGGCGCCGGCCGCCCCCATCAGCGGGCGGGCGGAGATCAGGTTGGTGAAGTAGAGCGCCGGGATCGACCGTTCCTTGGCCTTCTGCACCACCGGCGTGGTGCCGATGGCGAGATCCGGCTTGAGGTCGATCACCGCGGCGATGTCCTGTTCCAGCGAGGCGCGGAACTGCACGGCGACGCCGCGGGCCGCCAGCCACTCCCGGTCGGCGGCCGACCACTCGGTGCGCGGGCAGGCGGTGCCGACATAGGGCACCTCCGCGCCGCTCTCGATCAACATGCGGGCGACCAGCAGCTCGGAGCCTTCGTAGCCGGAGACGGTGATCCGCCCGCGGATCGGCGTCGCCGCCAGCGCGGCGCGGATCGCCGGCAGGGCGGCGGCCTTGGCGGCGTCGATCCGGTCCTCGGCGATGCCCGCTGCGCGGCCGACCGCGTCCAGCCAATCGGCCGTGCCGTCGACCCCGACGGGGGCGGAGCCGACGATCGGCCGTCCGGCCGCCGCGAACTCCCGCACCGAGGCCGTATAGAAGGGGTGGACCGCCGCGACGACGGTGCCGTCCAGCGCGGCGTAGAGTTCCCGCCATTCGCGCGTCGGCACCACCGGGCCGGGGTCGAGCCCCAGCGGATCGAGCAGCGCCGCCACGGTCACCGGGTCGGCCGGGAACATCTCGCCCAAGAGCGTGACCGTCGGCCGTTCCGCAACACCGCCCCGCGGGGCGGCGACGGGTCCCCGTTCGGCCTCCGCCCGGGCATAGGCCAGCATGGCGCCGGCCAGGACGTCCTTGGCCTCCGCATGGGTCGGCACGCCGAAGCCCGGCACGTCGATGCCGATGATGCGCACGCCGTTGATCGTCTTGGGCAGCAGGCGGAGCGGCACGCCCGAGGCGGTCGGTACGCACAGATTGGTCACGACGATGGCGTCGTAGTCATTCGGATCCGCCAGCGCGTGGACGGCGTCGCGGATATCCTCGAACAGCTTGCCGGTGACCAGCGTTTCGGAGCTGAACGGCACATAGCCCACGCTGCGCCGCGCTCCGTAGAAATGGCTGGTGAAGGTCAACCCATAGACGCAGCAGGCCGAGCCCGACAGCACCGTCGCCGTGCGCCGCATGCGCAAGCCCACGCGCAGCGAGCCGAAGGCCGGGCACATGCTCTGCGGCTGATCGTGCGGGCCGGTCGGATAGTCGGTGGCCAGGCGGTCCAGTAGGTCGGCGTTTCCCGCCGCCTGGGCCGCGGCCTTCAGGCGTTCCGCGCCGCCATGGCAGCCGGTCTCGGCCGTCTCGACTGGGGCGGTCTCGACTGGGGCGGTTTCGACCGGGGCGGCCTCGGTCGGGCCGGCCCGGTCGTCCGCGATCGCGCCTTCGCGCGCGGCGTCTTCCGGTTGGAGTGAGCGTAAGGTCATCGGATGGCGGCTTTCGGCATGCTCCCGTGTCGTCAGGCCCATCAGACGGTGTCGTAGATGACTTCAAGCGACGGCTTGGGCGCGTGGTCGGGACCGCACATATCCGCCGGGCTGGCGGGCTGCAGCACCACGTCACGACCCACCGTCTCGCTGGCGAACAGGCCCAGCAGCGCCTCTTGGCCCAGCGGGGTCGGGTGCACCGGCGGCGCCTCCGCGACGTTCACGGCCAGCGTCTCGAACAACGGCGCCCAGCGGTCGCCGGGCTTGCCGATGATCTGGTAGTTGGCGCTCTTGCGGCGGATTTCCTCGTCGGCCGGGATCGCCGACAGGACCGGGATGCCGGCCGCCTCGGCGAAGGCGGCGGCCTCGCCGGTGCCGTCGTCCTTGTTGATCACCATGCCGGCGACGCCGACATTGCCGCCGAGCCGGCGGAAATACTCCACCGCCGAGCAGACATTGTTGGCGACGTAGAGCGACTGCAGGTCGTTCGACCCGACGACGATGACCTTCTGGCACATGTCGCGGGCGATCGGCAGGCCGAAGCCGCCGCACACCACGTCGCCCAGGAAGTCCAGGAGGACGTAGTCGAAATCCCAATCGTGGAAGCCGAGCTGTTCGAGGATCTCGAAGCCGTGGATGATGCCGCGCCCGCCGCAGCCGCGCCCGACTTCGGGGCCGCCCAGCTCCATGGCGAAGACGCCGTCGCGCTTAAAGCAGACATCGCCGATCGTGACTTCTTCGCCGGCGAGCTTTTTCTTGGTCGAGGTCTCAATAATGGTCGGGCAGCTCTTGCCGCCGAACAGAAGCGAGGTCGTGTCCGATTTGGGATCGCAGCCGATCAAGAGGACCCGCTTGCCCTGCTGCGCCATCATGTAAGAGAGGTTGGAGAGCGTGAAGCTCTTGCCGATCCCGCCCTTGCCGTAAATGGCGATGATCTGGGTTTCCTTGGTCACCTCGCCGGAGGCCGGCGGATCCGGCTCGATTGCGGCTTCGGCGCGCAAGCGCTCGGCCATGTCCTTCGGCGTCTCAGCGCCCTTGCCGGGCGCTCCATCGAAAGGCGCGGTCATGCCCTGCTCCAGTCCAAAACCATTTTTAGGCAGTCGGGATCGTTGAAGGCGGTCTCGTAAGCCGAAGACGCCTGCGCGGCCGGGGCGTGATGGGTGATCAGCCCGTCCAGGCTCAGCCGGCCCTGCGAGACCAGCGCGCTCACCGCCTCAAGGTCGCTGTGCTCCCATTCCGCAGCGACGCGCAGGCGCGCCTCTTTGATGAAGGCGGTCGGGAACGCAAAGCTCAGCCGCTCGTCATAAAAGCCGGCGAGGACGATCTCGCCGCCCTTGTCCAAGCGCGCGATGAGGGAATCGAGGATCTGGCTGTCGCCGCTGGCGTCGTAAATGTTGCGATAGTCGCGGCGTTCGTCTGCATCGGGGTGGGCGACGCGATAGCCTTCAGCGCCGCCCATCCGCGCGGGATTGGTCTCCCACACCGTGGTCG
>JANQSN010000017.1 GCA_028284045.1 Alphaproteobacteria bacterium | reverse complement strand
CGCGCGCTGGAACAGGCCGCGCTGCGCCGCGACCGGCTGGCGGAGTCGATCGACACCGCGGCGGCCGGGGCCAAGACGGCGGCCCGCGACCAGGATGCGGCCGCCGAGGCACGGGCGGCCCTGCCGGAGGCCGCGGGTCTGGAAGACGCGGTCACGGCGGCCCGCGGCGCGCTCGCCGCCGCGCGCGAGCGGCATGTCGCCGCCACCGGGCGCCGCGACGCGATGGACCGCCAGGCCGCCGCGCGCCGCCAGCGCCTGGCCGAGGCGGGCGGCGAGGCGGAGACCTGGCGCCGCCGGTCGGCCGAGGCGGCGCGTCGGCTGGCCGCGCTGGATGAGCGCTCCGCGCGCGACCGGATCCGCCTGGGCGCGCTGGACCGGCGGCCCGGGGAGTTGGCGACGGCGCTCGACCGCCTCGCCGACGAGATCGTCGAGGCGGAAACCCTGCGCCGCCAGGCCGCCGACCGGCTGGTCGCCGGCGAAACCCGGCAGATCGAGACCGACCGGGCGGCCCGCGAGGCGGAAAGGCGGCTGGCCGAGGCGCGCGAGCGCCAGGTCAAGGGCGATGCCGTCCTGGAGACCGCGGCCGCCGCCCGCGCCGGGGTGGAGGAGCGCGTCGCCGAGCGCCTCGGCTGCCGGCCGGAGGGGGCGGCGCTGGCCGCCGGGCTGACGGCGGACGAGACTTGGCCACGCGAGTCGGAGGTCGAACGCCGGCTGCGCCAGCGCGAGCGCGAGCGCGAGGCGATGGGGCCGGTCAATCTGCGCGCGGAGATCGAGCTGGACGAGCTGTCCCGCCAGGTCGCCGCGCTGGACGGCGAGCGCGCCGACCTGATCGCCGCCATCGACCGGCTGCGCCAGGGCATCGCCACCTTGAACCGCGAGGCGCGCGAACGGCTGATCGCCTCTTTCGACCGGGTGAATAGCCATTTCCGCCGGTTGTTCGAGCGGCTGTTCGACGGCGGCCAGGCGGAGCTGCGGCTGGTCGACGCCGACGATCCCCTGGCGGCGGGGTTGGAGGTGCTGGCCAGCCCGCCCGGCAAGCGCCTGCAGCATCTGTCGCTGCTGTCCGGCGGGGAGCAGGCGCTGACCGCGATCGCGCTGCTGTTCGCCGTCTTTCTGACCAACCCCGCACCGCTCTGCGTGCTGGACGAGGTCGACGCCCCGCTGGACGA
The DNA here is from genome assembly GCA_028284045.1 of Alphaproteobacteria bacterium. Classification (GTDB taxonomy): domain Bacteria; phylum Pseudomonadota; class Alphaproteobacteria; order DSM-16000; family Inquilinaceae; genus JANQSN01. The sequence continues at coordinate 94,463 of JANQSN010000017.1, read as the reverse complement.
CGCCAATGTCGACCGGTTCTGCCGGCTGGTCGGCGAGATGGCGGCGGACACACGGTTCCTGGTGATAACCCATCACCGGATGACCATGGCCCGGGTCGACCGGCTGTTCGGCGTCACCATGGCGGAGCGCGGGGTCTCCCAACTCGTTTCGGTCACCCTGGAGAGCGCGGAATCGATGGCCGGCGAGGCGCCCGGCCGCGCCCCGTCAGCCGGCGGCGAAGCGGCGGTTCCTTCGGCTTGACACGGCTTCGGCGCTCTTCCTATGGTGCGCCGCGTCAAGCGGGCCGGCCCATCGTGCCGGCACGGATGGCAGGAGTTTCGGTCGGTTGCCGGGGGGTCTGGGTGACGCGCGCCAGGGCCGCTGTCGATCATGGGTGACGAGCCGCGGCGCGGCGTCGAGTCCGACGACTTCGACCGCCGATTGCGGGAGGCGGAGGCCAAGGCGCGCCAGCGGTCCGGCACCGAGCCGACCGACCGGGGGCGTGCGGAGGGCATGGCCGTCGGCCTCCGGATCGCCGTGGAGTTGGCGGCGGCGGTCGTGATCGGGACAGCCATCGGGTTCGGTCTGGACCGATGGCTCGGCACCAAGCCGCTGTTCCTGGTGGTCTTCTTCATCGTCGGATGCGCAGCCGGTTTCCTCAACGTCTACCGGACGGCCCAGGAACTCGACCGGCGCCGCCGATCGCAGTCTGAACGCGCGGATGGCGGTCCGTCCCGGGACGGTCCTTCGAGGTGATGGGCGAGGTGAGGTGACGGGTGGCATCGCCGATTGAGCAGTTCGAGATCGTTCCCCTGGTCGGCGGCGACAGCATCGTCGCCATCACCAACTCCACCGTGTGGATGGTGATTGCCGCGACCACGGCGACGGCGCTTCTGGTCTTCGCCATGCGCGGCCGCGCGCTGGTCCCGACCCGCATGCAGTCGCTGGCGGAGATCTTCTACGAAGTCATCGCCAATATGATACGGGAGAATGTCGGCTCCGGTGGCCGCAAGTACTTCCCGTACATCTTCACGCTCTTCATGTTCATCCTGTTCTGCAACGTCCTGGGCATGATCCCGGGCAGCATGACGGTGACCAGCCACATCATCGTTACCTTCGCGATGGCCGCGGTAGTCTTCATCGTGGTCACCGTGATCGGCTTCATGACGCATGGGCTGGGCTATTTCAGGATGTTCTTCCCGCACGGGGCGCCGTTGTGGACGGCGGTGATCCTGGTGCCGGTGGAGCTGATCTCCTATCTCTCGCGGCCGGTCAGCCTGTCGGTGCGGCTGTTCGCCAACATGACCGTCGGCCACGTGCTGCTGAAGGTGATCGCCGGCTTCGTGCCGCTGCTCGGCATCTTCGGCATCCTGCCGTTTGCCTTCCTGATTCCGCTGACGATCCTGGAGATCTTCATCGCGGTTCTGCAGGCCTACATCTTCACCATCTTGAGCTGCGTCTACCTGCACGACGCCCTGCACATGCACTGATCGGTCCCGGCGGACGGCCCGCCGGGACCTCCCCCCAATCGCCGGCCTGGGTCGGGCCGGCGCTTGAGCGACCCGAAAGAGAAGGGACTAGGACCATGGAAGAAGCCATCGCAGGCGCCGGTTCGGCGATCGGTGCGGGCCTGGCGGCGATCGGCATGATCGGTGCCGGTATCGGCGTCGGCAATGTCTGGTCGAGCTACATCTCCGCGCTGGCCCGCAACCCGGCGGCCAAGGACGATATCGGCGCCAGCATCTGGATCGGCTTTGCGGTGACCGAGGCGATCGCGTTGTTCGCCCTGATCATCGGCCTGATGGCGCTGTTCGGCTGAGCCGTTCGGCCGAGCCGTCGCGCTGTCCCGCTGGGCGGCGGGGGCCAGGCCGCGGGCGTGAAGGCGGGCGTTCCCTGCCGGCTGCCCGTTGTCGCCGATGCCCCGTGACGCCGCGGAGGTGAGCCATGCCGCAATTCGATCCGACCTATTTCGTCTCCCAGCTCGTCTGGCTGGCGGTCGTCCTGGTCGCCTTCTATTTCCTGCTGACCCGCATCGCTTTGCCGCGGATCGGCGAGGTCATCGAGGCGCGCACCAATCAGATCGCCGGCGATCTGGAGCGGGCGCGCTCGCTGAAGGCCCAGACCGAGGACGTCGTCGCCGCCTATGAGGCGTCGCTGGCGGAGGCACGCCGTGAAGCCGGCAGCATCATGGCGGCGGCCCAGGCCGATATCAGCCGCAAGGCGGCGGAGAGGGAGGCGGCCTTCGCCAAGGATCTGGCGATCAAGGTCGGCGCGGCGGAACGGCGGATCGCTGCGGCGCGCGACGAGGTGGAAGCGCAGGTGCGCGACATCGCCATCGGCGCGGCGCGCGACGTCACGGGCAAGCTGGTGGGCACGGAGCCCGATGCCGCCACGATCGGCCGCGCCGTCGACCAGGCGCTGAGACCGGCCGGCTAAGGGGAGTCGGGTAAGACCATGTTGCTGGCACAGGCCACGGCGCCGGAGGCGGAGGCGACGCCCCCGGGCGATGCCCCCTCCGACGCCCCCGCCAACGCCGAGGCGGAGACCGCGGCGCCGGTCGAAGAGGGCGTGACGGCCGAGACTGTGGCGGCGGACGACCACGCCGCGCATGACGATGCGGCCTATGGCGGCGGATGGCTGTCGGCGGAACTGATCCTGCTGCTTGCCCTGATCGCCACCTTTGCCACTGTCTGGCGGCCGGCGAAGCGCGGTATCCTGGGCCTCTTGGACGGCCGGGCGGACAAGATCCGCAACGAGCTGGACGAAGCCAACCGGCTGAAGGAAGAGGCGCAGGCGACGCTGGCCGGCTATCAGCGCCGCCAGCGCGATGCGCTGGAGGAGGCCGAGCGCATCGTCGAGCACGCGCGTCAGGAGGCCGAGCGGCTGCGCACCCAGGCAGCGCAATCGTTGGACGAGCAGTTGCAGCGCCGCGAGGCGCAGGCGATGGAGCGCATCGCCCAGGCCGAACGGGCCGCCGCCGCCGCCGTGCGCGACGCGGCCAGCGACGCGGCGATTGCCGCGGCCCGCCAGGTGATCGCCGATACCATGGACGCGCCGGCGGCGAGCCGGCTGATCGACGCCGCCATCGGCGAACTGCCCGGCAAGCTCAACTGACCGAGGATCCCGCGCTGCCCCGCCGGGCAGCGCGCCGGCGACGCGCTCCGTCTCAGCCCGGAACGGCGGTCGTGTCGGCGCCGAAATGGCGGAGCTGCCAGGCCATCTCCTCCTCCGCCATCGGGTAGGACGCGGGCGCGCCGCCACCGCTGCTGATCACGGCCTGTGGCGGAATGCGGGCGAGCTGAAGCTGTATCTTCATCGCCACACGCATCGACAGCCTGGCCTTCCAGACCAACGCCACGACGGCCCGCGCGCTCTGCGACTGCAGGATGTGCTCGACCGTGTCCTCTTCCAGACGGGCCAGCTCGGCGATGCTGGCGGTCACGAAATCCCGCCGGCCCTCGGCGATCGCCCCGTCCAGCATGCCTTCCGTCAAGCCGCCGTTGCGGGCCAGGCGGCGGGCGCGCAGCCGCTCGTCTTCCGCCCGCGGCGCGGCATCCTCCGCCGGCGGGCCGCTGTCGTCCTGCAACAGGCGTTCGCGCAGGCTGTCCGCCGCTTCGTCGGCGCCGGCGATGTCCTCGCGTTCGGCCAGTACCTCCACCAGCGACAGCGCGACGAACTTGGCCAGGCGGCGAACCGCGCCGGCGTGCAGCTTCGGCCGGTGCACCAGCGGCTGGTGCCACCCCTCCTGCTGAGGCGCTTCGTCGAGCAGCCGGTCCAGCGTTTCCTCGCGGATTTGAGCGCTGTCATTGGCCAGCAGGGTCGTGATCGCGCCGGCGTCGTTGGACGCGGCGATGGCGTCGGCAACGCTGGCGGACACTTGGCCGCGGCTGGCGATCGCGCCCAGCGCGCCCTTGCTGGTCGGCGCGGAGACGATCTCCAACAAGTCCTCGTCGGTCAGGATCGGCGAGTGGGTCAGCACCGGGGCGGCGACCGCCGTTTCCGCATCGCGCGCCAGCGTGCGCATGACCGTCGCCGGCGCATGCCGCCGGTCGTGAAGCGCCTCCGACAGCGCCTGGCGGACCGACACGCTCTGGTCGACGGCCAGGCGGTCGAGGATCTCCAAGGTCAGCTTCTCGACCTGTCCGGCGATCGGCCGCTCGTTGCCCGGAACCCGGTCGGTGGCCTTGGCGACCAGTTTCTCGCGCACGACGGTGTCGGCATCGTCGCACAGCGCCAGATCCGCCTTGCCCGGCGTCGCAGCGTTGGCGGCAAGCTGGCGGCGCACGTCGGGGGCCGCGTCGGCGGCCAGGAAGAACAGGATCTCCGGCGGCGCGTCGGCCCGCGCGGCGAGATGCTGGCGTTCGGCCAGCGAGCCGAAGCGGGCGAGCCGCTTGGCATCCTCGTAGGCGCCCGAGCCCGGCCCGGGGGTCTTGCCGGCGGCCGCCGTCATGGCGTCGCCCCGCCATCGTCGAGCATCCACAAGCCGCCGGTTCCGGTCGCCTTGCCCTTCTGCTTGGCGCGGTACATCGCCGCGTCGGAGCGGGCGATCACATCGCCCACCGCCGCCGGCCGGCCCGGGGCGACCAGCGCGATCCCGATCGACAGCCCGAGCGGCCGATCCGGCGCGCCCGACAAGGTTCGGGCGATGTCGCGCATCCCGTCGATCAGCGATTGCGCGATGGCCGTCGCCGCTTCGCCGTCTCGGCCCGCCAGCCACAGCACGAACTCGTCGCCGCCCAGACGGCCGGCCAGATCGTTCGGGGCGACGACGCCGCGCAGGAGCGCGCTGAGCGCGCCCAGCACCTGGTCGCCCTGGTGATGGCCGACCACGTCGTTGACCACTTTGAAGTTGTCCAGGTCTATGTAGAGCAGGGCGGAGGCGACGCCGGAGCAGTCGTGAAGCCGGGTGCCCAGCAGCGCCAACATCGCGCGGCGATTGTAGAGACCGGTCAACGCGTCGCGTTCCGCCTGATATCGCAACCGCTCGAACAGGGCGGTGTTGGTCAGCGCGATGCCGAACTGGTCGGCCAGCAGGGCGACCAGGTCGATGTCCTCCTCCTCCCACGGGCCGCGGCCGGTTTGGCGCCAGACCGCCAAGGTGCCGGTGGGGGACTGGGCGTAGCAGATCGCGACCGCCAGCACCGCCAGCCCATCGGCGTCGACCATGACCGGTGCCGGCGCCGCGGCGCGGACCCGGGCGTCGAGATTGTCGGCGAACAGCCGGTCGGCGACGGCGCAGATGGGCTGCTCCGCCGTCGCCGTGACGAGGTCGAGATCGGGCGAGCCGTCCAGCCGCTCGCGCGGCTTCAGCGCCGCGCCGCAGCCGCCGACGGCGTTCTTCAGCGCGTCCAGCGCTGCCTTGACGCCGTCGATCGGTTCGCGGTGTCCGGTCATGGCATGGACGATATGGGCGGAGGCGCGCTCGCGGTTGCGCGCCCGCGACAGCGCCAGGTCGCGCTGGCGGTCGTCGGTGACGTCGCGGCACAGCCCGCGGACGCCGACGCGCCGGTCGCCGTCGTCGACGATCGGCTGCGCCCAGGCGACGACGCTGGCGACGCCGGCATCCGCCCGGCGCAACCACAGCTCCGTCTCCGCGACGGGCCGGTCAGCGACGAAGGGCGAGGCGACCATCTGACCGTCCAGGGCCAACAGGTCCTCCGCCCGTGTCCCAACCAGATCGGCCGCCGGGAACCCCAGCGCACCCGGCGGCGAGACATAGACGAAGCGGCCCTCGGCGTCGGTCTCCCAGGCGAAGTCGGCGGCCAGCTCCACCAGATCGCGGAAGCGTTGGCGCGAATCGGCCAGCGCGCCCCGGAGATTGCGCTCCGCCGTGACGTCGCGGCCGAGCAGCACGACCCAGCGGCCGGCGATCCGGACCGCCTGCCACTCGACGATCATCGTCGCCTGGGGGCTCTCGATGGTGGTGCTGTGCTGCGGTGGCGACGGCGGGTCGCCGGCCAGCAGCCAGCCGACCAGCCCGTGCCACCACGCCGCATCGGCCAGGTCGGCGAGCAGCCAGAGAGCGTGCTCGCTGGCGGCCTGGATGCCCTCTTCGAGGTCCAGCAGAATCGCCGGTCCCGGGAAGCCGCCGACCAGCGCCATCATCGGTTCGATCGCCGCGCCCGGCGCCAAGGCGGGCGCGGTCGGGCGCGCCCCGGCGGCCGGCGCGGCGGGCCGGTCGGGCAGCAGATCGGGGGACGGACCGGGGTCAGCGATCGTCACGAGTCGCGTGAAACCTTCTGCGTCGCGTGCCCGAATGGCATGGCGGCTTGGTAGGACGTGCCGTCAGCATAGTTGACGCATGTTTAACGGAGCTTAAACGCATTCCGGCGAAAGACCTGGGTGGCACGCCGGCGATGCGGACGGCTATCGGCTGGCGGTCAGATCGTCTACGGTCTGCCTCTGCCGCGCGAAGGCGCGGCCGATCAACGAAGACGGCGCGGGCGTCACGAAGCGAGGTCAAGGATGAGCGACGCGGATCCTCCCGGCGAGAGGGTGCCGGCAGCCCGCCAGCAGGAGATCGCCCTCGATCACATGCTGACCGCCTGGCGGGCGGCGCTTGATCAGGGTGTCGTGCCGGAAACGATTGCGGCGGTCGCCATCGCCACGGGCTTCACCGAGCTGGTCGGCAAGCTGGGCGAAGACGCGGCGATCGAGGTGGCCGAGCGACTGCCCGAGCAGATTCGCAGCGGCGCGCTGTCGCCGCGGGGCACCCACTGATGGCGCCGAAGGGACCGAAGGGGCCGATGTCCCCGGATGACGAGAAGCGCCGCGCGCTGCATCACATCCTGAGCGCCTGGGAGGCGGCACTGGCGGAAGGGGTGTCGGCGGACCTGCTGGCCAGCACCGCGATCTTCGCCGCATTGACCGACATGGTGGCGCTGCACGGCGCGGAGCCGGTGGCGAAGATGGTGCGCACCCTGCCCGACCGGATCACGGCGGGGGAATTCTCGCTCGACGACGAGACCGACGGGTGACCTCGGACCGCTGACCGCGCGGCGGGATTGTCCGTGCGGTTTGCGATGCTGGACCGGAACGATGCGATACGCCACCCTGCGGGACTGACCCTTCGGCTCGCAACTCCGGCATTGCCATAGGCCATGAGCGACCCCAACGCCGGCCTCAAATCGGCGCTGAAACACTACGTCCGCCTGACGGAGCCGCCCGGCTACGCGGTTCTGGTGACCGGCCCGTGGGGTGTGGGAAAGACCTTTGTGGTCCGGGGGTGCCTCGATCAAGAGTTGGAGAAAGATGGTTATCGCTACGTCAGTCTTTTTGGGGTGGAGTCGAAATCCGACATCGACCTTGCTGTCTTCAAGGCCGTATATCCAAGACTGAGTGGCACCACGGCACAGGTTGCCGGCGGTGTTTTTCGTTCCGTTTCGAAGTTTGTTGGGGTAGACGCCGATATCTCGCTACAGAAGGTGATGAATATTGTACGTGAAGGCGTCTATGTTTTCGATGATCTAGAGCGTGCGAGACTGAATATTTCTGTCATTCTCGGCTATCTGAATGAGTTCATCGAACATGATGGCTGCCGCGTGATCCTGATCGGCCACACGGAGAAGGTGGACAAAAAGAAATCCTTTGAGAGACAAAGAGAAAAGCTGATCGGGCGAACGGTGCAGGTGGTGTCCGATGTCGATACCGCCCTGGGCCACTTCCTGAAGCGCATCGGGAATGAGGACGTGCGCCGCTTTCTCCAGCAGCGAGCGGACCGCATCAAGGCGATCTACGCCGATGCGGCGATCGACAATCTGCGGATTCTGCAACAGGCGCTGTGGGATAGCGAGCGGTTCTATTTGAGCCTCGACGGCCGGCACCGCGCCGAGTCGGAGGCGGTGGACGCCCTGTTCGACGTCTTTCTTGCCCTGGCCTTGGAGACGAAGTCGGGGCAGGTGTGCCGCAGCGACCTGGCGCTGCGGGCGGAATCGTCTTTGCGCGCTCTGCTACGGTCCGGTGACGATTCGAACCAGGAGCCAGACCCGTATGGTGAGGCGGAGGCGCGTCATCCTGGGATCAATCTGCATGATCCCTTGCTCTCCAATGACCTCCTCGTCGCGATGCTGTTCGACGGCGTGTTCGACGCGGCGGCGGTTGCGGAGAGTCTGGACCAGCATCCGCCCTTCGTGCCGCCGGAGAAGCAGGCGCCATTGTGGACCCTCGCGCGCGGACCGTTTCAGAGCGATGGCGCCCTACAGTCGGCGGTCACCAGGCTCGACCACGCGATGGCGGAGCGCGAGATCACGACGCGGACGGAGATCTTGCAGCTCTACTTGACGCGCCGCTGGCTCGCGTCATTCGACATGATACGGTCGGAGGATGTCGCGCAGGACTTGATAACCTATATCGACGACCTCCATCGGCACGAGCGATTGCCGGCGACCGGTACGGAGAATTGGGAGGTCTTGCCATCGAGCCCGCGTGATCCGGGCATGGGTTTCGGCGAAAACCTGCCGGCGGATGATGGATTCTGCCGGGTCTACGCGCATCTTCGGCGGCGATGCCGCGAAGCGCATGAGGCATGGCTGGACCGGCAGGCCACGTGTCTGCTGAACGCTCTTGCGACAGATGCGGAAGAGTTTGCGCGGAGGATCGAGACGGGCGGCCCCTATGGCAAGGTTCCCATCCTCGCGTTGATAGAGCCGTCTGGCTTTGCGGACGCGTTCTTGCGCCTTGGCCCTGAGTCTCAAGAGAGCGTGGTGTTCGCGCTTGGCCGCCGGTTCCGGTATGGAGAACGCGGCGACGAGTTCGCGAGGGAGCGGGACTGGCTTCGCAGCGTGCGCGACCAACTCATGGTCGGCCGCGGCCAGACGTTCGGCTTTGCGGCGGAGCGCCTGCGCATCGTGGTCGAGCGCTTCATCGACCGGATCTTGAGGGAGTCGTCGCCGGCAAATTGACATCATATAGGACATCATATAGGATGTACGACAGGATCGTTATCGATGTCGATGTGTTCGCAGCGGCCATTACGGGCGACGATGCCAGCCGGTCCATTCTGGCGCTGGTGACCAGCCGGGAACTTGCGCCGCTGTGCTCGCCGGAGCTGATGGAGGTCTATGCCAGGGCCCTGGAGGAGCACGCTTTGCGCGGAGCGATCGCCGGCGGTCGCGACGAGGCGAGGAAGATCGCCTATGGCATGGCTCACTTCATCACGCCGGTAGACATCGACGCCTTCGAATTGGTGTTTGCCAACGATCAGGCGCTGGCCGCCGTCGTGGCAACCGCCCGGTCGGGAGATGCAGCGGTGATCGTTACCTTTCGGCCCGGAACGGTGGCTGGGGTGGCCAGTTCTTCGGCCCGTCCGGGGACGCCAGTGATTGAGGCACTGATGCCGGATCAGTATCTGAGGAGGATCGGACGATGACGGACTCGCCACGCCACCGATTCGCGTTGAACCTGCCGCGATCGCTGAAGGAGCAAGCCGCCGCGCTGGCCGATGCGGACGGTGTATCGCTCAATCAGTGGATCACCACCGCCGTCGCCTACCGGGTTGGCTCTGAGGTCACGGCCGACGCGTTCTTCGCCAAGCTCCGCGCCGAGACCAATCCACAGACCCTTCTTGATGCCCTGCGCCGGCCGGTGCCGATGCCGGCATCGGCATCGCGCAGCGCGGCGCGCCGGTAGATCAGGTTTGCCGACCGGCGTCGCGGGCCCGACTACCTCGGACGTTCCGAGCATCTGATGACGCCCAGCACGACCCGCCCGGCGCACGACAGCGGTGATCCCCTTCCCGGAACGGCCGGGGTCGGCGCGTCCACGCTGGCGCGGATCACCTGTTGGGTGTTCGATCTCGACAACACGCTGTACTCGGCGTCGACCCGGCTGTTCGATCAGGTCGACCGGCGCATGGGTCGGTTCATTGCCGAGCGGTTCGGGTTGGCGCCGGACGAGGCGCGCGCGCTGCAGAAGCGGTACTTCCGCGAGCATGGTACGACGATGAACGGGCTGATGCGGGTTCATGGGATCGATCCGGCGGCGTTCCTGGACTATGTGCACGACATCGACCTGTCCGCGCTGGCGCCGGCACCGGCGCTGGATGCGGCGCTGGCGGCGTTGCCGGGGCGCAAGGTGATCTACACCAACGGGTCTGAAGCGCATGCCGAGCGTGTGCTCGACCGCTTGGGGATCGCCCGGCATTTCGACGGAATCGTCGACATCGTCGCCAGCGACTACGACCCCAAGCCCAGCGGAGCCGCCTTCGCCCGCATGATGGATCGGTTGGCGGTGCCGGCCGATGGCGCTGCGATGGTCGAGGACATGGCCCGCAATCTGCGCCCGGCGCGCGACGCCGGCCTGGTCACCGTCTGGGTGCGCGGCGATGCCGCTTGGGCGGTGCCGGATGAGGCCGACGTGATCGACTATGTGATCGACGACCTGGCCGATTGGCTGGCCGGTATCGGTTCGGATCCCGCATCCTAACGCTGATCTGCCGGCCGTCAGGGCGCGGGCGGATCGAGCGGTGTCAGCGGCTCGGTGATCGCCCGGGCGCCGCCTTCAATCGCCAGGCACCCGGTCATCGACTGTGTCCGCAGGCGCTCCAGCGTGACCGCTTCGGGTCCGGGCTCCAGCAGCCAGACCATGTATCCGCGATGGGCGTTCCAGACCCGCGTCAGCGCGGTGGGCGGGCGCGACGATGGGCCCGGCGTGCCGCGGTCCCGAACCAACGAGTCGGGCAGGGTTTCGCCCTCGCCGATCCGCGCGACCGGGGCGTCGCGGGCCATCAGCACGGCCGGGACCTGGTCCGCCGCACAATGGGGCGCTTCGGCGTCGGGCGGTACCGCACGGCCGGCGGCCAGCGGGCCGGCCGCGACCACGGCCGCCAGCAGGGCGCCGCCGAGCGCCAAGCCCGCCCCGTTCCAGGTCGCGGTCGGCTGCGGGGCGACCTGCGGTCCGTCGGCCGAATGGAGGCGCCGCCAAGTCAGCACCCGAGCGAAGCCGATGGCGATCAGCGCTGCGGTCCAGGCATGCGTCGCCGCATAGATGCGCGCGCCGCCGTCGGCCAGCATCGGTACCGAGGCAAGGATGCCAAGGGTCGCGGCGAGCATGAGGCCGCCGTCGGGCTGCCGGCGGCGCGCCCAGGCCGCCGACAGGCCGGCGAGCAGCAGCGCCATCGCCGCCAGCCGGGCGGGCGTCGGCCCGACCATCTCCACCCAGTCCAGCTCGATCAGGAATTCGTTGTAGGTGCGCAGGACGCCCAGCAGCGCGGTCGCCGGATCCTCGCGCGCCGCCGCCAGGGCGAGGCGGTAGATCGTCAGATGGGCTTCCCGCTCGCTCTCCGTCTCGGCCAGCAGGTCGCCATGGTCGCGCATCACCTGGGTCCAGCCTTGATGGCCGACGACGACCCCATAGAGCGTGTAGGAAAAATTCCCAAAGGGCAGGCCGCCGGGCTCGCCGAGGCTGCGGTAGAGCGCGCCATTGGCCGCGAAGGCGGAGAGCCCGGAAGCGACGACCAGGGCGAAGACCAGGCCGGCGCGGCGCAGGCCAGACCGGCGCTGCCACAGCGCGATCCACAGGCACAGGCTGGGCAGCACGAAGACGGCGCCGGCGCGGGCGTTCAGCGCCAAGGCGATCGTCGCCAGCCCGAGCGCCAGCATGGCCAGCCGGCGCCATCCGCCCGGTCCCGCCGCGGGACCGGCCCGCGCGGCGGTCCATACCAGCGCGAAGCCGAGGCAGCCCAGCGGCAGGCCGACCTGTTCGGTCAGAAAGGCGCCGGTGTGCTCATGTGCCGTGGCGGCGAGCGCGGCGACGACCACCAGCCCGGCCGGCCCGCCATGGCTGGCCGCGACCGCGCGCCCGGCCAGCCAAGCCCCGGTCGCCGACGCGGCGGCGAAGGCGAGTTGGGCCGCGTGCGGCGATCCGTCGCTCGCCGCAAACAGGGCGGCCAGCACGCCCGGGAAGATCGGCCGCCGGCTGGAGAACTGGTCGAGCCGACCCTCCACCCACAGCGCGAAGGCGCCCTGCTCATAGGCCTCGGCGTCGAGCTGCGGCAGCCAGCCCAGCACCACGTTGCCGCCGCTGGCCCCACCCTGCCAGAGCGTCGCCAGCGGCCAGCCGAACAGCAGCAGGGTCAGGGCGAAGCCGGCGCCGAGCGCGGCAAGCCGCAGCGCCACCGACCCGCCGGCCGGCCCGCGGTCCCCCATCCGCGACCAGCCGAGCCCGACGGCGGCGGCCCCGCCCAGCCCCAGCCAGGGCCAGGCCGCCATCACCCCGGCCGGCAGTGGCGGCAGATGCCCGATCAACGGCACAGCCAGCGCCAGTAGGAGGGCGACGAGGGCCGCCGTCGCGGCCGTGGGCACTCGCCTGTCCTGGGTGTCGGTGATCGTCGCGATCATCAAGGGGACCGGGGGGGCGCGGAGGCAGCGGCGCGGGCGGCCGCCGGCCGCTCAGCCGGCGCGGCGGCCGCCCATGAAGGGCGCGTCGCCGTCGTTCTCGAACAGCTCCGCCAGCTTGTCGACCATGGTGCCGCCGAGCTGCTCGGCATCGATGATGGTGACCGCGCGGCGGTAGTAGCGGGTGACGTCGTGACCGATGCCGATGGCGATCAGCTCGACTGGCGAGGACCGCTCTATCCAGTCGATGACGCTCTTCAGGTGCCGTTCCAGATAGCTGCCGGGGTTGACCGACAGGGTACTGTCGTCGACCGGCGCGCCGTCGGAGATGACCATCAGGATGCGCCGCTGTTCCGACCGGCCGATCAGCCGGTTGTGCGACCACAACAGCGCCTCGCCGTCGATATTCTCCTTCAGGATGCCCTCGCGCAGCATCAGGCCGAGATTGCGCCGGGCGCGCCGCCAGGGGGCGTCGGCCGCCTTGTAGACGATGTGCCGCAGGTCGTTCAGCCGGCCCGGCCGCGGCGGCTTGCCCGCCTTCATCCACGTCTCGCGCGCCATGCCGCCCTTCCAGGCGCGGGTGGTGAAGCCGAGGATCTCCACCTTGACGCCGCAGCGCTCCAGCGTGCGGGCGAGGATATCGGCGCTCATCGCCGCGATGGTGATTGGCCGGCCGCGCATCGAGCCGGAATTGTCGATCAGGATCGACACCACGGTGTCGCGGAAGCTGGTGTCCTTCTCGATCTTGAAGGACAGCGGGGTCAGCGGGTTGACGATCACCCGCGACAGCCGCGCGGCGTCCAGCAACCCTTCCTCCAGGTCGAACTCCCACGCCCGGGTCTGCTTGGCCATCAGCCGCCGTTGCAGGCGGTTGGCGAGGCGCGAGATGACGCCCTGCAGGTGCTGAAGCTGCTGGTCGAGCAGCAGGCGCAGCCGGCTCAACTCGTCCGGATCGCACAGCGCCTCGGCCCCCACCACCTCGTCGAACTCGGTGGTGAACATCTCGTAGAGCGGCTCGTCGGGATCGTTGCGGCCGCGCGTTTCGGGCCGCGGCGGGGCGCCCGGCTGCTGGTCGGCCTCCGCCTCCAGCTGGTCGTCCTGGTCGTCGGTCGGGTCGCCGGCGATCGCTTCGGCCTCGCCGTCGTCGCTGTCGTCGCTGTCGGTGTCGTGGCCGTCGGCGTCCACCGGCTGGCTGTCCGCCTCGGCGGTCTGGCGGTCGGGTTGGCTGTCGGGATTGTCGGGCTCGGCGTCGCCGGCTTCGCTGTCCTCGCCAGCCTCCTCCTCGTCGGGACCGACCTCCAGGTCGAGATCGCTGAGGAGCTGGCGAGCCATGCGGGCATAGGCGTCCTGGTCGCCGACCAGCCGGCACAGCTCCGGCAGGGCGCGGGCGAGGCGGCCTTCGAGGCTGGTGCGCCACAGGTCGACCGCCCGGCGCGCCGAGGGCGGCGGCGGCGCGCCGGTCAGCGCCTCGCGCGCCAGCATCCGGATGATGTCGGCGAAGGGCGCCTGCTCGCGCTCGGTGATGCGGTCATAGCCCTGGTGGCGACAGCGCTCCTCCAGCGCCGCGGCGAGGTTCTCGCGCACGCCGGCCATCTGGTTGGCGCCGATCGCCTCGCAGCGCGCCTGCTCCAGCGCCTCGAAGGCGAGGCGCGCCTTCTCCTCCTGCGGCAGGCGGTGGGCGTGCACCCCGGCGTCGTGGTGGCGCAGGCGCAGCGCCACGGCGTCCGCCGCCCCGCGCACCCGTGCCGCCTCCACCGGCGACATCAGGCGCGAGGGCTGCGGCAGGCGGGCGCGGTTGCCGGCGACGCCCGGCTGGTCGTGGCCGAAGGTGACGGTGACGTCGGTCTGCTCGGCGACCGCGCGCAGTGCGGCGGCGGTGGCCCGCTTGAAGGTCTCGGTCGGCGATTCGCTTTGGCTCATGGGCCCGCTCAGGGTCCGGTCAGCTCAGCGTGGCGACGACGCCGGTCTCCGGCAGCTCGGTGCCGAAGCTGCGCTGGTAGTATTCCGCCACCACCGGGCGCTCGACCTCGTCGCATTTGTTGAGGAACGTGACCCGGAAGGCGAAGCCGACATCGTCGCCGAAGATCTTCGCGTTCTCCGCCCAGGTGATCACGGTGCGCGGCGACATCACGGTGGAGACGTCGCCGGCCATGAAGCCGGCCCGGGTCAGGTCGGCGACCCGCACCATGGCGCCGACCAGCTTGCGCCCCTCTTCGGTGTCGTAGCTGGGCAGCTTGGCCAGGACGATGTCGACCTCGGCGTCATGCTCCAGATAGTTCAGCGTGGCGACGATGTTCCAGCGGTCCATCTGCCCCTGATTGATCTGCTGGGTGCCGTGATAGAGGCCGGTGGTATCGCCGAGGCCGACCGTGTTGGCGGTGGCGAACAGCCGGAAGGCCGGGTGCGGCCGGATGACGCGGTTCTGGTCGAGCAGCGTCATCCGCCCTTCGACCTCCAGCACCCGCTGGATCACGAACATCACATCCGGGCGGCCGGCGTCGTACTCGTCGAACACCAGGGCGCAGGGGTTCTGCAGCGCCCAGGGCAGGATGCCCTCGCGATACTCGGTCACCTGCAGGCCGTCGCGGATGACGATGGCGTCTTTGCCGATCAGGTCGATCCGGCTGATATGGCTGTCGAGGTTGACGCGCACGCAAGGCCAGTTCAGCCGGGCGGCGACCTGCTCGATATGCGTTGATTTTCCGGTGCCGTGATAGCCCTGGATCATCACGCGCCGGTTGTGGGCAAAGCCGGCGAGGATGGCCAAGGTGGTTTGCGGGTCGAAGCGGTAGGCGTCGTCGACCTGCGGGACCAGGTCACTGGCCTGGCCGAAGGCCGGCACCTGAAGATCGCTGTCCAGGCCGAAGCTCTGGCGCACGGAAACCGTGATGTCGGGACGCTGGTCCATGCTCATGCCGTTGTCGTCGGGTGGCTCTCGGGGGTGGCTGGGCCGGTGCGGCGCCGGCGCTCGCCCCCGGAGGCGACCCGGACCATACGGCAGTTGGCCTCACGGGGCAAAGCTTGCCCTGAGGATCGCATAGGCTTCGTTGATCGACTTCAGGACCTCTTCCGCCTCGCGCGACCCGTTGTTGGCGTCGGGATGATGGCGCTTCGCCAGGGCGCGGTAGCGCGCCTTGATGGTCGCGAAGTCGACGGGCCAGCTCAGATCGAGCACGGCGAGCGCCCGGTCGGCCTCGGGCGACCCGGCCCGGGCGGTGTCGGAGGCGCCCGTCTCGCGCTGCTGCTGGTCCGATCCGGCGTCGGCGCGGAAGCTGGCGCTGCCGCCGAGCCCGAATTCCCGGTAGATGCGCTGGCGCAGGGCATCCTCGCGCGCAGTACTGCCGACGCCGACCCGCCAGCTCGGCCGCTGCCAGACGGTGTCGGCACGGACCATGCGCTCGACATCCGCATCCGTCATGCCCGAGAGATAATTCCACGAACGGTTGTAGCTCTGGACATGTTCCAGGCAGAACCAATAGTAGTCGGTCAGCCGGTCGCGGGACTTCGGGGCGCGGTACTCGCCAGCCTTCGGGCAGCCGGGCATGTCGCACGGCCGAGCCTCGATCGTCTCGTCCGATTGCGGCGCGAAATGGCGGCGGCGGTGCGTTTGCGCGGGCATGATGTGGAGTATGGTGGGGCGCCTGGGGGCTGGCAAGGCCGCCTCCCGGGTGGCCGGGGCGACGGTCCCGCGGGCCGCCGAGGGGCTACAACCGAAAGGAGAAATCATGAGCGCCAAGCAGCGCATCGAGCAGCGTCTGACGGCAGCCTTGGCGCCGCAGCGGCTGGACGTCGTGGACGACAGCCATCGCCATATCGGTCATGCTGGCCATGACGGGCAGGGCGAGAGCCATTTTCGGGTCGAGGTGGTGTCGGACCGGTTCGACGGCCTCGGCCGCATCGACCGCCAGCGACTGGTTCACGACCTGCTGGAGGCGGAGTTCGCCGGGCGTCTGCATGCCCTGCAGCTCCGCACCCTGACACCAGCGGAGGATGCGGTGCGCTAGGGTGCGGTCGGGTTGGGTAGAGACGGCCCCGTCTCTGCCTAGCCCCCTTGAATCGCGCTGTGATGATCCGGCTCTCCAGGTGGCGAGGGTGCACGGATGAGGCGATTGGAATGATCTTTTTAAGATTGTAAATCTTGAAAGATGTATTAAAGATATTTATCGATGAGCCTGTCGGCAGACAATGCGGCTCATGACTGATTAAGGAAATTATACAGATAGGCTCCCGCTCCAACCTGCGGATTCTCGCCCATGCACCAGGCCAGCTCCCTGATCAGCCGAAACATCCGGATCGACGGCCGCCGCACCAGCGTCCGGCTGGAGGAGAGTATGTGGGAGGCCCTGCAGGAGATCGGGCAACGGCAGGGGGTATCGGTGCACGCGTTCTGCGAGGCCGTCGACCGCGAGCGCGGGTCCTTGAGCCTGACCGCGGCGATCCGGGTGGCGATCCTGCGTCACTATCGGCGGCTGGCCAATGTGGCGGAGGCTGCCGGGTCGGCCTGAGCGGCTTCGTCAGTCTTAAACGGGCGCCAATCTCTACTCCGCGGGGCCTGCCGCGGGCACCCACCGGCGGCCCGCCGGTTCGCCGGGGCGGGAGCGGGCGATCCCCCGGCTCAGCAGGATGATCGGCAGAACGCCGACGGCGACGATGGTGAGCGCGGCGGTCGATGCCTCCGCCAGCCGCTCGTCCGACGCGAGCTGATAGACCCTGAGCGCCAGCGTGTCGAAATTGAACGGCCGCATGATCAGCGTCGCCGGCAGCTCCTTCATGACGTCGACGAACACCAGCAGCGCCGCGGTGAGCAGGCCGCCGCGCACCAGCGGCGCATGCACCCGCACCAGCGTCGCCCCGGGACCGTGGCCGAGGCTGCGGGCGGCGGCGTCCAGGTTGGGGCTGACCCGGCTGAAGCCGGCATCGACGGCGTTGAACGAGACCGCCAGGAACCGCACCAGATAGGCGAAGACGAGGGCGGCGATGCTGCCGGTCAGCAGCAACCCGGTAGACACCCCGACGGTCCGGGTCAGGAAGGCGTCGAGCTGGTTGTCGAACGCGGCGAATGGGATCAGCACGCCGACCGCGATGACCGAGCCCGGCAGGGCATAGCCGGTGGTGGCCAGCCGCGTCGCCGCCCAGGTCAGGCGGTTGCGCGACAGCCGCGTACCGTAGGCCAGCAGCACGGCCAGTGCCGTCGCCAGCACCGCGGTCACGCTGGCCAGGATCAGCGTATTGACGGCGAACGGCTTGAACCGCCGCCCCCAGAGCGGATCGCCGCCGTCCAGCGTCAGCGACAACAGGTGCCCGGCCGGCACCAGGAAGCCGATGAGGATCGGCAGCAGGCACGCCGCCGTCGCGCCCCAGCCCGCGAGTCCGTCGAGGCGCGGTGGCGCCGGCCGGCGATAGTGCCCGCCGGTGTGGTGATAGCGCGCCTGGCCGCGCGACTGCCGCTCCAGCACCAGCAGGACCGCGACCATCACCAGAAGACAGACCGAAAGCTGCGCGGCGGCCACCGGCTCGCCCATGCCGAACCAGGCGCGGTAGATGCCGGTGGTGAAGGTCGGTACGCCGAAATACTGCACCGTGCCGTAATCGGCGATGGTCTCCATCATGACCAGCAACAGGCCGCCGATGATCGCCGGCCGGGCCAGCGGCAGGCCGATCCGCCAGAAGCTGCGCCACGGGCCGCAGCCCAGCGTCCGCCCGGCATCCAACAGGCAGGAGGATTGCACCACGAAGGCCGAGCGCGCCAGCAGGTAGACATACGGATAGAGCACCGCGCCCAGCATGACGCCGGCCCCTTCCAGCGTGCGGATGCGCGGGAACCAGTAGTCGCCCGCCCGCCAGCCGAAGAACTCGCGCAAGCCGGTCTGGACCGGGCCGGCAAACTGCAGCAGGTCGGTGTAGACATAGGCCATCACATAGGCCGGCACGGCCAAGGGCAGCAGCAATGCCCAATCGAGCACCCGCCGCCCGGGAAACCGCGTCATGGTGACCAGCCAGGCCGTCGGCACGCCGAACAGCAGCGCGACGGCGCCGGCGATGGCCAGCAGGCCCAGCGTGTTGGCGACGTAGCCCGCCAGCACCGTTTCCGCCAGGTGCTGCCAGACGCCGTTGGAGGGCTGGGTTACCCGCGACAGCACCACCGCGATCGGCAGCACGACGATCGACGCCACGGCCAGCGTGCCCAGCGAGATCCAGGACGGCCGGCGCAGACGCCTTAACGGGCGTCGCGCGCCGGCGGTCCGGCGGCCAAGACTGTCGGTGAACGGAACCAATTAAGCGGACCCCGGGGCCGATAAGCGGCCTCATCGGCCCGCTCGCCCTAGATCAATAGATCACGCCGCCGAGGAATGCGAATGATTATCGGTCACATGGACTCGACCGGAAGGGCCGGTGCAGCCCACCGGTCAGGCCGTCTGCGTGCGCGGGTTCAGCCGGCAGATCACCCAGTTCAAGAACATGGCGAACGACACCCACAGCGCATAGGGCACGAACAGCCAGCCCGCCAACGGGTGCAGCGAGAAGAACAACGCCATGGTGACGACGACCGAGGTCCACAGGAATCCGCACTCGATCAGCGCCAAGTCGGGCCGGCGCAGGCCGAAGAAGAACCCCGACCAAGCAGCGTTCAGCACGAGCTGCAGCGCGAAGAAGAAGAAGGCGAGCGGACTGCCGTCGAACCCGGTCTGGCGCCAGACCAGCCAGCCGGCCACCGCGATCATCGCATAGAGCACCGACCAGACCGGTGCGAACAGCCATTTCGGCGGTTGCCAGGACGGCTTGTTGAGGGCGTCGTACCAGGCGTCCGGCTTGAAGATCGCCCCGCTGGAGGCGGCCAGGAACGCGCCGACCACGAACACCAGCAAGGACATCCATCCCTCGAACATCATCGGTCCCCGTTCGCGTCTGCCAGATCCTCAGCCCAAGCGAAGGATAGAGCGTGCGCCCGCGGCCCGCCAGGGGGCGGCGCGCCGATCAGTCCTCCGCCGGCGGCGGTGGGACGACGCGGATGGAGGTGATCTGGTTGCGCTGGCGGCGCAGGATCTCGAAGCGGAAGCCGTAGAAGGTGTAGGTCTGGCCGACCTCCGGGATCCGCCGGGCCTCGTGCAGCACCAGCCCGGCCAGCGTGGAGGCCTCCTCGTCCGGCAGGCGCCATTCGAAGCGCCGGTTGAGGTCGCGCAGCGTCACGGTGCCGTCGATGATGTAGCTGCCGTTGGGCTGCGGGCGCACGCCGGCGACGGGGATGTCGTGCTCGTCGGCGATGTCGCCGACGATCTCCTCCAGGATGTCCTCCAGCGTCACCACCCCCTGCAGGCTGCCATATTCGTCGACCACCATGGCGAAATGCTCCCGGCGCGTGCGGAACGCCTGAAGCTGGTCGAGCAGCGTCGTGGTGTCGGGAATGAACCACGGCTTGGCTGCGATCGACTCGATGCTCAGCCGGTCGAGTTGCCCGCGGCAGTTGTTCACCGCGCGCAACAGATCGCGGGCGTGCAGCACGCCGACGATGTTGTCGGGTTCCTCGCGCCAGATCGGCAGCCGGGTGTACGGGCTCTGCACCACCTCGTCGATCATGTCCTGCTGGGACTGGGTGGTGTTGATGGTCACGACGTTGCGCCGATGGGTCATGATCTCCGCCACCTCGACATCGGCGAGGTCGAGGATCGAGCGCAGCATCAGCCGCTCGTGATGAACGTCGGCATCCGGGCCGCGATGCAGCTCGATGGCGCCGCGCAGCTCGTCGGAGTAGTCGGTCATCGTGACCTCGCCGGAGCGCGCGCCGAAGATCCGGAAGACCAGGCGCACGATGGCGGTCACGCCGCGGGTCACCGGGCTCAAGATCAGCACCACCCAGCGCAGCACCGGCGCAACGGTCAGCGCCATCCGGTCGGCGTGGTGGATGGCGTAGGTCTTCGGCAGCACCTCCGCGAAGATCAGCACCAAGAGCGTCATCACCAGCGTTGCCAGCGGCACCGCGCCGTCGCCCACCAGCGTGATGAACAAGGTGGTCGCCAGGGCCGAGGCCAGGATGTTGACCAGGTTGTTGCCCAGCAGGATCGCGCCGATCAGGCTTTCCTTGTCGTCGCGCAGGCGGTTGACGGTGCGCGCCGGGCCGACGCCGTCGCTTTCGAGCTGGTGCATGCGCGCCCGGCTGGCCGCCGTCAGCGCCGTCTCCGACCCGGAGAAGAAGGCCGACAGGACCAGCAGGATGACGATGGCGATCCCGTTGATCAGCAGGATCGACTCCACCGGAGACGTCGCAGTTTCCATCGCTTCGGGTGTCTCCCTCCAACAGCCCGCGCCGGCCGACCGGCGCCGATGCCGCGTCCTGGCCTATGCCGCCAGCGCTTCGCGAAGTGTTGCCGCCACGGCGTCCATCGGCACGTCGCGGGTGACGAAGGCGTGGCCGATGCCGCGCGCCAGGATGAAGGTGGCGCGGCCGTCGGCGACCTTCTTGTCGCGCGCCATATGGGCGACCAGCCGCTCGGCGGTCCAGTCATCGTCGGCGACGCCGGCGAGGCCCGTCGGCAGCCCGACCGCCGAGAGATGCGCCGTCAGCCGGTCGGCGTCGGCCGCCGGGCAGAGGCCGAGCCGCACCGACAACCGCAACGCCGCTGCCATGCCGATGGCCACCGCCTCGCCATGCAGCAGCCGGTCGCCATAGCCGCTTTCCGCCTCAAAGGCGTGGGCGAAGGTGTGGCCGAGATTGAGCAACGCGCGCCGGCCCGCCTCCCGCTCGTCGGCGGCGACGATGGCGGCCTTGGCCGCACAGCTCCGCGCCACGGCCTCCGCGCACAGGGCGCCGTCGCCGGCCAGGAGCGCCGCGCCGTGGTCGACCAGCCAGTCGAAGAAGCCAGGGTCGCCCAGCACGCCGTATTTGACGATCTCGGCATAGCCCGCGCGCATCTGCCGCGGCGGCAGCGTGGCCAGCGTCGCGATATCGGCCAGCACTGCGCGCGGCTGGTGGAAGGCGCCGATCAGGTTCTTGCCGTAACGGCTGTTGATGCCGGTCTTGCCGCCGACGGCGCTGTCGACCTGGGCGAGCAGCGTCGTCGGGATCTGCACGAAGGCCAGGCCGCGCAGCGCCGTCGCCGCGGCGAAGCCGGCGAGATCGCCGACCACGCCGCCGCCCAGCGCCACCAGGGTCGTGGAGCGCTCCGGCGCCAGCGCCAGCACGCGTTCCATCAGATCGCCGAACGCGGCGAGGCTCTTGCTGGCCTCCCCCGGCGGCACGGTCAGCGACGCGGTGTCGATCCCCGCCTCGGTAAGGGCGCCGGTCAGCGGGTCGAGATAGTAGCCGGCCACCGTCTCGTCGGCGATGACGATCGCGCGCCGGCCCGCCAGCAGCGGGCGCAGCAGCGTGCCGGCCCGCGCGATCAGCCCGTCGGCGATAACGATGTCGTAGCGGCGCTGGCCGAGATCGACGGTGAGTCGCCGGGCGTCGGCAGGAAGGGGGGCGGTCGCGTCCATCATCGCGTCGGCATCGGGATCCGCATCTCGGCCCCGCCGGTGTCCGGCGCCGGCAAGACGGTCGATCTTAGAGGAAGGCCGGACGGCGGCATCGTAGAGGGTGGTGCGCGAAGGGGAAGACGGCGCCATCGGCGGTCGAGCCCGCGTCCGCGTGCGAGGTTGGCGAAGCCTATAGCGGCGCTCAGCCGCTGTTGTCCATCGCCTCCAACCGGCGCTCCAGATCGACGATCGACTGGCGGTAGCGCTCCTGGGCCTCCGCGCAGTCCTCCGGCGGGCCGACGGGCAGCGCCCAGGTCACCAGTTCGCCGATGCCGGTCAGCACGGTGTCGGCGAAATCCTCTTCCTCGGCGCCGCGGATGCGCTGCTGGACGGCGTCGGTGATCGGCTGGCAGGCCTCGATCTTCTCCTCCTCCGCGGCGGCCAGCGGTTCGGCCAGCGCGGGGTCGCGGGCATCGGCGCCGGCCATCACCAGGTCGGCCTGCCAGGACATCTCCGCATCGGCGCGCAGAAGCTCCTGCACGCTGGTGCCGCATCCGCCGGCGAGGCCGGCCAGCGCAAGCGCGCAGGTCCGTGCGGCCGGGGGGCCGCCGCAGCGCAGCGATGCGCTGCCCATCCTCTTCACTCTTGCCAGCATCGCGCGGACCCCATGCCGCACAGGTCCATTCGAACGATCATATCCGCCCTTGGGCGCCCGCGACGAGTCCCGTGGTCCTTCCGGCCGTGTCTGTCGTCTTCGCGCGCTTGGCAGCGACTATCCGTCGCGCCCGGCCCCGTCGTCGTGGGCCGGCCCGTCGCGCCCCGGCGCGCCGTCCTCGGTCTCCAGATGCTGGCGCAGCGCCGCCAGCGCCTTGTCCACGGTCACCTCGGGCGGAACGTCGCGGCTTTCCACCCGGAGATCGGCCTGGGCGTAGGACGGGGCGCGCTCCGCCATCAGGCGGCCGAGGATCTCCCGCGGGTCGCCGTCCTTCAGCAGCGGGCGGTTGTTGCGCCGGGAGGTCCGCGCCAGCAAGAGCTCGATATCGGCATCCAGCCACAGCGAGATGGCCTCTTCGGCGATCAGCCGGCGTGTCTCGTCATGGGTGAAGGCGCCGCCGCCGGTGGCCAGCACATGCGGCGGATCGCGCAGCAGCCGGGCGATGATTTGGCGCTCGCGGTCGCGGAAGAAGGGCTCGCCCCAGCGCTCGAAGATCTCCGGAATGGTCAGCCCGGCGGCTTCCTCGATTCGCTGGTCGGCATCGACGAAGGCGACGCCCAGCCGTTGGGCCAGCCGCCGGCCGATGGCGCTCTTGCCGGCGCCGGGAAGGCCGACCAGCGCGATGGTGCGGGGCAGCGGTTGCAGGGGATCGACGGGGCGCATGAACGCCTTTCTGACGGTTTCACGGGGCCGGTCCAGACGGCGCGGCGGCGCCGGGGCGCTGTCTGCCGTCCGGGTCGGCGTTTTACGGCCTGGCCGCCATCTTGTATATCTTGGCGTTCATGAGTGTCCGCTTGAGACGGCCGGCGCCGGCCCGCGCCCCCGCCCGGCACCCGACGGCAGGATCCCGGAATGGGGGGCCGGGCGCCGGCCGGTCGCCGTACAACCGAGGGTGCCGTGGCGCGATATCGAAACCGTACCGTCTTCGCACACAATGCCGGCGCCAGTGCCGGCGCGCGGCTGTTGAGGGGGCTGATGGCGATCCTCGGGCTCGCCTTGGTGGGGGGCGTCGTGTTCCTGGGCTTCTGGACCATCGAGCCGCCCAGCCGGACCGTCGACAAGCCCGTCGAGGTGCCGAGCGGCCGATGATCGGCCCGGCGGCAGCCCTCCCGGCCGAGGTCACGGCATCGGCGGTTCGGCGCCCGCGTCTCAGCAGGTTGATCCAGGCCGGAAAGGCGGCGACGGCGGCGCTTGTGCTGTGGTGCGCTACGCCCGATTCGGCGCTGGCCGAGAGCGGGCCGGGACCGGCCGCGCCGCCCTTGTGGGACGGCGCCATTCCCGACGATTTCGGGCGGCTTCTGTCCTATCTGCCGACCGGCGCCCAGTCCATGGCGATGCGCCGGCTGATGCAGCGGCTGCTGCTGTCGCCCGGCGATCCGATGTGGCAGGACCGCGGCCGCTCCGTCCAATCGGTGCGCGCGGCCAAGCTGTCGGAACTGGCGATGGTCGACGACGTGGTCGCGCTGGCCGAGGAAGCGGACGGGCTGTTCCGCGAGACCGATGTGGCGCAGGCGATCGTCGACGGCCTGTTGCTGGCCGGCCGCACCGGGGAGGCCTGCGGCTGGGCGGACCGCGCCGATCCGCATCTCGACGACGCCTATCGCAGCCGCATCCGCCTGGTCTGCCTGCTGGCGGACGGGGCGGCGGCCGAGGCGCTGGCGGCGACGGCGGCGGTAGCACCTGAGGTGGCCGACGCGCACGCAGTGTTCCTGGCCCTGGTGCGGATGGCGGCCGGCGATGCCGCGGCGGAGATGCCGGATCTCGCCTGGCGGTCGCTGTCCGATCCCGACGCCTTGCTGCTGGCCGTACTGGCGTTGGCCGACCGGCCGGTGGCGTCGGGCGCGCTGCGCCTCAGCGATCCGGCACGGCTGCTGGCGATCAGCCGCAGCGAGATCACGCCGGCCGCCGTGCGGCTGGAGGCGGCGGAGCGGGTGGCCGGGGCCGGAGCGATGCCGTCGGCGGGGCTGCTGACGATCTACCGCGCCGTGCCCTTCGAGCGCGACGAGTATGCCAATGCGCTGTTCATCGCCAGCCGCAGCGGCGGGCCGCGGGTGCGCGCCCTGTTGATGCAGACCGCGGACAGCCAGGCCGATCCGCAGGACGCGCTGGACCTCCGGCGGCATCTCTTGAGCTTGGCGCGCGGCGAGCGGGCGTCGCTGGCGACGATGCTGGCGCTGTTGTCGCCGATCGCGCCGGCCTCGCGGGCCGACGCGATCGCGGTGGAGGCGGCGCGTACCTACTACGCCGCCGGGATCGCCGACGTCGCGGAACGCTGGCATGCGATCGCCCGCGCCGACGCCCTGTCGGAGGCGCAGTTGGCGCGGCTGGCGCCGATCTGGCCGCTCGACTGGCTGTCGCGCTCCGCCGGGGAGCAGGCGACGCGCGATTTCGGGCGGGAACTGAGCCAGTGGCTGGCTGGGGAGCTGGAGCAGGTCGGCGACACCGCGCACTACAATGCCGCGGTCACGCTGGTGACGCTGGAGGCGCTGGGCTGGCCGATCGCGCCGGATCTCTGGTCGCTCCTGCCGGTGGACGACAGCCGGTCGCCGGTGTCGCTGCCGGTGCCCTCGGTGTGGTGGCGCATGGAGCAGGCCGCCGCCGCCGGGGCCGCCGGCATGACGGCGCTGTTCGCGCTTCTGGTGCTGGGGGAGAGCGGGCCGGCCGACGCGCATCCGGTGCTGCTGCGCGAGGTGCTGTCGGCGCTGGTCGCCACGGGCCAGGCGGATGATGCACGCCGGCTGGCGCTGGAAGCCATCTGGGCGGCCGGGCTGTGACGGCGGTGCGCCGGCGCGGCCGCCCGCCCGCGGCGAGACCGCCGCCGTCGGGCGAGATCGATGCCTTCCTGGACATGCTGTTGGGCGAGCGCGGCGTGGCAGCCAACACGCGCCTGGCCTATGCCCGCGACCTCGCCGATATCGAACGCCGGCTGGCCCCCTCAGGCGGCGGCCGGCTGGTCGCGGCGTCCGGCGAGGCGCTGGCCGGATACTTCGCCGGGCTGGCCGGCGCGGCCGGGGCGGCGGCGGTGTCGCCCCGCACGGCGGCGCGCCGACTGTCGGCGCTGAAGCAGTTCTTCGCCTTCGCCGTGTCGGAGGGGTGGCGCACCGATAATCCGGCGGCCGGGTTGGACGGGCCTAAGCTCGGCCGGCCGCTGCCGAAGCTGTTGAGCGAGGCGGAGGTCGACCGGCTGCTGGAGGCCGCCGCCGCGTGGCCGGGACCGGAGGGCCGCCGCCTGGTCGCCTTGATGGAGGTGTTGTACGCGACCGGCCTGCGGGTCACGGAACTGGTCGGCCTGCCGCTGTCGGCGCTGTCGCGCGACGGCCGGTTCGTGAAGGTGATGGGCAAGGGCGGCAAGGAACGCCTGGTGCCGTTGTCGGAGCCCGCGCAGGATGCGCTGGCCGCCTATATCGCGGTGCGCGGCCATTTCCTGGTCGGCGGCCGGCGCTCCGCCTTCCTGTTCCCGTCGCGCGCGGCGGCGGGCGGCCATCTGACCCGCCAGCGCTTCGCCCAGCTCCTGAAGGATCTCGCCGTGGAAGCCGGCGTGCCGCCGCGCGCGGTCAGCCCGCATGTGCTGCGCCACGCCTTCGCCACCCATCTCTTGGCCCATGGCGCGGATCTCCGCTCGGTCCAGGTGATGCTGGGCCATGCCGACATCGCGACGACGCAGATCTACACCCATGTCCTGGAGGAGCGCCTGGCCCGCCTGGTCGCCGAGGCGCATCCCCTGGCTCGGGCGGCTCAGGGCTAGGTTTCATCGACGCTCGCGGCCGCCCCCTGTTGAAGCCCTCCCCCTTGATGGGGGAGGGTTGGGTGGGGGTGATCGCGGAGGTTGCGGCGCGCGCCGACGGGGGTGCAGCTCAAGCCGTGGCACCCTCACCCCCTCCCGAACCCTCCCCCATCAAGGGGGAGGGGCTCTTGTGCGCCGACTAGGGCTGGCCCGGATTTCTCAAGGTGGACCCTTACGCGATTATTGGGCCGGTGATGCGGCGCCTGCCGCCGGAAACGGCGCATGGGCTGACCCTGGCGGCGCTGAAGACCGCCGGTGCGGCGGGGTTGGCGGGCCGGCGCCGCCCGGCGGCGGATCCGATCCTGGCGACCCGCTGCCTGGGCCGCGATTTCGCCTCGCCGATCGGTCTGGCCGCCGGCTTCGACAAGAATGCCGAGGCGGCTTTGCCCCTGCTCGGCCTCGGCTTCGGCTTCGTCGAGGTCGGCAGCGTCACGCCGCGCCCCCAGCCGGGCAATCCGCGCCCGCGGCTGTTCCGCCTGCCGCGCCACCAGGCGCTGATCAACCGCCTCGGCTTCAACAATCAGGGGCTGGAGCGGGTGGCGGCGCGGTTGGCGCGGCTGCCGGCCGATCGGCCCGGCCCGGTGGGGGCGAATATCGGCCGCAACCGCGACGCCGACGATCCGCTTGCCGACTATGTCGCCGGGGTGACGCGGCTCGCCGGCCTGGCCGACTATCTGGTGATCAACGTCTCCTCGCCGAACACCGAAGGCCTGCGCCGGATGCAGGCGGCGGACCATTTGGCACCGCTGCTCGCCGCCGTCACCGCGGCGCGGGCGGCCACCGGGCACCGGCCGGCGCTGTTGTTGAAGATCGCGCCGGACCTGGCGCCCGACGACCTCGACGCCATCGTCGAGGCGGCGGTGGCTCATGGCTTGGACGGGCTGGTGGTGACCAACACCACGGTCGCCCGGCCTGCCTGCCTGCCACCGCATCTGGCCGCGGAGGCCGGGGGCCTCAGCGGTCGGCCGCTGATGGCGCCGTCGACGGCGGTTCTGCGCCGGGTGGCGGCGGTTGCGCGGGGGCGCCTGGTGCTGATCGGCGTCGGCGGCATCGCCAGCGGCGCGGATGCCTATGCCAAGATCCGCGCCGGGGCGACGCTGGTTCAGCTCTACACGGCTCTGGTCTATCAGGGGCCGCGGCTGATCGATCGCATCGCCGAAGACTTGGCCCGACGGCTGCGGCAAGACGGCTTTTCCACGCTGGGCGAAGCCGTGGGAGCAGATCTTTAACCTTGGCGCCGCTAGGTGTCCGTCTGACAATCATCCGCCCGGTCCGGTTGCAGCGGCCGGCGCGCCCGGAGTTCGACTGGTTTCTGTCATGCGTCCCTTCGGCCATTTCCTGATCGCCGGTCTCTACGGACTGGTTGCCTTGGCGGCCGCCGTGGCGCTGCCCTATGCGGGCGCCGGCATGGCGCCGCAAGACGCGGTGATGATCGCGCTGGCCGTGTTCGCGCTGGCGGCCTTCGCCCATTCCGTGATCGCCCGCATCGGCTGGTCGGCCGGCGTGCGGCGGGAGCTGGGCCAGCTCGCCGTCGACCGCGACCGGCTCTATGCGGAGCTGTTCGAGACGCGCGAGCAAGTGCGCACCATCCAGGAACGCCTGGCGGAGGAGACCAGCCAGGACGCCGTGCGCCAGGAGGTTCGCCAAGTCTACGATCTCTTGGGCCAGCTCTCCGAAACGCTGGCCGCCAGCGGCATCGTCACGCCCACCGCCGCGGAGGCGGCCGCGGCCGACGCGACGGCGGAGAAGGGGCCACCGTCGCCGATCCCCAAGGCGGCGGAGCGCTCGCCCAAGCCCGAGGCGCCCAAGGCCGAGGCGACCGACCAACCGCCGGCGCCTGCAGAACCGGCGGCCGAGGCCGCAAGCGAGCCCGAGGGCGAGCTGCTGTTGACCGATCCGCTGATGACGGAGCCGCCCACCGGGGACGCCGGCGGGGTTGCCGACAGCCGGCTGCATGTCAGCGGCCGGGCCGATATCGCCGGCATGCCCGACGAGGAGGTCGTGGGGCTGCTGACGGAGGCGCTGGCGCAGGACCGCATCGACGTCGCGATGGTGCCGGTCGTCACCCTGCCGCAGCGCAAGCTGCGCCACTACGAGGCGTATACCCGCGCGGTCACCTGGTCGGGCCATTTCCTGCTGCCGGACCAGTATCAGGCGCTGGCGGAGCGCGAGGGGCTGATCGTCCAGTTCGACAATTTCCTGCTGCTGCGCTGCATTCAGTTGGTGCGCGAGCATGCCCGAGCGACGCCGCGCCGCGCGATCTTCGCGCAGGTCTCGACCTACAGCCTGGGCGATGCCGATTTCATGCGCCAGCTCATCGACTTCCTGACGGCGAATGCGCGGCTGGCTTCGCATCTGGTACTGCAGCTCCGCATGGACGATCTGCGCGCCGCGCTGAAGGATCTGCGCCAGCAGCTCAACCGTCTGGGCGAGCTTGGCTTCCGCTTCGCCGTCGACGGGGCGCACGACCTGGCGCGGCTCGACGCCGATGCCCTGGCGGCGGTCCATATCCGCTATGTCAAGGTCAAGGCGGACGTGCTGTTGCGCGAGCGGCGCGACCTCAGCCGGCCGCTGGTGGTGCCGGTGGTCAAGCGCGAGCTGGACCGCGCGGCCATCGACCTGATCGTCGACGATATCGGCGACGACCGCACGCTGTTGGACGTGCTGGAGATGCCCATCGACTACGGCCAGGGCGCGCTGTTCGGAGAGCCGCGGATCCATCGCTAGGAGCGCACGCCCGGCGTCCGGTTGCGCAGTGCGGCCGGGTCGTGGCAAGACACCCGCGCCTCACGCCCCCGCCCGATGATCCGAGAGATCCCGGCCATGCCCGACCAGGCCCCAACCGGGCCGGACGCCCCCGCCGTCGCGATTCTCGACGGGTTGGGGGCGATCGCCGGCGACTATGACGGCTACATCGTCGATCTGTGGGGCGTCGTCCACAACGGCGTGGAACCCTATCCCGGCGTCGTCGACTGCCTGACCCGCCTGCGCGCCAGCGGTGCGCGGGTCGCCCTGTTGTCGAACGCGCCGCGCCGCATCCCCAGCGTGATCGCCAAGCTGCGCGAGCTGGGCGTGCCGGACGAGGCCTATGACGGGGTCCTGTCCTCCGGCGAGGCGGCGCATCTCGCCCTGGCGGCGCGGGCGGATGCCTTCCATCAGGGGCTCGGCCGGCGCTGCTTCCCGCTCGGACCGCCGCGGGATGCGGATGTGCATGCCGGGCTGGATCTCGATGTGGTCGACCGGCCGGAGGAAGCGAGCTTCGTCCTGTGCACCGGCGTCGACGATTTCGATGAGACGCTGGAGGACTACGCCCCGCTGCTCGACCGCTGTCTGGCGGCCGGTCTGCCGATGGTCTGCGCCAATCCCGATCTGATCGTCGTGGTCGGCGATAAGCTGGCGGTCTGCGCCGGCGCTATGGCGGAGTACTATGAGGAGCGCGGTGGCCGCGCCGTCTGGCACGGCAAGCCGCATCCGCCGATCTACGACCTGTTGCGCCGGCGCGTGCTGGCCGATGTGCCGGCCGGCCGGACCCTGGCGATCGGCGACAGCGTGCGGACCGACATGGCCGGTGCGGCCGCCATCGGCGTCGATGCGCTGTTCGTGATGGACGGCATCCATCAGGGCGAGAT
Source organism: Alphaproteobacteria bacterium (assembly GCA_028284045.1). GTDB lineage: Bacteria > Pseudomonadota > Alphaproteobacteria > DSM-16000 > Inquilinaceae > JANQSN01. The sequence continues at coordinate 64,573 of JANQSN010000017.1, read as the reverse complement.
CACTGCTCCCGGCACCGACAGTCCCGATCCCGCGCGCCTGGCGAGGCTGTTCGACACTCTGGCGCCGCCGCGGGCGGCGATGTGGCGGCTGGTCTGGTAGGGCCGGCTTAGCCGCGGGTGGCGGCGACCTGTTCCGCGCCGATCTCCTGTTCCAGCAGTGTCAGGCGGCTGTCGATGTCGAAGGCCTCGTCCTCCAGCATCCGGTCGCGGTAGCGCTGGAAGACGGCCGCCAGGTCCCCCATGGTCGCCCGGCTGCGCGTCAGCGCCGCTTCGTCGCTGGCGCCCTGGCGCGCCATGTAGTCCAGACGCCCGGCGATGGTCTCGACATGCTTCAGGTAGTGGGTCAGCGCCTTGCGCATGCGCGGATAGTCCTTCGGCGCGTGTTCCACATCGTCGAGGATGGCGCGGGCATGCTCGGTGATGGTCAACAGCGTGTCGCGCAGCGGGTCGGTGCCGAACCGGTAGGCCAGCGTCCGCAGCGCCTTGATGCGTTCGCCGGCATCGCGGATCTCCTCGCGGAACATCTCGGGCATGCCGGCGAGTGCGGCGTCGGTCTTGGCGCGGCGCGGGTCGAAGGTTCCCTCCGGCGCCAGCATCACCCAGAGCGCCGCGGCGACCAGCAAGGCGGCCGGCACCGCCAGCCACCACCAGCCGACGGTCCAGACGATGGCGGCGCCGACGGCGAGGCCGATCACCGGGGCGATGATCTTGCGGGACCGTTCGACCGCGCTCATGGCACAGGCTCTTCCGATCGTGGGCACGGGCAGGGCACCCTATGCGATCCGATCCGCGGTGACGAGGGTCGGGGGGCTTGTCAGCGGGGCGTCGCGACGCCAGCTTGCCTTCTGGGCCGGATCGTCGGACCCAAGCGGAAGGATGACGAGCACCCATGACCGCGCTCAGCGTGACCGATCAGTTGTTCTTCGAGCGGGCCGAGCTGGACCGCGCCCGGGCGGAGGCGCGGGTGGCCGAGGCGCTGGCCGGCGCCGACGACGGCGAGCTGTTCCTGGAGTACCGCCAGAGCGAGAGCCTGTCCTGGGACGACGGCCGGCTGAAGAGCGGCGCCTTCGACACCAGCCAGGGCTTCGGCCTGCGCGCGGTGGCCGGGGATGCCTGGGGCTATGCCCATGCCGGGGAGATCAGCGATGCCGCGCTGGCGCGCGCCGGCCAGTCGGTGCGCGCGGTGCTGGACGGCCATTCCGGCACGCTGGCGGCGGGCCCGCCGGGCACCAACCGGCACCTCTACACCGACCTGAATCCGCTGTCGGCCGTGCCCTTCGCCGACAAGGTCGCGGTGCTGGCGGCGATCGACGCTTATGTCCGCGCGCGCGAGCCGCGGGTGCGCCAGGTGATGGCCTCTATCAGCGGCGAATGGCAGGCGGTGCGCATCCTGCGCGCCGACGGCAGCCAGGCCGCCGATATCCGCCCGCTGGTGCGCCTGGGCGTCAGCGTGATGTGCGGCGACGGCGACCGGCAGGAGAGCGGCAGCTACGGCACCGGCGGGCGCACCGGCTACGACGTCTATCTGTCGCCGGAGTGCTGGCAGGCGGCGGCCGACGAGGCGCTGCGCCAGGCCCTGGTGAAGCTGGAGGCGGTCGATGCCCCGGCCGGCGAGATGACCGTGGTGCTGGGCCCCGGCTGGCCCGGCATCCTGTTGCATGAGGCGATCGGCCACGGCCTGGAAGGCGACTTCAACCGCAAGAAGACCTCCGCCTTCGCCGGGCTGATGGGCGAGCGCGTCGCCGCGCCCGGCGTGACCGTGATCGACGACGGCTTGATCGCCGACCGTCGCGGCTCGCTGAGCATCGACGACGAAGGTACGCCGACCGGCACGACGACGCTGATCGAGGACGGCATCCTGGTCGGCTACATCCAGGACCGCCTGAACGCGCGGCTGATGGGCGCGGCACCGACCGGCAATGGCCGCCGGCAGAGCTACGCCCATCATCCGATGCCGCGGATGACCAATACGGTGATGGCCAACGGCGCCTACGATCCGGCGGAGGTCCTGTCGTCGGTCAAGTCGGGCCTCTACGCCGTCAATTTCGGCGGCGGCCAGGTCGACATCACCAACGGCAAATTCGTCTTCTCCGCGTCGGAGGCCTATCTGATCGAGGACGGCAAGCCGACCCGCCCGGTCAAGGGTGCGACCTTGATCGGCAACGGCCCGGACTGCCTGACCCGGGTCAGCATGGTCGGCAACGACATGAGCCTCGATCCCGGCATCGGCACCTGCGGCAAGGAAGGCCAGGGCGTCCCCGTCGGCGTCGGCCAACCGACCCTGAAGATCGACGGCCTGACGGTCGGGGGGACGGCATCGTGAGGCAATGAAGGCTTGCAGTAACGGTTGTGAAGCTGCATTCATCGGACGACCGATGAGTGAGCTGCGATGTCTACGGGCGCTCAGAGACTGTGGGACCTCCTTTGGCAACGGGCGGCCGGACTTCCTGAGCGACCCGCCGGTAGTCTGTCGAGGGTCGAGGAAATCAAGAGCCTTCTGCCGCGTGTCGCCGAGACGGCGGAGGGACGTCTGGAGCTGCTTGGTATAATTCGTGATGGGTACCTAACAACGAGGCCCGAGCAAAGGGTAAATCCAAGGCTTGAAACACGCGAGATTATCGAATTGCTGATCGCCAATCTGTCGGACCAGATCTCGGTGCTCCGGCGCGGGAGCGACAGGTTGGCGGAGATACGAAGTAACATCGGCATCCATCAGGCGGCGTCACTTGGAGTTGCGCTTGGTTTTTTCGCTTTCATGATCAGCAACGGTTCAGGGACTATCATTGCAACACTTGAAGCCCAGCCTGAGGCCGCGTTCATGGGGCTGATGTTCTTCATCATGTCGAGCTTAATGTTGAGGGTGCGATTGCGGATCTTCAACAAGGGTGCCGATCTCGATGCGCGTCGTCGAGCCTGCCGGTATCTTCAGGAGGCCCTTTATCCCTTGTTAACTGAATTCGGTTGAACTTGGATATGGGTCCTGTCGAGTGATAGGATTGTGGGGCGCTACATGTTCTGGAACGGTATGTCGCATGGATACGCCGGTTTTTTCTGACGTTCTGATCGTCGGGTCTCTACTCCTCCTGGGATTGGGCGCGATTGCGTTCGTTCCTTTGGTACAGGCGCGACGCGTTGAGCCTGTCCGACCGTTCCCTGCCTTGGAATCGTCGCTGGCACATCTGGCAGATCTATGGGAGAAACGGCGCCTCGAACAAGAATTCGAGGATAGTAGGGAGGGTGACGCAACCCTCACGAAGGCGGATCTTGAGAACGGTTCGTCCAATCCGCTAGGCGGCGTTCGTCAGGAGACGACATCCAATTCCATGGGGCCGAGGAAATCGCGGCCGATGAGCGCGGGTGAGTAGATCCTTTCGACAGCGTCGATAGGTTGGCGTTTCAACCGCTTAGGCATCCTCATTCCGTCCCCGCTGGCGCTTAACTGCGCGCTGGTGCGGCCACGTCCCACCGCGCCGCCGCTGCATCGTCGCTGGCTTGGGCGTCGACCCAGCGGCTGCCGGTCGCGGTTTCTTCGAGCTTCCAGAACGGCGCTTTGGTCTTCAGCCAGTCCATCAGGAACTGGCAGGCCTCGAAGGCGGCAGCGCGGTGCGGCGAGGCGACGGCCACCAGCACGATGCGCTCGCCGGGGACCAGCCGGCCGTAGCGGTGGATGATGCGGCAGTCGAGGATCGGCCAGCGGTCGCGGGCGGCCGCCTCGATCTCGGCCAGCATCCGCTCCGTCATGCCGGGATAGTGCTCAAGCGTCATCGCCACCAGCGGCTCGGCGCCCGGCGTCTGGCGGACCACGCCGATGAAGCTGGCCAGCGCCCCGGCGTCCGTGCGGCCCGCGCTCAGCGCGGCGATCTCCGCGCCGGGGTCGAAATCCTCGCGTTGCACCCGGACGGCCATGCGACGCGGGGCCCCCGGTCAGCCGCCGGTGACGGGCGGGAACAGGGCCACCTCGTCGCCCGGGCCAACCGCGGCGTCGGCGCGTGCGAAGACCTGGTTGACCGCCACCTTGACCGCGCGGTCGTCGGCCAGCGCGGCGGCATAGACGGGGCCGCGGCCGCGCAGCCAGTCGATCAGCGCCGCCACCGTGGCCACCTCGGCCGGCGGGTCGACGGTCTCTTCCGCGCAGCCGATCCGCTGGCGCATCTGGGCGAAGTAGAGCAGGCGCAACTGTCGGCTCCCGTCTTCGGCTACCGCTCGGGCCGGGCCGCCGCCTGCGCGGCCGCCCGGCGGCGGCGCTTCGCGCGCGCCTTGATCCGCCGCTCGCCCAGCTTGCGGGCGATCTGGTGGCCGATCAGATAGGCGGCAGCGGCGCCGGCCAGCGAGAAGGGCACGCCGCCGATCAGCAGCAGCCGCAACAGCTCGCCCGACCGCTGCAACATGGCGAGCGCGCCTTCCTGGTTCAACAGCGTCAGCATCGCCTCGACGCCGAATTCGCTGGAGCTGCAGCCGGTCAGGCGGCAGCCGACCACCGCATAGGTGCTGTAGATCGGCAGATAGGTGAACGGGTTGCTGACCAGCGTCAGCACCGCCGCGATCGCCACGTTGAAGCGGAGGCCGAGGAAGCGGGCCGGAAGCCACGCGATCGCCAGCGCCACGAGCTGCAGGAGGGGCGGCGCGATCAGCCCGCAGCCGACGCCCAGCGCGCAGGTATTGGCGGCGACGCCGGGCGACAGCTCCATACGGTGCATCGGCCGCACCACGCGCATCAGATAGAACCGGCGCAGCTTCGACATCGTCGCCGCTTATCCGCCGGGGCCGCGGCCGGCCGGCGCCATCGCCCGCGCCGCCGCGACGGCGTAGAGCCAGCCGGTCCACACCGTCAGCCCCGCCGCCACCCACAGCCCGGCCAAGCCGGCGAGATGCACCGCGTCGGTGCCCGGCACTAGCGGCACCGCCAGCAATGCGGTGAGCCCGACCATCTGGGCGGCGGTCTTCCACTTCGCCGGCCCGGTCACCGCCAAGCCGCCGGCTCCGGTGGCGGCGAGGTATTCGCGCAGGCCCGAGACCAGCAGCTCCCGCCCGACGATGGCGATCGCCGCGGCGAGATGGATGCCGGCCAGGCGGCCGTCGGCCACCAGGGCGAACAGCACGGCGGTGACCAGCAGCTTGTCGGCGATCGGGTCGAGCAGCCGGCCGAAGGCGGAAACCACGCCGAGGCGCCGGGCCAGCCAGCCGTCCAGCCAGTCGGTCAGCGAGGCGGCGATGAAGACCCCGACCGCCGCCGCCGCCGCCGCCGGTCCGGGCAGCAGCACCAGAACGACCGCCGGCACCACCGCGACGATGCGCGCCAGCGTCAGGGCGTTGGGCAGGCGCGCGCGGGTGCGTGCCGCCGCACTATCGGGCGTGCCCGCCGGGGCCGGGTCGGTCCGCGGAGGCCGGGTGTCAGTCATGGCTGTGGAAGTGGTCGTAGATCCGCTCGGCCACAGTACGACTGATCCCCTCTACCGCGGCAAGGTCTTCCAGGCTGGCGCGGCCGATCGCCCGGGCCGAGCCGAAATGCAGAAGCAGCGCCTTCTTGCGCCGCGGCCCGATCCCGGGCACCCCGTCCAGCGGCGACCGCGCGATGTCGCCCTGGCGGCGGGCGCGGTGGGTGCCGATGGCGAAGCGGTGCGCCTCGTCGCGCAGCCGCTGGAGGTAGTAGAGCACCGGGTCGCGCGGGTCGAGGGTCAGTGGCGGCGCGTCCGGCCGGAAGAAGGTCTCACGCCCGGCGTCGCGGTCGGGTCCCTTGGCCATGGCGACCAGCGGGACATCGTCGACGCCGAGGTCGGCCAGCGCGGTTCGCGCGGCGGAGAGCTGGCCGCGCCCGCCGTCGATGATCACCAGGTCCGGCCAGGCGTGGCGGTCCTCGTCCTCCTTCAGCGCCCGGGCAAAGCGCCGGGCGATCACCTCGCGCATCATCGCATAGTCGTCGCCGGCCGCCGCGGCCGCCTTGATGTTGAACTTGCGATAGGCGGATTTGTCGAAGCCGTCCGGCCCGGCGACCACCATGGCGCCGATGGCGTTGGTGCCCTGAATGTGGCTGTTGTCGTAGATCTCGATGCGCTGCGGCGGCTCGTCGAGCGCGAAGGCGCGGGCGACGCCGTCCAGCAGGGTCGCCTGGCTCCTGCTGTCCGCCAGCCGCCGGCCGAGCGCCTCGCGGGCATTGGACAAGGCATGGTCGATCAGCCGGCGACGGTCGCCGCGCTGCGGCTGGACGACCCGCACCCGCCGCCCGGCGGCGAGGCCGAGCGCCTCTTCCAACAGCGCGGTCTCCGCCAGCGGATGGCTGACCAGCAGCAGCGGCGGCGGCGGCTTGTTGTCGTAGAATTGGGCGACGAAGGCGGCGAGCACGGCGGCCGCCTCCTGGCTCTTGTCGTGGCTGGGGAAATAGGCGCGGGTGCCGTAGTTGCGCCCGCCGCGGAAGAAATAGACCTGCACGCAGGTCTGGCCGCCTTCCTGGTGGGCGGCCATGGCATCGGCGTCGGCGAGGCCTTCGATGTTGATGTCCTGATGCGCCTGGACGGCGGCCAGCGCGCGCACCCGGTCGCGCCAGCGGGCCGCCTGCTCGAAATCCAGCCGGTCGCTGGAGGCCTGCATCTCCGCCCGGAAGCGGTCGTGCACCGCCTGGCTGCGGCCGGTCAGGAAGGCGACCGCCTGGTCGACCTGCTCGCCATAGCTGTCCTCGCCGACATAGCCGACGCAGGGCGCCGTGCAGCGCTTGATCTGGTACTGCAGGCAGGGGCGGGTGCGCTGGGCGAACACCGCATCGGAGCAGTTGCGCAACAGAAAGGCGCGCTGCAGCGCGGTGATCGTCCGGTTGACCGCGCCGGCGGAGGCGAACGGTCCGAAATAGCGGTTGCGCGAGTCTTGCGTGCCGCGGTGCTTGGCGATCTGGGCATAGGCGTGATCGCCGGTCAGCACGATATGCGGGAAGGTCTTGTCGTCGCGCAGCAGGATGTTGAAGCGAGGCTTCAGCTTCTTGATCAGGTTGGCTTCCAGCAGCAGCGCTTCGACTTCCGATCGGGTGACGACGAACTCCATGGACCGGGTCTCGGCGATCATCCGCAACAGCCGCGTCGGGTGGCGTCCGGCCTGGGTGTAGGCGGCGACCCGCTTGCGCAGGCTATGCGCCTTGCCCACGTAGAGCGCGGCGCCGTCGGCGGCGAGCATCCGGTAGACGCCGGGCTGATTCGGCAGGGTGCGGACATGGCTGCGGATGACCGCCAGCCCGTCTTCCACCGTCAGCCGCGGCCGGTCGCCGCGCCGGCTTGCCGCTGCCGTATCGGGGGCCATCGCGTCGGGGGGTGCCGCGTCGGTGGCCGGGTCCGGGTCGGCCCCCGCGGTCTGCTTCGGGTCAGCCATGGGCGATCCCCGCGCGTCGATGCGGGTTGGCCGGGCCGCCATCGCCCCGGCGCGCCTGCGGATTCCAGGCGGCTGGCCAGCCGTTAACCTTTGGCGGTTCTGCGGCGTCAAAGGATATCCACCATTCCTGTGGATAACTCTGTCGATAAGCTGCCGGACAGCCCGCGCGCGCCCCGGGTTCCCGGGGTCTTTGGCTGTTTGCCCAAAAAACGAGCATCAAACTAACAATTTGATTCAAAAGAGCGTTTCCACAGTCAAGGTGAATATAATATGACAATCGTCGTAATATCATGCTTGACATCGAGCGTTCTTCCGCGGTTGGCGGGGCTGTGAACAACTTTCCGGCTTCGAGGGACGCGGGTGCGTCGAGATACGCTCCTTGTGCGCCTAATGGTTAATCCTTTGCTTCGAAGGGTTTGCGCACGAGTTGCGCCATGGCGCGGTAACTGCGCGCCATGGTTACGGTCCCCCGAGCGGCTTTTCCTCGTACAGCTCGACCCCCACCGCGGCGGTATCCGGGTAGACGTCCGGCTTGGCGGTGGCCACCCGCGCCGCCCGCACCGGTGGCTGGTCAAGACAGGCGTGCAGGATCGCCAGGCACAGCGCTTCTTGCGTGTTGAAGACGCGGGTTGACGCGATGGTCTGCGCCGCCGCGCGGATCTGGTCGTAGTCCAGCGTGTCGGCCAGGTCGTCGCTGCCGCCCGCACGGTCGGCCAGCGCGCGGTCGACCCACAGGTCGATGTCGATGGCGACCCGCTGCGGTCCGCTGCGCTCGAAGTCGTGCACCCCGATTCGGCAGGGCACGGTAAGGCCGCGGAAAAAGATCCGCATGGTCCGCGCGGTGGTTGCCGCCGGCGGCGCGGCCGATGGCGCCTCAGGCGTCATCGGTTCGGGTACCGGTGAGGAAGGCGACATCGCGTTCCTGGCGGATCTTCGATTGCCCGCCGTCCAGCACGATGGTCTGCCCGGTCAGGCTGGGCGCGGCGATGATGAAGCGCAGCGCCGCGACGATCTCCGCCACCGTCGCGCCCCGGCCCAGCGGGTTGAAGCGGTGGGAGCGCGCGAAGCTTTCCGGCGTCTGGCGCCCGCTGATCAGGGTGACGCCGGGCGCGATGCCGGCGACCCGGACGCGTGGCGCCAGCGCCAGCGTCAGCAGCTCCGTGATGCCGTGCAGGGCCACCTTGCTGATCGTGTAGGAGAAGAAGTCGGGGTTGAGGTTGAACACCTTGTTGTCGAGCAGATTGACGATCAACCCCGCGGCCTCGTCGGGCAGCCCGTCGGCCAGGGCCTGCGATATCAACAGCGGCGCCAGGGCGTTGGTCGCCATATGCGCGCCGAAGCCGTCCGCGGTGACCGTGGCCGCCTGGTCGTACGCGAACAGCGAGGCGTTGTTGACCAGCAGCGTCGGCGCGTGCCCGAGCGCCGCCGCACTCCGCCCGACCAGGGACCGCGCGGCGTCGGGATCGGCGAGGTCGGCGGCGACGGTGGCCGCGGTCGCGCCGGCAGCCGTCAGCTCGCCGCACAGCGCCTCCGCCGCCGCCCGCGACCGGTGGTAGTGCAGGGCGACGGCCCAGCCGTCTTCCGCCAGCGCCGTCGCGATCGCCCGGCCGATCCGATAGGCGGCGCCGGTCACCAGCGCGGCGCCGGGCGCCGGCGGCGGCGGCGTGTCTTGCGGGTCGGACATTCAGCGGGGTCGGCGGGGCCGGCCGCCGCGACCGCCCTTGCCGGCCTTGCGCCGGGTGCCGTCGGCGGGCTGCTCCAGCGTCGCGCGGTGGGTGCCGCCGCCGCGGCGCCCGGGCAGGATCTCGGTCTCGCCGGTGCCCGCGGCATCCTCCAGGCCCAGTTCCCCCGACTCCAGGCGGCGGATCTCGTCGCGCAGCCGGGCCGCCTCCTCGAACTCCAGGTCGGCGGCGGCGGCCTTCATCCGGTCCTCCAGCTCCGCGACATAGTCCTTCAGGCTGCGCCCGGCGAGATGGCGGGTCCGGCTGTCGCCGGTCTTCACGGTGACGCGGTCGTTCTCGTAGACGCTGTCCAGGATGTCGGTGATCTGGGAGCGGATGCTCTCCGGCGTGATGCCGTTGGCCTGGTTGTAGGCCTCCTGCCTGGTGCGGCGCCGGCTGGTCTCCTCGATCGCCTGGCGCAGGCTGTTGGTCTCGCTGTCGGCATAGAGGATCGCCCGGCCGTCGACATTGCGCGCGGCGCGGCCGATGGTCTGGATCAGCGAGGTGCGGCTGCGCAGATAGCCTTCCTTGTCGGCATCCAGGATGGCCACCAGCCCGCATTCCGGGATGTCCAGCCCTTCGCGCAAGAGGTTGATGCCGACCAGGATGTCGAACACGCCGAGGCGCAGGTCGCGGATGATCTCGATGCGCTCCAGCGTCTCCACGTCGGAGTGGATGTAGCGGACCTTCAGCCCCGCCTCGTGCATGTACTCCGTCAGCGCCTCGGCCATCTTCTTGGTCAGCGTGGTGACCAGGATGCGGTAGCCGCGGGCCACCGTCTCGCGCGCCTCGGCCAACAGGTCGTCCACCTGGTTCTCGGTGGGGCGCAGGATCACCGGCGGATCGGTCAGGCCGGTCGGGCGCACCACCTGTTCCACGAAGACGCCGCCGGTGCGCTCCAGCTCCCAGCCGCCGGGGGTGGCGCTGATGAAGACGGTGGGCGGACGCATCGCCTCCCACTCCTCGAACTTCAGTGGCCGGTTGTCGACGCAGGCCGGCAGGCGGAAGCCGTAGTCGGCCAGCGTCTCCTTGCGCGCCCGGTCGCCGCGGAACATGCCGCCGAGCTGCGGCACCATCACATGGCTTTCGTCGACGAACAGCAGCGCGTCCTCGGGCAGGTACTCGAACAGGGTCGGCGGCGGCTGGCCGGGGGCGCGGCCGGTCAGGTAGCGGCTGTAGTTCTCGATGCCAGGGCAGCTTCCGGTTGCCTGGATCATTTCGATGTCGAACTGGGTTCGCTGCTCCAGGCGCTGGGCCTCCAGGAAGCGGCCTTGCTCGGTGAAGGCCGCCAGTTGCGCCTTCAGGTCGGTCTGCATCTGGCGGATCGCCTGATCCAGCGTCGGCTTCGGGGTGACGTAGTGGCTGTTCGGGTAGACCCGCACCTGCTGGGGCAGGTTGTGCTTCTCCCCGGTCAGCGGGTCGACCTCCTGGATCGCCTCGATCTCGTCGCCGAACAGCGAGATCCGCCAGGCCCGGTCCTCGTAGTGCGCGGGAAACAGCTCCACCGTGTCGCCGCGCACCCGGAAGGTGCCGCGGGCCAGCATCATGTCGTTGCGCTTGTATTGCAGCTCTACCAGGGCCGACAGCAGGTCGGCGCGCCGGATCGGCTGGCCGATCCGCAAGGGGAACGCCATCTCCGAATAGGTTTCCACATCGCCGATGCCGTAGATGCAGGAGACCGAGGCGACGATGATGGTGTCGCGCCGCTCCAGCAGCGCGCGGGTCGCGCTGTGGCGCATCCGGTCGATTTGCTCGTTGATCGAGCTTTCCTTCTCGATATAGGTGTCGGTGCGCGGGACGTAGGCTTCCGGCTGGTAGTAGTCGTAGTAGGAAACGAAGTATTCCACCGCGTTGTTGGGGAAGAACCGTTTCATCTCGCCGTAGAGCTGGGCGGCCAGGGTCTTGTTCGGCGCGAGGATCAGGGCCGGGCGCTGCTGCGCCTGGATGACATGCGCCATGGTGAAGGTCTTGCCGGAGCCGGTGACGCCGAGCAGCACTTGGTCGCGCTCTCCGGCGTGGAGCCCCGTGTTCAAGGCCTCGATCGCGGCGGGCTGATCGCCGGACGGGGCGAAGTCGCTGACCACCTGCAGCGGTCGGCCGACATCCTTGTCGGGCAGGTCGAGGCTGGGCAGAGGCGCGCGCGGCGCGGCCGTGGCGGCGGCTGTGGGCATGGGCCTGGATCGGCAGCGGTGACTGTGGACGGGTCCCACAGATATAGCCCGGGCGCCCCGCCCGGTTAACCCAGCCGCGTGCAAACCGCCTCTGTGCTGAGCGAAGGGGCGCCGCCGCGCGGGGTCAGGATGCCGCGCCCGGCGGCGTTTCGCCGGGAATCGGCAGGGCCGAGGCGGTCAGCATCGTCCACATCGACAGGCCGCTGGAGCCCGCACCCGCCGGCGTCGGCGTGCCCGGCGTGTTGTGCGCCAGCGCGGCCACCTGGTTCTGCCAGGCGGCGGACGGCGCATAGGCGCCGACGGCGGTGGGCCGCGGCACCGCGCTGATCATGCGGGCCTGGCCGAAATGCGAGGCCAGCACCATCGGCCGGCCGCCGCTGCTCACCCCGCCGTCGACCAACGCCATGCCCTGGGCCATGCGCCGGTCGGCCCAGCCATAGACCTCGTCCAGCGTCCTCGGCTGGCCGGTGGCGCGGTTGTAGAAGACCGCCCGGTTGGCCCGCGCGGCGGCGGGAAACAGACCGGCTGCCGACTGCAGCGGGTTTTCCTGCTGCGCCTTCAGGAAGGTGGTGGCCCCGGCGGCGCCCAGAAAATGGGCGAGATACAGCTCGGTCGGGCCGATGTCGCCGCCGACGCGGGCTTCCAGATGCGCGCGGTTGTCCTGGGCGAACTCCCCGGCCATCAGGGCGTTGATGCGCGGGTCGAAGCGCAGGCCCAAGATCTCCTCGCGCGCGGCCCGGTTGGGGACGGACATGGACCCGTCGACCCGCTCGACGATCTGGTCGGCGTAGCGGCCGAGCCCGTGTTCGCGCCCATGCTCCTTGATCATGTTGAGCCAGGTGGAGTCGATGAACTGGTAGAGCCCGCTGGCGCTGGTGGTGCCGGCGCGGGCATCGGCGCGGAAGGCGCTTTCCTGGGCTGCCTTGGCCATCATGTAGCGGAAGTCGACGCCGGTGCGGCGGCTGGCTTCCTGAACGGCGGAGAGGACCCGGCTGCTGACGTCGTAGTCGCCGATGGCGTAGGCGGGGCTGGCGTTGCTCATGCTCTCAAGGCTCCCCGGCCGCGGGCGGCCAGTGGTTGGCGGTTGGGACACCAATCTGTTGATTCTAGTGTGATTCAGCTTCCGAGAGTCGGTGCACATCGTGCACCGACTCTCGGAACCATCACACTAGAGGCCGATACCCGTGCGGACGTCGGCCGTTCCTCGCCCAAGGCAACGCAATATCGATGCCAGACGGCGTGCGCGCGTGCCGGACCGCGGGGGCGGGCGATCGGGCAGCGCGCCTGGCAGGGCTTGTCGGCACCGCTTGCCCGGAACATCTTGCCGGGTGGTGGGCGCCCGCCCGACGCCAAGAGATCAGGAAGAGGCCCCATGCCGCTGCACGCCTTCGAGCGATCGGCCCTCTTGTTCATGCGGCGCCATCTGCTGATCGGCGCCGCCGTCGGCGTGAGCTTCGGCCTCTTGTTGATGGTGCAGGATTGGGGCGGTCTCTACACGCTGATGGTTGAAGCCGATCTCTCCTGGCTTTGGTTCTTCATGTTGTTCTTTGCGTTGATCTTGACCTTCGGCGGCATCGGCATGGCGATCGGCGTGATGTCGCAAGGCGAAGACGATCACTAAGTGACATACACCGCCGCTTCAGCTTGCGCTGCCCGAAAGCGGGCGATACGGTCCCTGGAATCGATCGATTGACCGTTACGCCAACTTTGTCTGGTCACCGCACGTATTCTTCGGTGACGCGGGACAATGTGGCTGGGAGCCTGTCCGATGTCGCTGATCGCCCAGTCGTTGAGCCGGATCAAACCGTCGCCGACGATCGCCGTCACCAATCTCGCCCGGGAGTTGAAGGCGGCCGGCCGCGACGTCATCGGGCTGGGCGCGGGCGAGCCCGATTTCGACACCCCCGACAGCATCAAGGACGCCGCCGTCGCCGCCATCCAGGCCGGCGACACGAAGTACACCGCCGTCGACGGCACGCCGGCACTGAAGCAGGCGATCTCCGCGAAGTTCGAACGCGAGAACCATCTGGCTTACGCGCCCGATCAGATCACCGTCGGCACCGGCGGCAAGCAGGTGCTCTACAACGCGCTGATGGCGACGCTGGACCCCGGCGACGAGGTGATCATTCCGGCGCCGTACTGGGTTTCCTACCCCGACATGGTGCTGCTGTGCGGCGGTACTCCGGTGTCCGTCGATTGCCCGGAATCGAGCGGCTTCCGGCTGCAGCCGGCCGATCTGGCGGCGGCGATCACGCCCCGGACCAAATGGCTGATCCTCAACTCGCCGAGCAACCCGACCGGCGCGGCCTATACCCGCGACGAGCTGCGGGCGCTGACCGATGTGTTGCTTGAGCACCCTCAGGTGCATGTCATGACCGACGACATGTACGAGCACCTGACCTATGGCGACTTCGTCTTCACGACCGTCGCGGAGGTCGAGCCGCGGCTCTACGACCGCACCCTGACGGTCAACGGCGTGTCGAAGGCCTATGCGATGACCGGCTGGCGCATCGGCTATGCCGGCGGGCCGCGCGACCTGATCAAGGCGATGGCCAAGGTGCAGAGCCAGAGCACCAGCAACCCCAGCTCGATCAGCCAGGCCGCCGCGGTGGCGGCGCTGTCGGGCCCGCAGGACTTCATTCCGGAGCGCGCGCAGGTCTTCCAGGACCGCCGCGACCTGGTGGTCGGCATGCTGAACCAGGCCAACGGCATCACTTGCCTGCGGCCGGAGGGGGCTTTCTACGTCTTTCCGTCCTGTGCCGGCTGCATCGGCCGGCGCACGCCCGACGGCAAGGTGATCGAGAACGACGGCGACTTCGCCACCTACCTCCTGGAAGGCGAAGGTGTTGCCGTTGTGCCGGGCGTGGCCTTCGGCCTGTCGCCCTATTTCCGCATCAGCTACGCCACGTCGACGGAGGCGCTGCGCGAGGCCTGCACCCGCATTCAGCGGGCCTGCGGGGCGCTGAGCTGAGGGGGACGGCCCCGCCGTCAGAACACCGCGTGGTCGCCGCGGTCGATGGTGGCCTCGCCCCGGACCAGGCGTTCGTAGAAGTCGAACAGCGTCTCCGACCCGGTGGACGGCGTGGCCTCGGCATCGTAGCGGCCGGTGGCCGGGTCGAGGACCAGCATGGACTCCGTGGCGTAGTAGCGCCCGATGCGCGCCAGCTCCGCCTTCTCCTTTAGCTTGGGCGCGATGTGGCCGAGCGTGGCCAGCGTCGCGATGATCGCATCCAGGAAGGCCACCGGCACCGTGCGAAACCGGGGTGAGCGGCCGAGCAGGGCGAACAGGCGCTCGCCCTGCTGGCGCGGCGTGATCGCCGCGCCCGGGCCGCCGATCGGCAGGATGCGGTTGTGGCGGTCGGGATCGTCCAGGCAGCCGGCGAGGTAGTCGGCCAGATCATCGTCGCCGATCGGCTTGCAGGCCGTCAACGTGCCGTCGCCGAACACCAGGAAGGGCTTGCCGCGGGCCAGCCGGTCGAGCTGACCCGACAGCGATTTGAAGAACGCGGTCGGCCGAACGATCGAGTAGGTGAGGCCTGAACCCATCAGCGCCGTCTCGAACGCTCGCTTGGCGTGCTGGAAGGCAAGCAGGGGTTTCTGGACGCAGATCGCCGACAGCAGGACCATCTGGCGAACGCCGGCGTCCCGGGCCGCAGACAGCGCATTGAGATGCGCCTGGTGGTCGATCGCCCAAGCGTCCTCGGGCGCACCGGTCCGCGATGCCAGGCAGGAGACGAGCGCATCGAAGGGCTCGCCGCAGAACCCGTCGCGGGCAAGCGACGCCGGGTCGGTCACGTCGCCGAACCGCACGGTCGCTCCGTCCAGCAGCGCGGTGCTGCGGTCCGGCGTCAGCGCGCCACCCGCCCCGGCGCGCGGCCGCACGAAGCAGACGACGTGATGGCCGCGCCGGACCAGCGCGCGCGCCGTCGCCCGGCCGATCGTGCCGGTGGCGCCCAGCAGCATCACGCGGCGCGCGGTGCCGTCGGTCACGACGGAGCGTCGATGTCGATCAGGTCGGCGAGCGCCGCGGCGTCCGGCCGGTCCTCGCGGCGCAGGCCCTCGCGCACCCCGGCCCGGTCGGCGGCGTTGCGGTTCTGGCTGGCCTTCCACTTGCCCTGCAGATCGGCGATCTCGATCTCGATGCCGACGATGCCCTTGAGCTGGCCGGCCAGGAAGTCGTCCGGCGCGTCGGTGACGTGCCAGGGGGCCGGCCGATCGCGTTCCTGGCCGGTGGTCAGCGTGTCGAGATGCGCCAGCAGCCAGCCCGCATCCTCGATGAACCGCAGGGTTCCGTGGGCATGGACGACGACATAGTTCCAGGTCGGCACGACCTTCCCGTGCTCTTTCTTCGACGGATACCAGGACGGCGTCACATAGGCCTGCGGCCCCTGAAAGATCGCCAGCACGTCGGTCGCCGGTTGGCGCTGCCGCCACAGCGGGTTTGCCTTGGCGATATGGCCGCGCAGCGTGCCCACCGCCGACGCTTCGGCGTGGATGACCAGGGGAATGTGATCTGCGGTCAACCGGCCGGCGCGGTGCGATACCAGCGTCGCCAGGGGATGGGCGCGCATCGCGTCGTGCAGGATGTCGAGGCGATCCTCGCGGAAATGCGGTGGCTCGTACATGCGTGTCCTTTCTGGGGTGTTCTGCCTGGAGCCTTCAGCCGGCGCGCGCCGCCGCCATCTTGTCGAAGACGTCGCGCGGGTCGACGTTGAGGGATCGGCAGATCTCGTCGAAGGCGGCGCGTTCCGCTGTGCTGATCTCCTCATCGGCCGTGACGATGAAATAGGCGATGCGCAGCAGGGTTCGCGCGGATTTACGGTCACCGGCGAAGCGCGCGACCTTGCCGCGCAGGATGCGGGCGGCCGCCTCGCCGTCGCGCCGGAGCGCGTCCAGGAAATCGTTCAGCAGGTCGACCGCCTTGTGCGGGTCGTAGATGCGAAGCTCGCGCACCGTCTCCAGCACCTGGTCGACGCGGTAGCGTTCGGCGAACGTCACCGTGCCGTCGGCGTTCGCCACCAAGGCGCAGACCGCCATGGCGGCCTTCAGGAACGGCTTGTTGTTGCGCTGCTCGATCTCCGATTTGAGCTTCTCGATCAGGGTCATCGTGCCTCTTCCGCCTGGCATGGCCGCCACCGACCATCCCACCCGGCCGGCGCGGCTGGCAACCGGCGCCGCGCGGCCTAGGTCGCATGCGGTGGTGACGGCGCCTTGCCGTCCGGGACTTGGTGGAGCGACCTCTTGTCTTCGTGCGACGACCGGCTGACGGTCTACTACGATGGCGCGTGCCCCCTATGCCGTGCCGAGATCGACCATTATCGCGCCCAGGACGGCGCGGCGGCGATCGGCTTCCGCGATGTGGCGGCGGCCGATGCCGATCCGGGGGAGGGCCTGACCCGCGACCGGGCCCTGGCGCGGTTTCATGTGCGCCGGGCCGACGGATCGCTGGTGTCGGGGGCGGCCGCCTTCGTCGCCATCTGGGCCGTCCTGCCGCGCTGGCGCTGGGCGGCGCGTATCGCCGCGCTGCCCGGGGTCACGCGCGCGATGGAAGGGGGGTATCGCCTGTTCCTGCCGGTGCGGCCCGCCGTGTCGCGCCTGGTCGGCCGGCTGCAGGCGCGGCGACGGGCCGCGCGGCCATGACGCTGCAGCCCGACGCGGCGGGCGGGCGGGAGGCTGGGGAGGGCGTCGGGCTCATCTCCTTTCCGCGGGGCGGCGTCGGTGTCGTGTTCGGGGCCGGCGGCGGCATCGGGGGGGCGCTGCTGGCACAGCTCGGCGACCACGACCGTTTCGCCGCCGTTCGGGGTTTCGGCCGGCAGGGGACGCCGCCCGTCGACCTGTTGGACGAGGCAACCATCGGGCGCGCCGTCGAGGCGGCGTCGGCGCTGGGGCCGCTGAGGCTGGTCATCGACGCCACCGGTTTCCTGCACGACGACCGCCAGGGGCCGGAGCGGTCGTGGCGCGAGTTGGACGGTGCGGCGCTGACGCGCTGCTTCGCGCTGAACGCCGTCGGTCCCGCCCTGATCATGAAGCACGTCCTGGAACGGCTGCCGCGCGACGGCAAGGCGGTCTTCGCGACCTTGTCGGCCCGCGTCGGCAGCATCGCCGACAACCGGCTTGGCGGCTGGTACGGCTATCGCGCGTCGAAGGCGGCATTGAACCAGCTCGTCCGCACGGCCGCGATCGAGCTGCGGCGCCGCCGGCGCGAGGCGGTGTGCGTGACCCTGCATCCGGGGACGGTGGACACGGCTCTGTCCGCACCCTTCGCCAAGGACGGGCTGGAGGTGCAGCCGCCGGCCTTGGCCGCGGCCCGGCTGTTGTCCGTGCTGGACCGGCTGGGTCCGGCCGATACCGGCGGTTTCTTCGACCAGTGCGGCCGGCCGGTGCCGTGGTGAAGGGGGCGGTCCTGCCGCCTACACCACCTTGCCCGGATTGAGCACGCCGGTCGGGTCCAGGGCGGTCTTGATCCGCTGCATCACGTCGACGCCGGGCCCGTGCTCCTCGCGCAGGAAGGCGCGTTTGCCGTAGCCGATGCCGTGCTCGCCGGTGCAGGTGCCGCCCATGGCCAGGGCGCGGCGGACCATGCGGGCATGCAGCGCCTCGGCCCGGGCAACTTCCTCGTGGTCGTCCGGATCGATCACCATGACGAGATGAAAGTTGCCGTCGCCGACATGGCCGACGATCGGCGCCAGCAGGCCGGTCTCCCCGATATCCACCTTGGTGGCGATCAGGCAGTCGGCCAGCCGGCTGATCGGCACGCAGACATCCGTGGCGATGCCGCGCGCCCCGGGCCGCAGCGCCAGGCCGGCGTAGTAGGCGTTGTGCCGCGCCTCCCACAGCCGGTTGCGGTCCTCCGGCCGGGTCGCCCATCGGAAGCCCCGGCAGCCCTGCGCCTCGGCGACGGTGCCCACGGCCTCCGCCTGCTCCGCCACGCCGGCGGTGCTGCCGTGGAACTCGAAGAAAAGGGTCGGCGCGACGGGATAGTCGAGGTGCGAGTACCGGTTTACGGCGTCGATCTGCACCTCGTCGAGGAACTCCACCCGCGCCATCGGCACGCCGAGCTGGGTCGCCTCGATCACCGTGGCGATCGCCGCGCCGATATCGGGGAAGGGGGCGACCGCCGCCGACATCGCCTCCGGGATGCCGTGCAGGCGCACCGTCAGGTCGCAGATCACCCCCAGCGTGCCTTCCGAGCCGATGATCAGCCGCGTCAGGTCGTAGCCCGCCGCGGACTTGCGCGCCCGCCCGCCGGTGGTGACGATCTCCCCGTCGGCCAGCACCACCGTCAGGCCCAGCACATTGTCGCGCATGGTGCCGTAGCGCACCGCGTTGGTGCCCGAGGCGCGGGTCGCCGCCATGCCGCCCAGCGTGGCGTCCGCGCCGGGATCGATCGGGAAGAACAGGCCCTGGTCGCGCAGATGGGTGTTGAGCTGCTTGCGGGTCACCCCAGCCTCGACCGTGGCGTCGAGATCGTCGGGCGAGACGCGCGTGATGCGGTTCATGGCGCTCATGTCCAGCGCGATGCCGCCCTGGCGCGCGGCGATGCCGCCTTCCAGGGAGGTGCCGACGCCGAACGGGATGATGACGGAGCCATGCGCGGCCACCAGTCGCACGATCTCCGACACCTCCGCTGCCGATTCCGGGAAGGCGACGCCATCGGGCGGCTCGGCCGGATGATAGCTTTCGTCCTGGCCGTGGCGCTGGCGGATCGCGGCGTTGGTGGAGAACCGGTCGCCGAGCCGCTGGCCGAGCGCCGCCAGCAGGGCCGGCGGGGCGGGACGGCGCGTGCCGGCCGTTTCGGGGGCGGCGTTGACCGCCGCGTCTGGAGCCATTGTTGCGATCCTCGCCCTCTTGCTGCTATTCGGCTGACGCCGCGGTCCGGCCAGTCCGGCCGTCGGCGACCCTCGCCCGAGCCCTTCCAGCCAAGGTCCCAAGTGTGAGTCGGAGCCGATGATGCGCGCAAGCCCCGAGCCGGTGTCGATCCTCCTGGCCGCGGTGTTGCTGGTCGTGTCGGCGCTGGCCCACCCGGCGGCGGCCGATACCGCCGCCGCGGATACTGCTGATGTGCCGTCCTTCGAGGCGACCACGCGGCTGGATGCGCTGGAGCGGGCGACGCGCGGCCAGGGACCGCAGACCTGCTTCACCCGCCAGGAGGCGCTGGCGATCGAGACCCAGCGGGTCTATGCGGAGTTGCTGGTCTCCGCCCTGGCCTGCGAGCGGTCCTATGGGCTGGAGGACGGCTACGAGGCCTATGTCCTGTTCTCCGAACGCCATCAGGGCCTGCTGATCGAGACCCAGGGCACGCTGGAGCGCTATCTCGGCAGCCAGGCGGCCTTCGACAGCTACAGCACGCGGCTTGCCAACGAGCAGACGCAGGCGCTGTCCGACCACGGCACCACGCGCTACTGCAACATCCACCGCTCCCGTTTCGGCTCGCTGATCGCCGCCGAGCCTGGGTCGGTGCGCGACTATATGGAGGAGTTGGCGGGCCGCCTGCTGTCCCGACAGCGCGGATGCTGAACGCGGGTGCCCCCTTGAACCGCCGGCCGCCGGCCCGGTCGCCATGGCGCCGCCGCTTGTCAGCCTGAGCGGCGTTTCGGTCCGCTACGCCGCACGGCCGCTGTTCGACGGGCTCGATCTCGCGCTGTCGGCGGGCGACGCCACCTGCCTGGTCGGCCGCAACGGCACCGGCAAGTCGACGCTGCTGGCGCTGCTGGCCGGCGATGTCGAGCCCGATAGCGGCACCCGCTTCCGCCAGCCGGGCGTGCGTCTGGCGCGAGTGGCGCAGGAACCCGGGTTCGGCGACGCTGCCGATGTCGCGGCCTATGTCGCGCAAGGACTGGCGCCGATGGG
Organism: Alphaproteobacteria bacterium; assembly: GCA_028284045.1. Taxonomy (GTDB): domain Bacteria; phylum Pseudomonadota; class Alphaproteobacteria; order DSM-16000; family Inquilinaceae; genus JANQSN01. The sequence continues at coordinate 44,481 of JANQSN010000017.1, read as the reverse complement.
CGGTCCGGACGACTACCGGGTCGCCGCCGTCCTCGCCGAGATCGGCCTTGATGCGGCGGCCGTGCCGGACCGCCTGTCGGGCGGCGAGGCTCGCCGGGCGGCGCTGGCGCGCGCGCTGGTCGGCGATCCCGACGTGCTCTTGTTGGACGAGCCGACCAACCATCTCGACCTGCCGGGCATCGAGTGGCTGGAAGGCCGGCTTGCCGCCTACCGCGGCGCGTTGCTGGTGATCAGCCATGACCGCCGCTTCCTGGCGACGGTGACGCGGCGCACCTGGTGGCTCGACCGCGGCCGGCTGCGCGCGGCACCCTGCGGCTTCGCCGGCTTCGAGGACTGGGTGGCGGAGACGCTGGCGGCCGAGGCGGCGGCCCGCCACAAGCTGGACCGGCGCATCGCCGCGGAGACGCAGTGGCTGCGCGAGGGGCTGACCGCGCGGCGCCGCCGCAATCAGGGCCGGGTCCGCGCGCTGACGGCGATGCGGGCGGAGCGGCGCGACGCCCTGGCCGCCCCCGGCACGGCGCGGCTGGCGGTTGCCGAGCAGCAGCGCAGCGGCACCCTGGTGATCGAGGCGGCGGGGATCGCCAAAGCGTACGGCGAACGCCGCCTGATCGACCGCTTCTCCACCCGCATCCGGCGCGGCGACCGGGTCGGCGTGATCGGCCCGAACGGGGCCGGCAAGACGACGCTGGTCGGGCTGCTGATCGGCCGCCACCCGCCGGACGCCGGCACGGTCCGGCTGGGCACCGGGCTCGACATCGCCTATTTCGACCAGCGCCGTGAGACGCTGGCAGCAGGCGCGACGGTGCGCCGGGTGCTGGCGCCGGACGGCGGCGACCAGATCGCCGTGGGCGGCCGGGCACGCCACATCGCCGGCTATCTGAAGGATTTCTTGTTCGATCCGGGCCGCATCGACGCGCCGGCCGACAGCCTGTCGGGTGGGGAGCGCAACCGGCTGCTGCTCGCCCGCCTGTTCGCCCGGCCGAGCAACCTGCTGGTGCTGGACGAGCCGACCAACGATCTCGACCTGGAGACCCTCGACCTCCTGGAGGACGTGCTGGCCACCTATGCCGGCACGGTACTGCTGGTCAGCCACGACCGCGATTTCTTGGATCGGCTGGTCGGGTCCGTCATCGCCGTGGAGGGGGACGGCCGGGTGGCGGAAACGGTCGGTGGCTATTCGGACTATCTCGCGGCCTGCCCGGCGCCGCTGCCGGCCCCCGTCCGGTCGCGCGGCGCATCGGGCGGCGCCCCAAGCGGCGATCAACCGCCGCCGGCGCGCCCCGCCGCCGCTGCGAAGCCCGCCAAACTCAGCTACAAGGACCAGCGGGCGCTGGCCCTGCTGCCGACGGAGATCGACCGGCTAACCGCGGCGGTCGCGGAAGCCCAGGCGGTGCTGGCCGATCCCGACCTCTACCGGCGCGATCCGGCACGCTTCGCCGACATCACGGCCGAGCTGGACCGGCTGCAGGCGGCGCTGGCGGCGGCGGAGGACCGGTGGCTTGACCTTGCCCAGCGCCAAGAGGAGATCGGCGGCTGATGTCCGCGCGGGACATGGCACTGGCCTTGCTGGTGATGATCGTCTTCGGCCTGAACTTCGTGGTGGTGAAGATCGGGCTGGAGCAGTTGCCGCCGCTGACCTTCATGGCGCTGCGCTTCTTCGTCGTGGCGGTGCTGCTGGTGGCGTTCGTACCGGTGCCGCGGGGCCGGCTGGGGGAGCTATACCTCTACTCCCTCACCCTCGGCGTGGTGCATTTCGCCCTGATCTTCGGCGCCCTGCCGCATGTCGATGCGGCGGTGGCGGCCATCGCCATCCAGATCCAGGTGCCGTTCGCGGCCCTGCTCGCCGCGCTCTTCCTCAACGACCGGATCGGCTGGCGCCGCGCGGTCGGCATGGCGGTGGCGATCGCGGGGGTCGCCATCCTGGCCGGCGAGCCGCGCCAGGGCTCGCCGATCTGGGCGGTCGCCATGGTGGTCGTGGCGGCGCTGGTGTGGGCCGGATCGAACATCCAGATGAAGCGGCTGTCCGATCTCGGCAGCCTGCAGCTCAATGCCTGGGTGGCGCTGCTGGCGACGCCGCAGCTCGTCCTGTTGTCCCTGGTGCTGGAGCGCGATCAGGTCGCCGCGGTGCTGGCGGCCGACTGGCGGGCCTTCGCGGCCGTCGCCTATCAGGCGGTGGTCATCGTCATCCTGGGCTACGGCATCTGGTACCGGCTGATGGCGCGCTACCCGGTCAACCAAGTGATGCCGTGGACGCTGCTGGTGCCGGTGTTCGGTGTCCTGTCGGGGGTGGCGTTCCTGGGCGAGCCGGTGACCGCTGGCCTCGTCGTCGGCGGCGCGCTGACCCTGTGCGGCGTCGCCGTCATCGTGATCCGGCGACCGCGCGCGGTTTCCGCCACTGGGCCTGTTCCCTAATGGCTGCGAAATGGCCATATTGATTGTAAGGTCATATGGTGACCTTGGGCCGGCTCCCAGGCGGAGAGGGGCGGCGGCGGTATCGATCGTCGCCGGCCGGACCCGGTTCCCGGCAAGGGCGACGCCGACCCATCCCGGCGTCGCCCGCCGCCGTCCGGCCGTGCGGACACTCAGCCGGTGACCCGCGCAGGCGTTGCCATCTCGCCACGCCGGCTGTTCGTGGTCACGGCGCTCTTGGTGTTGGCCGTCGGCGCCGGGCTGGCGATGCTGCGCGCCGGGCGGGACTTCGCGCCGATGGTGGCCGCGCAAGGGGCGGTCGAGGCGGTGATGATCGGCCTGATCGCCGGCCCCTTTGCGGCGATGGTGCATCTGCTGAACGGATCCAACCGACAGGCGGCGCTGCGCGCGGTGACGGTCTGGGGCGTGGTGGTCACCGCGCTGTTGCTGTTGATGGCCGGCACCGGCGACGGTCTGATCGAGCGCTTCGGCGAGTTCGTCCCGGCGGAGTAGCCAAGTGATCGGCCGAGTGACTGGCCAAATCGACTCTATAGAGGTCCCTCCCCCATCGAGGGGGAGGGCTTGAACAGGCTGCGCGATGCCAGTCGATGGACCCTATTCCTGCACGGACAGCGGCAGGTCGCCCGGCATGGTTGGGGTCGCCGGTGTGTCGATGGCTTGGCACTGCGCTTGGGTCTCGGCGAAGCGGTCGCGGATCGCCGGGCCGGCATAGGCCGCGCCGAGGCAGCGGATCGGATCGCCCCGAACCTCCAGGCTGTCCAGGTCGACGCGCTCGCGCAGGCAGGCGAGGCACGTGTCCACCGCCTGGCCGAAGGCGATCGATCGGAAGCTGCCATTGTAGCGGATGAAGGCGTTCAGCCCGCTGCCGCCCTCCGGGCCGGGGGCGCCGCTTTCCACCAGCACGGCGACCATCAGTTCCAACTGATGGCGCACACTCTGGGCGATCTCGGCGAACAGCCTGTCGGCGTCGTCGCCATCGTCGCTGCCCTCGTCACCATAGTCGACGACGGTGCTGGCGAAGCCGGCGCGCCGGCGCAAGGCATCGAAGGTGGGGCGGATGATCTGCGGCAGGCCCTGGTCGCTGGTCCAACCCAACACGCAGTTGTATTCGCTGACCGCCAGGGGCTCCAGCGTCCGGGTCTCGATGGCGGCGATGCAGGGCAGGGCGCGCGCGTCGATGCCGGCGGCCTCGGCGAACGGCTGGCCCAGCACCAGGATGCGGGCGAAGCGTGCCTCCAGGTCCAATGGCGTCCAGGGCGAGTGCCGGCAGTAGTGCCGCCTCAGCGCCCCGAGACATTGGGCGGTGTCGGCGCCGGCCTCGCGTTGCAGCGCGGCGATGGAGCGGATCAGGTCGAAATTGCAGGCGACGGAGCCGCAGGTGTCGTCGGCGGGGTCAAGCAGGGCCGGATCGGCGGCGATCGGCCGTGCCGGAAATGCCGGATCGTCGAGATCGCTGTCGTCCACCGGCTGCGGCCGGGCGAGCGCGGAGGGATGGTGGACCAACGGTGCCAGCGCGTCCGGCAGTCCCACATTGCGCTGGCACTGCACCTGCCCGCCGCGAACCCGGCAGCAGTTCAACCCGCGGACCTGCCAACCCGCCGGACAGTTCAGCGCCCAGGCTTGGCTGCCCGGCGCCGGGGCGCCTGAGGGCAGTGCCCAAAGCGGCACCGCCAATAGGAGAGCGAGGAGGGACCGTCGGACCATGGCCGGTGGACCATCGCGCCGCGGCGGCCGGCGCGCAATCGTCGGCCGGCCGGTCCTCTCGTCGCAGGGCTACTCCGCGGCGTGGCGCGGCCGCTCGGCGGGCAGGTAGCCGTCGCGGGTCTGCGGCAGGCGGCGACCCAGCAGCTTACCGGCGACCAGTGTGCGCAGCACCTGGGCGGTGCCGCCACCGATGGTGAACATGCGGGCATCGCGGGCGATCCGCTCCATATCGCAGTTTCGCGAATAGCCCTTCGCCCCGAACACCTGCAGCGCGTCGTTGGTCGCCTTGATCGCCATCTCCGCGGCGAACACCTTGGCCTTGGCGGCCAGCACCGGGTCTGGGAAGGGGCTGTTCTTCGGCCCGCGGCTGTCGGCGGCGCGGTGGATCAGGGCGCGGGCGGCCTCGGTCTGGATCGCCACATCGGCCAGCATCCATTGCAGGCCCTGGAATTCCGCGATCGGGCGGTCGAACTGGTGGCGTTCATTGGCATAGGCGACGGCCCGGTCGAGCGCGCCTTGCGCCAGGCCCAGCGCCACCGTCGCCGCGCCCACCCGCTGGCTGTTGTAGGCGTTCATCAGATCGCCGAAACCGTGGGCGAAGCCGCCCGGCGCCGCCAGCACGCGGCTCGCCGGCACGACCAGGTTCTCGAACCGGATTTCGGTCTCCGGGATCCCGCGCAGGCCCATGGTCGGCTCGCGCGCGCCGATCACCAGCCCCTCGTCGCCGGCCCAGGCGATGAAGCCGCCGATGCCCAGCTCGCGCCCCGCCTCGTCGAAGGCGCGGGCGAAGATCAGGTGCAGCTTCGACACGCCGCCGCCGGTGATCCAGTGCTTCGCCCCGTTCAGCACGAAATGGTCGCCCCGCCGGTCGGCCCGCGTGGTCATGCGCGAGGCGGCGGAGCCGGCGCCCGGCTCGGTGATGCAGATCGCCGGCTTGTCGCCGCCCAGCACCGAGGCGGCGGCGGCCTGCTTCTGCGCCTCGTCGCCATAGGCGAGAATGGTCGACAGCGCGCCCATATTGGCCTCGACCACGATGCGGGCGGATACGCCGCAGACCTTGGCGACCTCCTCGATCACCACGACCGCTTCGCCGAAGGAATGGCCGGGGCCGCCATATTCTGCCGGGATGGTCAGGCCGAACAGTCCAGCATCGCACAGCGCCTTTACCGCGTACCAGGGATAGGCCTCGCTGCGGTCGGTCTCCGCCGCGCGGGGGGCGAGATGCGCGGCTGCCACATCGGCGGCGCGGCGGCGCAGGTCTTCGCGGATGGCGACGGACTCGGTCATCGGGGCGGCTCCTCGGGCGCGGACCGTCTTGCTTCTTGTAGCAGCGATCCGAAGACGGGCAGGCCGGCCGGCGTTGTGCGCCGATCACGGTCCTGTGAGGATACCGGGTGTGCGACACATAAGACAAACGAATAGTCATTATGTTTTAATTCATATTTTCTGATGTAAAGAGCGTTTGGGCGGTGCTGGTCCGTCGCCCATACTCCGGGTGGCCGTTTCTGGCCCTCTTTCCCGGTTGCCGGAGGTCTTCTATGCGGCTTCGACCTGTGACCCCGGCGCGCCGGGCCGATCGGTCCGTCGCCTGTGTCGTCGGTCTGGCCGTTCTGTGGGCGGTGCTCCCGGGTCAGGCCGCCGCCGACGGCTTCGACAAATCGGCCTACGACCTCTACCAGCAATGCGACACGGTCACCTCGCGGTTCCTGCAAGGCGTGTGCCTCGGCTATATCGGCGCCACGGTCGCGGCCGCCGAGGCGGCGGGGGGCGAGGACCCAGCCTTTTGCCTGACCGGCGATGCCACCCCGCAGCAGGTCCGCCGCCAGTTCATGGCCGATGTCGACGCTCGTGACGTCGACCGCTCGGGTCCGGCCCATCGGGCGCTGATCGCCACGCTGGCGGCGCGCTACCCGTGCGGCGAGGCGGCGGCGCCGATCCGCCCGGTCGACCCGCCGGCGCCGGAAGACCTTGGGCTGTCGGCGGAATAGGACGGGGGTCGGCTGACGGTTGTCCGGCGCGCGCCCTGGGCGCACTCTGGGACCGGCGCCCCCCACCTTCCCCGATCCCAGCGACGCATGGACGACCTCGACCCGGCGATCGATATCGCCCCGCTGCCTTCCGTTATCCGCGCCAACCCGATCCGCAGCGCCGCCGACTGGCAGGCGATGGCGGAGGCCGCGGCGGCCGATCCCGGCGCCTTCCACGGCGCCATCGCGGCGCGTCTGCTGCACTGGTATCACCCCGACCTCGGCGCCTGGCTGAGCCAAGGGGCCGACGGGCGCTGGACCGGTGTTGCGCTCGCCGACGGCCGCGACGTCGCGCTGGACGACTGGGCGCCCTGGCACACCGCCTTCGACGACCGGGCCGCACCGGTCTATCGCTGGTTCGCCGGCGGCCTGACAAACGCCGCGTTCAACGAGGTCGACCGCCATGTGCTGGCCGGCCACGGCGCGGAGGCCGCCTATCACTACGAAGGCGACCGCTGGGACCCGTCGGCCAACCAGGGCCGCGGCGGCCCGGTGCATACCCGCCGGATCAGCCGGCGCGACCTGCTGATCGACAGCGTCGCGGCGGCGCGCGCACTGGCGGATCTCGGGCTCGGCCCCGGCGACCGCATCGCGCTGAACCTGCCCAACATCCCCGAACAGATCATCTGGACGGAGGCGGCCAAGCGCCTCGGCATCATCTACACGCCCGTGTTCGGCGGCTTCTCCGACAAGACGCTGGCCGACCGCATCGAGAATGCCGGTGCCTGCGTGGTGATCACCGCCGACGGCGCCTCGCGCAACGCGGAGACCGTGCCGTTCAAGGAGGTCTATACGGACCCCGCGCTCGACCGTTTCGTCGCGGTCGCGGCCGCCCGGGACGTCGCCGCCGTCGTGCTGGCCGCGCGCGTGGCGAACCACGCTGCGGTGTGCCTGGCGGCGCTGGACCGGGCGCTGGCCGGCGAGATCACGGCGACGCCGGCCGACATCATGCAGGCGCTGGGTCGGGCGCTGGGCGAGATCGCCGACCTGCCGGCATCGACGTTGGCCGACCTGCGCGCCGACCTGGCGGAGGCGCTGGCCCGCGCGCCGCGCCGGGTGCGCCACGTCATCGTCGTCAACCACGCCCGGATCGCCGATCTGGCTTGGGTGCCCGAGCGCGATCTGTGGGCACACGACCTGCTGGCCCGGGCGGTCGACCGGGTGGCGGCCGAAGCCGGCGTCGCCGGCCGCGCCGGGCTCGACGCGCTGGCGGACCGCGACCTGGCGCTCCGCCTCGGCCGGGCCATGCCGTGCCGGCCGCTCGACGCCAATACGCCGCTGTTCATCATCTACACCTCCGGCTCCACCGGTAAGCCGAAGGGTGTGGTGCATGTCCATGGCGGCTATGTCGCCGGCATCGCCCACACCATGACCGTCAGCTTCGACGCGGTGGACGGCGAGGACGTGATCTACGTCGTCGCCGATCCCGGCTGGATCACCGGGCAGAGCTACCTGATCACCGCCAGCCTCACCCGCCGCATCACCGGCATCCTCACCGAGGGCTCGCCGGTCTTCCCCAATGCCGGCCGCTTCGCCTCGATCATCGAGCGCTACGGCGTGACCATCTTCAAGGCCGGCGTGACCTTCCTGAAGACGGTGATGAGCGACCCGGAGAACCGGGCCGACGTCGAGGCCTACGACCGCTCGTCCTTGCGCGTCGCCACCTTCTGTGCGGAGCCGACCAGCCCGGCCGTGCAGCGCTTCGCCATGCAGCTCATGACCCGGCAATACATCAACAGCTACTGGGCGACCGAGCATGGCGGCATCGTCTGGACGCACCCTTACGGCAATCCCGACCAGCCGCTGCGCGCCGACGCCCATACCTGGGCGCTGCCCTGGGTTGCCGGCGACGTCTGGGTGCCGGCGGGCGACACCGACGCCGACGGTCGCGTCGCCTATCGCCGGGCAGAGGATGGGGAGCGCGGCGAGATCGTCATCACCCGGCCCTATCCCTATCTCGCCTTTACCCTGTGGGGCGACGGCGACCGGGCGATGGCGCCCGGCTGGGTCGGCGACCGCGCGCGCTTCCGGGCGACCTATTACGGCCGCTTCCGCGACGCCGACGGCCAGCCGGTGCCGGCCTATCTGCAGGGCGACTTCGCCGTGCGGCACGGCGACGGCAGCTTCACGCTGCACGGCCGCTCCGACGACGTGATCAATGTCTCCGGCCACCGCATGGGCACCGAGGAGATCGAAGGCGCCATCCTGCGCGACCGGCAGATCAACCCGGACAGCCCCGTCGGCAACTGCGTCGTCGTCGGCGCGCCGCATGGCGAGAAGGGGCTGACGCCGGTCGCCTTCATCCGCACCGCCGCCGGGCGCGCGCTGTCCGCCGACGACCAGCGCCGGCTGGCGGAGTTGGTGCGCCAGGACAAGGGCGCGGTCGCCGTACCCTCGGACTTCATCGCCGTGCCGGATTTCCCGGAGACGCGGTCGGGCAAATACATGCGCCGGCTGCTGGCGCAGATGATGGCGGGTGCGGCGCTGGGCGACACCACCACGCTGCGCAATCCGGAGGTGCTGGGCGAGATCGAGGGGCGCGTCGGCGACTGGCGCCGGCGCCAGGCGCGCCTGGCGGTACGCGACCGGCTGGAGACGACGCGCAGCCTGCGCGTGGAATACGACCCGGCGGGCGCGGTGGGCGACCGCCTGATCGCCACCGTCACCATCGCCAACCCCCCGGTCAACGCGCTGTCGGAACGCGTGCTCGACGAGCTGTCGACGCTGGCCGACCACCTGCTGCGGCGCGCCGATATCGGGGCGATCGTCCTGGCCGGCGCCGGAGCCGGCACCTTCGTCGCCGGGGCGGATATCCGCCAGCTTGTGGAGGAGGTGCATGACGAGGCCGAGGCCCAGGCCGTCGCCGCCAAGGCGCATGGCCTGTTCCGCCGACTGGAGGCGGCGGCCAAACCGGTGATCGCGGTGCTGGACGGCGTGGCGCTGGGCGGCGGGGCGGAGCTGGCGGCGGCCTGCCATCTGCGCCTGGCCACCGAGCGCACGCGGATCGGCCAGCCAGAGATCAACCTGTTCCTGCCGCCGGGCTTCGGCGGCACCCAGCGCTGGCCGCGGCTGTTGATGGAGCGGGCGGCGGCGGCGGGCGGCGACCCGGCCGCCGCCCTGGTCTCAGCGCTGGCGCTGCTGCTGTCGGGCCGCGCGGTCGAGGTCGGCGACGCGGTCTGGCTGGGCCTGGTCGACCGGATGGTGACGGCCCCCGCCGATGCCTTGTCGCAGGCGCGCGCGCTGGCGCGCGAGGCCGTCGCCCACGGCACCGGCCCGGCGGTTGAGGCAATGCAGGCGCGCCACGCCGCGATCACGCGATGGCAGGCGGTGGCGGACGGGGCCGATGCGCTGGTCGATCGGGCGCTTGGCGATGCCTATGTCCGGCTCTGCCTCGCGCAGTCCGACAGCGTCGGTCGTGGCCCGGTCGCCCGCGCCATCGTCGACTTGGTGCGCCAGGGGTTCCGCGATGGGTACTTGGCCGGGCTGGCGGCGGAGTCGCGGGTGTTCGCCCGCTTCGTCGTCGATGGCGAGGCCGGGGGACGGCGCGGCATCCGCCTCTTCCTCGACAAGCAGTCGCCGCCCCTGCCGGCGCGGCCGCGCCCCGCCGCCGACCCGGCGACGTGCGCGCGGTTGGTCGAGGCCGGCCGCCTGCTGCCCATCGGCAGCCCCTTCGTGCCCGGGGTGACGCCGCTGCCGGACTGGCAATGCGCCTATGCGGTCGTGCGGGATCCGGCGACCGGGGCGGCCCGGCACGGCGACCCGGCGGAGGCGGAGGTCGAGGCGCTGGTCCCGGTGCCGGACCCGGGGCCGACGGAGGCGCTGGTCTATGTCCTGGCGTCGGAGGTCAATTACAACGACGTTTGGGCGGTTACCGGCCTGCCGATCAGCGTGCTCGACGACCATGACGAAGACGTGCATGTCAGCGGCTCCGGCGGCGTCGGGCTGATCGTGCGCCTCGGCGAGGCGCTGCAGGCGGAAGGCCGGCTGGCGGTTGGCGACGTGGTGGCGATCTATGCCGGTGTGTCCGACCTGATGGACCCGGAGGCCGGCGCCGACCCGATGGCGACCCGCTTCCACATCCAGGGCTATCAGACGCCGGACGGCTCGCACCGGCAGTTCATGACGGCGCAGGGCCCGCAACTGTTCGCCCCGCCCGGCGATCTCAGCCTGGAAGCGGCGGGGTCCTACATGCTGGCCGGCGGCACCGCCTATCGTGCGCTGTTCCGCGCGCTCGGGGTTACGGCGGGCAGCGGCCTGCTGGTGGAGGGGGCCGCGTCGGGCACCGGGCAATGGGCGGTGGCCATCGGTCGGGCGGCCGGCGCGCGGGTGGTCGGCCTGGTCTCCGGCCCCGCCCGGCGCGCTGCGGTGGAGGCCACGGGTGCGGCCGCGGTCGATCGCCGGGCGGACGCGCTGGCCGGGCTGTTTACCCGCGTGCCGGCCGATCCCGCGGCGTGGGACGCCTGGGCGGCGGCGGGGCGGCCCTGGCTCGACGCCGTGGCCGAGGCCCATGGCGGCCGGCTGGTCGACTTCGCGCTCAGCCATGCCGGCGAAACCGCGTTTCCCCGCAGCTTCCAGGCCTTGGGCGAGGGCGGGGTCATCACCTTCTTCGGGGCCAGCACCGGCCACCATATGACCTTCCTCGGCAAGCCCGGCGGCGCGGAGCCGGCGGCGATGCTGGCCCGTGCCGGCCTGCGGCCCGGCGAGGCGGTCGTGGTCTTCTACGGCGTGGCCGGCCGGGTGCGCGACGAGACGGCGTTGGCGGCGATTGAGGCCGCGCGCCGGGCCGGCGGGCGGATCGTCGTGGTGACCGACGGGGACGACCAGCGGGACTTCGTCGCCTCGCTCGGCTACGGCGATGCGGTGGTCGGGGTCGTGTCCCTGGCGGAGATCGCCCGGCGCGTGCCGCAATTCCGCTGGCCGGAGACCATGCCGGACCTGCCCGACCTAGCGCGCGATACCGCGGGCTTCAAGGAAACCGTCCGGCGGATGACGGAGGATACGTTCAAGCCCTTGGGCGCCGCCATCGGGCGCCTCTTGCGCAGCGCCGACAACCCGCGCGGCCAGCCCGACATCGTGGTGGAGCGCGCCCGGACCGACAGCCTGGCCTACACCACCATGCTGGTGCGCCCGCATACCGGCCGGGTGGTCTATTGCGGCGATATGGGCGGCCGGCGCTACAGCTTCTATGCGCCGCAGGTGTGGATGCGCCAGCGCCGCATCCTGATGCCGACGGCGGCGATCGTCTCGTCGCATCTCAACAGCGCCGCGGAGATCGCCGCCCTCAACCGGATGATCGCGGGCGGCGCGGTGACCGTGCCGCCGGTCCATCTCGGCGCCTGGCACGACCTGCCGGCCCTGCACCAGGCGATGTACGAAAACCACTTGGACGCCGCCACCGGCGGCTTCGGCAAGGCGGTCGTCAACCACGCCCTGCCGGAGCCCGGCCTGAAGACCCGCGACGAACTGCTGCTCGCCTGGGCGCAGGCGGCGGAGGCGTGAGTCGGATGGTAGTGCGGCCGGACGGCTTCCCGACCGGAACTGCCGGACGATGACGGAGGGGACGGTCTTCGATCCGCGCGTCGGGGCTGCGGCCATCACGGCGGGTGTCGCCTTCGCCCTCTGGACCCTGACACAGGTTCTTGGGCTCTGGCTGCGGGTGCGGGAGCGCCGTGCCCTCATCCTCAAATCGGCGCGGAGCCTGATCGCCGATCTGGAGACAGACAGGCGGATCGGTGCGGCCTCGACCAGTCAGCAGATGTTCGAGACGTTGGTCGGGAAGCTCCGCGCCGATCCGGCCTTCACGCCCTATGTGACTTACGAGCGGCTGCCTGACGGTTCTGCCATGGAGATGATTGAACGCGTATCCAGTCTTCCCAGCCAGTTCCAGGCGAAGATCAAGGAGTATCTGCGTCTATCCAATATGGTGTCGAATATTCTTGAGGATATGACCGGCGAGAGATTTGGCAGGCTAACATCGATCGCAAAGAGGTTGTGTTGCTCGGTCTTCAGGACCGAGCACTTAGAGCGTCCGACGCTTGCGCATCAGCGATTCAAGATCTGAAAGATCTGGTTGCGCATCAAGAGAGAAGCTGGAAACCGCTTGAGTAAGCGACTGCGGATTCTCTGGATATCCGTTCCAACCGTCGGGAACGGCCGATGGCTCGCACCCTTAGACGATGGGAAGGATCGGACCGCCAGGCATGTTGCCACTCCCACGCAATCATCCAAATTCGGCAATTACCCTATCCATTTTGGTTCGTTGGATGGGCCTGTCAATCCATGATGACGGTTCCGATAAGGCCCGACAAAGCGCAAGGCGCCACCATGCTCTCCTTCCTGCGCAAGCTCGCCATACTCCTAAAGATCTTCGCCGCCGGCACGGGACTGATGGCGGCCGGGGGCTGGGTCTATGCGGCGTTGCAGCCGGGGGAGGCGGCCTATTTTTGGCATGGCGTCGGGGCGGTGCTGACGGCGATCACGCTGTTTCAGCTCTCCATCGCTGCGGTCATCGATGCGGCGGGCTCGGGTCCCGACCGGTGACGGCGGCGGGGGTTTGCCACCCTCGTTCGGTGCACTAACTTTCCGGGCATCATGACGCTGTCCTCCGCGCCCGCCGCGCCCCCATCCCCCGCCGTCACTCTGCGGGCGCCGACCGGCGCGGCGTCGGTCTTGCGCATGCTGTGGCCCTATCTGTGGCCGGTCGGCCAATGGGGCCTGCGCGCCCGGGTGGTCGCCGCAATGGTGTTCCTGGTCGCCGCCAAGGCCGCCAATGTCTATGTGCCGCTGCTCTACGGGCAGGCGGTCGATGCGCTGTCGGTGGAGGCCAGCCTGCTGGCCGTGCCGGTGGCGCTGATCGTCGCCTATGGCCTCGCCCGGGTCGGTTCGCTGGGCTTTGCGGAGCTGCGCGACGCGGTCTTCGCGCGCGTCGCCTACCGGGCGATCCGCACATCCGCGCTGGCCGTCTTCCGGCACCTGCACGGCCTGTCGCTGCGCTTCCATCTGGAACGCCAGACCGGTGGCCTGAGCCGGGTGATCGAGCGCGGCACTTCGGCCATTCAGACCCTGCTGAACTTCACGCTGTTCAACATAGCGCCGACGCTGGTGGAGATCCTGCTGGTCGCAGTGATCTTGTGGACCCTGTTCGACTTCGCCATCGCCGCCGTCACCGTCACCACCGTCGTCGCCTATATCGTCTTCACGGTGACCGTCACCGAATGGCGCCTGCGCCTGCGCCGGCGCATGAACCAGGCGGACGAAGAGGCGAACACCAAGGCGATCGACAGCCTGTTGAACTTCGAGACGGTCAAGTATTTCAACAACGAGGCGCATGAGGCCGCCCGCTTCGACGCGAGCCAAGCCCGCTATGAGAACGCCGCCGTCGACAGCCGGGTGTCGCTGTCGCTGCTGAACACCGGCCAGGCGCTGATCATCGCCACCGGCCTTGCGCTCGTGATGTATCTGGCCGCCCGCGGCATCGTCGCCGGCCGGTTCACCGTCGGCGACTTCGTCGTGGTCAACACCTATCTGATGCAGCTCTACCAGCCGCTGAATTTCTTTGGCTTTGTCTATCGCGAGATTAAACAAGCGTTGGTGGATATGGAGCGCATGTTCGGCCTGCTGGGCGAGCAGACGGAGGTCGACGACCGGCCCGGCGCTCCCGACCTGGCGGTGACCGGCGGGGAGGTCCGCTTCGAGGACGTCGCCTTCGGCTACGACGCCCGCCGGCCGATCCTGAAGGGCGTCAGTTTCACCGTGGCGCCCGGCCGGACCGTGGCGATCGTCGGGGCCACCGGGGCCGGCAAATCGACCATCGGCCGGCTGCTGTTCCGCTTCTACGACGTGGTCGGCGGCGCCATCCGGATCGACGGGCAGGACATCCGCGACATCACCCAGACCTCGCTCCGGCGCGCGATCGGCATCGTTCCGCAGGACACGGTGCTGTTCAACGACACCGTCGCCTACAACATCGCCTATGGCCGGCCGGGCGCGGCCGCGGCCGCCATCGAGCGAACGGCGCGGCTGGCACACATCCACGACTTCGTCGCCGCGCTGCCCGACGGCTACGAGACCCGAGTCGGCGAGCGCGGGCTGAAGCTGTCCGGCGGGGAGAAGCAGCGTGTCGCCATCGCCCGCACCATCTTGAAGGACCCGCCGATCCTGCTGTTTGACGAGGCGACCTCCGCGCTGGACACCCACACCGAGCGGGAGATCCAGGCGAGCCTGCGCGCGGTCAGCGCCGGGCGCACGACACTGGTGATCGCCCACCGCCTGTCCACGGTGATCGACGCCGACGAGATCATCGTTTTGCAGGAGGGCCGCGTCGCCGAGCGCGGCCGCCACGGCGACCTGCTGGCCGCCGATGGGCTCTATGCCGCGCTGTGGCAGAGCCAGCAGGAACAGGCGGCAGAGGAGGACGCCGCGGCGTCTCCGGCGGTCGCCATCGCCAAGCCGTGACGCAAGCGGGGCCGACCATCGGCGGCCGGCTGACGATGGGGCGCCGGCAAGCCGTTTCCGTCGGCCAGCTTCCCCCGGACGCGGTGGCGGCGCTCGACCGGCTGGCGGCCGTCTACCGGGCCGGCCGGATCGACGAGGCGACCGACGGCTATACGGCGCTCGCCGCCGATCTGGCACGCCGGGGCCTGCACAATCTGGCGGTCTTCGAGCGGCTGGTCGTCGTCCACTACGTGGCGGGCCGGCATGAGCAGGCGGCGGAGACCTGCCGCTCCGGCCTGCGCTCGTTCCCGAGATCGCCGGTGCTGCAGCAGAATCTCGGCATGTGCCTGGCCAAGCTGCAGGACTTCGCCGGCGCCATCGAGGCGCTGAACGCGACGTTGGCGCTGGGCAAGCGTCACTGGAGCGTGCATGACGGGCTGGCCTATGCCTATGCCTATACCGGCCGGCTCCCCAAGGCGCGCGAACACGGCATCCGCTCGCTGACCCTGAAGGATGAGGAGGCGGCCGCCGCCAACCCGGCCTTCGGCCTGCCCGACGGGCCGCCGCCGCCCTTCGAGGCGCGAAACCGCACCGCCAATGTCATCGCCTTCAGCCTGTGGGGCGGCGATCCGCGCTACACCGTCGGCGTCCTCCGCAATGCTCTGCTGATCCCGGAGATCTATCCCGGCTGGGTCGCCCGCGTCTTCGTCGGGCAAGGCGTGCCCGCGGCCGTGGTCGACGAGTTGACGGCGCTCGGGGCGGAGGTGGTAAGGCGTGACGGGCCGTCCGGGCTGGGCGACGGCTTGTTCTGGCGGTTCGAGGTGGCGTGCGACCCTACCGTTGCCCGCTTCCTGATCCGCGACGCCGACAGCGTCGTCAACACCCAGGAGCGCGCCGCGGTCGACGACTGGCTGGCGAGCGGCCGCTATTTCCACGTCATGCGCGACTGGTGGACCCATACCGACCCGATGCTGGCCGGCATGTGGGGCGGCGTTGGCGGCATGCTACCGGACTTGGCGGATCTGCGCGCCCGGTTCAAGCCGGACCGGCTGGAGACGCTGAACGTTGACCAGGATTTCCTGCGAATGATGGTGTGGCCGGTCGCCCGCACCTCCTGCCTGACCCACGACAGCTACTATGACTGTCTCGGCAGCCGCCCCTTCCCGCCGACCGGCCGGCTGCCGCCCGGCATGCATGTCGGCCAGGACCACCGCGGCCGCCGCATTCGCCGCCCCACACCTCGCGATGCGCGGCGGTGAGACAGGCGACTCAGCCGCCTTCTTCGAAGCCCGGATAGAGCGTCATGCCGCCGTCGACATAGAGGTTGATGCCGCTGATGTAGTCGGCGTAGTCGGACGCCAGCCAGACGGCGGCCTGGGCGATGTCCTGCGGCTCGCCGATGCGCTTGTAGGGCACCAAGTCCATCAGCGCGCCATAGGCCTCCGGCGTCGACCAGGCCTGGGTGTTGATCGGCGTGCGGATCGCGCCGGGGCAGATGCTGTTGACCCGGATGCGCAAGGGCGCGACCTCCTGGGCCAGCGATTTCATCATCAGCATCACGCCGCCCTTGGAGGCCGCGTAGTTGACATGGCCGGCCCACGGAATGACGTCGTGGACGGAGCTGATGCAGATGATCTTGCCGCGAGCGGTGGAGACCTCTGGGCGTAGCCCTTGCGCCTTGAACTGGCGCACGGCGGCGCGGGCGCACAGGAACTGCCCCGTCAGGTTGACGTCGATGACCCGGCGCCACTGGTCCAGCGTCATCTCGTCGAAGGCCGCGTCCTGCTGCAGGCCGGCATTGCTGACCAGGATGTCGAGCGCGCCGAACGCCGCCACGGTGCGGGCGAACATCGCCTCGACTTGGTCCTCGACACTGACATCGCCCTGCACGCCGATTGCCTCGCCGCCGTCCGCGGCGATCTCGGCCAGCACGCCGTCGGCCTCGGCCGCCGATTTGCGGTAGTTGACGGCGACGCGCGCCCCGGCACGGGCCAGGCCGATGGCGATGGCGCGGCCGATGCCGGAGCTGGCACCGGTGACCAGGGCGGCTTGGCCCTTCAGGATCGGCGCGGGCGGCCGCTCCGGCGGCAGGTCGGAGGGCAGGCCGCGGGCGCGGGCGTAGTCGTCGGCGATCGGAAAGCTCGGCATGGGGGCTCCAGGGTCGGTAGAGGCGGACACTCAGCGGCGCGGGTGCAGCAGCTTGGCGATCAGGCCGGTCCAGCCGGTCTGATGGCTGGCGCCGACGCCGCGGCCGGTGTCGCCGTGGAAGTATTCGAAGAACGGGATGTGATCGCGGAAGGCGGGGTCGGCGGCCAGGCGCGGATACTGGCCATAGACCGGCCGGCGCCCGTCGCCGTCCTTGGCGAAGATGCGCACCAGGCGCCGGGTGATCTCCTCCGACGCGTCCAGGATCGAGCCGACTTGGCCGGAGCCGGTCGGGGTCTCGATGCGGAATTCATCGCCGTAGTAGTGGTGGAAGCGCTGCAGCGACTCGATCAGCAGGAAATTCACCGGCATCCAGATCGGCCCGCGCCAATTGGAGTTGCCGCCGAACATGTAGCTGTCGCTCTCCGCCGGCTGATAGCCGACCTCGATGGTGTGGCCGTGCCAGTGGAAGCGGTAGGGCTCGTGGCGGTACTCCGCCGACAGGGCGCGCACGCCGTAATCTGACAGGAACTGCCCCTCGTCCAGAAGCCGGCGCAGAAGCGCCTTCATCCGGTGGCCGCGCAGCAGCGACAGCAGCATGCGGCTGCCCTGGCCCGGCTCCTGCCAGTGCGAGACCAGCGCGGCCAGGTGCGGGCGGTTGCTGAGGAACCAGTCGAGCCGGCGATGGAAGTCCGGCACCCGCGCCAACAGGTCGGGTTCCAGCACCTCCACCGCGAACAGCGGGATCAGGCCGACCATGCTGCGCAGCTTCATCGGCATGACATGACCGTGCCCGGTGTCCAGCATGTCGTAGTAGAACTGGTCGGCCTCGTCCCACAGACCGGTGCCGGTACGGCCGAAATCGGCTATCGCGTGGGCGATCTCCAGGAAATGCTCGAAGAACTTGGTGGCGATGTCCTGATAGATCGGGTTGGTCAGCGACAGCTCCAGCGCGATGCGCATCATGTTCAGCGAGAACATGGCCATCCACGCCGTGCCGTCGGCCTGGTTGATCACCGCGCCGTCGGGCAGGCCCGGATGGCTGCGGTCGAACACGCCGATATTGTCGAGGCCCAGGAAGCCGCCCTGGAAGATGTTGTTGCCGCCATCGTCCTTGCGGTTCACCCACCAGGTGAAGTTCAACAGCAGCTTGTGGAACACCCGCTCCAGGAAGGCGATGTCGCCGGCGTCGCCGCGCTGTTTCTGGTCGATCTTGAAGACCCGCCAGGTCGCCCAGGCATGCACCGGCGGATTGACGTCGCCGAACGCCCATTCATAGGCCGGTAGCTGGCCGTTCGGGTGCATGTACCATTCGCGGCAGAACAGAACGAGCTGCTGCTTGGCGAATTCGGCGTCGACCAGGGCGAGCGGCAGGCAGTGGAAGGCGCTGTCCCAGGCGGCGAACCACGGATACTCCCACTTGTCCGGCATCGACAGGATGTCGGCGCAGTTGACGTGGTCCCAGTCGCGGTTGCGGCCGTGCCGGCGCTGCGGCGGGGGTGGGGGCTGGGTCTCGTCGCCCTGCAGCCACAGCGGAATGTCGAAGTAGTAGAACTGCTTGGTCCACAGCATGCCGGCCAGCGCCTGGCGCTGGATCAGCCGGTGGTCGGGGTCGGCGATGCCGGTCTGCAGATGGTCGTAGTACCGGTCGGCCTCCTGCCGGCGCGCCTCCAGGACCGCCGGCGCCGCGCCCAGCGGATCGGCCGGGGCGGTCTGGGCGAGGCGGAACACCAGCCGGTGTTCGCCGCCAGGCGGGATCACCAGGCGGTGATGGATCGCCGCCTTGGTGCCGGCCGGCGTCGCGGCCACGGCCGCCGGGTCGCCGCCCACCAGCCAGTCGTTGATCGCGTCCTTGAACGGCCCCGGCGCCGACAGGCCGTAGAGCCGGTTGACGTTGGTCTCGTTCTCGCAGAACAGCGGCGTGGCGCCGCCGCCGGCGCCCGGGTCGAAGAACAGCGTGTAGGCGCCCAGCGTGTCGTGGTCCGCGGCGATCGCGCCGTCGCCGGCCAGCGTCAGGCGCGGTCTTGGGGCGTCGTGCTTCCAGGTCCAGCGGTTGCGGAACCAGAGCTGGGGCAGCACATGGACGGCGGCTGCGTCCGGCCCGCGATTGACGACGGTGACCGACATCACCGTGTCCTTGCTGTCGGCCTTCGCGTATTCGACGAAAACGTCGAAGTAGCGGTCGTCGTCGAGAACGCCGCTGTCGATCAGCTCGAACTCCGGCTCCTGCTTCTTCCAGGGGGCGTTCTCGTCGATCAGGCGTTGGTAGGGGAATGCGGCCTGCGGATATTTGTAGAGTATCCGCATGTAGGAATGGGTCGGCGTCGAGTCGAGGTAGTAATAGTACTCCTTGACGTCTTCGCCGTGATTGCCTTCGTCGCCGGTCAGACCGTAGAGGCGTTCCTTCAGGATCGGGTCGCGCTCGTTCCACAGGGCCAGCGCCAGGCAGAGCCGCTGATGGTGGTCGCTGATGCCGGCCAGGCCGTCCTCGCCCCAGCGATAGGCGCGGCTGCGGGCGTGGTCGTGCGGTAGATAGGCCCAGGCCTTGCCGTCGGGGCTGTAGTCCTCGCGCACCGTGCCCCATTGCCGTTCGGCGAGATAGGGACCCCAGCGCCGCCAATTGGCGGTGCCGGCATCGGCGTCGGCAAGCCGGGCATGCTCCGGCGTCGGTGCGGTCGGCGGCATCGGGCGTCGGTCCTTGAGTGCAGAGGCTATGGCAAGGGCACGGCGGCGGCGGCGATCATGCCAGCGACCGCGCCTTGGATGCCAGCGTGCCCGTGGGGGTTACCGTAGCGGGTGTTCCCGCACAGTGCTGTTGCGCGGGCATCGATTCTCCGCTTTGTGTCCGCTGCCTGGGTCGTGTGCCCGGTGAGGATACGCAACGGCGTCAAGGAACACCCCCATGGATCTCGGTATTGCCGGCCGCAAGGCCATCGTCTGTGCGGCAAGCCGCGGGCTGGGGCTGGC
This sequence comes from Alphaproteobacteria bacterium, assembly GCA_028284045.1. Classification (GTDB taxonomy): domain Bacteria; phylum Pseudomonadota; class Alphaproteobacteria; order DSM-16000; family Inquilinaceae; genus JANQSN01. The sequence continues at coordinate 24,775 of JANQSN010000017.1, read as the reverse complement.
CTGCGCGCGGCATCTGGCGCGCGAGGGGGTGGCCGTGGTGATGGCGGCGCGGCGGCCGGACGTGCTGGCGGAGGCCGCGGCGCTGGTGGCCGGCGAGGGCGGGCCGGCGCCGGTGGCCATCGCCGCGGATGTAACCACCGAGGATGGGCGCGCCGCCGTGCTGGCGGCCTGTCCCGACCCCGACATCCTGGTGAACAACGCGGGCGGCCCGCCGCCCGGCGATTTCCGGGACTGGGACCGCGAGGACTGGATCAAGGCGCTGGACGCCAACATGCTGACGCCGATCGCCTTCGTGCGCGCCACGGTCGACGGCATGATCGAGCGGCGATTCGGCCGCATCGTCACCATCACGTCGGCCGCGGTGAAGGCGCCGATCCCGAGCTTGGGCCTGTCGAACGGCGCGCGCGCCGGCCTGACCGGCTTTCTCGCCGGCCTCGCCCGCCAGACGGTGGCGCACAACGTCACCATCAACAATCTGCTGCCGGGGCCGTTCGACACCGACCGGCTCGGCCAGACCCTGCAGGGCTTCGCCAAGAGCGCGGGCATCTCGCTGGACGAGGCGAAGGCACGGCGCCGCACGGAGAACCCGGCCGGCCGCTTCGGCGATGCCGACGAGTTCGGCGCGGCCTGCGCCTTCCTGTGCAGCCGATACGGCGGGTTCGTCACCGGCCAGAACCTGCTGCTGGACGGCGGCGCCTTCAACGGCACGCTGTAGTTGACGGCGGTGGGGGCCTGGCGCCAGACATGCTCTTGTCACGGCGCATCGGCTCCGTCAGCATGGCGATAAGTAATCAAGAAGCCTGGCGACGGTTAAGCCCGTCCTGCAAGGCGCCCAAGGGAGGATGAAGATATCATGCACCGCGCCACGACCGGCCGGACCCTCGGCCTTGCCGTCGGTCTCGCCACCGCTCTTGCGGGCACCGGAGCCCAGGCCCAGACGGCGGAAGTGCTGCACTACTGGACGTCGGGCGGCGAGGCTCGGGCGGTCGCCGCGCTGCAGGAGGAGTTCGAGGCGGCCGGCGGCACCTGGGTCGATGCACCGGTGGCCGGCGGCGGCGGCGACGCCCAGGCGACGGTGCTGCGCTCGCGCGTGCTGGCCGGCGACCCGCCGACCGCGGTGCAGATCAAGGGCCCCAACATCCACGACTGGGCGGCGGAAGGGGTGCTGGCCAACCTCGACGCGGTCGCGGCCGAGGCCGGCTGGGACGACATCCTGCCGCCGCTGTTGCGCGACATCGTCACCTATGACGACCAGTACGTCGCCGTGCCGGTGAACATCCACCGGGTCAACTGGCTGTGGATCAATCCGGAGGTGCTGGCCGAGGTCGGCGCAGAGGTGCCCACTACCTGGGATGAATTCAATGCCACGGCCGATGCGCTGCTGGAGGCCGGGATCACCCCGCTCGCCCATGGCGGCCAGCCCTGGCAGGACGCCACGGTGTTCGAGACCGTCGTGCTGGGCCTCGGCGGGCCGGACTTCTACCGTCAGGCGCTGGTGGAGTTGGACGCCGATGCGCTGACCAGCGACACCATGATCGCCGTGTTCGACCAGATGCGCCGCATCACCGGCTATGTCGATCCGAACTTCCCGGGGCGCGACTGGAACCTGGCGACGGGCATGGTGATGAATGGCGAGGCCGCCATGCAGATCATGGGCGACTGGGCCAAGGGCGAGTTCGCCGCGTCGGAGCTGACGCCGGACGAGGACTATCTGTGCGTGCCGACGCCGGGGACCAGCGGCTTCGTCCTGAACTCCGACAGCTTCGCCTTCTTCGAGGTGGAGGGCGATGACCGGGTCGCGGGCCAAGACCTGCTGGCCGGCCTGATCCTGGGCGAAAGCTTCCAGGAGACCTTCAACCTCTTCAAGGGCTCGATCCCCGCCCGCACCGACCTCGACCGCAGCGCATTCGATGCCTGCGCGGTGCGCTCCATGGAGGATCTCGACAGCGCGGTGGCGGAAGGCAGCCTGGTGCCCAGCATGGCGCATGAGATCGCCATCGGCCGGGCGCCGCGCGGCGCGTTCCTGGACGTGGTGACGCAGCACTTCAACTCCGACATGAGTTCCCAAGAGGCGGTGGAACTGCTGCTGGAGGAAGTCGAGTTGGCGATGTAGGGCCGCCCGCGCGCCGGGTTCTTGAAGCATGCCCGCAGACGCCGTCGCGTCCGCCCGCGCCGCCGACACCGGCGACGCGGGCGCCGGGGATGCGGGCGCGCGCGGCTGGCTGCAGCGCCACTTGTCGAAGCTGGTGGTCGCGCCGTCCTTCGCCGCGGCGCTGATCTTCTTCTACGGCTTCATCCTGTGGACGGTGATCATCTCGCTCACCGGCTCGCGCATGCTGCCGAGCTACGAGATCGTCGGCTTCGAGAACTACGTGAACATCTGGCGCCTCAGCCGCTGGGAAACCGCGGTTGAGAACCTGTTCCTGTTCGGCGTCCTGTTCATGGGACTGTCGATGGCGCTGGGCTGCCTGTTGGCCGTGCTGCTGGACCAGCGGATCCGCGCGGAAGGGGCGCTGCGCACCATCTATCTCTATCCGATGGCGATCTCCTACATCGTCACGGGTACCGCGTGGAAATGGCTGCTGGATCCCGGCATCGGGCTTGAGAAGGCGATGCACGATCTCGGCTGGACCGGGTTCGCCTTCAACTGGATCAACGATCCGGACATGGCGATCTACACCATCGTGCTGGCCGCGGTGTGGCAGGCGTCGGGCTTCGTTATGGCCATGGTGCTGGCGGCGCTGCGCGGGGTCGACGACGAGATCATCAAGGCCGCCTGGCTGGATGGGGCGAGCCTGGCGAACATCTATCGGCGCATCATCATCCCGACGATCCGCCCGGTGTTCTTGAGCGCCTTCGTCATCCTGATGCATCTGGCGATCAAGACCTTCGATTTGGTGATGGCGCTGACCGCGGCGGGGCCGGGCACGGCGACGTCGGTGCCGGCGACCTTCATGTACGACATGGCCTTCCAGCGCGACCGGCTGGACTTCGCCGCCACCAGCGCGGTGATGATGCTGGCGACGGTGGCGGCGATCATCGTGCCCTATCTCTACTCGGAAATCCGGAGCGGCAAGCGTGGCTAACCTGCCCGCCCAGGCCGCGGCCGACACGCTGGGCGCCCGGCTCGGCCGGGTCGCGCTCTATGCGGCGCTGGGTCTGTTCGCGCTGTTCTACCTGATGCCGATGCTGGTGATGATCGCCACCTCGCTGAAGGACGTCGAGGAGATCCGCTCCGGTTCGCTGCTCGCCTGGCCGCAATCGGTCAGCCTGGACGCTTGGCGCTATGCCTGGAGCGAGGCGTGCATCGGCGTGGAGTGCACGGGTCTTGCGCCCTATTTCCGCAACTCGGTGCTGATGGCGGTGCCGGCGGTGCTGCTGTCCAGCCTGTTCGGCGCGCTGAACGGCTATGCGCTGACCAAGTGGCGCTTCCGCGGGGCGAATGTCGTGTTCGGGATGCTGCTGTTCGGCTCCTTCATCCCGTTCCAGGTGGTGCTGCTGCCGATGTCGCAGACGCTGGGTTTTCTGGGCCTGGCGAGCAGCGTGCCCGGGCTGGTGCTGGTGCACACCGTCTACGGCATCGCCTTCACCACGCTGTTCTTCCGCAACTACTACGTCACGCTGCCGGACGACCTGGTGAAGGCGGCGACCATCGACGGGGCGGGGTTCTTCACCATCTTCTGGCGGATCATCCTGCCGCTGTCGCCGTCGATCATCGTGGTGACGGTGATCTGGCAGTTCACGCAGATCTGGAACGATTTCCTGTTCGGCGCGTCGTTCACCTCCGGCGGCGCGCAGCCGGTGACGGTGGCGCTGAACAACCTGGTGAACACGACGACCGGGGTGAAGCTCTACAATGTCGACATGGCCGCGGCGATCATCGCGGCGCTGCCGACGCTGTTGGTCTACATCGTCGCCGGCCGGTACTTCGTGCGCGGCCTGACCGCCGGCTCGGTGAAAGGATAGCGGGGCAGGCGCCATGGCCCATCTGGAAGTCCGCAACGTTCGCAAGAGCTTCGGCGACACCCATGTGCTGAAGGGCATCTCGCTCGACCTCGCCGGCGGCGAGTTCCTGGTGCTGCTGGGGCCGTCGGGCTGCGGCAAGTCCACGCTGCTGAACATGATTGCCGGGCTGGACAGCATCACCGACGGCGAGATCGTCATCGACGGGCGGGTGGTCAACGCGGTGCATCCCAAGAACCGCGACATCGCCATGGTGTTCCAGTCCTACGCCCTCTACCCGAACATGACGGTGAAGAAGAACATCGCCTTCGGGCTGGAGATGCGCGGCGTGCCGGCGGACGAGCGCGCGCGGCTGATCGCCAAGACGTCGGCACTGTTGCAGATCGACCATCTGTTGGACCGCAAGCCGGCCCAGCTCTCCGGCGGGCAGCGCCAGCGGGTGGCGATGGGCCGGGCGCTGGTGCGCGACCCGAAGATCTTCCTGTTCGACGAGCCGCTCAGCAATCTCGACGCCAAGCTGCGCGTCGACATGCGCACCGAGATCAAGAAGCTGCATGGCCGGCTGGGGACGACGATCGTCTACGTCACCCACGACCAGATCGAGGCGATGACGCTGGCCACCCAGATCGCGGTGATGCGCGGCGGGGTGATCGAGCAGCTCGCCCCGCCCCAGGACGTCTACGAGACGCCGGCCAACATGTATGTCGGCGGCTTCGTCGGCTCCCCGCCGATGAACTTCGTGCCGGCGACGGTGGTGGATCAGGGCAACGGCCTGGGCGTGCGTTTCCGCTGCGCGGCCAATGGCGGCGACGGCGACGTCGTGCTGCCGCTGGCCGACCCGGCGGCCGCCGCTCAGTGGAAGGACCGCGAGGTGGTGTTCGGCCTGCGGCCGGAGGCGCTGACCGACTACAACGAGGCCGAAGCCAGCATCCGCGAGCACGCTCACGCCTTCGACTGCCGCGTCGACGTGCTGGAGCCGACCGGCGCCGACACCTTGACCTATGTCGAGCTGGGCGGGTCGACGGCGATCGCCCGCGTCAACCCGCGCCGCACCACGCGCCCCGGCGACACCATGCGCCTGATGGCCGATATGAGCCACGCGAGCCTGTTCGATCCGTCGACGGAGCGGCGGATCTAGATCAACCTGCGTTCAGATGGAATCATCTGAACGCAGATAAGTTGATCTAATTCAAAGTGTTAGAGCATCTTGCGTCCATTCGGACGCAGGATGCTCTAGGCCCGGATCGACGGCAGGGCGGCCCGGATCTCCGCGGCGAAGGCATCGACGCTTGGCCAGTCGGTGTACTCGAAGACGCTCTTGCCGTCGGTCGGACCGCCGGTGACCAGCATGATGAACCGGATGATCTGGCGGTCTGACCACCGGTAGGCCGGATAGTTCAGCCGGCCCGCGAAGACCGCCGTGGCCACCGGCTGCAGGCCGAGCCGGGCGATCAGCTTCCTCAGATACGGATTGGTTTCGGCCGTCCGCTTCCCCGGCTTGCGGGCGGTCAGGTTGACCGAGGCGAGCGCCAGCGGCGGCGTCTCGGCGTGTTGTTGGTAGGCCGCCAGGAAGCGCTGCGCATCCTTCAGGTGCTTGCCGTAGAGCACCGCCGCGACCACCACCACCAGAGAGGCGCCGTCAACGGCCTCGGCCACCGGCGGCGCCGGCACGAGATCCAGCATGTCGACGGCGACACCGTCGTCGCCCAGGCGCTCGACCAGGCGGCCGGCGATCTTGCGGGCCTGGCCGTCCCGGCTGGCGAAGCAGATGCGGACCAGCGGCGCGGGCAGCCCAGAGGCCGTTGGGGTGGGCGGCCGGTCGACATCGGCATGGTCGGTCATCGTGGCAGGTGTCGGCGGTGTTGCGGCCCAGAGCGCGGCGCCGTCAGCACCGGACGGGACCATCCTGGTCCTGCCCGGTCAGGCGACGGCGTCCAGCGCGTGCGGCGCGGCGGCCGGCATGGCTACCGCTTCCCAGTTCAGATCGCCTGTATAGCGGTGGGCGAGCCGTCCGTCGTCGTCCATCGCGAAGAGATGCAGCCAGCGGTGGTCGAACAGTGCACGCACGCCGTCGTGACGCGCCAGGATGTCGTTCATCGCCTCGCGCGGCGCTTCGATGCAGACCGACAGTCTGAGCGGTTCATGGGCATAGGCTTCGCCGTCATGCACCGATTGCCAAGGCAGGCCGGCCCGCATCAGGCCGCCATTGCCCTCGAAGACGCCGATGCCGCCCACCACGTTGTGCAGCAGCTTGTTGCCCGACCCGAAGGTCTGCGGCGCGACGGTCGAGCCGTAGTACTGCAGACTGATCCAGCTCGCGACCACGACCGGCGCGGTCATGATCAGTTCGAGCACGCCGAACCCATGCGCGCTGTCCTGGTGCCAGTCGTAGTCGTGCAGGAAGGCCCGCCCCTTCAGGCTGCGTCCGAGCGTGCGCGCGCGCGGCGCGGCGATGAAGGCCTTGCAGCCGGCCAGCGCCCATTCCGGACGGACCTCCGCCCAGTCGCGGGCGCGGGAGGGAATGTCGTCCTCCGCCGAGGCGCGGGGCAGACGCGCCACCCGCTCGCCGCGCGCCGCCTTGCCGGCGGCGGCGAACCACCGGCGCGCCTGTGCGAGGTCGCTCGCATGGTCCGCGGCCGCCGCATCCCGGTCGTAGAGGGTGATCGTGTCGGTGGTGGTGTCATGCAGCGCGCCGACGAAGAGCGTGTCCGCCGGCACCTCGATGCCGCGCGCCGCCAATCCCGCGCGCGTCGGCCGGTCATTCAGCAGCAGCGCCAGAAGCCTGGCGTTCACCTCGCCCGAATAGCCGCCACAGGCGCCGCAGTGCAGCCCGCTGGCATGCGGATTGTTGACCACGTTGGCGCCATGGCCGGCGAGCACCACGACCCTCGCAAAGCCGCGGGTCAGCGACATGGCGCGCAGCACCGTCTCCGCCGCCGTGATCCGCGTCGCGAGATCAAGGTCGGGATCGAAGCGGGGCGTCGGGTCGTTCGGTGCCGCCATCGCGCTCAGACCCAAGGCCTCGCGGACAAGCTTTGCGACATAGACCGGCCCCATCGCCTCGACGAACGCGAAGGACGACACGGCCGCCAGTTTGAAGCGACCCCAGGCCCGCCGGGCACGGGCGGCATACCGCGTGGCCAGGTCGTCCGGCGCTTCGTCCGCGTGGCCGGAGCAGGAGGAGACCGTGGGGTTGAGGAGAACCGGCAAGCGCAGCTCCTCGACGTCGGAGGCGAAGCGGCGATGCTTGGCGAACACGCCGAAGAAGCCGGCGAAGCCCAGCGTGCGGATCGCCGGATCGACCGCTTCGAGCGACCGCCGGAAGATCTCCGAGCGCACATCGATGCAGAAGGCGGCCTGCAGCGCAGGGCGCGCCTCCTCGCAAGCGGGGGGTGGGGCCGCGAGCGCCTCGCCCAAGGCGCGCTGGGCGGCGCGCTCGGCGGCCTCCTGCAAGACCTCGTCGACGATGCCGGCCGCCTGCGGCGCGACCGGCGTCGCGTGGTCGGCCCGTACCGACTGCCAGCGGTCCAGGATCGCCGCTTCGTGCCGGCAGAACAGGGCCTCTTCCCAAAGCAGCCGGATCGCCAGCAGATCGGTGATCGTCGCGTCGGCCTCGCCGAGAAGCTCGGCACGCCAAAGCTCGTAGCGCGCGAACTGCGCCCAACCGCCAAGCGACAGCAGCAGTTGATGGAAGTACGTGTCCAGTGCCGCTTCGCCGAGGCCCAGCCGGTTCGCAGCGCGCGTGATCGCCGCCGCCGCGCTCTCCGGCGCCTCCGCCACGAAGGCGGCGAACCCGTCGAGCCCCATGATCTCCGGCGTCAGGTCGTGTGTCGCATAGGCGCGAAAGGCCGACCAGGTGTTGCGGCCACGCGGGGCCGCCCAGAGTGCTTGGCCGCGATCGAAGTAGCCGCCCGCCCAGGCGCCGAAGCGGTCGGCGATCAGGCCCGGCCAATCCGTTCCGCTCGCCGCGGCCGCGAGGTCCGCCACCGTCGGCAAGGTGGGCTGCGCCGGTGCCGCCTCCGCTGCCGCCGCGGTCAGCGCGGCGACGTCGCCGGGCTTGCCGGCGTGGGGTGACGCTTCGAGTGCGGCGGCCAAGTCCGCTTGCGTGATCGTCCCGTTGCCGATCCGCTCCCGATACCAGGCGCGCGGCATGCACACCGGAATGGCGCCGACGCGGCCCAGGCGCGCGCCCACTTCGGCCAGCGACTGTGTCGTCTGGCCGAGGAAGGGATTGACCGCGACGTAGGAGGCGATGGGCCAGACCGGCGGGATCTGCCGGGCCGCGGCATCCGCCGCGCGGTCGATCGTGGTCACGTCGAGGGGGGACCCGCCGCGGGTGGACACGCCGAGGGGCTCGATCTCCGGTTTCGTCGACATGATATCGATCTCCTCTCGCGACGCGGGTCAGGACGGGCGGCGAACCGACCAGCCGCCCAGCAGCCGATCGAACACCGCGTTGGCATAGAGCCCATTGGACAGGTGGACGCGCAGGCCGGCCGCCGCCGGGTGGTTGGACCACAGCGGGAACAGCGCCTGCGCGACGGCGACCAGGCCGAAGCAGAAGACGGCCAGCGCCAGCAACGCCCATTCCAGCGGCCCCGGCGCTGGCGTCGCCGGCAGCGTGCCGCCGGCCAGCCACTCCGCACCCGTCTGGAGGGCGAAGTAGCTGACCGACGTCGCCACCGCATAGGTCAGCGTCCGCCGGGTCAGCACGCGCGGCGCGGCATCGGCCAGGCCCTGCGCCAGCAGACAGGCGACGCCGAAGATCAGGATGGCGCCCAGCGAGATCGCCTGCGGCGACTTGGCCTCGAAGCCGAGGGCGAAGGCGTAGGCGATCGCCGCATAGATCAACAGCGCCAGCGCGAAGGCGCGTACGACCGCCCCGCCGCTGGGGATCGCGATCGGTCCCGGTCGGCGGATCGCCGCCACATAGTCCACCGCGGTGCCGTAGTTGAGGAAGGCGTGGGCCTTGTAGAGCGAGTGCGCGACGATGTGCAGCAAGGCCAGCGGGAACAGCGCCAGCCCGCATTGCATGATCATGAATCCCATCTGCGCGATGGTCGACCAGGCGAGCGAGTTCTTGACGCCGGACTGGGACAGCATCGCCAGGCCGCCGATCAGCGCCGTGGTGCCGCCGACCATCACCAGCACCGCGAGCACGCCCGGCGACAGCAGCATGACGTCGGCAAAGCGGATCAACAGGAAGCCGCCCGCATTGATCACGCCCGCATGCAAGAGGGCGGAGACCGGGGTCGGCGTCTCCATCACCTCCGTCAGCCAACCATGGGTCGGGAACTGCGCCGATTTCAGCAGGGCCGCCAGCGCGATCAGACCCGCCGCCCAGGCCGCCTCCGCGGGTGCGGTGCCGGCGCGCGCGGCTGCCAGGATGCTGGCGATGTCGGTCGTGCCGTAGCCGACGGCCAGCAACACCGCCGCGCCGATCAGCGCCGCATCGCCGATCCGCGCGACCACAAGCTTCTTGCGGGCCGCGCGGATCGCCGGCACGCGGTCGCGGTAGAACAGCAGCAGCCGATGCAGGCACAAGCTGGTGGCGATCCAGGCGACGACGAGCTGCACCAGGTCGCCCGATTGGACGAGCAGCAGGACGGATCCCAGCGTTGCCGCCAGCCACCCGAGGAAGGCGCCTTCGCGCGCCTCACCGTCGAGGTAGGACGCCGAATAGCGGACGACGACCCAGCCGACGAAGGCGACGAGGACCAGCATGGTGGCGCTGACCGCATCGAGCCGGGTCGCCGGACCGAAGCCGTCCGCGCCGAACATCCGGGCGGAGCCCGCACCCTGCGACGCCAGAACGACCGCCGCGGCGACCGCGGCGCCCAGCGCGACCAGCGCCGCGCCTTCGGTCAGTCTGGCCAGCCCGGCCGGCCGGCGGCCCGGGCCGGTCAGCGCCAGCAACGCCGTCAACAACAGCACGGCCGGCGGGATCAGCGGCATCAGATAGACCGACATGAGGCGGAGTCTCCGTTCGGTTCGCAGTCGCACAATCCGTAGCGGCCGCACGAACGGAAGAAAAATACATTGTATTCGCGATTACGTTCTGTTCAACAGAACGATATGGCTGAGCTGAACTACCATCATCTGCGCTACTTTCAGGTGGTCGCGCACGAGGGCAACCTGACCCGCGCGGCGGTTCGGCTGAACGTCTCGCAGTCGGCCGTGTCGACGCAGATCCGCCACCTGGAGCACGCGCTCGGCCAGCCGCTGTTCGAGCGGCGCGGGCGGGCGATGTACCTGACGGAGGCCGGGCGCATCGCGCGCGACCATGCCGATGCGATCTTCGCGACGGGACGCGAGCTGGTGGCGACCCTGCGGCAGAGCGGGCGACAGCGTCACGCGCTGCGCGTCGGCGCGCTCGCCACCTTGTCGCGCAATTTCCAGCTCGTCTTCCTGCGGACCATTCTTCGCCGTCCGGACGTTGAGGTCATCCTGCGCTCGGGCAGCGCGGCGGAGCTGTTCAGCGCGCTTGGGGCGCTGCACATCGATCTGGTTCTGACGAACCAGCCGCCACCGTCCGATGCGCTGACGCCGTTCATCGTGCACCGCCTCGACGAGCAGCCGGTCGGCCTGATCGGCGTTCCGGCCCTGTGTCCGCCGGGCCTGTCGCTGACCGCGCGCCTTGTGGGGGCGCCGCTTGTGCTGCCGACCCGGGCGAGCGGCCTGCGTATGGGCGTCGACGCGCTGTTCGACCGGCTGGACGTGACGCCGCAGATCGCTGCGGAGGTCGACGACATGGCGATGATGCGCCTGTTGGCACGCGAGGGGGTCGGCTTGGCCGTCATGCCGCCCATCGTCGTGCGCGACGAGCTCGCCAGCGGGTCCCTCGTCGAGATCGCGGAACTGCCCAATCTGTCGGAGAGCTTCTTCGGCGTGACGGTGGAACGGCGGTTCGCCAACCCGCTGCTCGCCGACCTGCTGCGTCAACGGTAGCGGACGGTATCGCCACCAGCCGCGTCGCTGCCGGACGCGTTGTTCTTCTTGTTGGCGATCGCTGGTAGAGCGACGTTTCGAGGTGCTGTTGGTGGGCCGCGAGAAAGCGCTGCACGTCCTTCAGGTGCCTGCCGTAGGGCCCGGCGCCGGAGGCGCGCGTCACGCCGGTGATCGTGCCGGCCCTGGCCCGACGCGGTAAGACCCGTCGGCTGTGTGCGGCATCCCGCTACCCCTAACAGCCCGCGCAGGCGCAGCCGGGCGGTTGGTGGCAGGTGAGCTGTCGGTTGATGCAGCTATTGCCGCAGGGCTTGCCCCTGCAGCAGTACCGGCAGCAGGCTTGGGCGAGGTCCGCTTCGTCGTCCGCCGGCACGATCGTCATCGGGATGTCGATCGGGACGATGATGCCGTCGACGAGAGACTGCGCCAGCTCGGGCAGCGTCAGGGCGCCGCCGTCTTCCTCAGCGACCGCCGATGGCCCCAGCCCGCCGATGATCAGGCTGAGTACAAGCGTAGTCAGCAAGAGTCTCATGCGTGATAGTAAGGTATCTGGCTGAAAATATCAAAATAATTGAGCCAGAAGAATCGCACAGACCTTCTATTCATTGGCAACTGCCGGGCGGCGCAAGAGCCCAACCGCGACGGACGATGGTTCGCCGCGGTCTCCGCGTCGACCGTTGCCACCGGCCGCGCCGAGCCCTACCGGTTGGCTGCGTTGCCGATCGGACAGTTGCGTTCTCGCCATGCTTGCCATACGCGTCGTCGGCGGCTTGGGAGGTGTTGTGGATGCCGGTGATCTTCACGTTGCTGGATCTGGTCTCGGACTGGTGGTTCCTTGCCCCGTCCGGCGTGATCCTTGTCGTCTGGGGTTACTACTTCCTCGACGCGTTGGGCAATGACGGGGACCGCGCGGAGATCGAGGGCTGGCTTCGCCACGCGAAGGGCGGGGCGCTCTATACGCGCATCGTCAAACGGTGGCTGGAGTCGGTCGACAGACGTCTGACGCCGGAGTCTGTGGAGGAGCACCCGGATCCCGGCGGCCGTTGGTGGCGGCGACTGGACTGGTTGACCGACCTGCGGGCGCCGACCAAGTCGGCGGCGGAGTGGGCAGGGCGCAACGCCTGGGGATGGCCGCTGTTCGACCTGACCCTGCGCCTCGCGGTCCTGTACCCCATCTTGTTACTCTTGCTCGCGTGGCTGGCGGGAGCGGAAGGCCGGATCGGCGATGTCGTCGTGCTGCCGGAAACCGTGCCGTGGTGGGTGCGTCCCGCGGCGATCTGCGCAACTGTGCTCTTCGTGGCGAGCCTGTCCAAGGCTCTGCCCGGCGGTGCACGATCAGCGTTGCGGCTTGCCGCCTTGGTGCTTGCCTTCGGACTGGCAGTCGCAGTCGCAAACGCAGTCGCAGTCGTAAGCGCAGGCGCATTCGCATTCGCAGGCGCAGGCGCAGGCGCATTCGCATTCGCATTCGCAGTCGCAAGCGCAGGCGCATTCGCAGTCGCATTCGCATTCGCAGTCGCAGGCGCATTCGCAGTCGCAGTCGCATTCGCATTCGCAGTCGCATTCGCAGTCGCATTCGCAGTCGCGAGCGTTGCTGCCCTGGCGTCGGCCGTGCGCCGCGGGGTTGGCGCCGCCGCCTACGGGGTGTTCGTCGCGGCGGCTCTTGCGCTGCTGGTCGGTGTGTCAGCGTTTGCGGACCGGGCGTCCGAATTCACGGCCACGCTCCTGATCTTCTTGGGCGTTCTGCCAGTGATGAACGGCGTGTTCGACTTCCTGTCGATCGGGCTGACCCGCTGGCTGGTCCGCGCCGGGGCCACTCATGGCCGGCTGGCGTTGCCGCTCGGCCTGGCGGACCTCGGGGCGGCCGGGGTGCTGTTCACGGCGCTGGGCTGCGCGCTGATCGCGGTCATCCAGGTGATGAACGCGCTCGGCAGCACGCCCCTGCTGGATCTGCAGAGCCTGTTTGACGACCTTCGCGATCCCACGCAGCGGGGCGACTATGTCTGGCTCTATGCCATGATCTTCTCGACCCTGCTGCCGACGCTGCTGCATCTGGTGCTGGCGACGTTCAGCTTCGTCGAACTGGTGCCGTCATCAGCGAAGCGGTGGGTGCTGGGCGTGATGGCCGGCGACCTGACGCGGCACAAATGGCTGGCGGCGTTCGGTCTGACGCTGATCGCGGGCTGGTCGACGATCCTGCCGCTCTTGCTGATCTTCTGGGGCGGCAGCGTTCTTCTGGAGTTCCACCCTGAGATCGGCGGCGCCTACCTGCACCTGTTCGAGGGCTTCGCCGCTTGGATCGGCGCCACCGCGTCCGCCCAGTCGATCGCCCTCTGAAACGCCAAAAAATCTGGTGCTGCCGCAGAGACTTGAACTCTGGACCTCTCCCTTACCAAGGGAGTGCTCTACCACTGAGCTACGGCAGCGATGTGGGGGCCGGAGGATCGGCGGCGGCGACACTGCCATGGGGGGACGGCGGCGGGCAACCTCTTTCCCGGCCAACGCGACCGCGGCCGGCGCCCCGCTCACACCGTGGGGCCACCCTCGGGCGCGAACCGCTTCTTGATGCGCTCGTAGAGCTGGTCACGCACGGCGCGGTAGGCGGACAGCCGGGCCTCGCGGCTGCCTTCCTCGATGGAGGGGTCGAAGGTGTTCCAGAACTCCACCTCGCACGCCGAGGTGCGGGTCATCTCCAAGGCGCGGTGGTGGGCCTCCGGCGACAGGGTGATTACCAGGTCGAAGCTGTCGTCCAGCAGGTCGTCGATCCGCTTCGGCCGGTGAGCCGACAGGTCCATGCCGATCTCATCGATCACCTGCACGGCGAACCCGTCCGGCGCGCCGCGGCGCACGCCGGCGCTGTCGACGAAGATGCGGCGGCCCATCAGGTGCTTCAGGATGGCCTCCGCCATCGGCGAGCGGATGATGTTCAGCGTGCAGCAGAACAACACGCTGGAGGGCAGGCCATCCATGGACGCCGCGGCCCGTCTGGTGCCAGCCGACGCGGGTCAGCCGCGGATATGCAGGACGCACAGCAGCGTGAACAGCCGCCGCGCGGTATCTTCGTTGATCTCGATATTGCCGGCCAGCCGGTCCTTGAGCATCTGCGCCCCTTCGTTGTGAACGCCGCGCCGGCCCATATCGATCGCCTCGATGCGCGACGGCGGTGCCCATTTGATCGCCTCGAAGTAGCTCTCGCAGATGTGGAAGTAGTCTTTGACGATGCGCCGGAAAGGCGTCACGGCCAGCGGCAGCCGGCGGATCGCGTCACCGGCCGGATCGCGGATGTCGAAGACGAGACGGTTTTCCTCCATCGACAGGTTGACGGTATAGGGACCGTCCGGCGCGTCGATGGGGTCGAAGACGTTATCCTCGATCAGGTCGTAGATGGCGACGGCGCGCTCGTGCTCCACCTCCGCGCTGCGGCGCACGACGGTGCGCTCGTCCAGCGTGATCTTGCCGATCCGGCGGGAGCTTTCGACCGCCTGGGTCATGGGCCGGCGGCTGCCGTCTGCGGCGATGCCGGCCGCGTCGCCGTTTCGCCGGCCACGGCCTGGCGGAAGCGGTCCAGCCAGTCCTCGATTTCCGCCGCGCGGGTCTTCCAGGCGGCGCGGTTGACGATCAGCCGGGCGCTGACATCGGCGATATGCTCGACCTCGTGCAGCCCGTTGGCCTTCAGCGTGCTGCCGGAGGAGACCAGGTCGACGATGCGCCGACACAGGTCCAGGCTCGGCGCCAGCTCCATCGCGCCGTTCAGCTTGATGCATTCGGCCTGTACGCCGCGCGCGGCGAAGTGCCGGCGGGTGATCTGCGGATACTTGGTGGCGACGCGGATATGGCTCCAGCGCTGCGGCTCGTCCGGGGCGGCCAGCGCCATTGGCTCGGCCACCACCATGCGGCAGCGGCCGATGGCGAGGTCGAGCGGGGCGTACACCTCCGGCGAGTCGATCTCCATCAGCACGTCGTTGCCGGCGACGCCGAGATGGGCGGCGCCGAACGCCACGAAGGTCGCGACGTCGAAGGAGCGTACGCGGATGATCTCCACGCCCGGCCGGTTGGTGGCGAAGCGCAGGCCGCGATAGGCGCGGTCGTCGAAGGCGGCTTCCGGCTCCAGCCCGGCGCGGCGCATCAACGGGCGCAGTTCGTCCAGGATCCGCCCCTTCGGCACGGCGACCACCAGCGGTTCCGCTGGCGCCTCGGGCGATGGCGGGGCCGGGGGGGCGGGGTTGGATCGGACGGTCGGGCTCGCCACCGGGGTCTGCTGGTCCACAGCGATAGGGCGGGGCGGCCGCCCACCCCACCGGCCTTGCGACGGTGCGCGAGGTGCGGCCCTGCCGGCCCGCCGCCCGCGCGCGGCGGAGCTTACGGGCTATCGCCGCCGTCTTCAAACCCGTGTCGCGGCAGATTGCTTGTCGGCCAGGGTTCGCCGAGGTCGACCAGCCGGCAATCGAGATGCGCCTCGCTGCCGCCGGCGAGGTCGAGCCGGATTTCCCCGCCCCCGGCGAACACCAGCCGGACGCCGCCCTCGGCCATCTCCACCGACAGGAGCGACAGCATGTCCTGGCGGCGGGAGAGGTCGACATGGCGCAGCCGCACATGCTCGACCCCGAAGAAGGACACGCCGCAATGGGTGCGCTGATAGGCCTGCGCCGCGCCGTCGCCCGCTGGCGGGTCGCCCGCGCCGCCTGGGTCACCGGCGTCGTCGGCGGCCTCCCATTTGAAGCGGTTGACCACCATGACGAAACGCCGGTCTTCGGCGAGATAGGTCATGTCCATGACCGGCACGATGCTGTCCTGCAGCGCCGCGGACAGCACTGCCAGATCCTCGCCATCGGTCGCCCGCAGCTTCAGGGCCGTGGCGCCCTGGTCGTCCTGTCCCATGCCATCGCCGTTCGTGCCGTACGCTCAGCCCTCGCGGACCCGCCGGATGGCGGCACCGCAGGCGGCCAGCTTCTCCTCCACCCGTTCATAGCCGCGGTCGAGATGGTAGACGCGATTCAACACCGTCTCGCCGCGCGCCGCCAGCCCGGCCATCACCAGCGAGATGCTGGCCCGCAGGTCGGTGGCCATCACCGGCGCGCCGGTGAGCTGCGGCACCCCGCGGACCAGCGCGGTATGACCGTGGATATTGATGTTGGCGCCCATCCGGGCCAGCTCCGGCACATGCATGAAGCGGTTCTCGAAGATCGTCTCGGTGATCATCGACGCGCCCTCGGCGACGCACATCAGCGCCATGAACTGTGCTTGCAGGTCGGTGGGGAAGCCGGGAAACGGCTCGGTCATGACGTCGACGCCGAGCGGCCGGGCGCCGCCGGCGTCCACCGTCAGCCCGTCCTCGGTCTCCTGGAAGGCGATGCCGGCCTCGCCCAGCACCGTGATCATCGCCTCGACATGGGCCGGCCGGGCGCCGATCAGCTCCAGTTTGCCGCCGGTAATCGCCGCCGCCATGGCGAAGGTGCCGGTCTCGATACGGTCGACGACGACCCGGTGGGTAGCGCCGCCCAGCGCGGGCCGGCCCTGGACCGTCAGCCGGTCGCTGCCGATCCCCTCGATGCGCGCGCCCATGGCGGTCAGGCAGGCGGCGAGGTCGCCGATCTCCGGCTCGCGCGCGGCGTTGACCAGCACCGTCTCGCCCTCGGCCAGCGCGGCCGCCATCAACAGGTTCTCCGTCGCGCCCACCGAGACTTTCGGGAACACGATGGTCGCCCCCTTCAGGCCGTGCGGCGCGCGGGCGTGGATGTAGCCGCCGTCCAGGTCGATCGTGGCGCCGAGCTGCTCCAGCCCGCTCAGATGCAGGTCGACCGGGCGCGCGCCGATGGCGCAGCCGCCGGGCAGGGAGACCCGCGCCTCGCCGCAGCGGGCGACCAGCGGACCCAGCACCAGGACGCTGGCGCGCATCTTACGCACCAGGTCGTAGGGCGCGGTGGTGTCGGCGATGCGCGCCGCCGTCAGCGACAACCGGGCGCCGCCATTGGTCACGGGGTCGCCCGGCTGGTGGTCGACGGCGACGCCATGCTGGGCGAGCAGGGCCGACATGGTGGCGATGTCGGCGAGACGCGGCACCCCGTCCAGGACCAGCGGCTGGTCCGTCAGCAGGCTGGCGGCCATCAGCGGCAGGGCGGCGTTCTTGGCACCGCTCAACCGCACGACGCCACTCAGGGGGCGGCCCCCCTCGATCACGATCTTGTCCATGAGACCTCTTTCGGGGTCCTCTCCTTCAAGGAACCCTTCTTGGACGGCGATGCCGGTGGTCAACGGCCAGAGCTCCGGAAAGTTGCGTTGCTTTCCGTCTCCGGCTACCGAACCTATATGTCAAAGCCGGGGCAGGGTGACGCCCTGTTGGCCCATGTATTTGCCGGCCCGGTCGGCATAGGAGGTCTCGCAGGGGCGGTCGCCCTTCAAGAACAGGAATTGGCAGGCCCCCTCGTTCGCATAGATGCGGGCGGGCAGCGGCGTGGTGTTGGAGAACTCCAACGTCACATGGCCCTCCCAGCCCGGCTCCAGCGGCGTCACGTTGACGATGATGCCGCAGCGCGCATAAGTCGACTTGCCGACGCAGATCACCAGCACGTCGCGCGGGATACGGAAATACTCCACCGTGCTGGCCAGGCAGAAGCTGTTGGGCGGGATCACGCAAACGTCCGATTTGCGCTTCACGAAGCTGGTGGCGGAGAAGTTCTTCGGATCGACCACGTCATTGTCGACATTGGTGAAGATCAGGAACTCGTCGCCGACCCGCGCGTCGTAGCCGTAGGAGGACAGGCCGTAGGAGATGGTGCCGGCGGCGCGCTGCTTCTCTTCGAAGGGCGCGATCATGCCGGTGGCAGCCGCCTGCTCCCGGATCCAGCTATCGGACATGATGGTCATCGGCCAGGCGGCCTCCCAAGCCTGCAGGTGTGCCGGCCGGGCCGGCCGGGCATCCTTGGGCTGGGTTCTAGCCGATGCGCCCGGCGCGCCTCAAGCGACCGGGCGTCTGCGTGGCGGCGGGGCTCAGCCGCGGGTGACGGCGATGATCAGCGCGAACGCCACCGGCACCAGCACCAGCGCGGTGTAGAAGATCACCGGCAGGCCGAACAGCACCGCCGCGCCGAGCCACAACAGGCCCAGGTTCAAGGCAAAGAAGGTGCGTTCCTGGGCGTAGTCCTCGACCAGCTCGCGGACGAATCGTCCGAGGACCGGGATCCTGTTCAGGATCGGCCGACGCGGCGCGGCGCGGGCCACCGTCTGCGGGGCCGCGTGTGCGGTGGCCTGCGGCGCCGGCGATGCAGCCGCCGGCCGCCGGGGTCGCTGTGCGGCTTCCGGCATGGCGCGCCGCTCGGCACCGCCGGCCTGGCGGGCGATCGACAGGCGGATCGCCAGGGCGAACCCGATGCCGGTCACCAGCGGCACGGCCGCCAAGTACCAAGGTTCACCGACCGAGGTCAGGTACGGCACCGTCGCCGCGCCGATCACCACGGCCGCGGCCGGCTGGGCGGCGAGCAGGCGGCGTGCCGGCGTCCAGGCCGGCGGGCCGAACTCGTTGGAGCCGGCCATGCTGTTGGCGATGAAGGCGATGTTGGTGATCAGAAATGTGACGACCAGGGGGACTGAGACGGCAAACAGCGACAGGGCCAGGGGCACGTCGAAGCCGCTCTTGATACCGGGAAACGCGAACAGCCACAGCGCGAACCAGACGATGATCGGCGTCAGCATGAACAGGCCGACCGCATAGGGGACGAACCGCATCGGAGCTCCAGGGACGATCCGGAAGGTGTGCACCGCACAAGATGGATCGCCGATATGGGCTCGCAAGGCTGCGCGCCCCGGTCGGGATGTCGCAGGACGGGCGCCGATCAGGCGCCGCCGTCGTCCTCGGATGCCGGCGGGAGTGGTGGGGGACGGCTGGGCGCGTCGGGGCTTGCGTCGTCGGCGCGGGCGCGGGCTTGGGCCTTGCGCCGGGCCAGGTTGGCGCGCAACGCCGCCGCGGCGCGGGCCTGCCGATCGGTCTCGCTCAAGTCCCCGCCCATGGCGATTACCGGGCCGGACGGCCGGCGGCGATTGCGCCGGCGGCAAGCGGCGTGAGAGAAAGGCGGCGCCGGACCACCCGCCATCCGATCCGCCGGCGCGGAGATGTCGAGACCATGCGCGTCCTGTTCCTGACCAACGAGTACCCACCCCACATCTACGGCGGCGCCGGCGTGCATGTCGAGTATCTGAGCCGCGAGCTCGCCCGGCTGATCGAGGTGGAGGTGCGCAGCTTCCACGATCAGGCGCTGCAGGACGGCAATCTGACTGTGCGCGGCCTCAAGCTCGATGCCGGCCCCTTCGCCGGGGCGCCGGCGGAATACGCCTCGCCCTTGAAGGCGCTGGCCACCTGCATCGGCTTCCAGGGCCAGGGCATCGCCGCCGATGTCGTGCACTGCCACACCTGGTACGCCCAGTTCGGCGGCATCCTCGCCAAGCTGCTCTACGGCATTCCCTTCGCGCTGACGGTGCATTCGCTGGAGCCGCTGAGGCCGTGGAAGCGCGAGCAGCTCGGCCGCGGCTACGATCTGTCGAGCTGGGTGGAGCGCACGGCGCTGGAGATGGCCGACGCCGTCATCGCCGTGTCCGCCAGCACGCGCGACGACGTGCTGCGCCTGTTCGACGTGCCGGCCGAGCGCGTGCCGATCATTCCCAACGGCATCGATATCGACGAATACCGGCCGATCGACGCGCCCGACGTGCTGCGCGCCCGCGGCATCGACCCGGGCCGGCCCTATGCGCTGTTCGTCGGCCGGATGACCCGGCAGAAGGGCCTGCGCTACTTCCTGAAGGCGGTGGAGCATATCGACCCCGCCTGCCAGATCGTGCTGTGCGCTGGGGAGAGCGACACGGCGGAGCTGCAGGCGGAGATGGAGGCGATGGTGCGCGACTTGGCGGCCCGCCGGGAGGGCCTGGTCTGGCTGCCCGGCATGCAGGCGCGCGCCGACACCATCGCGCTCTACGCCCATGCCAGCGTGTTCTGCTGCCCCTCGATCTACGAGCCCTTCGGCATCATCAATCTGGAGGCGATGGCCTGCGCCACCCCGGTCGTCGGCAGCCGCGTCGGCGGCATCGCGGAGGTGGTGGTGGACGGCGAGACCGGCTTCCTGGTGGATGCCGGTCTCAGCGACCAGCCGCCCTTCGATCCCGTCGACGGCGATGCCTTCGCCGGCCGGCTGGCCGAGGCGATCAACCGGCTGATCGCCGATCCGGACCTCGCCCGGCGGATGGGCGCGGCCGGCCGGCAGCGGGTGGAGCAGGTCTACAGTTGGCGCAGCATCGCCCAGGCGACGGTCGATCTCTACGGGCGCCTCGCGGCGGGCCGGCCGGCGGCGGCGTGAGCGGCGCGCCGCTGGTCCTGGCCTCGGCCTCGCCGCGCCGCCTGGCGCTCCTGCGCCAGATCGGCATCGAGCCGGACGCCGTCGATGCCCCGGATGTCGACGAGACGCCGTTGGCCGGCGAGCTGCCGGGACCGCATGCGCGCCGTCTCGCGCGGGCCAAGGCCGACGCGGTCAGCGGGCGCCATTCGGGCGCCTTCGTGCTGGCCGCCGATACCGTGGTGGCGCGCGGCCGCCGGATCCTGCCCAAGGCGGAGGATGCCGAGACCGCGCGGGCCTGCCTGGCGCTGTTGTCCGGCGCTCGCCACCGGGTCTATGGCGGGCTGGCCGTGATCGCGCCGGACGGGCGGCGCGCCTGCCGGCTGGTGCAGACCATGGTGCAGATGAAGCGCCTGACCGTGGCGGAGATCGACGCCTATATCGCCGCCGGCGACTGGCAGGGCAAAGCCGGCGGCTACGCCATCCAGGGGCGCGCGGCCGGCTTCGTGCCGGCCATAAACGGCTCCTACGCCAATGTCGTCGGCCTGCCGCTGGCGGAGACGGTGGCGGCGCTGACCGGGCTCGGCTTCCGCCCGGGCGGCCGGTGACCGCGACCAGCCGCGCTGGCGCGCGCGCCTCGCTGGAGGTGCTGGTGCAGGGCAGCGCGGTGATCGCGGGGCTGCGTGTCGCGGGGCGGCTGGAGCGGTGCTTGGCCGACCGGATCGACCGGCCGTCGCGGGTCGGGGCGATCGTCGCGGCGCGGGTGCTGCGCCGCAGCCGCCGGACCGGCGGTGGTGCCCTGGTGCTCGCCGATCTCGGCGACGGCCGCCCGGCGCCGGTCGCGGCGTCGGCGGACTTGGTGCCGGGGGCGGCCGTCTGGGTGGAGATCACCGCCGATCCGCGCGACGGCAAGGCAGCGGAGGCCACGGCGGACCCCGCGCTGGCCGGGCGCTGGCTGGTCCACCGGCCGCGTGGTCGCGGGCTGACGGCGTCCGCCCGGCTCGACCCGGCCGTGGCGGAGCCGTTGTCGGCGGTGCTGGCAGACCGCCTCGGGGATGGCGGCTGGGTGCTGCGCCGGGCGGCGGCCGATGCCGATCCGGATGCGATCCTGGCCGAAGCGGCGGCGCTGGCGGCGCGCTGGCGCGATGCGGAGACGCTGGCGGACCCACCGCCAGGAACGGTTGGCGTGCCCGCGCCGTCGCCGGTGGCGCGCCTGCTGGCGGATCATCCGACGATCGGCGCCGTTCGGGCGGAGGACACCGTTTCGGCGGCGTGGTTGCGGGCGTCGATGGACGATGCGGTGCCGGCGCTCAGCGTCGGCCGCACCGATCTCGCCGCTGAGCTACTTGATCTGCTGGCGGCTGAGCAGGAATTCGGCGAGGACGGGCGTCTGTCGTTCGAGGCCACCCGCGGCTTCATGGCGGTGGACGTGGATGCAGCTGCCCTGGCCGATCCGCTTCGGGTCAACCTCGCCGCCGTTTCCGCCCTTGCCCGCGCGCTGCGGCTGCGCAATATCGGCGGGCTGGTGGCGGTGGACCTGTTGAAGTTGACCCGGGCCGCCGACCGGCGCCGGGTGCTGGCCCGGTTGGCGGAGGCGCTGGCCGACGACCCGGAGACGGTGCGCGTCGGCGCGATCTCGCCTCTGGGCCTGCTCGACTTGACGCGTCGCCGGCGGGGCCCCCGCCTCGACGAGGTGGTCGACGGGGCGGCCGTGCGGAGGGTGGAGGACGGGGGATGAGCGACGACCGGCCGGTGAGGGGACGCTGCCCGCTCTGCGGCAAGCCACGCCAGCAGGCGTTTCGGCCGTTTTGTTCGCGCCGCTGCGCCGATCTCGATCTCGCCCGCTGGATCGGCGGCAACTACCGCATCGCCGGCCAGGTGGCCTATGACGGCGACGGCGATCCGGCCGCCGGCCACGATCGCGACGAGGGGCCCGGCGGCGCGTCCTGACGGCGTCGCAAGCCGCGCGTCAGGCCGCCGGCTCTGCGGCGACCTCGACCTGGCCTGCCAGCCGGGCGAGCGTCTCAGGGGTTACCTCGCCACCGCCGAAGGCGAGCGCGTTGGCGGTGCCGGCAGCGACCGCGCGGGCCAGCGCGGCGGCGGGATCGAGTCCGTCGGCCACGCCCATCAGCAGCCCGGCGAGGAAGGCATCCCCCGATCCCACCGTGGAGACGGCGCGCACCGGTGCGATGGCGGCGCGCCAGACCCCGTCCGGCACGGCCAGAACCGCGCCCGCAGCGCCCAGCGTGATGGCGGCCAGGGTTGCGCCGCTGCGCTCGCCGAGCGCGCGGGCGGCCGCCGGCGCATCGGCTGCGTTGACGGGGCGGCCGAGGAAGCCGGACGCCTCCTCCGCGTTGATCTTGATGGCGGCGGGTCGGGCCGTGGCGGCGGCGGTCAGCGCCGCCCCCGTCATGTCGACGAACAGACGGGCGCCCGCGGCCACAAGCCCGGCCGCCAGCGCCGCCACCTCCGCGGACGGCACCTCCCGCGGGATGCTGCCGCTCAGCGCAACCAGGTCGCCCGAAGCGACGCCGTCGATGGCCGCCCGGGCGAAGGGCTCCCATTCCGCGGGCGTCACCGCCGGGCCTTCCTCGTTGACCACGGTCGTCTCCGCACCGTCGTCCCCGGCGACGATGGTGCAGGTGCGGGTTTCGCCGGCGACCCAGGTCCAGCGCGCCGGCAGCCCATCGCGAATCGCCAGTGCCGCCGCGTGACGGCCGGTCGCGCCCCCCAGTATCCCGTGCACGACCGCCGGCCGGCCGCAGCCGATCAGCGCCCGGGCGACGTTGACGCCCTTGCCGCCGGTCGCCACGAGGACCCGGTGCGCCCGCCACACCCGGTGCGCGGCAAAGCCCGGCGCCAGCAATGTGCGGTCGACCGACGGGTTGGGCGTGACGGCAAGGATCGGACGCATGGGCGGGGCGGTTTGGTGAGGAGGATGGCGGCCGCGACCGGCACGGGCTGCCATGATTGGGCCGGTCTCGGCCCCGCGATCAACCGTCTTGTCCACGCGATGACGGACGCGGCGACTGCAGCGAACCCGATCTCTGCCACATCGCCGCCGGATTTTCGCGGTCTCGTTCAGTATCGGGACTAATTCCGTCGAGAGGGCGCGGCCCGATCATGGATACCTTTCTGCCTGAGACCGTCGGGTCGGTGCTGGGCGCCGGCATCGTCGACCAACAGCGCATGGGGCGCGGCCACAATGCGGAGCTGACGCGCGCCGTCCTGTCGGACGGTCGGGTCGTCGTCGTCAAGACCGACGACGCCGGCGATCCGGAGGCTCTGGCGATCGAAGGGCGAACACTGCGCCATCTGGGCGAGATCGGTGGCCTGCGCACGCCGGCGATCTATGTGGCCGAGCCCGGCATGCTGATCATGGAGTATCTCGACCACGACAGCAGCTTGAGCGCCGTCGGCGAGATCGAGGCGGCCGATCAGGTCGCGGCGCTGCATGGCCACACCGCGGAGTGCTACGGCTTCGCCTATGACACGCGGATCGGGCCGCTGGCCCAACCGAACCCGCAAGGCGGCGACTGGTGTGCCTTCTTCCGCGACCACCGGCTGATGGCGATGGCGCGGGCCGCCCATGACGAAGGCGTGTTGGCGCACCGGCTGCTGGCGCGCATCGAAACGCTGGCGGCGCGGCTGGACGCGCTGATCGGGGAGCCGGGGCCGCCGGTGCTGATCCATGGCGATCTGTGGGGCGGCAATGTGCTGGGCCGGCGCGGCCACCTGTGCGGCTTCATCGATCCTGCCGTCTACTATGCCGATGCGGAGATCGAGCTGGCCTTCTCCACGCTGTTCCAAACCTTCGGCCAGCCCTTCTTCGACCGCTACCGGGAGCACCACGCGATCCGTCCGGGCTTCTTCGAGGTGCGGCGGGACCTCTACAACCTCTACCCGCTGCTGGTGCATGTCCGCCTGTTTCAGGGCAGCTACGGCGCCGCGGTCGAGCGTATCGTCGCCCGGTTTGTCGGCGGGTAGGGGGCGGGGCCGGCACGTCGAACCGGCGACGGTGATGTTACTTCAGGTAAATCTGAAGAAAAAATCACCGTTGCACCCAGTATGAAGCCGCGACATACTCGCCGCGCTTCGCCGGACGGCGGCATCACTCTCGGAGAAAATCAAGAATGATCGGGAAAGCTGTGGCCGCGGCGTGCGCGGCGACATTTGCGTTTGCGCCCATCGCCCAAGCACAAGATCTTGTCTTTGAGCTATGGAACGATTCGAGCGAGACGTTGACGGAGTTCTATGTTTCACCCAGCGACTCCAATAGTTGGGGTGCGGATCTGCTGGGGGCGGATGTCGTATATCCCGGCGAAGGGGGTGATGTGGTCATCACCGACGGGCTGACGACCTGCTCCTACGACATCCTCGGCGTGTTCGCCGACGGTTTGGAGTTGGAGGACTACGGGATCAACCTGTGTGATCTCGGGGAATACACCTTCGCCGACTAGTGTCCCGATTCAGAAGTTTTGATGATTTGGGTTTGGTTTTGAGCGGCTTGGAGGGTTTGCAGGCAGAAGCGCTTGATGGTGGCGAGGATGTCG
>JANQSN010000055.1 GCA_028284045.1 Alphaproteobacteria bacterium | reverse complement strand
GGCGCGTCGACAGCCTAAAACGACCTCAACCAAAACCCCCACCAAACCTCAGGCAACTCGAACTCTCCCAACTCACCAGCTAAACCGGACAACCGTGGGTCAAGCCCGGCCATGACGGATTGTCTATCGGGGTCGAAGACGTGAAGCAGGTTATGGTGCCCCTTGGCTGACCGCAAGACCGTCCCCCACATGGCAACCATCACCGTGGCAGGCACCGGCGCGGCGGCGTTTGCGCGGCTGGCGGAGCAGGCCTTCGACACCGTCAGCGCGTTCGAGGCGGAGGACGGGGTCACGTGGGGCATCGACCTCTATTTCGAGGGGGCGCCCGACCGTGGCGATCTCGACGCCCGGCTGGCCGTCTTGGCCGCCGCCGCCGGCTGTGCGGCACCCGCGGCGACCGTGGTGGCCGTGCCGCCGGTCGATTGGGTGGCGGCGACGCGGGTGGCCTTTCCGCCGATCGAGGCCGGGCGCTTCCTGATCCATGGCGGGCACCTGGCGCCGCCCCGCAGCGGCGGCCGGCTCGCGCTGGCCATCGATGCGACGACCGCCTTCGGGACGGGCGAGCATCCGACGACCCGGCTGATGCTGGACGAGATTGATCGGCTGGGGCGGCTGGGGCGGTTGGGGCGGCGCCCGGCGCGGGTGCTGGATCTCGGTTGCGGCAGCGGCATTTTGGGCATCGCGGCCGTGAAGCGGCTGCACCCGAGCCGCCCGGTGGTGGCCGGGGATATCGACGCAGGCTCGATCCGCGTGGCAGCGGCGCATGCGCGGATGAACGGGGTTCACGCCGGGATCCGCCTCGTCACCGCGGCCGGCTTGCGCCATCCGCTGATCCGCCGCCGTGGCCCCTATGACCTGATCCTCGCCAACATCCTTGCCCGGCCGCTGATCGACCTGGCCGGCGACATCGTTGCGGCCTTGGCGCCCGGGGGGCGGCTGGTGCTGGCGGGCCTGATGGCGCCGCAGGCGGCCGCCGTGCTCGCCGCCTACCGGGCGCGTGGGCTGACGCTGGCGCGCTGGCGGGACCGGGGCGTGTGGTGCGCGCTGTGCTTGCGGCGCCGTCCCGGATCTGCCGGCACGCCGTCAGGCCGGCCGGGAACAACCACGCGCGCTGGCCCCGGCGAACCGGCTCGGCCGTGAGATGGATCAAAGCGGATTGTTCGCCGCCATGACCATAGTCCGACGCATTGTTCGCGACCGCCGCGTTTCCGGGTGAGATGCGGCACAAGAGGGCCATCGGATCATGAGGCGCCGCGTTCTCTTCAGAGGCTTCCTCGTCGCGTCCGCCCTTTGCAGTGTCGTCGCTTGTCAGTCGACACCGAGCCGTCAGTCTGCACCGGGTGACGGTGCTGCGCCGGCGCTGTCGATTGACAACCAGGCCGACAGCATTGCCACTTCCGATGTGACAAGCGTGCTGGTTAGAAATATCGACTCGATACTGTCAAACACCAATGGCCAATGGGCTCTTAATGAAGTGGACTGTCAGCGCGATTTCGTGATGCTTTATTCATACGGCCCAAATATTAGCGCCCAAAGATATCAACACGGTGAGCCACTGGGCGAGTTGACCATCATGGATTTCTCCAGGTCCTATAGCAATATCACGCGAATGGTCGATATCATAGAACGCGAAGTCACTGCCGAATTTCAAAAAGAATCGACCGATCCGGTCTCCGGCGAGAGCCGTTATACCTATCATCGCGGTGGTGAAGTGGTCGTGAGAGTACGATCCGGCAACGATCTCACGTTACAGGTCGGCGGCAGGTCTATTCACGTTTCTGATGAGTGTTTTCGTGCATCGGGCGCACGGATGTGCGTCACCCAACAATATTTAGAAATGGCAATGCCGAATTCTCCCAACATCAGGCTCGTAAGATGTGATTAGTCGTATGGAGGTGAGCGACGATCGGATTTCGCGGTTTTTGCTCCTGTTCTTCCCATGTCGGCGCGTTTTATGAAGGTCGTCTCCGATCTCTGTTGACTGATCGGATGGTAGGGCATTGCCGCGATCGGCAGCGGTGGGCAGACGTAAGGATAGTTTCGCCAGGATAGATATGTCACAATCGCAATTGTGAGGCTTCGTTGCGATCAAGCCGCCGCTGTTTTTGGGCGATGGCGCGCAGGGTGTCCTCTGTTTCAAGCGAGATTTCACCCTTTGCAGCCCTCGGGAGGGTGCAAGCCGTGAGCGAGATCGAGTGGCCCTGGCGGTGGCCGGCCTGGGCCTTCATGTCGCCGGTGGTCCGGTTCGACATCCGCGCCGACAATTGGGACTATTCGCCGATGACCGAATGGGGTCAGGGCGACCTGCGCGTCGAACGCCGCGTGCACCGCGACGTCGCCTCCTACGGTCGCCAACTCGGCATCCTGACCGAGGCAGTGATCGAGCTGGCCGATAGCGCCAAGGGCGAAGACGGTCCCAAGGTTGAGCGCCTGAAGGCGCTGGCGGAGGAGATCGAGCAGATCAAGGCCGAGGTGACGAGCGCCCCACCCGCGTTGCGCGAGATCTGAGAGCACGGCGCGCTCCGCGATCCGCGGCGGCGAACGGCAAGGCTCAACGCACGGCTGCAATTTCACAAAATCGCTGTATAGTGATTTTTGTGAAATAATCGCAGGCCGACGCCGATGTCTCTCTTGCGCAAAATCCGGGAACCGGTGGCCGAGCGGGTCGGGCGCGCCGAGCTACGGCTGTTCGAAGCCATCCTCGCCACCGCGCCGTCCGAAACGGATCCCGGCAAAGGCACCATCTCGCTGGACAAGGCGCAGGTGCTCGACGCACTCGCCCGCGCCGAAGGCAAGGCCGTCAGCGACGAGGTCATCCGATCCCGCCTGAAGAAGCTGCGCGCGGCGTTTACCGAGATCGGCCGGGAAGGTCACGGCGTTGACGATGGGTTCCTAACCCTCAGCGCCCGCAAGGACCGGCTGGTGCTGACTTGGTCGCCGGGCGCGATTGCCCGTTTGGAGCGGGCCGAGACAAGACGGGTAGTTGCCCGAACTGCGCCTCTCGGCCGGGACTTGCCCGTGGGCGAATTGGTCGAGCCTCGTTTCACTCTACCGAACTATCGAGTCTTTATCTCGCATGGTTGGGAGGGTGAGGGTGTCGAGCGTATACTGGACGCATTCAGCGACCAGCTTGAGCGGCGCTTGGCGTCCCTTCCTGAGAAGTACCGGGATAGATTTGCGGTCCGAACCTGGATGGATCGCCCGCATATGCATGGACGGGCCGAGTTTGACATCCAGGCAGACCGCGCCTGCCAGCAATCCCATTTCGCCATCTTGATGACGAGCGATAAATGGTTCGCAAGCCCAGCATGCCAGAAAGAATATCAGCACTTCAGAGATAAGGAAATTAAAGAACGCGGGCGACCATTCATTCGAATTCAACTGTCAGGTCAAATCGCCGATCAGGACTCGGAGTTTCAGAACGTGCCTGCTTTCCCTTACCATTGGGAAAAAAACTATCCAACCTTACTGAGCCTGTGGGAAGAAGGGAACGAGCACAACAGAGATCAGTTCGTCGGCCGAATCCGCGATGAGATATGTGCTTATCTCGACCGGTTCGGTGGCTCGGGCCTGGATCCAGAGCCGACCGGCCGCAGCGGTGGCGCCAAGCCACCGCGCCTGCTCGAGGTTTATCGTGACGGATTGCTAGCGCGCGACATCGCGGTACCTGATGTGGTGGAGACGCGGTTTCAGCTCAATGCTGATGAGGCGGACGAGCTTGAGGAGACTGGGAAGAGCATAGAGGCGTTGGCCTTGCTGGAGCATTGGGTAAGGGACCCAGAGGCGCAACAGCGCGTCCTTGTCATCCTCGGCGGCTTCGGCATGGGCAAGACCGTCGTTGTGCAACGGCTGGCTGATCGGCTTCTACAGGCTCGATCAGATCCGACGCCGGCTCTTTTGGCCAATCCGCTGTTGCAAGCACGTTTAGTCCCGATGCCGATTTATCTTGATTTCCGCCGGCTGATCCCCGCTGCCAAGCCGGGCGAGCCAGTCCGCATCGACCTTGCCGATATCATTCACGGCGCCATCGGCCGGGACGCGGCCCACGAGATCAATGCCGACGAGTTGGTGGCGATGATCCGGGCTGAACCCTGCGTCGTCATCTTCGACGGGCTGGACGAGATCGGCAACCGAATCGGGCGCGACCATGCGGCGGCACTATACCGCCAACTACTCGAGTTGGTGCCGCGCGAGGCGTGGCAGGCGGATGCGAAGAAGGGGGGGCGCCCGGACTGGACGGCATCGCCTATCCGCATCGTTGTAACTTGCCGTACCCACTTCTTTCGCTCGTTCGCGGAGGAGCAAGGCACCTTCGCGCTCGCCGACCGGGCTGACCGACAGCTCCGAGCGTCGATCCGCACCTTGCACATGGCGCCGCTCAGCCTTGACGCTATCAAGGCTTTGTTCACTAGATCACTTGGGCCGGAGCAGGGTGCCAAAGCTTTCGTAACGATCCAGGCCGTCCACGATCTCTTGGGGCTGGCGCGTCGGCCGCTTATGGCGCGTTACATCAGCGAGATGGCCGGAGCACTGGTGGAGCGTCACCAGGTTGGCGCGGTGATCAACATCGCAACGGTCTATGAGGAGCTGTTCTACCGGGCGCTGGCCCGCGACGGGGAGAAGGCGCCGTTGCTATCTTCCCGCGACAGCGTCGACATCCTGAAGGCGCTGGCTCTGCGCCTGCACCAGGACGGCGCTTCGGCGTTTGACGTCGCCGATTTGGAGCGATGGTTTGACGCCTTCGTGCTCGACCACGCCGGGCTGCGTCTGGTGATGCAGACGGCGAGCATCGGCGGGCGGACGCTGCTGCAGACGGAGCTGCGCAATGCCTCCTTCCTGGTGCGGGTGCGTGACGACAACTTCGCCTTCGCTCATACGTCGTTCTACGAGTACTTCCTGAGCCTTTCGCTGCTCGACGCTGTCTTGGGAGGTTCGGTCGATGCGTTCGATGGAGAGCGCCTGAGCCGCGAGACTATCGACTTTCTGTCTGCGGCGGTCCGGCAAAGGGAAGTGGACGAACGGGTCAAGGCCGCGCTCAATACCCTTATCGCCTCCGACGCGTCGCGTGAGGTTCGCACTCTTGTCTGGCGGCTGATGTGTCGGAGTGCCGAGTGCTCTGTCCCGGCTTTGCCGCCGGGGGCGAACCTTTCGGGCTTCGACCTTCGCGACCTGTCGCTGCCGCCGGGAACCGTTTGGGACCATGTCCGCTTGGACGGCGCGGTGCTGACGGGGCTGGACGCCCGAAGGGCGCATTTCCGCACCGTCTCCTTCGACGGCGCGTGGATCGGCGACGCCCGTTTCGACGACTGCCGTTTCGTTCAATGCTCGGGCACGCCGAACGGCGCCACCAGCGCGCGGGTTTGGCGGGGCACGATCGATGCGGCGAGCGGGCGTCTCTTCGAAACCGCCAGGTATTGCTGGCCTTCTCCGGCCACCCCGGCGGCCTCGACCCTCCGGATCGATCGGCGCAGCGGACCCATCAGGAGTGTCGCGTTTTCGCCGGACGGGTCGACGGTGCTGACCGGCGATTCTGACGGGACCGTGCGGCTTTGGGATGCCGGTAGTGGTGGCGAGATCGGCTGCTTGGAAGGGCACGGAGGTTTGGTAAGGAGTGTGGCGTTTTCGCCGGACGGGTCGACGGTACTGACTGGCGGTGATGACGGGATGGCGCGGCTTTGGGATGTCGATCTCGGTGCTGAGATCGACCGCTTGGAAGGGCATCGGGGTTCGGTGATGAGTGTCGCGTTTTCGCCGGACGGGTCGACGGTGCTGACCGGCGGTTCTGACAGAACCGCGCGGCTTTGGGATGCCAGCCGTGGTGCTGAGATCGGCCGCTTGGAAGGGCATGGGGATTGGGTAAGCAGTGTTGCGTTTTCCCCTGACAGCAGGACGTTGTTGACCGGCGGTGGTGACGGAACCGCGCGTCTGTGGGACGCCGACAGCAGCACGGAGATCCTCCGTTTGGAAGGACATCGGGACTGGGTGAGCAGCGTTGCATTTTCCTCCGACAGCGCGACGGTGCTGACCGGCAGTTCTGACGGCATCGCGAGGCTGTGGGACGCTTGGAGTGGCGCGGAGCTCCACCGCCTGGAGGGACATGAGGGTTGGGTACGTAGCGTTGCGTTTTCCCCAGACGGCGAGATGCTATTGACCGGTGGTGACGACCGTACGGCACGTCTATGGGACGCTGGGCGCCGTGCAGAGATCCGCCGCTTGACGAAACATGAGCTTGGCGTGAGTAGCGTCGCGTTTTCCTCGGACGGCGCGACAGTGTTGACCGGCGGTCCTGACGGGATCGCGCGAATGTGGGACGCCGGCAGCGGCGTCGAGATCCGCCGCTTGGGAGGATGTGGTGATTTGGTGAATAGCGTTGCGTTTTCCCCGGGTAGCGCACCGCTGCTCGCCATGGTTGCGGACGGGGCTATACGACTGTGGGATTCCAAGAGTGGTGCTGAGGTCCGCTACTTTGCGGGACATGGGGGCTGGGTGACCAGCGTTGCGTTTTCCCCAGACGGTGCGACGCTGCTGACTGGCGATGCCGACGGCACCGCGCGGCTTTGGGACGTTGGGCGAGGCGCTGAGATCCGCTGCTTGGAAAGCCATGGGCGTCCGGTGCGGAGCGTTGCGTTTTCCCCGGATGGCGCGAAGCTGCTGACTGGTGGCGATGACGGGACTGCGCGGCTGTGGGACGTTGGGAGTGGCGCTGAGATTCGCCGCTTGGAAGGGCATTGGCGTCCGGTGAACGGCGTTGCGTTTTCCCCGGACGGCGTGACGCTGCTGACCGCTGGTGATGACGGTACCGCGCGGCTGTGGGACGCCAGGCGCGGTACGGAGATTCGCCTCTTGGCAGGACACGAGCTTGGGGTGACGGGCGTTGCATTTTCCGCAGATGGCGCAACACTTCTGACCGGCGGTACTGACGGTACTGGTCGGCTATGGGATGCCGGGAGTGGCGTGGAGATCCGTCGCATGGCGGGACATGAGCGTCGGTTGAACAGCGTTGCGTTTTCCCCGGACGGTGCCACGCTGCTGACCGGTGGTGCCGACGGCACCGCGCGGCTTTGGGACATTGGGCGAGGCGCTGAGATCCGCTGCCTGGAAAGCCATGGGCGTCCGGTGACCAGTGTTGCGTTTTCTCCAGATGGCGCGACACTGCTGATCGGTGGTTCTGGTGGGGCCGCGCGACTTTGCGACGTCGCAACCGGTGCCCTGATCATGGAGATCC
Organism: Alphaproteobacteria bacterium; assembly: GCA_028284045.1. Lineage (GTDB taxonomy): Bacteria > Pseudomonadota > Alphaproteobacteria > DSM-16000 > Inquilinaceae > JANQSN01. Next base: position 36,151 of record JANQSN010000055.1, on the reverse strand, counting down.
TGCCGCTCCCGGACTCCTGGGTCGTATTCGACGCCGATGGCGAAATCCTGCGGCACGGCCCCAACATCTGGCGCTACGCCTACTGCCTGGCGCCGACGCGGAACGGCCTGCCGCAGGTCGTCGCGCCGGATGAGGCGGCGTTGACGCGGTTGCAGGTGTAGGCCGGGGGCGCCTCGGCCCCCCAACACCCGCTCCGTCCCCAACAACCCTATTGTGTCGGCCCGGCGGATGCGGCCCCATGGCCGGCGCGATGAATCTGAGGTTTCTTGAGACGCTGGTCTATGTCGCGGAGCTGCGCAGCTTCCGCCAGGCCGCCGCCCGGCTGCACACCACGCAGCCGGCGGTATCGGCGCGGATCCGCGCGCTGGAGGACTCCCTCGGCGTCGAGCTGGTCGACCGCACCGGCCGCGATGTCCGCCTGACGCCGGCCGGGGTGGAGGCGGTGCGCTACGCCCGCGCCATCGCCGAGCTGAACGCCGACATGTGCCAGCGCCTGTCCTCGGCCCAGATGCTGCAGGGCATCCTGCGCCTCGGCGTCATCGACACCATCATCCATACTTGGCTGCCCCGGCTGATCGAGCGGCTGCGCACCACCTATCCCCAGGTCAGCTTCGAGCTGACCGCCGACACCTCCATCAGCCTGGCCGCCCAGCTTCGCGCCGGGGATATCGACCTGGCGCTGCTGATGGGGCCGCTGGACGACGACGGCATCGTCAACCGCGATCTCGGCCGCTACCCGATGGCCTGGGTGGCCAATCCCGACCGCTTCGCCTTCGACGGGCCGATCGACGTCGCCCAGCTCGCCGACTATCCGATCCTCAGCTACCCGCGCCACTCCAAGCCCTATCGCACCATCGAGCGATGCTTCGAGGCCAGCCGCGGCCGCCAGCCCTTGCTGAACTGCTCCAACTCGCTGGCCTCCTTGGTCCGCCTGGCGGTCGACGGCATCGGCATCGCGGCGATCCCGCCCGCGGTGATCGAACGCGAGCTGGCCGCCGGCACCCTGGTCCGGCTGCCGGTGCGCCAGGCCTTTCCCGGCTTGCGCTTTACCGCCTGCTACGCCGACCGCCCGCCGGCCGCCCTGCCGTCGACCGTCGCCGGCTTCGCCCGGGAGGAGGCGGTCCGCTTCAGCGCCGAGAAGGGCCCCGACTGGGCCGAACCGCCGCAGGACGACGACACCGCTCCATAGGGGCCGGCGATAACCGGCCTTTATCGCCGCCGTGAAGAAAATCGAATTGGACGCTCGGTCGGCTTTGCCCCGACGATCGGCTAAATGCCCGTTTCGGAACGGCAATCCCGTGTTGCGCGCCCTTTGTCATCGCCAAGGGGTGCGCCTGTCCAAGCGCATCACAACCAAATAGCGACAGGGAGATCTCGTATGACCCGTGTTTCAGCGCTGTCCGTCGCCGCCGCGGTCCTGATCGGCGTCGGCGCAGCGACCCCGGCCTCGGCGGAGACCTGGCGCATGGCGCACAAGATGCCGGCGGAGTCGATTGAAGGTCAGCTCTTCCAGCTCTTCGCCGACCTGATCGAGGAGAACACCGAGGGCGAGATCACGGTCCAGGTCTTCCCCAACGAACAGCTCGGCAACGACGACGTGGTGTTGGAGCAGCTTCAGATCGGCACCATCCACATCTACCCCGAAGGGTCGAGCTATCTGCAGAAATGGGTGCCGGAGGTCCGGCTGGTCAGCGCGCCCTTCCTGTTCGACGATCGCGAGCACTGGCAGCGCTTCATGGACAGCGACCTGGTGCAGGGCTGGTTCGACTCGATCGAGAGCGAGGCCGGCGTCACTCTGATCGGCGACCCCACCTCCTTCGTGCGCGGCCCCTACCGGGTGATGGTGACCAACGATCCCTGGAGCTCGCTGGACGAAATGCAGGACATCAAGCTGCGCCTGCATCCCGACGAGCTGGCCGCCGACGCCTGGCGCCATCTCGGCGCGGAGGTGCGCACGCTGGCCTGGACGGAGGTCTACGAGTCCATCGGCCGCGGCATCGTGGAGGCGGTGAACAGCCCGATCGCCCTGGTCGAGCCCATGCGGTTCTACGAGGTCGCCCCGCATGTCATCCGCCACAACGAATACCCGCAAGGCATGGCCTTCATGACCAATGCCGAGATGTGGAACGGCCTGGACGACGAGACCCGCGCCCAGGTGGAGGCCGCGTTCGAGGAGATGGCCGCGGAGTCGGTGGCGCGGATGACGGCGGCGGCCGACGAGGCGATCGCCCGCATGACGGAGGACGGCGTGACCTTCTCCGCCCCCGACACCGCCGCGTTCGTGGCGCGGATGCAGGAGATGTATGCGGAGATGGACGCCGAAGGGGAGCTGCCGGACGGCTTCCTGGCGGCCGTGGAAGCTACCCGCGCGGCGAACTGATCGATGCGCATCGGGGTCTGGTTGGAGGCCGGTCTGGCGACGGCGGAGCGGGTGTTTCTCGTCGTCGCCAACGGGCTTCTGATCGGCATGCTGGCGATCAACCTGGTCAACATCCTGTCCCGGCTGCTGTTCGATGTCGGGATCATCTGGGTGTTCCCGTGGACCACGGTGATGTTCGTCTGGATGGTGTTCTTCGGCTTCTTCGTCGTCTACCGCCAGCGCAAGGACATCACCGTCGACTTCGTGGTCAAGCGGCTGTCGCCGGGCTGGCAGCGGATCGTTCAACGGCTGGTGGATGTGATCATCCTCGGCCTGTTGGCGACGATCCTGGCGCAGGCGCCGGAGTTGCTGCCGCGCCAGGTGGGCGAACTCGACCTGGTGGGCATCCAGCGCTACTGGCTGGCCGTGCCGTTCTACGTGTCCTGCGCCCTGATCGCCCTGCAGTTCATCCTTGATCTGGCCGGCGGACCGGGCCGCCGGACGGTCAGCGTTGAGGGGCCGGGCCGATGACCGCGCTCGCCCTGTTCGCCGGCTTCGTGGTGCTGATCGCGCTGAAGGTGCCGATCACCATGGCGATCGGCCTGGCGGTGCTGTCCGCGCTGGTGTCGGCCGGCTTCCACGACACGCTGTGGATCATTCCGCTGAAAGTGCTGGAGGGGGTGGACAACGCCGCCCTCCTGGCGATCCCGTTCTTCGTGATGGCCGGCAACCTGATGAACGCGGTCGGCATGACCGCGCGCATCTTCAACCTGGCCAATGCGCTGGTTGGGCATTTCAAGGCCGGGCTGGCGCAGGTGAACGTGCTGGCCTCGGTGATGTTCGCGGGCGGCACCGGGGCGGCGGTCGCCGACATCGCCGGCCTCGGTACGGTCGAGATCAAGGCGATGCGGGAGCGCGGCTACAAGCCGTCCTTCGCCGCGGCGATCACCACCGTCTCGGCCATCGTCGCGCCGTTCATCCCGCCCTCGGTGCCGCTGGTCGTCTACGCCTTCCTGTCGAATACGTCCGTTGCGCGGATGTTCCTGGCCGGGATCGTTCCCGCCTTCGTGGTCGCCGGGGCGCTGATGCTGTTCAACCGGTATCTGGCGACCCGCCAGGACTTCCCCAGCCAGGAACCGGCCAGCCTGAAGGAGATCTGGCGCAACGCGGTCGACGGGGTCGCCGCGCTCGCCGCGCCCGGGATCATCATGGTCGGCATCCTGACCGGCACGACGACGGCGGCGGAGGCGGGGATCCTCGCCTGTTCCTACACGCTGCTGCTGGGCGCGATCTATCGCACGCTGCGCTGGCGGCTGATCTGGAACGCGGTCACCGAGACCATGACGATCACCGCGATCATCATGATCATCATCGGCTTCGCCAGCGCCATGGGCTGGCTGCTGGCGATCGAGCAGATCCCCCAGCAGCTTTCCGGCGGGATCGGCGCGGTGATCACCAGCCCGTTCGTGTTCCTGTGCGTGGTGATCGTCTCCGTCCTGATCGTCGGCTGCTTCATCGACGGGGTGACGGCGAAGCTCCTGCTGGTGCCGATCCTCTTGCCGCTGGTCGACGCCTTCGGCATCGACCGGGTGCATTTCGGCATCGTCATGCAGATGTCGCTGATCCTCGGCCTCGCCACGCCGCCGCTCGGCCTCGGCCTCTACATCGTCTCGCGCATCGCGTCGGTGCCGGTGGAAGACGTGGTGCGATCGGTCCTGCCCTACTTCATCCCGCTGACGCTGGTGCTGCTGCTGCTGGCGGCGGTCCCGCAGATCTCGTTGTGGCTGCCGACCCTGGTCATGGGGCCGGACTGACCGCGCGCCCGACACCCCGTCACCGCCATTCTTGGCCCGTCACCGCCATTCTTGGCCCGTCACCGCCATTCTTGGAGAGTGCGCCCCCATGAAGATATCCGTCGTTCAGATGAACACCCAGGAGGACAAGGCCGCCAACCTGGCCGCCGCCAAGGACCTGATCGAGGCCACCGTGGCCGACGAGCGGCCCGACCTGATCGTGCTGCCGGAGACCTTCACCTCGATGACCGGCGACCTCGCCCGCCAGCGCGCCAATGCCGAGACGATCCCCGACGGCGAGGCCTGCCGGCTGATGGCGGATCTCGCCCGCACCCACCGGGTGGCGATCCATGCCGGCTCCATGGCCGAGGCGGCGGGCGAGAAGTGCTACAACACCACCGTCGTGTGGGACCGCGACGGGGCGGTGATCGCGCGCTACCGCAAGATCCATCTGTTCGACGTGGATGTGCCGGGCGGGCAGAGCTACCGCGAGTCCGACACCATGCGGGCCGGCGACGCGGTGGTCACCTACGACCTGGACGGCGTCACCATCGGCTGCGCCATCTGCTACGACCTGCGCTTTCCGGAGCTGTTCCGCGCGCTGCGCGACCAGGGCGCGAAGGTGATCATGCTGCCGGCGGCCTTCACGCTGCTGACCGGCAAGGATCACTGGGCGCCGCTGATCAAGGCGCGGGCGATCGAGACCCAGACCTATATGGTCGCCGCCGGTCAGGTCTTCGCCCATGACGAGGGGCGCAAGGCCTGCTACGGCCATTCCATGGTGGTCGACCCCTGGGGCACGGTGATCGCCGAGGCGTCCGACCGCATCGGCGCGATCGCCGCGCGGATCGACCCGGCCTATGTCGACGCGGTGCGCGCGAAGATGCCGGTGATGCGCCACCACGTGCTGGACCGGCCCGCCGCCGTGCGCGAGGTCGCCTGATGTTCGTGCTGAACGAGATGCCGGCGCCGCTGCCGGCGGCGGAGATGGCGTTGCTGGCCGAGGTGGAGACCGCGACGGTCGGCCATTTCCTGCATGACGGCTTCGTCGACCCGGCGATCCGCGGCGTGCTGCCCGACAAGCGGGTCGCCGGCACGGCCGTGACCTTGCGGCTGCCGGGGGCGGACTCGACCCTGCTGCACCATGCGTTGAGCCTGGTGCGGCCGGGCGACGTGCTGGTGATCGATCGTGCGGGCGATGTCCGCCACGCCTGCTGGGGCGGCGTCGTCACCCATGCCGCCCGCAAGGCTGGGGTGGTCGCCGCCGTCATCGACGGGCCGGCCACCGATTTCGGCGAGATCCGCCGGCAGGAGATGCCGCTGTGGTGCCGCGGGCCGTCGCCGATCACCACAAAGCTGCTGGGCCTCGCCGGGGCGATGAACGTGCCCGTAAGCTGCGGCGGCCAGGTGGTGGAGCCGGGCGACGCGGTCCTGGCCGACGAGAGCGGGGTGCTCGTCCTCAAGCCCGATCGGGTCGAGCCGGTCGCCCGCCGCGCGCTGGCGATGCAGGAGCGGGAGATCGAGCTGTTGGCCCGCATCCATGCCGGCGAGATGCTGCCCGCCATTTCCGGTGCGACCGCCCGCATCGAGGCCGCCCAGCAAGCCGAGTAGCGCCGGTCCGAGCCGCCGCCCGCGCCGTTGGCGGGGCGGCGGTTCGGCCGGCGATTTCCGTGCCATATCAAGACGTGCCAACAATATGTAATAAAGAAACAGTTTAGGCTTAAGACAAAGTACGGCTCTGCCTCCTCTTGCCGAGACGCCGATCCAATAGACCGACCGGCCGTTCCGCTTGATCCGAATCAATTCGATGACGCCGAGACAGTGCGTCATCTTGAGTCCCAATGGCGTTCGGGCGATCTGTAGAACAGTCGGCGCCCGCATCCGGGAGGCCCGACGCTCCTCTTCCGCCGTAGAGGGCTCAACCCCCATGCCGTTTCAGAAGATCCTGGTCGCCAACCGGGGCGAAATCGCCATCCGCATCCTGCGTGCCGCCGACGAGTTGGGCAAACGAACGGTCGCCCTCTATGCGGAGGAGGACAAGCTGGGGCTGCACCGCTTCAAGGCGGACGAAGCCTACCGGGTCGGCGAAGGATTGGGCCCGGTGCGCGCCTATCTGGCGATCGACCAGGTGATCGCCATCGCCCGCAAGGCCGGGGCCGACGCTATTCACCCGGGCTATGGCTTCCTGTCGGAGAACCCGGACTTCGTCGATGCCTGCCAGACCGCCGGCATCACCTTCATCGGGCCGACGCCGGCCACCATGCGGCTGTTGGGCGACAAGGTCTCCGCCCGCAACGCCGCGGTCGCCGCCGGCGTGCCGGTGGTCCCGGCCTCCGACGTGCTGCCGGAGGACATGGACGCCGTGCGTCGCATGGCGGCGGAAATCGGCTACCCGCTGATGCTGAAGGCCAGTTGGGGCGGCGGGGGGCGCGGCATGCGCCCGATCCGCAGCGAAGCCGATCTCGACACCCAGGTCCTGTCCGGCCGGCGGGAGGCGGAGGCCGCCTTCGGCAACGGCGAGGTCTATCTGGAGAAGCTGATCGAGCGCGCCCGCCATATCGAGGTGCAGATCCTCGGCGACAAGCACGGCAACATCGTCCATCTGTTCGAGCGCGACTGCTCCGTCCAGCGCCGCAACCAGAAGGTCGTGGAGCGCGCGCCGGCCGCCTATCTGACCGACGAACGGCGCGCGGAAGTCTGCGACTTCGCGCTCGCCATCACCCGGCACGCGAACTACGAGTGCGCCGGCACGGTGGAGTTCCTGGAAGACGTCGACACCGGCCGCTTCTACTTCATCGAGGTCAACCCGCGCGTCCAGGTCGAGCACACGGTGACCGAGGAGGTCACCGGCATCGACATCGTCAAGGCGCAGATCCGCATCGCCGAGGGCGGCCGGATCGGCGCCGTAGAGGAAACCGGCGTGCCGGCGCAATCGGGGATCGCGCTGCGCGGCCATGCGCTGCAATGCCGGGTCACCACCGACGACCCGCTGAACAGCTTCATCCCCGACTACGGCCGCATCTCCGCCTATCGCGGCGCCACCGGGTTCGGCATCCGGCTGGACGGCGGCACCGCCTATTCCGGCGCGGTGATCACCCGCTTCTACGACAGCCTGCTGGAGAAGGTGACCGCCTGGGCGCCGACGCCGGGCGAGGCGATCAGCCGGATGCGCCGGGCCTTGCGGGAGTTCCGCATCCGCGGCGTGGCCACCAATCTCTCCTTCCTGGACAACCTGATCGCCCATCCGGCGTTCCAGGACGCCAGCTACACCACCAAGTTCATCGACGACCATCCGGAGCTGTTCGACTTCACGCCGCGCAAGGACCGCGCGACGAAGCTGATGCACTACATCGCCGACACCACGGTGAACGGCCACCCGGACGTGATCGGCCGGCCGGCGCCGTCGGCCCATGCGTTGGCCCCGAGGGTGCCGGAACCCATCGTCGCCGAGCCGCCGGCGGGCAGCCGCACGCTGCTGGAGGCGAAGGGACCCAAGGCGGTCGCCGACTGGATGCTGGCGGAAAAGCGCGTGCTGATCACCGACACCAGCATGCGCGACGCCCACCAGTCGCTCTTGGCCACCCGCATGCGGACCTTCGACATCGTCGCGGTGGCCGATGCCTATGCCGCCAATCTGCCGGGTCTGTTCTCCATGGAATGCTGGGGCGGCGCGACGTTCGACGTGGCCATGCGCTTCCTGCAGGAATGCCCGTGGGAGCGGCTGCGCACCTTGCGTGAGCGCATGCCCAACCTGCTGTTGCAGATGCTGCTGCGCTCCGCCAACGGGGTCGGCTACACCAACTATCCGGACAATGTGGTGCGCCGTTTCACGTTGCAGGCGGCCGCGTCGGGCGTCGACGTCTTCCGCGTCTTCGACAGCCTGAACTGGGTCGACAATATGCGCGTCGCCATGGATGCGGTGCTGGAGTCCGGCAAGATCTGCGAGGGGACGATCTGCTACACCGGCGACATCCTCGATCCCGATCGGTCGAAGTACGACCTCGGCTACTATGTCCGCATGGGCCGCCAACTCGCCGACGCCGGCGCCCATATCATCGGCATCAAGGACATGGCCGGGCTGGTCAAACCGTCGGCCGCCGGCATGCTGGTCAAGGCGGTCAAGGAAGAGACCGGCTTGCCGCTGCATTTCCACACCCACGACACGTCGGGCATCTCCGGCGCCTCGGTGCTGGCGGCGATCGAGGGCGGCGCGGATGCGGTGGACGCGGCGATGGACTCGCTGTCGGGCCAGACCTCCCAGCCGACCTTGGGCTCGATCGTCGAGGCGCTGCGCCATACAGAGCGCGACACCGGCCTGGATCCCGAGAAGGTGCGCGAGATCTCCGACTATTGGGAGGCGGTGCGCGTCCAATACGCCGCCTTCGAGAGCGACCTGAAGGCCGGCGCGTCGGAGGTCTATCTCCACGAGATGCCGGGCGGGCAGTTCACCAATCTGAAGGAGCAGGCGCGCAGCCTCGGCCTCGCCGAGCGCTGGAGCGAGGTCGCGCATATGTATGCCGAGGTCAACCGGATGTTCGGCGACATCGTCAAGGTCACGCCGTCGTCCAAGGTGGTCGGCGACATGGCGCTGGCCATGGTCGCGGGGGGCCTGAGCCGGGCGGATGTCGAGGATCCGGCGCGGGAGGTGGCGTTCCCGGACTCGGTCGTCGGCTTCCTGATGGGCGACATCGGCCAGCCGCCGGGCGGCTTCCCGCCGGCCCTGCAGCAAAAGGCGCTGAAGGGCCGCGCACCGTTGAGCGAGCGGCCCGGCGCTTCCCTGGTGCCCACCGATTTCGACGCCAAGCGCCGGGAGGCGGAGGCGGCGGTGGGCCGGCCGATCTCCGAAGAAGAGCTCGACTCCTACCTGATGTACCCGAAGGTCTTCGTCGACTTCGCCAAGCGCGATGGCGACTACGGCCCGGTGACGATCCTGCCGACCCCGACCTTCTTCTACGGCATGCAGCCGGGCCAGGAGATCGTGGTGGGCCTGGAGCCCGGCGTGACCATGATCATCCTGTGCCTGGCCATCGGCGAGGCGGACGAGGACGGCATGGTCAAGATGTTCTTCGAGGTGAACGGCCAGCCGCGCATCGTCCGGGTGCCGGACCGCCGGGCCGCCGCCGGCGTCAGCCGCCGGCCCAAGGCGGAGGCCGACAACCCCGACCATGTCGCCGCCCCGATGCCCGGGATGATCGCCACGGTCGCGGTAGAGCCCGGCCGCAAGGTGACGGCCGGCGACCTGCTGCTGACCATCGAGGCGATGAAGATGGAGACGGCCATCCACGCCGACCGCGACGGCGTGGTCAAGCAGGTGGTGGCCTCGGTCGGCACCCAGATCGACGCCAAGGACCTGCTGGTGGTCTTCGGCTGATCGGCTGGGCAGGCGCCGTCAGGCGTCCTGCCGGTTGCAGGTCGCCCAGTGATCGGCTGCCGGCGGATGGCGCTCCGGCGCCGCCGCCGCGCAGGCCGGCACGGCCTTCGGGCAGCGCGGGTGGAAGAGGCATCCCGGCGGTATCGACACCGGTGACGGGGGCTCGCCCGGCAGCACCGACAGCCGGTCCAACCGCCCGTCCAGCGACAGCCGGTTGACCACCAGCGCCTGGGTGTAGGGGTGGCGGCTGGCGTCGAACACCGCGTCGGCGCGGCCTGTCTCGACCACCTGGCCGAGATAGAGGACGGCAACCCGGTCGGCGATCCGGTGCACCACGGCGAGGTCGTGGCTGATGAAGGCGATGGCCAGACCCTCCCGGTCGCGCAGGTCCAGCAGCAGATTGAGGATCTGCGCCTGAACCGACAGATCCAGGGAGGCGACGGCCTCGTCGCAGACGATCAGCCGCGGCGCCACGGCCAGCGCGCGGGCGATGTTCAGGCGCTGGCGCTGCCCGCCGGAGAACTGGTGCGGGTAGCGCGCCGCGGCTTCCGCCTCCAGCCCGACCCGACGCAACAGGTCGGCGACGAAGGCCGGCGCGTCCGACCGGTCGACCAGGCCGTGCGCGACCGGTGCCTCGACCAACTGGCTGCCCACCCGGCGGCGCGGGTTCAGCGTCGCGGCGGCGTCCTGGAAGACCATCTGGACGGCCAGATGGGCCGGGCCCCCGCCGGCGCGGACGGGCGCACCGTCGAAGGTGATGCGGCCCTCGTCGGGCGCCTCCAGCCCGACCAGCAGGCGCCCCAGGGTGGACTTGCCGCAGCCGGACTCGCCGACGATGCCGACGATCTCGGCGGGCAGGATATCGAGGTCGACCCCGTTGACCGCGCGCACGATGTCGCCGGGCGGCTTCAGGCCGGTGGCGACCAGTCCCCGGTCGATCAGGTCGGGTCTCTTCGCATAGCGTTTGGTGACGCCGCGCGCCGTCAAGACGGGGGCCGACATCAGCGAACCGCCTCGCCGTCATGGGGATGCCAGCAGGCGAAGCGATGCGTCGTGCCGGAGTCGGGCGGCGGCTCGGCGCAGGCGGCATCGGCGCGTGGGCAGCGCGGCCGGAACCGGCAGCCCGACACGCGGTGCGCGATGGCCGGCGCGCTGCCGGCGATCTGCCACAGCCGGCCGTCGGCCAGCGGCGGGTTGTCGGGCGCGCTACGCAGCAGGCCCTGCGTATAGGGGTGGCGCGGGCGCGTCAGGACGGTGCGCGCCGGGCCTTCCTCCACGATGCGCCCGGCATACATGACGGCGATCCGGTCGGCGAGGCCGGCAACGACGGACAGGTCGTGGCTGATCCAGATCCAGGCCGAGCCCATCTCTTCCACCAGGCGGCGGACCTCCAGCAGGATTTGCGCCTGGACCGTCACGTCGAGCGCGGTGGTGGGCTCGTCGGCGATGATCAGGTCCGGCGCGTGCAGCAGCGCGATGGCGATGGAGACGCGCTGGCGCATGCCGCCGGAGTATTCGTGGGGGTAGGAGTCGAGCCGCTTCTCCGCGTCGCCGATGCCGACGCGCCGCATCGCCGCCACGGCCAGGCGGCGCGCCTCGGCCCGGCCGACCGGGCGGTGGGCGCGGATCGCTTCGATGATCTGCGTGCCGATGGTCAGCGTCGGGTTCAGCGTCAGCATCGGATCCTGCAGGATCATCGCCATGCGGTTGCCGCGCAGCCGGCGCAGCGCGGCCGGGTCGAGCGTCGTCAGATCCTCGCCGTCGAACAGGATCCGCCCCCCGCCGACGCGGCCCGGCGGGTCGAGCGCGCCCATGATGGCGAACCCGGTCAGGCTCTTGCCGGAGCCCGACTCCCCGACCAGGCCGAGGACCTGCCCGCGCGCCAGCCGCAAGCGCAACTGGTCGACCGCGACGAGCGGGCCGTCGGCGGTGTCGAAGACGATCGAGACGTCGGAGAGGTCGAGCAAAGGCTCGTCCGCCTTGGCGGTCGCGTCGGTCATCGCTTCAGCCTCGGATTGCTCATCTCCCGCAGCCGGTCGGCGAGCAGGTTGACCGAGACGATGACGAACAACAGCGCCAGGCCGGGATAGACGCTGATCCAGCCCTGGCCGGACAGGATGTGGTCGAAGCCGTTGGCGATCAGCAGGCCGAGCGACGGCTCGGTCAGCGGCAGGCCGAGGCCGAGGAAGGACAAGGTCGCCTCCAGCGTGATCGCCGAGGCCAACTGAACGCTGGCGATGACCAACAGCGGCGGCAGCACATTGGGCAGCAGGTGCAGGACCAAGATGCGCCAGCGCGGCAACTGCAAGAGGCGGCAGGCCAGCACGTATTCCTTGGTGCGTTCGGCGATTGCCGCGCCGCGCACGGTGCGCGCGTAGAAGGCCCATTGCACCAGCGCCAGCGCGATGATCGTCTTGTCGATGCCGCGGCCGAAGATGGCCAGCAGCATCAAGGCCAACAGAATGGCCGGGAAGCTCATCTGGATTTCCGCCAGGCGCATGATCGCCGCATCCAGCCGCCCGCCGGCATAGGCCGCGACCAGGCCCAGCGTGGTTCCCGCCGCCAGCGCCAGCGCGCTGGCGGAGAAGGCGACCGCGAAGCTGGCACGCAGGCCGTAGAGGATGGCGCTGAGCATGTCGCGGCCTTGCGCATCCGTGCCCAGCCAGTAGGTCTGCCCGGCGCCGCCGGTCGACATCGGCGGCAGCTCTCCGTCCAGAAAGTCGATCTCCGCCAGGTCGTAGGGATCCTGCGGCGCGATCACCGGCGCCAGGACTGCCGCGGCGACCAGCAGGACCGTCGCGACCAGCCCGGCGACGGCCAGGCGGCCCCGGCAGAATTCCCGCCAGAACCGCGCCAACGGCCGGTCGGGATCGCCAGCCGCCCTCATCGCAAGCTGTCCCGCACGCGCGGGTCCAGCGCGGTGTAGATCAGGTCGACGATCAGGTTGATGACGACAAAGAACAGGACGATCAGGATCAGGTAGGTGACGATGACCGGCCGGTCGAGCCGGTTGATGGAGTCGATCAACAGCTTGCCGATGCCGGGATAGGCGAACACCGTCTCCGTGACGATGGAGCCGGCGAGCAGGCTGCCGATCTCCAGCCCGAGCACCGTGACCACCGGGATCATCACATTCTTCAGCGCGTGCAGCAGCACGACGCGCCGTTCCGACAGGCCCTTCAGCCGGGCGAACTTGACGTAGTCCGCCATCATCGCCTCGCGCATGCCCGCGGCGACCAGCCGGATCACCAGCGACAGCGTCGTCAAGGACAGCATCAGCGCCGGCATCAGCAGATGCGCCCAGCCGTCGCGCGAGAAGACGGCCCATTGGGCGCCCAGCACCGTCACCGTCTCGCCGCGGCCGATCGAGGGCAGCCAGCCCAGCTCCACCGAGAACAGCATGATCATCATCATGCCGAACCAGAAGGCCGGCAGGCTGAAGCCGAGGATGGAGCCCGCCATGATGGCGTTTGACATCGGGCTCTGCGGATAGAGGCCGGCGAGGATGCCCAGCGGCAGGCCGAACGCGACGGAGATCAGGAAGGCCGCCAGCGTCAGCTCGATCGTCGCCGGCAGGCGTTCGACGATGACGTCGACCACCGGCCGGCTGGAGACGAAGGAGGTGCCGAAGTCGCCGACCGCCATCCGACCGACGAAGGCGGCGTATTGCTCGTGGATCGGCCGATCGAGGCCGAGCCGTTCGCGCGCTGCCGCGATCTCCTGTTCCGTCGCGCTCTCATGGGCCAGAAGCTGGACCGGATCGCCGATCTTGTAGACGCCGACGAAGCTGACCAGCGACAGGACGAAGACGACGCCGACCGCCTGCACCAGCCGCCGCAGCACCACTTCCAGCATCGGCCCCTCCAAACTCGGCCGGCGCCGCGGGGGACGGCGCCGGCCTTTGGGGCGTTTGCCCGCGGATCCGCCTAGTTGGCGGGGCGGACGCGGCTGGCCAACGTGAACTGGCTGACCAGCGGCTCATAGGCGATGTCCGACCGCGCGCCCCAGGTCGACTTCTGAGCATAGAGGGGAATGATGCCGTAGTCGGCGACGACGATCCCCATGGCCTCGTGCAGCAGGGCCTCGCGCCGTTCGGCGTCCAGCGTCGTCTGCGCCTCGGCCACCAGCGCGTCCACCTCCGGGTTGGAATAGCGCCCCCGGTTGGACGGCCCGCGGCCGTTCTCCGCATCGCGGGTCACGGCGATGCCGTTCAGCGTGTAGCCGGCATCGCTGGCCGTGCCCCAGCTATGCAGCATATAGGCGTATTCGAAGTCGTTGGTCTTGGGGATGTAGACGGAGTGCGGCATGGTCTCCAACGCCGTCTCCACGCCGATGCGCGTCCACACCTGGGCCAGCACCTGCACGACCTCCGGCGCATAGGCGATCCGGTCGGTGGAGGCGTGGAAGGTGATCTGAAAGCCGTCCGGATACCCCGCCTCGGCCAGCAGGGCGGCGGCGCCTTCGGGATCGTAGGCCGGCATCGCGATGCTGTCGTCGTAGCCGAGGAAACCCGGCGGCACGAGGTTCGACGTCTCCACCCCGTCGCCGCCCAGCGCGCGGTCGATCAGCGCGTCGCGCGGGATGGCCATGGACAGCGCCTGGCGCACCCGCCGGTCCAGCATCGGGTTGGTCGCCAGCGGCTCGCCGTTGGTGTCGCGGGCGTAGTCGGCCTGCACCGCCTCCCGCTCGACGTCCAGCGAGACGAAGACCACGCGGTTGGTCGGCCCGGAGAAGGTGGCCGTCGCCTCGTCTTCTTCCAGACGCGGCACGTCCTGGGCCGGCACGCGCTCGACCAGGTCGACATCGCCGGCCAACAGCGCGGCGACGCGCGCCGGTGCGCTCTCGATCACCCGGATCTCCACGGTCTCCCAGGGCTCCGCCCCGCCCCAATAGTCGTCGTTACGGGCCAGCTCGTAGAGTTCCGAGGCGCGGCTCGACACGAAGCGGTAGGGGCCGGTGCCGACCATCGCTTCGCCGGTGGTGTAGTCGGCGGTGGCAGCGTCCGTGCCGACCTCGTCGCTGATGATGACGAATTCCGACAGGCTGTTGGGCAGCGTCGGGGCGGGGGCCGCGGTGGTCAGGCGCAGCGTGTGGTCGTCGACGACCTCCAGGCTCTCGATGGCCTGCACGGACGCGGCGAAGGACGACGGGCTGTCCGGCACGTTGGGCAGCCGCTCGATGGTGAACACGACATCCGCCGCGGTGAAGGGGGAGCCGTCATGGAAGGTCACGCCCTGGCGGAGCGTTAGCTCCCATTCGGTGTCCGACACCGCGGTCCAGCTTTCCGCCAGGCCCGGCCGCAACCCGTTCTCGTTGATGATCAGCGGATCGAAGACATGGCGCGCGAAGGCGGAGTTGGTGCCGGAGTTGTGGAAATGCGGATCGATCGAGGTCGGCGCCTGGGCGTAGCCGATGGTCAGTTCGGCGGCCTGGGCCGGTAGCGCAAAGCCGGTCAGGGCGGTGCCCGTCAGCGCCAGGGCAAGCGTGGTCACTCGGCGTCTCATGACATGTCCTCCTTGTTGGTATGGGCTTGCGCGGGTTCGGGGGCCTGGAAGAACCGGCGCAGCGCCCGGATGTCCTGAACGGTCTCGATGTCGAGAACGGCATCGACCAGGTCTTGCGCTTGGGGCTGGCCGCTGAGCGGCGCGACCAGCTCGACCGCCTTGGCCACCACTTCCCCACGGGTCATCGGGTTCTCGAACACGCCGCGGACCACGGTCGTGTGGTGGCGGGCGCGGTGCCCGTCGGCGAAGTCGATTTCGACGATCGCCTGACGGATCGGCACGGCATGGCGCAGCGCTTCCGCCGCATGCAGCGTCACCCGGCGCTTCATCTCCAAGACGGCCGGGTCGCGGGTGCGCCGTTCGTCATGGCTGGCGGCGAAGGTGAAGGCACCGTCGACGATCATCAGCGCGACGCAGAACGGGCAGCTTATGTCGCCCATGCCGCGGTCGCAGACCACGTGGATCATGTCCGGCGGTAGATGCACATGGACTTCGCGGACGGTGTCGGGGCGCACGCTCTCCTGCGCCATCAGGGCTTCCAGGGCGTCCAGCACCGACTGGATGGGCGAGCCGACGCACCATTTCTTGATGTTGGTCTCGGTGATCTCGAAGCGCTCACCCAGGCCGTCGACCAGCCGTGCGGGCTGGGCCTCGGTGGAGAAGGCGTCGAGGAAGTTGCCCCGCCCCGCCAGCACGTCGTCCACGCCGGTGAAGCCATGCGCCACCATGGTCGCCGCGCTGAGGCCGTTGCGGGCCGGCATGCCGGCGAAGTGGAAGGCCTTTTCGGCATGGTCGGCATCGCGCATCCAGGTGGCGATGCCCGATGTCTGCTGGGCGATGTTGGAGATCAGGAAGGGCAGCCGGTCGGCCGGCAGGCCGATCAGCGCGCCGGCCGCCGCCGCCGCCCCCCAGGCCCCGCCGATGGAATAGGGACCGCGCCCGGCCTTGTAGATGTGCCGCGGCCCCAGCGCGAGATTGGTCCGCGCATAGATGTCGTAGCCGAGCACGACCGCGCGCAGGAACGCCTGTCCCGATGCGCCGGCCAATTCCGCCGCCGCCAGTGCTGCCGGCACCACCGCGCAGCCGGGATGGCCGATGCTGGCCGGATGGCTGTCGTCGGTCTCGTCGGCATGGGCCAGCATCGCATTGGTCTGGGCGGCGAGCGTCGCGGCGGTCAGCCCCGGCCGGCCGACGACACTGGCCTGGGGCGCGCCGCCTTGCGTGTCGGCGTAGGAGAGTGCCAGCCGGCCGACCGGCAGATCGCTGCCGGAGATCATGGCGGCGAAGGTATCGAGCGTGTGATGTTTCGCCTTCTCGACCACGTCGTCCGGTAATTCTTGGTCGAGCGCCCGCGAAATATGGCCGCACAGCAGGTTCAGCGGCGATTCATTTTCCGGGATTTCTTGTTTTTTACTGGACAAAGCGATGCCTCGATCAGCGCAATGCTGAGGCGAGTATGACAATCGCGCGACGGCTTTGCGTTATTCAAAATTGGAATATAATTATGCTGATAGAGGCGCAGGGTGGCCGACCGTTGCCGGTGGGCCCGGAGGTCCCATGGATCTGAAGCTTCTGGACGACTTGGTTGCGCTGCACGCGACGGGCGGCTTCGCCAAGGCCGCGCGCCGGCGGCAGGTCACGCAGCCGACGCTGTCGAAGCGCATCCGCAGCCTGGAGGACTGGGTGGGGGCGCCGCTGGTCGAGCGGCACGCGCACCCGGTCGCGTTCACGGCCGCCGGACTGGTGTTCCTGGACCGCGCCCGCGCCATCTCCGCCTCGCTGGCCGAGGCGCGCAGCGAGGTGCACGACCTGGTGGGCAGCGCGCCGGACAAGGTGGTGTTCGCCGCCGCGACGACGCTGTCCCACGCCTTCTTCCCCAAATGGATCACCACACTGAGGGAGAAGCAGCCCGACCTGCGCGTGCGCATCGAGCATTTCCCCCGGTTCGCGGAGCATTTCGAGGCGCTGCACAACCGCACCGTCGACTATTTTCTGAGCTATGCCAGCCGCGAGGATGCGCCGGCCGTCGACGTCTCCGGCCTGATCTGGAAACAGGTGGGCACCTCCGCGCTCTACCCGGTCTGCGCCACCGACGACGCCGGCCGGCCGCGGTTTCCGGTGGAGCCGGGACAGAGCGAGCCCGTGCCCTATATCTCGCGCACCGACGGATCGTTCCTGGGCGAGCTGCTCGACCGGGCCCAGGCGCGCTGGAGCATCCATCTCG
Organism: Alphaproteobacteria bacterium; assembly: GCA_028284045.1. GTDB lineage: Bacteria > Pseudomonadota > Alphaproteobacteria > DSM-16000 > Inquilinaceae > JANQSN01. The sequence continues at coordinate 18,900 of JANQSN010000055.1, read as the reverse complement.
ACCGGATCTTCGAGGTCGCCAGCACCATCAACCTGCGCTCGCTGGTCAAGGAAGGCCACGGCATCGGCTGGCTGACGCCGGAGAGCATCGAGAGCGAGGTGGCGGCCGGCGAGCTGACCCGCGCGGGCAGCGGCTGGGAGATCCCCTTGGAGATCCGCGTCTACCGCCTGGACACACGGATCGGGCCGCGGGCGGAGGCGCTGTGGTCGCTGATCTGACCGCCGGTTGGGATCAATCGACATTCAGGACTTCCCTCCCCCTTGATGGGGGAGGGTCAGGGTGGGGGTGATGCCGCCGCACGAGATCAGCACCTGCGAGGCGCCCATCTCGCGCCGCAACCTCCGTGCCCATCGAATGGCGCCGTCGAAAGGCGCTTCTTGATACGGCTTCTCCACCGACGAGGAGCACCCCCACCCAACCCTCCCCCATCAAGGGGGAGGGCTTAAACGAGCGGCGGCGATGAATGCCGATTCAGCCTAGTCCGCCCGGCGATGGGCGAGGATGTTCACGGTCTTGCCGAAGGGATCGCGGACGTAGAAGCGGCGCACGCCCCACGGCTCGTCGGTGACGGGGCGGACGATCTCGAACCCGGCGGCGACCGCGCGCCGGAAGACGTCATCGACGTCGTCGACCTCGATCGACAGGTCCGGCACCGCGGTGCCGGCGCCGCCTTCGCTGGCGATGCTGACCTGCGGCGGCGCCGCTGTGTCCGCCGCGGCCAGCGTCACGATCCAGCCCTGGTCCATCACCACGGCCAGACCCAGCACGTCCGCGTAGAAGGTGCGGGCGCGCGCCGGGTCCGCCGCAGCGATGTTGGCGACGATGCGCCGGACCGTCATGCAACGGCCCCGCCTAAAAACGCTCTTCGCGCATCACCTCCACGTCGGAGATATAGGCGATGCCGATGCCGCCTTCGGTCAGCTCGCGGACGGCTTGGAGGATCTTGTGGGCGGTCTCCTCGCCGGTGATCACCACGATCATCACGTTCTCGAAGACGCCGAATACGCCGGTATTGGCGCGCTTTCCCCATTTGCCCTTGCCGCGCAGGTTGGGGATCACGGAATAGCCCTTGGCGCCCAGGGCCTCGATGGTCTCCTGCAAGCGTTTGGCGAGCGCGATCTCGACGATCACCTCGACCTTCTTCTTCGGATGGGTCTGCATGGTGCTGTCCCTCCTCAGGCGCCGGCCAAGCGGTTGGCCAGCCAGTAATAGATCGGCACGCCGACGATGATGTTGAAGGGAAACGTAACGCCCAGCGACAGCGAGACATAGACCGACGGGTCGGCCTGTGGCAGCGCCATGCGCATGGCGGCCGGCACAGCGATGTAGGAGGCGCTGGCCGCCAGTACCATCACCAGCGTCACCCCGCCCACCGACAAGCCGAGCAAGAGCCCGGTCGCCAGCCCCAGCGCCGCGCCGATCACCGGCATGATCAGCCCGAAGGCGATCAAGGGCGGACGCAGCACCTGGAATCCGGCGAAGCGGCGGGCGACCAACAGCCCCATGTCGAGCAGGAAGAGGCACAACACGCCCTGGAACGGGTCGATGAACAGCGGCCCAACGGCTTCCAGACCCGCCGGGCCCGTCGCCCAGCCGATCAGGAACCCGCCGACCAGCAGCACGATGGACCCGTTCAGCAGCACCTCGCGCAGCACGTCCGGCTCGATCAGCCGGCCGCGGGCCTTCTCGCCCGCAGCGGCTTCCTCCGCCGCCCAGCGGGCCAGCAGCAGGCCGGTGACGATGGCCGGCGTCTCCATCAACGCCAGCATCGCCACGACATAGCCTTCGGAGTCGACGCCGAGGCTGCGCAGAAACTCCGCCCCCGTGGCGAAGGTGACGACGGAGACGGAGCCGTAGTGGGCCGCCACCGCGGCCCGGTCGACCGCCTTCAGGCCGCTCATCAGCTTCAACAGCGCAAACGCGATAAACGGCATGAAGAAGCTGAGCAGGAGGGCGGCGATCAGCCCGGGCACGGCCTCCAGAACCGACGGCGTTTCCGCCAGACCGGCGCCGCCCTTCAGGCCGATCGCCAGCATCAGATAGATCGACAGCCCCTTGGCGACGCTGTCGGGGATCTCCAGGTCCGACCGGAAGATGCCGGCCAGCACGCCGAGCCCGAAGGCCAGGATCATCGGCGAGATCAGATTGTTGAGTGCAGCTTCCATCGGCGGCTCCGGCCGGTAGCGGGTCGGGGCCGAACGCGGGCGCGGGCGTCCGGAGGAGGGGAGAAGATCGGGGGAGGGGAAGCGGTGGTCAGCGGGTTGGCGGTCAGCGGGTGAGCGGCTTGTACTTGATGCGGTGGGGCTGATCGGCCTCGGTGCCCAGCCGGCGGTGGCGGTCGGCCTCGTATTCCTCGTAGTTGCCGGTGAACCAGACGACCTGGCTGTCGCCCTCGAAGGCCAGAATATGCGTGGCGATGCGATCGAGGAACCAGCGATCGTGGCTGATCACCACCGCACAGCCCGGGAAGCTGAGCAACGCCTCCTCCAGCGCCCGCAGCGTGTCGACGTCGAGATCGTTGGTCGGCTCGTCCAGCAGCAGCACATTGGCGCCCGACTTCAGCATCTTGGCGAGATGCACCCGGTTGCGCTCGCCGCCGGAGAGCTGGCCCACCTTCTTCTGCTGGTCGCCCCCCTTGAAGTTGAAGGCGCCGACATAGGCGCGGCTGGGCATCTTGCGCTTGCCGAGGTCGATCTCGTCGAGGCCGTCGGCAATCTCCTCCCACACCGTCTTCTTGCCGTCGAGGCTGTCGCGGCTCTGGTCGACATAGCCCAAGACCGTCGTGTCGCCGATGCGCACGGCGCCGCCGTCCGGCGTCTCCTGCCCCGTCAGCAGGCGGAACAGGGTCGTCTTGCCGGCACCGTTGGGGCCGATGATGCCGACGATGCCGCCGCGCGGAAGCTGGAAGGACAGCCCGTCGACCAGCAGCACCTCGCCGAAGCCCTTGCGGACCTCCTCCGCCTCGATCACCAGGTCGCCCAGGCGCGGCGGCGTCGGGATCATGATCTGGGCCGAGCCAGGCGCCTGATCCTGGGAGGCGGCCAACAGTTCCTCATACGCCTTCAGGCGGGCCTTGGCCTTGGCCTGGCGGCCGCGCGCCCCGGCACGCACCCATTCCAGCTCTTCCGCCAACGTCTTCTGGCGCGACTGCTCCTGTTTCGCCTCCTGCGATAGGCGTTTTTGCTTCTGGGTCAGGTAGGCGGAGTAGTTGCCCTCGTACGGAATGCCACGGCCGCGGTCGAGTTCCAGGATCCAGCCGGTGACATTGTCCAGGAAGTAGCGGTCGTGGGTGACCATCACGACCGTGCCCTTGTAGTCCGCCAGGTGGCGTTCCAGCCAGGCGACGCTCTCCGCGTCGAGATGGTTGGTCGGCTCGTCGAGCAGCAGCAGGTCGGGCTTGGACAGAAGCAAGCGGCAGAGTGCGACACGGCGCCGCTCCCCGCCGGACAGATGCGTGACCGCGCCGTCGCCGGGCGGGCAGCGCAGCGCGTCCATGGCGATCTCCGCGGTGCGGTCGAGGTCCCAGGCGTCGGCGGCGTCGATCTGCTCCTGCAGATGCGCCTGCTCGTCGATCAGGGCGGTCATCTCGTCGGGGTCGGTGACCTCGCCCAGCTTCAGGCTGATCGCCTCGAAGCGGTGAACGACGTCAAGGATCGCCAGACCCTGCATGACGTTCTGCTGCACGGTCAGTGCGGGGTCGAGTTCCGGCTCCTGCGAGAGATAGCCGACCTTGGCGCCTTCCGCCGCCCAGGCTTCGCCGGTGAACTCGCCGTCCAGGCCGCCCATGATCCGCATCAGCGTCGACTTGCCGGCGCCGTTGGGCCCGAGCACGCCGATCTTCGCCCCCGGCAGGAAGGACAGCGTGATGCCGTCCAGCACCTTCTTACCGCCGGGATAGGCCTTGGTCAGGCCCTTCATGACGAAGACGTACTGATAGGATGCCATTACGCTCGGGGCCTTTCGCGGTTGTCCGGTGGACGGGGTTTTAGCCCACTCAATCCCCGGGCGGCTAGCGCCGTGGCGCACCCTTTGCAGGCGAAATCGCTTGCGGTCGCATCGGCCGCACCGTCAGGCTGCGCGGATGGACGGGCAGGGCCTTGGCGACACGCTCCGGTCGGCCGCCGCGGTATGGGGGCGGCGGCTGGTCGATGCCGCCTTGCCGCCGCGTTGCCTGGCCTGCGGGGAGGAGGTCAGCGGGTCCGCCGGCGTGTGCGCGCGGTGCTGGGGGGGCTTGCGCTTCCTGGCGCCGCCGTGGTGCCGGATCTGCGGGCTGCCCTTCGACTTCGACCCCGGCGCGGCGGCGGTGTGCGACGGCTGCAGCGCCCGGCCGCCGGTCTGGGCCTCGGCGCGCGCCGCGCTGGCCTACGACGCGGCGGCGCGGCCCTTGGTCCTCGGCTTCAAGCATGGCGACCGGACCCTGGCGGCGCCGGTCTTCGCCGCCTGGATCGCCCAGGCCGCGGCAGCGGAACTGGCCGGGGCGGACCTGCTGGTGCCGGTGCCGCTGCATTACCGCCGCCTGGTGCACCGGCGCTACAATCAGGCGGCGGTGATCGCCCAAGCGCTGCACCGTGCCGGCGGCCCGCCGGTATCGGTCGATGCGCTGGTGCGGCGCCGCGCCACGCCCAGCCAGGCCAACCGCGACCGCGCGGCGCGGTACGCCAATGTCGCCGACGCCTTCGCCGTCCCACCGCGCCGCCACGCCGCGATCGCCGACCGGCGCCTCGTGCTGGTCGACGACGTGATGACCAGCGGCGCCACGATGGCGGCCTGTGCGGAGACGCTGCTAGCCGCCGGGGCCACCGCGGTCCATGTGGTCACGCTGGCGCGCGTCCTGCCCGGCGGGGACGGCGCATGATCCCCCGCGGTCTGTTGCGGTTTTCGCATTGCCGGGGGCCGTCCGGTCGCCTCACAATACGGCCGGCCGCTGCCGTTCGCGCCCGCTTGCGGGCCGGGGCCGGTCCGCCCTCCTGACCCCCGGCGACGGGAGCCACCAGCCATGCCACATGTCTTGCGCGACCAGGACGGCCGCATCATGGGGGTGTTCGACCGCCCGAGCGGCGGGCAGACCCATGAGGTGTCCGGCGACGACACAGAGTTGCTGGCCTATCTGGAAAGCGTCGGCGGCACGCCGGAAGAACAGCACCGCGCCTTCATGCGCGCGGACCTGGATTTCATCCGGGTTCTGGAAGACCTGCTCGGCGCGCTGATGGAGCGCAACGTGATCAGCCTGACCGATCTGCCGCCCGACGCCCAGCGCAAGGTGCTGGGGCGCACCGCCTTGCGCCAGATGTTGAACGAGCATATGCCGATTCTCGGCACGGAGGACGCCGAACGCCTGTTCTGAGGCGCACCCGCGCCGACGGGCCTGGGATTCGGCGCGCCGGGCGACCATATCCACGGGTTCAGGGGCAGCCAGGCTTTCTCCAAGAGGTTGGGACCGATGCGTGAGACACCAGAGGTGACGGTCTACTCGACGCCGTTCTGCCCCTATTGCTTCATGGCCAAGAAGCTGCTGAAGCGCAAAGGCATCGCGTTCGAGGAGATCGACCTGGTGGCCGAGCCCGACCGCCGGGCGGAGATGCTGCGCCGGGCGAACGGCCGGCACACGGTGCCGCAGATCTTCATCGGCGATACCCATGTCGGCGGCAATGACGACCTGCAGGCGCTGGAGCGCGCCGGCCGCCTCGACCCGCTGCTCGCCGGTGCGGCGTGACCGTGCCGGGTGGGGGGCCGGGTGAGGCGCCGGGTGCCGGGCGGCTCAAGGCCGCCTGCATCCAAGTCAACGCCGGCATCGACATGGCGGCCAATATCGCCGCGGCGGCCGACGGCGTGCGCCGGGCGCGCGATGCCGGCGCGGACCTGATCGCCCTGCCGGAAAACGTCTCAATGGTGATCCAGGGGCGCGAGCGGATCCTCGCCAACGCCCGGGCGGAGGCCGATCACCCGGCGCTGGCGGCGTTCCGCGCCCTGGCGGCGGAGACCGGCGCGTGGCTGTTGGCCGGCTCGCTGACCATCCGGCTGGACGAGACCCAGGCGGCCAATCGCAGCTTCCTGATCGGGCCCGACGGCGCGGTGGCCGCGCGCTACGACAAGATCCACATGTTCGACGTCGACCTGCCCGGCGGCGAGCGCTATCGCGAGAGCGAGACCTTCCGGCCCGGCGACCGCGCGGTGGTGGTGCCCACACCCTGGGCGCCGGTCGGCCTGACCGTCTGCTACGACCTACGCTTCGCCTATCTCTACCGCGCGCTGGCACAGGCCGGGGCGCGGCTGCTGACCGTGCCGGCGGCTTTCACCCAGCAGACCGGCGAAGCGCATTGGCACCTGCTGTTGCGCGCGCGGGCGGTGGAGACCGGCGCCTTCGTGTTGGCGCCGGCCCAGACCGGCGTGCATGACGGCGGCCGGCGCACCTTCGGCCATTCGCTGATCGTCGCCCCGTGGGGCGAGGTGCTGGCCGATGCGGGGACGGCGCCCGGTTTCGTCGTCGCGGATCTCGACCTCGCGGCGGTCGACCGGGCGCGCCACGCGGTGCCGGCGCTCAGCCACGATCGCGATTTCGCCGCGGCCGACGGCGCCCAGGCCCTGGCCTCCTGACCCGAGCGTCTACCGGATCGTCTTTGCCTTGATCGTCTTCACGCTCGTCTGTTCGAACGATCATGCCTTCGAGGCGTGGTTTCCCAGTGGCGATGCCTATGACGCCCAGGCGCGCGACCGGGTGATCGCCTGCCCGATCTGCGGGGACAGAGAGATCCGCAAGGCGCCGATGGCGCCGCGCATCGCCCGCCACCGCGGCATGGACGCGCCCCGGGACGCCGTCCCGCAGGACGATGGCCAGCGGGCGCCCAGCGGCGCGGCCGACGCCGCCGTGCCGGCCCCCACCGCCGCGGGTCCTGCGCTACCGAGCGGCCCGGCGGCCGAGGCTTGGCGCCGCCTCGCCGCACTGTGCCGGCGTGTCGAGGCGGTGACCGACGATGTCGGTCCGCGCTTCGCGGAAGAGGCGCGGCGCATCCATTACGGCGAGGTGGACGCCCGCAGCATCCGCGGCGAGACCAGCGAGCAGGAGGCGGAGGCCCTGGCCGACGAGGGCATCGCCTTCGGCCGCCTGCCCTGGATCCCGTCGGACCGGCAATAGGGCCAGACATACGCCGATCTTATACCAACGAGCCGATGAAGCCATTCATCGGCTCGTTGGCCTGCGCCATTGAGGCGCCGCGCCCCAGTGGGCGCGAAAGCCAAGGGCCCGCATGGGCCCGCCGGCGACTGAGGAAAATGGTGCGAGCCATGTCAGTGGCTCGCCGATATCAATCCGCGACGGCGGTCAGCAGGTAGTTGATCGCGAGATCCCGGTTCGACGCCCGCCAGGTCCGCTTCAGCGGGTCGAAGACCATGCCACGCACGTCGACGACGCGGGCGCCGTGGCGGCGGAAGCCGGCGGCCAGCTCCCGCGGCTTGCGGAACTGCCGCCAGGAATGGGTGCCCCGCGGCACCAGCCCCAGCACGTATTCCGCCGCGACGATGCCGAGCGCCAGCGACCGAACCGTGCGGTTCAGCGTGCTCATCACGATCGGTGCGCCGGGCCGGGCGAGCCGCACCAGGCTGCCCAGGAAGCTGTCGACATCGGCGACATGCTCGACGATCTCGAAGGCGATCACCGCGTCGAACTGCCGCCCCTCCGCGGCTAGTGCCTCCGCCGTCATCGCCCGGTAGTCGATGTCCAGGCCGTGCTGCTCGCCATGCAGGCGGGCGATCGCGATGCCCTCGGCGGCGGCATCGATGGCGGTGACCTGGGCGCCCAGCCGCGCCATCGGCTCGCTGGACAGGCCGCCGCCGCAGGCGATGTCGGCGACGTCGAGACCGGCCAGGCAGCGCGGGCCGCCGACATCGCGGCCTTGCGCCTCGGCGATCCGGTCGCGCGCATAGCCCACCCGCAACGGGTTCATCGCGTGCAGCGGTGCGAAGGGGCCGTCGGGGTCCCACCACTCCTCCGCCAGGGCGGCGAATCGGGCGACATCGGCCGGGTCCAGACTGGCGCCGGCGGGCGCTTCGGGCTCGGGCTGGGCGGGGACGGCGGCGGAACGCGCGGCGGACATCAGGGGTCGGGGCCGATCGGTTGCGGTTAACGGGGCCGTGAGAGTATGGATACCGGTCGGTTCCAGGGCAACCACCGCCCCCGTTTTCCATCGCCCGGTCCGCCAGCGCTTCGCGGGGCGCAACGTGTGGCTCGCGACCGCACGGGTTTCGGTCTCTCAAACGCTCCCAAGGACACCAGCGGCTGGTCATGGCGCGCATCGTGCAGAAATTCGGCGGGACCTCGGTCGGCTCGATCGAGCGGATCCGCCACGTCGCCGGCCGCGTGAAGGCGGAGGTCGACCGCGGCAACGAGGTCGCCGTGGTGGTCAGCGCCATGGCCGGCGAGACCGATCGGCTGGTCGGCCTGTGCCAGTCCATGGCGCCGTTCCACGACGCCCGCGAGTTCGACAGCATCGTGTCGACCGGCGAGCAGGTGTCGACCGGCCTGCTCGCCATGGCCCTGCAGGACATGGGCGTGCCGGCGCGGTCCTGGCTGGGCTGGCAGATCCCGGTGGAAACCGACGAGGTGCACGGCCGTGCCCGCATCGTCGCCATCGCGCCAGACGAGCTGCGCCGCCGCCTCGCCGACGGGGAGGTCGCCGTGGTCGCCGGCTTCCAGGGGCTGACGCCGCGCAACCGCATCGCGACGCTCGGTCGGGGCGGGTCGGACACCTCCGCCGTGGCGCTCGCCGCCGCGCTGGCGGCCGACCGCTGCGACATCTATACCGATGTCGATGGCGTCTACACCGCCGATCCGCGGATCGTGCGGGCCGCGCGCAAGCTCGCCAAGGTGACCTATGAGGAGATGCTGGAGATGGCGTCCCTCGGGGCCAAGGTGCTACAGACCCGGTCGGTCGAGCTGGCGATGAAGCAGCGGGTCCGCGTTCAGGTGCTGTCGAGCTTCTCCGGCGCGCCCGGCACCTATGTGGTCGACGAGGACGAGATCGTGGAACAGGAGATCGTAAGCGGCATCGCCTACAGCCGCGACGAGGCGAAGATCACGGTGCTGGAGGTGCCGGACCGCCCGGGCATCGCCGCGGCGGTCTTCGGGCCGCTGGCCGACCACGAGATCAATGTCGACATGATCGTCCAGAACGTGTCGGAGGACGGGCGGGCCACCGACATGACCTTCACGGTGACGCGGGGCGATCTCGACCGCGCCGTCGGGCTGCTTGAGGATCGCCGCAGCGCGCTGGGTTTCCGCGCGCTGGTGCCCGACGCCGACGTCGTCAAGGTCTCGGTCATCGGCGTCGGCATGCGCAGCCATGCCGGCGTCGCCAAGCGGATGTTCTCCGCCCTGTCGGAGAACGGCATCAACATCCAGGTCATCTCCACCTCGGAGATCAAGATCAGCGTGCTGGTGGCGGAGAAGTATCTGGAACTGGCCGTGCGGGCCCTGCACACCGCCTACGGCCTGGACGCCGACGGATGACCGAGGCGGCGGATCCGGCCTCGGCCGGTCCTCTCGCCGAACCGGGCGCGCCGAGCAGTACGAGGCGCCTGCTCGCCCGGCTGCGCGACATCATGGCCGGGTCGGACGGCCTGCAGGCGCGGCTGGACAAGATCGTCCGGGTGGTCAGCGCGGAGATGCTGGCCGATGTGTGCTCGTGCTACGTGCTGCGCCCCGGCGACGTGCTGGAGCTGTACGCCACCGTCGGCCTCAACCCGGCCGCCGTGCACCGCACCCGGCTGCGCATGGGCCAAGGCCTGGTCGGGCAGATCGGCGATTCGGGGCGGCCGCTCGCCATCGCCAACGCGCCGGAGCATCCGGGCTTCGTCTACCGGCCGGAGACCGGCGAGGATCCCTATCAGTCGCTGATGGGCGTGCCGATCCTGCGCGGCGGCGTGGTGCGGGGCGTGCTGGTGATCCAGCACCGCCAGCGCCGCGACCACAGCGAGGACGAGGTCGAGACGCTGCAGACCGTCGCCATGGTGGTCGCCGAGACCATCGCCGGCAGCCACCGCCCACCGGTCCGCCCCGGCGACGTGGAGACGGAGCAGCCGGGCAGCCTGCTGCCGGCGCGTCTGGTCGGGCGCAGCGTGCATGGCGGCGTCGCCATCGGCACGGCGGTGCTGCACCGCCCGGTGCTGGCCGACCGGCAGGTGCTGGCCGACGATCCGAGCCACGAGATCGACCGGCTCTACGCCGCCATGGACGCCATGCAGGACGGGCTGGAGCGGCTGCTCGATGACCCGGCGCTGTCCGCCAATCCCGAGAGCCGCGACATCCTGGAAACCTACCGGATGTTCGCGCGCGACCGCGGCTGGCAGAAGCGGCTAGGTGAGGCGGTGCGCAGCGGGCTGACCGCGGAAAGCGCGGTGGAGCGGGTGCGCCTGGACATGCATGCCCGCCTGGAGAACGCCGCCGACCGGTACTTGCGCGAGCGGCTGCACGATTTCGACGACCTGACGGTGCGTTTGAAGATGCACCTGGCGGGCCACGAGACGGTGACCGGCGGGACGCTGCCGGAGAATGCCGTGCTGATCGGCCGGACCATCGGGCCGGCGGAACTGCTGGACTACGACCAGTCCCGCCTGCGCGGCGTGGTGCTGGAGGATGGCTCGGCTACCAGCCATGTCGCCATCCTGTCCCGCGCGTTGGGCATCCCGATGATCGGCGCCTGCAGCCACGCCATGGCGCGCATCGAGCCGTTCGATACCGTGATCGTCGACGCCGACAACGCGCAAGTGATCGTGCGGCCGGCCGACGACGTGGTGGAGACCTTCGCGGAGACCCTGCGCCGCCGGGCGGAACGCCGACGCGCCCGGGTGGCCGACGCCCGCCTGCCGGCGGTGACGGGCGACGGCACGGCGGTGTCGCTGGACATCAATGCGGGGCTGTTGGCCGATCTGCCGCAGCTCCATGCCGTCGGCGCCGACGGCATCGGCCTCTACCGGACCGAGATCCCGTTCATGGTGCGGTCGTCCTTCCCGGACGCGGAGGAGCAGACGCGCACCTACAGGGCGGTCCTCGACCGGGCCGACGGCCGGCCGGTGGTGTTCCGCACGCTGGATATCGGCGGCGACAAGGTGCTGCCGTATTTCCGCGGGCTGCCGGCGGACAATCCGGCGCTGGGCTGGCGGGCGATCCGCATCGGTCTCGACCGGCCGGCGCTGTTGCGCCTGCAGATCCGGGCGCTGATCCAGGCGGCCGACGGGCGCCCGCTGTCCTTGATGTTCCCGCTGGTCACCGAAGTGGCGGAGTTCGAGGCCGGGCGTCGACTGATCGACGGAGAGCTAGCCCGTGCCGCGCGCAATGGCGGGCCGCTGCCGGCCCGGCTGTCGGTTGGCGTGATGCTGGAGGTGCCGGCGCTGCTGTGGCAATTGCCGGCGCTCTTGCGGCGAGTCGACTTCGTCTCGGTCGGGTCGAACGATCTGTTGCAGTACATCTTCGCCTGCGACCGCGGCAGCCCGCGGCTGTCGCAGCGCTACGACGCCCTGTCGCCGCCGGTGTTGAAGCTGTTGAAGCAGGTCGTGGAGGATGCCGGCGCGGCGGAGGTGCCGGTCAGCCTGTGCGGCGAGCTGGCGGGTGAGCCCTTGGCGGCCATGGCCTTGGTTGGCTTGGGCTTTCGGCGGCTATCGATGACCGCGGAGGCGGTCGGCGAGGTGCGCGCCACCATCCGGTCGATGCGCTTGTCGGCGGTGGCCGACTATGTCGAATCGCTGATCGATCTGCCGCATCACAGCGTGCGCGACCGGCTGCGCGCATTTGCCGTCGATCATGGAATTCCTGTTTAGAGATTGGTTAAGAATTTGTTTGTTTGATGTGCTCCACGATATTGATTACAAAGAGAAGATCGGGATCGAAACGATATGGTCCCGAGGATTTGAGGTTAGTCGCGGTCGATGCGTGTGCGGTGCGATCTCGTGCCGGGTCTCGCCGCGGTGGTCGTCGGGAAGGCGATGGCGGGGCGGCGGTCGATCCGGAACGATCGTCTCGTCACCGCCGGATCAAGGGAACTCTTCGATCGCGCAGTGAACGGTAGACATTCGCACTGAGGCAGTCCTTGCCGGTCGACGAGGTGAAGCGAGCGTCATGGCGCACGGCAGGCAGAGGTTCATGGAAGTATTCGGTGGCGGACGGCGTAGTCGACCGCAGCCGCGTGCCGTTGCCGCCGGTGGTCTCGACGCCAGTGATTCGGCCGGTGATTCGCTCGACCCGTGGCCGGACCCCGCCGACCATCCGAGGGCCGACCATCCGGGGGCCGACCATCCGGGGGCCGACCATCCGGGGGATGTGGCGTCCGCTTTGCCGCCATGCGGCGACCCGCCGCAGCGCGGGACGATGCCCGGGTTTGCCGCAGCCCCGTCGCCGCATGACGGGCTCCAAGATCGCGTGTATCCTTCGCCGGACAGGGCTTCAAGCCAGGTGGCCGGCCAGCGCGCCTCGGATTTCCGCAACTTCGCTTATGCCGACGCTGCCCCGATGATCGACGACCGCGCCCCCTCCGCCGCCGAGCGCGGCTATCCCGTCGACGACACCCCGCTGCCGGCCACCGATCACGGCGGCTATTGGGACGACCGGCCCCTGACGGCGGACTTCCCCGGCGCCGACCGTCACGCGACGGCGGATCCCGCTATCGCGCCGACACCGGCGGTGCCCCCGGTGTCCGCAGCGGACCTGATGGCGGGCGCCTCGGTCGGCCATGTGCTGCGCGATCGGCGGGAGCAGGTCGGCTACGACCTGTCGGAGGTCGCGAGCCTGTTGCGGATCCGCCTGGGCTATCTGGCGGCGATCGAGGACGGCCGGTTCCAGGACCTCCCGGGACCGACCTATGCGACCGGGTTCATCCGCAGCTATGGCGAGCTGTTGCAGCTCGACACCGACGCGCTGCTCGCCCGCTACAAGGCGGAGGAGACCGGCGCCAGCCGGCGGACCAAGCTGGTCTTTCCGGAACCCGAACCCGATGGCCGCATGCCCGGCGCGGCGCTGGTAATGATCGCGTTGATCCTCGGCGGCCTCGCCTATGGCGGCTGGTACTACGCCACCTCCGCCGATCGCGCGCTGACCGATCTGGTGCCGGAGATCCCGGAGCGCTGGACCGCCTGGCTGTCGCCGGACGCGGAGACGGTCCCGGCCGGCGCGCCGGACGCGCCTGCGAGCGCGCCTGTCGTCGCTGGGGATGGCGATGGCGACGGGACTGCCGCCGGCGACCCGGTGGCAACGCAAGCGCCGGTGGCAACGCAAGCGCCGGTGGCGGCCGATGCGCCGCTGGCGGCGGCGTCGGATGAGGCGTCGAACGGTGTCGACGCGGCGGCGCCGGAATCGATGGCCGACCGGCTGACGGCGATCCGCCGCGACACGCCCGCGTCCTATCGGCTGGCCGAGGATGCGCCGGGGGCCGACACGGCGGATCCGGTCGCCGTTCCGGTCGCCGCCCGCCCGGATACGGCGCCGGCGGATGTGCCGAGCGACGTATCGGCGCCCGCGTCGAGCCCGTCATCGGCTCTGGCGGCACCGGCCGTGGTGGTCGACGACCCGCAAGTCGTCCTGCTGGCCACCGGCATGAGTTGGGTGCAGATCCGGGATGGCGACGGTCAGCTTGTGATGACGCGCGTGCTGCAGCCCGGCGAACGCTATGCGGTGCCGGCCGGCGACGGTTTGCGGCTCGACACCGGCAATGCCGGTGCACTCGCCGTGGAGATCGACGGCCGACGCCTGCCGTCGCTGGGCAGCAGCGGCGAGGTCCGCCGGGATATCAGCCTCGATGTCGGCGCGCTGACCGCCGGCCGGCCGTAGCCGGGGGCGGTCTCTTTCACGGCCGCCACGGCCGCCGCCCGCGTCGATTGCGCCCGCGCCGATTGCGGGACTTGGGCTTCCGCGGCGCACCCTTCATCCCATATAACGGGGCGTCAGGACGGTGGTCGCCGGGCGAGGGGGTCGGCGCGACTGTCCTCAACCGTCCGCGACAGCCAGCAGGATTGGTCCCAAGCCCATGAGTCTGCGCCCATATCGCGAGATCCACCGCCGTTCGTGCCGCAAGATCCATGTCGGGAAGGTCGCCGTCGGCGGCGACGCGCCGATCAGCGTGCAGTCGATGACCAACACGCTGACCACCGACGTCGCGGCGACCATCCGCCAGATTCGCGATCTGGAGGTCGCCGGCGCCGACATCGTGCGGGTGTCCTGTCCCGACGAGGCCTCGACCCGCGCGCTGAAGGAGATCGTCCCGGAAGTCACGGTGCCGATCGTCGCCGACATCCATTTCCACTACCGCCGCGGCATCGAGGCGGCGGAGGCCGGCGCGGCCTGCCTGCGCATCAATCCCGGCAATATCGGCTCGTCGGACCGGGTGGCGGAGGTGGTGCGCGCGGCGAAGGACAATGGCTGCGCCATGCGCATCGGCGTCAATGCCGGCAGCCTGGAGCGCGACCTGTTGGAGCGCTATGGCGAGCCCTGCCCGGAAGCCATGGTCGAAAGCGCGCTGAACCATGCCCGGATCCTCGAAGACCACGACTTCTTCGAGTTCAAGATCAGCGTGAAGGCGTCGGATGTGTTCCTGGCGGTGGCCGCCTATCAGGCGCTGGCGGAGGCCTGCGACTATCCAATGCATATCGGCGTCACCGAGGCCGGCGGCCTGCGCACCGGCACGGTGAAGAGTTCGATCGGTCTCGGCATGCTGCTGTGGTCGGGCATCGGCGACACCATCCGCGTGTCGCTGTCGGCCGACCCGGTGGAAGAGATCAAGGTCGGCTTCGAGATGCTGAAGGCGCTGAACCTGCGCCATCGCGGGGTCAATGTGATCTCCTGCCCGTCCTGCGCCCGCCAGCAGTTCGAGGTGATCGACACGGTCCAACGCCTGGAAGACCGGCTGGCCCACATCACCACGCCGATGACGCTGTCGGTGATCGGCTGCGTCGTCAACGGCCCCGGCGAAGCGACCATGACCGATCTCGGCCTGACCGGCGGCGGCAAGGGCGTGCATCAGGTCTATGTCGCCGGCGTGCCGCATCACCGGCTGCAGGATGAGGACATCGTCGACCACCTAGTGCGGATGGTCGAGGCGAAGGCGGCGGAGATCGAGGCCGCGAAGGCGGCCGGGGAGACCGACGCGGCCGCCTGAGCGGCGCTGAGCGACCGGTGTCGAACGATCGGGGGCGTACGGTTTAGGTGAGTCTGGACGACAGCCTGGCGCGGATGCTGGCGCGGTTCGCGGAACTGCGCGACATCCTCGCCTCGGGCGACCTGACGCCGGCGGAGTTGGCGGCGCGGTCGAAAGAGTATTCCGATCTGGAGCCGATCGCCCGGGAGATCGAGACGCTCGACGCGATGCGGCGCGAGCTGGACGACCTGTCCGTGCTGAAGGACGACCCCGACGGCGACGCGGAGATGCGGGCGCTGGCGGAGGCTGAGTACCACGACCTGAAGGGCCGGTTGCCGGCGGTGCAGCGCCGTGTGGAGGTCATGCTGCTGCCGCGCGACGAGGCCGACGAGCGCAACGCCATCCTGGAGATCCGCGCCGGCACCGGCGGCGACGAGGCGGCGCTGTTCGCCCAGGATCTTCTGGGCATGTATCAGCGCTATGCCGACCGCCAGGGCTGGAACCTGGAGGTCATGGATGCCAGCGAGACCGGCATCGGCGGCGTCAAGGAGGCGATCGCCAATGTCCGCGGCCGCAACGTCTTCGCCCGGCTGAAATTCGAAAGCGGCGTGCACCGCGTCCAACGCGTCCCGGCGACGGAGGCGCAAGGCCGCATCCACACCTCCGCCGCCACCGTGGCGGTGCTGCCGGAGGCGGAGGAGGTGGACGTCGCCATCGACGAGGCGGACCTGCGCGTCGATGTCTACCGCGCGTCCGGGGCCGGCGGGCAGCACGTCAACCGCACGGAAAGCGCGGTGCGCATCACCCATATGCCCTCCGGCATCGTGGTCACCCAGCAGGACGAGAAGTCCCAGCATAAGAACCGGGCCAAGGCGATGAAGATCCTCCGCGCCCGCCTCTATGAGCGCGAGCGCAGCCTCTTGGCGGCGGAGCGGGCCGCCGACCGGCGCAGCCAGGTCGGCAGCGGCGACCGGTCGGAGCGCATCCGCACCTACAACTTCCCGCAAGGGCGCGTCACCGATCACCGCATCAACCTGACGCTCTACAAGCTGGAGCGCGTGCTGGCGGGCGAGGCGCTGGACGAGTTGGTCGACGCCCTGACTGCGGAGGACGAGGCGGCCCGCCTGGCGGCCCTGGCGGAGCCGGCGGCGTGATCGCTGCCGGCCGAGCCGGAACCACGGTCGGCGCGGCGCCCGGACCAAGCTTGGCGGCCATGGTCGCCGCCGGGGCGCGCCGGCTGGCCGCCGCCGGGGTGGAGACACCGGGCGCCGACGCCCGCTGCCTGGCCCAGGCCGCCTGCGCCATCGACCGGACCCGGCTGCTGACCGACGGCGACCGGGCGGTCCCCGCGGCCGAGGCGGCGGCCTTCCGGCGAATGGTCGAGCGGCGGGCGCGGCGCGAGCCGGTCTCGCGGATCCGCGGCCGGCGCGAGTTCTGGAGCCTGGCCATCGGGCTCGACCCCGCGGTCCTGGATCCACGCCCGGACAGCGAGACGCTGGTGGCGGCGGCGCTGGACCGCCGGGCCGACCGGCGCGGGTCCGGCCGCATCCTCGACCTCGGCACCGGCAGCGGCTGCCTCTTGTTCGCGCTTCTGTCGGAACGGCCGGACGACCAGGGGATCGGTGTCGATATCAGCGGTGCGGCGGTGCGGCAGGCCGCGGCGACGGCGCAGGCCCTGGGGCTGGCGGACCGCGCCCGGTTCGCGGTCGGCGCATGGGGTGCCGGCCTGGCCGACGGAGCCTTCGATCTGGTCGTGGCCAACCCGCCCTATATCCCCACCGCCGAGATCGCCGGGCTTGAACCGGAGGTCCGAACCTTCGATCCGCCGGGCGCGCTGGACGGCGGCGCCGACGGCCTGGCGGCCTATCGGGCGATCGCCGCGGATCTGCCGCGGCTGCTGGCGCCTGGTGGGATCGCCGTCCTAGAGATCGGCGCGGCACAGGCGCCGGCGGTGACCCGCCTGCTGGGCGCGGCCGGGTTCGCGTCGGTCGCCCGCCACCGCGATCTCGCGGGCCGCGAGCGTTGTCTGGTGGTGGAAAAAGCGGTTGGAAAGATGGGGGGAAGCGGCTAGGGTCGGCGCCGACGCGCCATTGGAGGCCGGTGTCGGCCTCCGCGGCGAATGCTGGCGCTCCCCTCGCCGCGGGTCCGTGGTCCACGCGCCCACTGGGCCGCTTGATCGGGGGGATAGGTTCTGGACTGCTGCGGGCGAGGGGCTGGGGCCCCGATGCCGGCGGCGCACACCCGCTGGTAGGGTGGCCATCACCCCGGGGCCCTTGGGCGACTTCAGTCCTCAGGGCCAATCCGGTCGCGGAACCGGGGCGGTGCGGTTGTCGGCGTGGCAGTCCGCATATCGGCGGATCGGCCGGCACGGGACCGCACAAGGGGCCGCAAGGGTCAAGTCGCAAGGGACACGACGCAAGGGCAACAAGCCGGGTGATCGCGCGGATCGCGTGCCGATCTCGATCGATCCAACGCTGCAGCCCGTGCGCCCGAGCGCTCGTGTTGACATCGATGCCGAGGTAACGCGCTTCCCAATGAGACAGGGTCCGAACAATCGCCGGCCGCGTGGCCGCAACAGCGGTGGGAATCGCCGTCCGAACGTTCCCAACCGCAATCAGACCTTCGACAGCAATGGACCCGACGTCCGGATTCGGGGCAACGCCTATCAGGTCTACGAGAAGTATCTGGCACTGGCCCGCGACGCGGCTGCTGCCGGCGACCGGGTGATGGGCGAGAACTACCTCCAGCATGCGGAACACTATCACCGCATCATCCTGTCGATGACCGACCCGCATCACCACGCCCACCCGTCGCAGCCCCAGCCGGGCGAGATGCGCGATGCGCCGGCGCGCGGCGAGGCCGCCCGCGAGGCGTCGGGCGAAGACCAGGACGGCGAGACGGCCGGTCGCGACGGCCGTCGCCCGCAACGCGACAACCGGCCGATGCGGCCGGCCCGCGACGGCCGGGACAACGGCAACCGGTCCTACGGCCGCGGCGGCGACGGGTTCGCCGAGCCGGCGCCGGCCAGGGCCGACGACCTGCGCGGCGGCGACAACGGCGCCAGCCGCCCGGCGGACGATCCGCGCGACGGCGGGCAGCCCTTCGTCGACTTCGGCAGCGACCCGCGCACGGCCGATGCCCGCGACGGCGGCGAGGAAGGCAACGGGCGCAGCCATCCCCAAGCGTTCGATGAGACCGCCACGGCCGATCGTCTGGCCGAGGCCGAAGACGGCGGCGAGGCCGTGGCAGAGGCGGGCGATGACGGCGAGGATGCGGCGCCCCGTGCCCCGCGACGCCGGCGCGGTCTCGGCCGGCAGCGGCGCAGTGCGTCGGGAGCGTCGGCGGGCGATCTGGGCGACGGCGCCGGCGACGACGAGCAAGCCGATCTCGGTATCTGACCCCGGCGGTCGGTTGCGCGGGCCTAGCCGCGGCCGCTGCAAGTGTGATCTGCGATTGGGATCAATCGACCTTCGTCGCCATCGCCCGTTTAAGCCCTCCCCCTCGATGGGGGAGGGTTGGGTGGGGGTGATGCTTGTCGGTGGAGAACCCGGATCAAGAAGCACCTTTCGACGGCGCCATTCGATGGGCACGGAGGTTGCGGCGCGAGAGGGGCACCTCGCAGGCGCCGACGTCGGGCGGCGACATCACCCCCACCCTAACCCTCCCCCATCGAGGGGGAGGGAAGTCCTGAATGTCGATTCAGCCTAGTGTCCTGATCGAGAAGTTTAATGGATCATGTTCCCGAGATTCGAGGAGCATGATTGATGGGCAAGCCAGCGGTTGCGAT
>JANQSN010000035.1 GCA_028284045.1 Alphaproteobacteria bacterium | reverse complement strand
GCGGGCGGAAGAGACGAACCTGAGCGGTCAGGAGCCGGATCCGAGCACGGCCGACAATGTCGTGACGGTAACGGACAGCGACAGTGTCGAAGGCGCGCCGGATCCGCAGGTGACGGTTGGCCAGGTCGGGACGGACCCGCAGGTGGTGCAGGAGGACAGCAACTTCGCAGGCGAGTACCAGCAGTTCGGGTCGACGCAGACGGACTCCGAGAACGTCATTCCGGTGGAGGCATCGACGACGCCGGGCAGCTCGTTGCTGACGGTGACGATCGAGGTGCCGGGCCTGTCGACGGCGGGCTGGGGTCTGGACACGACGGGTCTGGAAGGTGCGGGCCGGACGGTGTCGGTATCCGGCACGACGATCACGGTGGGCTTCGACACCGTGCCGAGCGGTGTGACGAACTTTACCGGCAGCTTCGCGGTGTCGCCGCCGGCCGACAGCGATGTCGATCTGGGCACGGTGACGGCCGAAGTCGTTGCGATCAACGACGTAGATCCGGAGATCCGGGCGGACGCGAGCGACACCGTGGAGGTGGTGACGGACGCCAACGCCGATCCGGTGGCGGTCAGCATCAACTCGGTCACCGATGACACGGGCAACAACCAGTTCTCGCTTGGCGAAAGCGGTACGGCCAACTTCACGGTCAGCTTCGGCGATGTCGACGACGGGTCGGAGACCCATCTGGTCACCATCGAGCTGCCGACCGGGTTCAGCTACACCGACCCGGCCGGGTTGCCGAGCGGTGTGACCATCGACCCCGCGTCGGATACCGATACGCTGATCTTGAACGTGCCCAGCGACCGCGGGATCGACACCTTCTCCTTCGATCTCGAGTTCACCAACGACAGCGCCCCGACCGGGTCGGCGACGCTGAGCGCGACGGTCCGGGCGGAGGAGACGAACACGCCGGACGTGGTGTCGGGGGATCAAGAGCCCGACGACACCGTCGCGGACAACGTCACCGAGGCCACCGACCAGGTGACGCTGGACGTCGGCGATGTGCCGGAGGCCGAGGACGACAAGGAGACGATCTTCGAGATCGGCTCCGCGCCGGTGAACCTCACCTACATCATCGACATCTCCGGGAGCATGGATGACAACAACTTCGAGAAGATCAACGAGACCGAAGCGGCGCTGAAGGCGCTCACCGCGGCCTATGCCGCGCAGGGTGTCCGGGTGACGGTCTCGGTCATCACCTTCTCCGAGACCGCCAGCTTCGACGGCCAGTTCGTCTTCGGCAGCGATACGGACCAGGGATTCCAGGATCTGAACACGCTGATCGACGGGCTGAGCGAGCGGACCGGCGGCTTCACCAACTACCAGGCGCCGCTGGACCTGGCGCGGTCGGAACTGTCGGACCTGCTGCCGCAGCTCTCCGACGACACGGTCAATCAGGTTCTGTTCCTGTCGGACGGCATGCCGAACCGGGGAGACACCGACCAGGGCATCGCCGATTGGAACGCCTTTGCCGCCGATCCGGACGGCGATGGCGATCCCAACACCTTGCCGCTGGAGACCATCGCGGTCGGCCTCGGCTTCGACAGCAGCAACCCGGCCAATGATCCGCTGGCGGCGATCGACAGCGACGGACAGCCGTTCTTCGTGCAGAATCCGCAGGATCTGACGTCGGTGCTGATCGACACGGTCATCGACGGCAACGGGATCGTCACCGGCAACGTGTTGACCAACGACGACCCCGGCGACGACGGCCTGGACCGGATCGACTCGATCGAGATCGGCGGCGATGTCTTCCGCATCGTCAACGGTGGCGTGGTGAAGACGGGGAACAACACCAACTTCACCGCGTCGGTCACCGGTACGGCGGCCAACATCCTGGTGATCATGTCCGAGTTCGGCGAACTGCAGATCACCATGTTCGGCAATGATGTGGGCGAGTACACCTACACGGCGGACCTGCCGGTCGATCACATCAACTCCGACGTGGTCTGCGAGGACTTCACCTACACGATCGTCGACGGCGACGGCGATACCGCCAGCGCGGTGCTGTCGATCGACATCGTGGACGGTGCGCCGATCGCCCGCGACGACACCAACGCTTTCGATCCCTTCGATGACGGAAAGCAGGGGTCCGACGGCTCCAGCGGCCATCCCGGCTCCAGCGGCAGCGGCGGCTCAGGCGGCCATCCCGGCGGCAGCAGCGGCTCCGGCGGCAGCGGCTCCAGCGGGGGCGGCGGCTCCGGCGGCGGTGGCGGCGGGTTCGACCCGACGCTGACGGGCAATGTGCTGCTCAACGACACCCTGGGTGCCGACGGCGGCCTGTTCGGCGGCATCCAGGCCGTGACCATGGTCGAGTTCGACGATGGCCAGGGCAATGTGACCAGCGTCTCGCTGACGTCGGCCGACGACTCCGTGTCCATCCAGGGCCGGTACGGCACGCTGACCATCGAGACGGATGGCGACTACACCTACGAGCTGACGTCCAACCCGGGCGACATGTTCGAGATCGCGTCGATCGAGCAGAGCGACTACGAGAACCTCCTGCCGACCGGCTACAGCAGCAACCCCAGCAACAACGAGCCGTCGATCACGGTGAATGGGATCACCATCTTCACCGCGGTGATCGACTCGAACGACCAGGTCCAGGTCCAGAGCGGCCAGACGCTGGTGGTCGATCAGTCGAGCGGCCGCTATCCGCCGAGCATCGGTATCGACCGCGCGTCGGGCGGGACCGATCGCATCTTCAACAGCGGCGGCGAGCTGGAGTCGATCGGCCTCCGGTTCGACCAACAGACCCAGGCGCGCGCCTTCGAGTTCGTCGTCGGCGACTTCACGAACAACGCTGGCGTGATCGGAGAGCTTACCTGGGTGGCGTTCGGCATCGACGGGTCAGGCAATCGGGTGAAGCTGGAGGGTACTTTCGAAGCCGATGACATCGTCGGGCGGGACACCAACAACGTCGACCTGGTGACCCTGCGGCTGGATGGTGACGATCTGGTCGATCAGAACGGCAATCCGATCGACTTCGATATCACCGAGATCGTCCTCAACTCCCCGAGTGCGTCTTGGGTGCTGCATTCGGTCAAGTCGCTCGACGTCGGCCCGAATGTGGACGAGTTCACCTACACCATCACCGATGGGGATGGGGACACGTCCACGGCCACCCTGTCGATCGAGATCCCCTCGCCGGCCATCGGCAAGGGCAGCGACGACAACGGCGGCAGCAGCAGCGCCAGCGGCGGCAGCCATGGCACGAACAGCCTGACGTTCAGCGGCTATCTGGGCGGCGGTGTCGACGACGATGAGCTGGTGGTCAGCGAGGCCGACCTGCAGAGCGGGAACCCCATCGACGGCGGCGCCGGGTTCGACAGCCTGGTGTTGAGCGACGACGACCTGGTGCTGGACGGCGCGTTGCTGGACAACGTCTCCAATATCGAGGAGATCGACCTCACCGGTGGCGACGAGACGTTGCTCAGCCTGACGGCGGAGGACGTGCTGGACCTTACCGGTGGCGACAACACGCTGTTCGTCACCAGTGACGACGCAGCGTCCGTCGACAGCGTCACGCTCGAAGGCGGGTTCGTCCAGACGGGCACGAACGTCAATGCACCGGCGGTCGAAGGCAATGTCCTGCCGGGAACCTTCAACGAGTACACCGCCAATGCCGGCACGGCGGCGGAAGTGAAGGTCTATGTCGATCCGGATGTCGACGTGAACGTGCCGACGTCCTGATCGGCGGCTTGAGGAAACCGCGGCTGCAGCAAGGGAGGCGCCCCTTGCGCTTCACCGGCGCTGCAGCCGCGGCGACCTGCCGGACGACCGAGGAGGCGGTGCCGTGACGGACCGCGTGGCCGAGGCCTTCGAGGCCGGGCACAGGCTGCTCGGTGAGCGTCCGCTCGATGTGGAGACACCGGGCGGGCGCAACCGCGACTCCGTCCGGCTGCGGTTTCCCGACCGCAGCGTCATCGCGACCCAGCGCAAGTCGCGCCGACGGATCGATCTGGAGGTCTTCGTGTTGCGGGCGCTCGGCGAGCGTGGGGCGCCGGTGCCGGCCATCCTTGCCTATGACGGCACTTGGATTCTGCAGGAAGACCTGGGTGTCCTTCGCCTGTCGGAGGCGCTCGCCCGGTCCGACCCCGACAAGGCCGAAGTCCTCTTGGATCAGGCCCTCGCCAGCTTGGCGGCGGTACACCGGGCAGCGCACGAGAGCCGGCTGGCGGAACGGCTGCGCACGCTGGGCGCGACGACCGACTGGCTGTCGGGGCTGATCGACACGCCGCGACGGATCGGTGCGCATCTGAGCTTGCCGGCCCCCGCCTTGCCCGCCGAAGCGCTCTACCGGCGTCTCGCCGCCGGCCGGCCCAGCTTCGTCAAATGGGACGCCCGCCCCGGCAACGCCGCCGTGACCGACGGCCCGGCGGTCGCCTGGTTCGATTGGGAGCATTGCGGCTGCCGCAACGCGACCGACGATGTGGCCTGGCTGCTCGGCGACGAATATGCGCCGAACGCGGCGGAGGCCGAGGCACGGTTGCTGCGCACCCATCTGCAGCACTTCGCCCTGACCGACGGCCCGGATGAGACCTTGGACTATCTGCGCTGTTTCGGGACCTTCCACATGACCGTGCGGCTGGCCCTGATCCTGGCGAAGAAGGGGACCGGTTCCTGGCAGGTCGGCCGCCACGACCTGAAGAACGACCAGGTCGGCGCGACCGCCCAGCGGGCGCGGCGGACCTGCTTGCGGGCGGCACGGTGGGCGGCGGAGAGTTCGCTGGCCAAGCCGCTGGCACCCTGGCTGCGCGACGTCGCCGACCGGCTGGTCCCGGTGCAGGATCGCCCCGGCGGCCAGGCCAGGGCGACCTCCGGCCGGCTCACCATTGTCGGCGGCGGCCGCGCGCCCCAGGCGGCAACCCGACCGGCGCATCGCCAAGGTTGATCTGTCGGGCCGGTCGGTCCCGATCGCGCTTGACGATGGAGGCCGCGATCGCAAACGTCGGCGTCCGTCCTCGACATAGCGGACTGCTGAGAAGCACCTTCGCAACGTCATCCCCGCGTGCAGGCGGGGATCTCCAACCGAGCGAGCGGAACGGAGACTGTCGCCCATGGCCCTGACCACCATGCCGCCGCCGCCGCTGGGGCAGGCGGCGCCCGATTTCGCGCTGACCGGCACCGATGGGCGGACCCATACGCTGGGCGACGTCTCGGGGCCGTCCGGCACGGTGATCATGGTGATCTGCAACCACTGCCCCTATGTCGTCGGCGTCATCGAGCGCGTGGTTGCCGACATCGAGACCCTGCAGGCGGAAGGCTTCGGCGCCGCGGCGATCATGCCCAACGACACCGACGCCTACCCGGCCGACAGCTTCGAGAACATGGGCCTGTTCGCCCGCCGGCACGGGTTCACCTTCCCCTATCTGATCGACCCGACCCAGGCGGTGGCCCGCGCCCTCGGGGCCGTGTGCACGCCGGAGTTCTATGGCCTGGATGCCGGCGGGGCGATCCGCTACGCCGGCCGCCTGGACGCCGGCGGACGCGATCCCGGCTATCAGGGCCCGCGCGAGCTGGTGGCGGCGATGCGGCGGATCGCCCAGACCGGCGACGGCCCGGCGGAGCAGCATCCCAGCATGGGCTGCTCCATCAAATGGCGGGCCTGAGCGGCGACGCGCGCGCCATCGGAAGATGTCGTTACGGTGGTCCGTGCTGTCGCGACTGCCTTGTCAGCCTCCGGCAAAGCGGCCATCTTCGCGACCCGAGAGCCGGCGTCGTCGCCGGCCCCGTTTCGATGGATCGACATGTCCGACGTTTTTCGCGAAGTCGACGAGGCCCTCCAGGAAGACCGCGCGCGGGCCCTGTGGACCCGCTATGGCCGCGTCGCCATCGCGATCGCGGTGGTTTTGATCCTGTCCACGGCCGCCGTCGTCTATTGGCAGAACCAGCAGGCCGAACGGCAGGCCGCGGTCGCCGACCGGCTGATCCGCGCGCTGGTCCTGTCGGATCAGGAGCCCGCGGAGGCCGCCCAGGCCATGGCGATGCTGGGCGACGAGGCGGACGGCCGCCAGCGGGCGGTCGCCCGGCTCTTGGAAGCGGCGATGCGCCAATCGCTGGACGAGGCCGCGGCGGCGGCGGGATTGCTGGATGCGGTCGCTCGCGGTGCGGACGGAGCGGCGGCGGGTGACGCTTGGCAAGACCTGGCGGCGCTGCAGGCCGCGTTGCAGTCGCTGTCCGACGGCGATGGCGCCGAGGGCAGCGCGGTCGAGGAGATCGCCGGTCTGGCGGCCGGCGAGGGGCCGTGGCGCCACGCCGCCCAGGAGATCGCTGCCATCGAAGCCCTGACGGCCGGCGATCTGGCGCGGGCCGGCGCGCTGTTCGAGGGGCTGGCGGGCGACGCGACGGCGCCGCCCTCGGTCCGCCAGCGGGCCGGCGAGCTGGCGGATATGCTGAATGACTGATCGTGCGCTTCCCGCGCGGCCGTCGGCTGCGGGCCGGCGCCGCCTCTGCCGTGTGGCGGTGGCCTCGTTGTTGGCGCTGGGCCTTGCCGGCTGTGACACGATCGTCGGGTGGTTCGGCGGTGGGGGCGATCCACCGCTGCCCGGCACGCGCGTTTCGGTCCTGGAACTGGCGGAGTCTTTGGAGCCGGATCCCCAGGTCGCCCTGGCGCCCGTGGTCTTGCCGGACCCGATCGACCTGCCGGATTGGCCCCAGGCGGGTCAGCGGCCGACGCACAATCCGGGTCACCCCTATCTGCGCATCCCGTTCGAGCTGGCCTGGCGGGCGGATATCGGCACCGGCTCCGGCGGGGCGGATCGGCTGGTGACGCCGCCGGTGGTGGCGGGCGGCCGGGTCTATGTCAACGATGCCGACGGCCGGCTGACCGCGATCGACGCCGGTTCGGGGGACCGGATCTGGCAGGTGCGCATCGCCTCGCCGATCGAGGACAGCCAGTCGCTGGGCGGCGGCGTCGCCTATGCCAATGGCCGGCTCTATGCCACCACCGGCTTCGGCGAGATCCTCGCGCTCGACCCGGCCAATGGTGGGCTGCTGTGGCGTACGGTGGCCAGCGGGCCGACCCGCGCCGCCCCGACGGTGGCCGACGGACGGGTCTATGTCGTCACGGTGGACAACCAGCTTCAGGCGATGGATGCCGAGACGGGTGCCGTGTTGTGGACCCATACCGGTATTCTGGAGCCGGCCAGCCTGCTCGGCAGCGCCAGCCCGGCGGTCGGCAGCAATGTGGTGCTGGCCGCCTATTCGTCGGGCGAGCTGTTCGCGCTCAGGGTCGAGACCGGACGGCCCGCCTGGTCGGACAGCCTGTCGGCGGTACGGCGCATCGGCGGGCTGGCCACGCTCGCGGCGATCCGCGGCATGCCGGTCTTGGACGACGACCTGGCATTCGCGATCAGCCATGCCGGACGGCTGGTGGCGCTGGACATGATCACCGGCAACCGGGTGTGGGAGCAGAGCATCGGCGGCATCAACACGCCCTGGGTCGCCGGCGACTATGTGTTCGTGCTGACCAACGAGAACTCGGTGGTGGCGCTGACCCGGCGGACCGGTCAGATCGTCTGGGCCAGCGAGCTGCCGCGCTGGACCGATCCGCAGGACCGCGACGGGCCGGTGATCTGGGCGGGGCCGGTGCTGGCCGGCGGCTTCCTGATCCTCGTCGGATCGGAAGGCGACGGTATTCTGCTGTCGCCGGAGACCGGCGCGGTGACCGCCCAGTTCCCGCTGCCGGACGGCAGCGAGATCCCGCCGATCGTCGCCGGCCGCACGCTTTATGTGCTGACCGAGGACGCCGATCTCCTGGCCTATCGGTAGAGGCCGTCCGGCGCGCCACCGCCTCGGGGTCAAGGCCGCATGGTGTTCACCGTTGCCATTCTCGGCCGGCCGAATGTCGGCAAGTCGAGCCTGTTCAACCGCCTGGTCGGGCGGCGCGAGGCGCTGGTCGACGACACCCCCGGTGTGACGCGCGACCGCCGCGAGGGGGAGGCCCGGCTGGCCGGACGGACGTTCCGCCTGCTCGACACCGCCGGGCTGGAGGACGCCGCACCCGGCACGCTGGAGGAGGCGATGCGCCGCCAGACCGACCGGGCGCTGGCGGCGGCCGATCTCGCCCTCTTGGTGATCGACGCGCGCGCCGGCCTGATCCCGCTGGACCAGCACTTCGCCGACGGACTGCGCCGCCAGCCGGTGCCGGTGCTGCTGGTGGCCAACAAATGCGAAGGGCGCGGCGGCGACGCCGGCCTGTTGGAGGCCTATGCCCTGGGGCTCGGCGAGCCGCTCGCCGTCTCCGCGGCGCATGGCGAGGGCATCGCGGAGCTGGTGACGGCAATGCTCGCCCACGCGCCCGACGAGGCGCCGGGGACGCCGGACACCGCCGGCGGGTTTGACGAGGAGGCTGGCTCGGCAGAGGACGCCGAGGCCGAGGGCGAGGCGGTCGACGCCCCACCCAGCGGACCGCTGCGCCTGGCGATCGTCGGCCGGCCGAATGTTGGCAAGTCGACGCTGATCAACGCGCTTTTGGGCGAAGAGCGGCTGCTGACCGGGCCGGAGCCCGGGGTGACCCGCGACGCGATCCGCGTCCCCTGGCAGGTCGGCGACCGGCCGGTCGTGCTGGTCGACACAGCCGGCATGCGCCGGCGCGCCCGGATCACCGACCGGCTGGAGCAGCTTTCGGTCGCCGACACGCTGGAGGCGATCCGCCTCGCCGAGGTCGTGGTGTTGGTGATCGACGCCGCCGCGGTGCTGGAGCGCCAGGAACTCGCCATCGCCCGCCATGTGCTGGACGAGGGGCGGGCGCTCGTCCTGGCGCTGAACAAATGGGATGCGGTGGAGGACCGCAAGGCGGCGCGCGCCGCACTCGCCGACCGGCTGGAGACGTCCTTGCCGCAGGCGCGCGGCATCGCCAGCGTGACCCTCTCCGCGCTCAGGGCGCAGGGGCTCGACCGGCTGATGGCGGCGGTGCTGGAAACTGACAGGGTGTGGAATCGCCGGGTGTCGACCGGCCGGCTCAACCGCTGGCTGGCGGAGATGGTATCGGCCCATCCGCCGCCCCTGGCCGCGGGGCGGCGGCTGAAGCTGCGCTATATGACCCAGGTCAAGGCCCGCCCGCCGACCTTCGCGCTGTGGGTGTCGCGTCCGCAGGAACTGCCGGAGGCCTATCGCCGGTACCTGGTCAACGGCCTGCGCGAGGCGTTCGACCTGCCGGGCGTGCCGATCCGCCTGATGATGCGCCGCGGCCGCAATCCCTACGCCGACACCGGCGGGTGATGGTCTACAGGATGCCGAGGGCGCGTAGCTCGTTCTGCAGATGCTCCGGCAGGTCGTCGGGCGCGGCCCCGCCATCCCGGTCGGGTGGCGCGCGATCCGGCGTCAGATAACGCCAGCCCTGGAAGGCCCGGTGCGGCATCGCCTGCGTCTCCACCAGCAGCGGATCGAAGAGGAACCGGCAATAGATCAGGCCCTCGTCGTCGCGCGCGTCTTCCATATCGATCAGGCGCTGGCGGACGCGGATGACGCCCTTGATCACCCAGTAGATCGACCCGCCGTCGCACAGCTCGTCGCGCCGCCGCGGCATGCGCCGGGTGAACCCCGGCACGACCGGGCGCCCGTCGCGCTGGATCACCCGGCCGGCCTGCCAGCGGCGCAGGCCCGCGACATCCTCCGAACCGACGGACAGTTTGATCAGGTGCAGGTGCAAGGGGTCGGATACCGCTTTTGCCAGAATCGACGGTGGGCTCAGCCGATCAGGCCGAGCCACCGCCACCACAGATAGTTCAAGGGGACCAGCGTGAGCAGGCTGATCGCGCTGATCGCCAGCATCGGGGCGGCGGCGCGGCGAAGCTCGATCCCGGCGAGATGCAGCCCGACCACGATCGGCGGCACCTGGTAGGGCAGCAGCGCCAGCGATACCCCGACCACCGGGGTCATCACGACCGCCTCCAAGGCCCATCCGGTGCTGGCGGCGAGATCGCCGGCCAGCGGGGTCAGGACGGCCGGCGCCCCGGGCATGGTTGCGACCAGGCCCAGAACCGCGGCCGTGCCCGACAGCGAGAGATAGTTGACGAAGTCGGCGCCGGCGCCGATGGGCAGCACCGACAGCAGCGCCCGCGACAGCACCGCACCGATGCCCGTCGTCGACACCAGCGTCGCGATGCCCAGCACGGCGGCCACATAGAACAGCGGGGCGACGTTGAGGCGGCCAGCGAACACCCCCGCCGGCGCCAGCTTCAGCCCCGGCAGCAGGCAGACCAGCGCGGCCGCCAAGCCGACCCAGGCCGGCGCGATGCCGTGCAGGCTGTCGCTCGACCAGCCGAGCAAGGTCAGGGCGAAGACCACCGCCAGCACCACGGCCGGTCGCTGCAGCGGCTCCGCCGGCAGGGCCGGTTCGGCCCCGTCCGTCCGGTCGGGGAAGAGGCGCACCACCACCCAGACGATGACCGGCACCTTCAGCAGGGCGAGCACCGGCAGATGGATCGCCAGATAGGTTCCATAGCCGATCACCTGGCCGTAGATCGTCTCCACCGCGCCGGCCAGAACGACGTTCGGGACGTTCGCCGGCAGGATGGCGAGCGGGAGATAATAGGTCGACAGGATGAAGGCGATCAGCAGGCCGTTTCGCCCCGGCCGGCCCGCCACCAGCCCCAGCCGATCGGCGATCGCCAGCAGCACCGGCACCAACAGCGCCACCCGTCCCATCGCCGACGGCACGAGGAAGGCCGAACCCAAGCCCAGCAGCACCGAGGCGGTGATGATCCGCGGATAGGACCGCGCGACGAAGTCCAGCGGCAGGCGCGCCAGCCGCCGCGCCAGCCCGGTCTCCGCCGCCGCCAGCGACAAGACGAGGCCGGCAAAGACCAGCCAGAAGGCCTGGGAGGCGAAGCCGGCGAAGACCGTCGCGGGCGGTGCGACCGCCATCAGCATGGCCAGCGCGAAGAAGCCGATGGCGGTTACCGGCTCCGGCAAGAGGCCGGTCGCCCACAGCCCGACGGCTGCCAGCATCAGGGCGGCGGCGCGGCCTTCGCCCGGGTCGAGACCCAGGGTCCCCGGCATCAGGGCCGGCACGCAGGCCACGACGATCAGTGCAGCGGCAGCCGCCAGCCGCCCCAGGCGGGGCCCCGCCTGCCCGACCCCGCCGGGCATCGAACCGGTCTCAGTCGCCATGGGCCGCGGCCCCCGGCGGCACGATCGCCCAGCCGACATGCAGCGGCGGGTGGTCGGCCCAGCTCTGCCAGTCCAGGACGAGGCCCGGCTGTTCTTCCACCATGCCGAACCGAGCGTCGACGTCGCCAAATCCGGCTTCGGCCAGCGGCATCGGCTGTTCCCCGCGCGAACCGCGGGTCCAGACCAGGACCGCGCCGCGGTCGCGCACCGCCGCGTCGTCGATCCACGGCGCGCGCGCCGGATCGGCGAAGCTGTAGACCGTGGGCCGGCCGGGGGCGTACCAGGCGACATTGCCGGCGGGCCAGACATCGCCGACGACGATAGTCAGCGGCCGGTCGAAGCGGGCGTCCCAGGCTGCGGTGATCGCCGTGGCGAGCGCCGCGCCCGGATAGTGCACGCGCTGCGTCCGCCCCTCCGCCCAGGGGCCGAAATCGACCTTGATCAGATAGCCGACGACGAGGACGGCCAGGGCCGCCGCCCACAGGCGGGCGAAGCGGCCGTAGCGGGCAGCCTCCCCCGGCGCGCCCAGCCAGTGGACCAGCGCCACCCCGGCCAACAGCAGCATCGGCGCGCCCCACATCGAGCGCAGCTCGGCGCCCAAGGCGGCGGAAACCCCGCAGGCGATGGCGAACGGCCCGATCAGCATGGCGGCGATGTAGCGTCCGGCCGCCGCGGACCCCGCCGCCGGCGCCCGGCGCCGGCGGCCGAGCAGCAGGCAGAGGACCGCCGCCGGCACCACCAGCATCGCCTGGCCCAGCAGGAATTTCGCTGGATACCAGCCGTGGCGCATGGCCGCCGGTTCGGCCCCCGCCTCCGCCCGGCTCAGCGCATAGGCGAATGTTGGGAAATCGTGCTGGACCAGCCAGACGAGATGCGGCGCCGCTGCCGCCAGCGCGACCGCCAGCGCGACATAGGGGCCGGCGGTGCGCCAGGCCGGTCGTGCCGCCGGGTCGGCCACCAGCCAGACGGCCATCGCCGCCAGCAGCAGCCCCATGGTGTATTTGCCCAGCAGGCCGGCCGCCGCGGCCAGGCCCAAGACGACCCACCAGCCCAGGCTGGCGTGGCGCACCGCGCGCCACAGGGCCAGGATCGCCAGCGCCCAGACGGGGAACAGCACGGTGTTCGCGTTGAACTCCGTCGACAGGAAGCTGTAGTAGACGACGAGTTCGAGCAGCAGCACCGACAAGAGCGCGCGGGTCCGCCCCACCACATCGGCGGCGAAGAAGAACACCGCCCAAAAGGCGGCGACGACGACGAGCTGCGCCAGCAGGTAGAACGGCCAGTCGCCGGCGATGCCTTGGCCCGCCGCCAGGCGCGCCGTCGCCTCGGTCAGCCAGGCGGCGAGCGGCGGATGCTTGAAGTAGCCGAATTGAAGCTCTGCCCCCCAGGCGAGCTGCTCGATCACGTCCAGCGGCAGGTTGCGGTGGACCACCGCCGGCGCGGCCGTCCACAGCGCGAGATGCAACAGGCTGAAGCCCAGCATCAGGAGGACGGATCGGCTCATCGGGACGGGTTCCGCCGGGCGACGGGAAGGGTCAGGCGCGTCCGGCGTCCTGAAGCGATTTGACGAAATCGGCCAGCCATTCCTGGCGCTTGCGGCGCAGGCGCTCGGCCCGAAGGATGGTCACCAACTCTGCCAGCGACGCATCGATGTCGCGGTTCAAGAGGACGTAGTCATACTCCGCCCAATGGCTCATCTCGTCGGCGGAGCGCGCCATCCGGCGGCGGATCACCGTCTCGCTGTCCTGGGCGCGTTGGTAGAGCCGGCGCTCCAGCTCCGCCGCGCTGGGCGGCAGGACGAAGACCGTGACCAGGTCGTCGCCAGCGCGCTGGCGGATCTGCTGCGTGCCCTGCCAGTCGATGTCGAACAGCACGTCACGGCCGGCCTGCAGGGTCTCCTCCACCGGTCCGCGCGGCGTGCCGTAGAAATTGCCGAAGACCTCGGCATGTTCCAGCAGCTCGCCGTCCGCCACCAGGCGGGCATAGGCGTCCCGGTCGATGAAGTGATAGTCGCGGCCGTCCTCTTCGCCGGGCCGCGGCGGGCGCGTGGTGACGGAGACCGACATGGTCAGCCCGTCCTCCGCCGCCAGTAGTCGCTGGGCGAGCGTCGTCTTGCCCGCACCCGACGGCGACGAGAGAACCAGCATCAGGCCGCGCCGGCCGGCGTCGGCCTGGGCGGAGCGTCGCGTCAGCGTCTCGGTCATTCGAGGTTCTGGATCTGCTCGCGCATCTGCTCGATCACCGCCTTGAGGTCTAGGCCGGTGCGGGTCAGCTCGGTGTCCGCCGATTTCGAGCAGAGCGTGTTGGCCTCGCGGTTCAGCTCCTGGCACAGGAAGTCCAGCCGGCGGCCGACCGGCCCGCCGCCGCGCAGCAGGTCGCGGATCTGGTCGATATGCGCGCCAAGGCGGTCCAGCTCTTCCCGCACATCGGCTTTGGCGGCCAACAGCGCCACCTCTTGCGCCACGCGGTCTTCCGACAGCGTGGGCACCTGGTCGGCGACGGCGCGGATCGCCTCCATCAGCCGGTCGCGCAGCGCGGCCGGTTGGGCGGCGGCCAGCGTGCCGGCCTCGGCCGTCAGGCGGGCGATGTGGTCGAGCTGGTCGTGGACGATGGCGCCGAGCCGCGCGCCTTCCGCCGCGCGGGCCGCCACCAGCGCGTCGACCGCCGGCCCCAGCGCCTCGCCCAGGGCCGCCAGCGTCTCCTCGTCAGGCGGGCCGCCGGTGGGTTCCACCAGCTCCACCACGCCGCGCACGGCCAGCAGACCGTCGAGCCGCGGCGGGGCGACGCCCTGCGGGCTGAGCGCCAGGGCGAGGTCGAGAAGCTGGGCCAGCAGCGCGTCGTTGATGCGGTAGGCCGCCGCCGTGCCCTCCCGCGAGACGGTCAGTTGTGCGGTGACGTTGCCGCGCGCGAGGCGCGCCGCCAGCCGGTTGCGGGCGTCCGGTTCCAGCGCCTCATGGCCCGACGGCAGCCGGAACCGGATGTCCAGGCCGCGGTTGTTGACGCTCTTCAGCTCCCAGGCGCAGGCCGTGTCGCCGACATGCCGGTCGATCCGCGCGAAGCCGGTCATGCTGGCCAGCGGGCCGAGCGGCAGGGCCGAGTTGCCGTCGGGCGCCGGCGGGGCGGCCGTGTGGGGGGCTGCGGCAGAGGGCTCAGGCACGAGGGGTGTTGTCCACGCTAGGGCGACGATCCGCTCTGGTCGGGTATCGGCAGGCCCCCTTGCGCGTGTCGGTCAAAATGGTCGACCGGCCGGGCCGCTGACGATCGGCCGCGATACGAGCATGGACCGCCGCGGAAGGCAATGGCGCGCGCGGTGCGTATTGCAGCGGGCCGTTAGATGTCCACGACCAAGCCGTCTTCGGCCGCTTCATAGGCCAGTGCCGGCGCGTCGCGCAGCATGCTCTCGCTCATATGGGTCAGGATCAGCCGCTTGGGCCGGATCTCCGGGAGCCGGTGCTCCAGGGACGCGAGGTCGAGATGCAGCGGGACCTGCTTGTCCCGGAAATAGGCTTCCGCAACCAGCAGATCGGCGTCGACGCCAAGCGGGATCAGCGTGTCCGTCCACTCCGTATCGCCGGTGTAGGCGAAGGTCCGTCCCTCGGCGACGATTCGATAGCCGAAGAAGGGGCCGCCGGGATTGCCGTGGTTGACCCGATAGGGGGTCACCGCCGCGCCGGCGATGGCGGCGGTCTCGCCGTCCGCCAGTTCCACCAGCGACAGATCGAACTTGGGCCTGACCGATGACGAGCCGACGAACGCCGTCTCCATGGCGCGCACATACCAGTCGCTCAACCCCTCCGGCCCGGCGATCAGCAGCGGGTCTCGCCGCTTGGAGAAGAACTGAGCATCCAGCATGAAGAAGGGGATCCCGCCGAAATGGTCGGCGTGGAAATGGGTGATTAGAATCGCGCGGATGTCGTTGCGCTCGATCTGCTGGCGCTTGAGCGCGATCAGCGATGACGCACCGCAGTCCACCAGCAGGTTGGTGGCCGCGCCGGTCAGATGAAAGCAGGTATTGAAGCGTCCGCCGCTGCCGAAGGCGTCGCCGCACCCGACAAATCGTATCTGCATGGCAGCGGCGAGCTTAGCCGTGGCGATCGGGCCGCAGCAAGATGGTCGGCCATCGGATAATCGGTCGCCGGATGGTTCGGTATGGGCGATCGTGCGCCTTTCCCCCGCGGGATTTCCGGCGCAGACTTGCAACCTCCGTCCGCGCCATCCGGTCCGCGGCACATCTCCGGGTTCGAGGGAAGACCAAGCGATGCCGATCGAACGGGTCGACACCACGCCCTATGCCGACCAGAAGCCCGGCACCTCGGGTCTGCGCAAGACGGTCGCGGTGTTCCGCCAGCCGCACTATCTGGCGAACTTCGTCCAGAGCATTTTTGACACCCAGCCGCAGCTTGCCGGCGAGACCCTGGTGCTGGGCGGTGACGGCCGGTTTTACAACCGCGAGGCCACGGCGCTGATCCTGCGCATGGCGGCGGCCAACGGGATCGGCCGCGTGGTGGTCGGCCGGGGCGGGTTGCTGTCGACCCCGGCGGTCTCCGCGCTGATCCGCAAGCGGGGTGCTGCCGGCGGGATCGTCTTGTCGGCCAGCCACAACCCCGGCGGGCCGGATGCCGATTTCGGGATCAAGTTCAACGTCGCCAATGGCGGCCCGGCGCCCGAGGCGGTGACCCAGGCGATCTTCGAGCGCAGCCGGACGATCGACGGCTATGCGCTGGTGACGGCCGACGCGCCGGATTTCGACCGGCCGGGCACGAGCGCATTCGCCGGCCTGACGGTGGAGGTGGTCGATCCCGTTGCCGACTATGCAGCGTTAATGGAGCGGCTGTTCGACTTCGACCGGATCGCGGCGGCGATCCGTGGCGGCCTGTCGGTGCGCTTCGACGCCATGCATGCGATCACCGGCCCCTATGCCGCGGAGATTCTCGCCCGCCGGCTCGGCGCCGGCGCCGATGCGGTGATCAACGCCGTCCCGTCGGAGGATTTCGGCGGCGGCCATCCCGATCCCAACCTCGTGCATGCCGCCGATCTGGTGGCCCAGGTAATGACCGCCGGCGACGGGCCGCTGTTCGGCGCGGCGTCGGATGGCGACGGCGACCGCAACATGATCGTCGGCCGCGGCATGTTCGTCTCCCCCAGCGACAGCCTGGCCATCCTGGCGGCGAATGCGACCGTCGCCCCCGGCTATGCGGACGGGATCGCCGGGGTGGCCCGCTCCATGCCGACCAGCCGGGCGGCCGACCGGGTGGCCGCGGCGCTGGGAGTGCTGGCGTTCGAGACGCCGACGGGCTGGAAGTTCTTCGGTAACCTGCTGGACGCCGGTCAGGCGACCCTGTGCGGGGAGGAGAGTTTTGGGACGGGCTCTTCCCATGTGCGGGAGAAAGACGGCCTGTGGGCCGTGCTGTTCTGGCTGAATATCCTGGCCGCCCGCGGTGAGGGCGTCGCCGACGTGGTACGCGACCACTGGCGCCGCTTCGGCCGGGACATCTACACCCGCCATGACTACGAGGGCGTCGACAGCGGGTCGGCCGATACGCTGATGGGCGAATTGCGTGGGAGACTGGGTGATCTGCTCGGCACGCGGGTCGGCAGCACGGAGATCGCCGCGGCGGATGACTTCGCCTACACCGACCCCGTCGACGGTAGCCGCTCCGAACGCCAAGGCGTCCGCATCCTCCTGGCCGACGACAGCCGCATCGTCTACCGCCTCTCTGGCACTGGCACCGCCGGGGCAACCCTGCGCGTCTACATGGAGCGCTACGAGCGGGATCCGGCGCGGCTGGAGGACGAGACGCAAGGCGCGTTGGCTGGGTTGATCGCGGCGGCCGACGAGATCGCCGGCATCCGGCGGCTGACGGGGCGGGAGCGGCCGGATGTGGTGACGTGAAGGCTTGGCTCTCTCAACCGACGGCGCTCGACGCCTTTAAGATCGATAACTTTAGAAATTGAGTAGGTGACAGCCCCGTCATTTCTCTTATCAAGAAGGGGGGGTGGCATTTCAGAAATTGATGTATTTGGAGAAATTCTTGCATAAAATCACAATGCTATTAGTGCAGGAATATGCTTGTTTCTCTGCCGTCACGGTCTCGGACAATTACATCCCCGCCTTCTCTTCTTGCTTTAATGGCCAGTTCATAGCATCTCAGCGCATGCCGCAGTACTTCTGAGGCTGTTGGCGCTTCGATTGTTTCTTGAAGATCATCTAGTCGCGCAGCCGCCTTGGCTGGAAGCGAGAATGTGATTTTTCTAGTCAATCCGGTTTGCCGGCTTGCTTTGGTCATTGATCTTCCGCTTTCCCGTCGCGATCTGAATATGGAGCGCCTGCATCGCTGACGCGCGCGTAACATTTCCACACCAGTGTTAACAAATCCTTTACGACGGCCGGCTTCCGGCCGTTGCTCTCACATTTCGGTTGCCATTCTTCACACGGCGTCGAGGCGACCTGGATCGCCGCCCGATAACAATCGTCATTCGCTACAGTGAGAGGGCGACTTGCGTAAGCTTGCATACCAAGCCCGAACCGTCCTTACTCCGTAACATATTGATCTCACTCAAAAAGCTGTGTGGTGTCGATGGTATGTTCGATTTATCGTTTTTTCACACCGCGACCGTAGACTGGTGGCAGTTGATCAGGAAGCTTCTCCCACCTGTAGAAGAAGGATGCCTGAGAGATGCCTGGAATGGCTGCGGTTTGTACGATGAACGACGCCTACAAGATCGTCGGTGGCGACGAGTTCCCCGTTCCGCCCGTCCAGGAGTGGATTTCGGATCGGGTACGCAAACTCCTTCCCTGGTATCGGCGACTGCGACTCGCCGTATGCCGTCTCGTCATCATTGTCGTCATCGTCTGGCCGGAAACTTGGTGGCCTCGCCCCGTTGAATGTCCGGTCTAGCGGAATCCAATCCAGGAGATTGATCATGTGCATACACATAGAAGACGAGATGCCTCTCTATATTGAATCTCGGAAGATTGCTGTGGAGAGATTCGGCAGCAATATAAACTGTCCAACGAAGATGCCACTTCCTAACAAGATCATTGATATGATCATCGATGCTTGTCGGGAAGCTGAGTCAGTGCCAAGTCTTTTATACTTGGCAACCTGCCTTGTGACGAGCGCTGCACGCGTCTATAATCGAGAAGTCATTGTGGATTCAAGAGAGAACATTAATTTGCCAGAATCTTTCTGTAAATCCGCCGAGAGATTGTTGCCGATCATTCGCAGTATGTGTGAGCTGTACAGAGAGGAACGCTACATGGATTTGGCAAGGAAATCCGGTGATGAACTCGGATCGCAATGTATCTTTTCGATTATCTTCTCTCGCGAGGAAGCTCGGGAGGAAGATGCAGATATCTTTTCCGCACCCCTCGGGGCGCGTCTGCGAGCGTGGGCGAGCGATGCCGTCTCGACGATCCCGCGGCTCGATCCGCCTGTGCGACCGATGCCGGCGTGACGCTATCAAGTGACCAGTCTGTGCTGCGAAAATCGTAGTGAATACTGTGGGAAACCGATGCAGAAGAAGGACGTGTACTATGAAAAACGATCATGACGTACTTGTTCTGCGTCTGGGCGTTCTGACGATACTAATGTGGTCGCGCTCACCTTATCTGATCTTCTTTACAGCGTTGGCCGTGTTGGCCGCAGCTTGCATGGTCTTCTTCGCGTAGCGCGGCTCAGCCGGAGTCGTTGGCCAATTCGATCTACCGAGAGGACTCGGTGGCCAGATCGTTGCCCCGGTGGCGGGTGCTCCCTCACGCCCCCGGCCCCACCGCGGGCCGTTCTGGCGGCCTCGGCACCTCGACCATCCCGTGATGCAGCCGCGCCAACGGCCCGTCCGCCGAAAGATCCGCGCATTGCAGGCTGGTCAGTCGGGCGACGGGCGGATGGATGTTGGCCACCGGCAGTAGGCCGGTGAGATGGGCGTGGGCGTCGAGGCCGCGGCCGGCGCTGCGTTCGATGGCCTCGACGCGGATGTCGGGGGAACCGACGCGGAAATCGACGTGTAGCGGGACCCAGGCCGCGCCGGCGACGGCGAGGGCGCCGGTCGGGTCCTCGGCAAGGCCGAGCACCAGCATCAGGGTCGAGCGCTTGGCTAGGTCGCGCTGGTTGCTGACGAAGTTACCCAGGGAGTAGAGCACGAAGCCTTCGCGGCCCTGCCGTGTCACCACCCGCTCCCACGGCTGGACGACATGCGGGTGCGCGCCGATGACGGCCAGCGCGCCGGCCTCGATGGCGTCGCGGGCCAGCGCCTGCTGGCGGTCGTTGGGGTCATGACGGTACTCCCACCCCCAATGCGGCGTCAGGATCACGGCATCGATGGCGGGATCGGCGGCCAAGCGGTCGATCTCCGCCAGCACGGTCGCGCGTCCCTCGTCGAAGCAGTGCAGCACTTGGGCCGCGCGGTCCGGCAGGCCGTTGGTGCCGTAGGTGCAGGCCAGCCAGGCGATACGGCGGCCGTCGGTCTCGGTCACCGTGTGCCAGGGATGATCGGCGTCGTCGGCCGGCCGCGTGCCGGTATAGGGCAGGTCGGCAGCCGCCAGTGCTGCGAGGGTCAAGTCGGCCCCGTCGGCCCAGCGGTCCAGCGAGTGGTTGTTGGCCGTCGACACGACATCGATGCCGGCGGCCCGCAACGCCGGTGCCACGCGCGGCGGGTAGTTGAACATCGGATAGCCGGTGTAGACGCGGCCGTCATAGTCCTCCACCGGCCCGGCCACAGCGCTGCCGTTGGACAGCAGGTTCTCCGCCAGCGGGCCTTCCAGATTGGCATAGGCGATGTCCGCGGCGCTCAACAGATCGGCGACCGGCGCCCATAGGCTGGCGAAGCCGTCTTCGTGAGCAAAACCCTGGCGCTGCAGCGGAGAATGCAGCAGCACGTCGCCGACCGCGGCGATGGTGATCTCGCTGGCCGGATCGATCGGCGTGGTGAAGCGCAAGGTGGCCGGTGCGCCGGCCGCGCCGTCGCGGCAATAGGGCCGCCCGTCGGCCGGCGGCACGTCGCGGATGGTCATCTGGAACGCGGCCGCCGTTGGGGGGGCGAGGCCGAGGAGGGTGGCGATCAGCAGCGCTGTGAGACGGAGGGCGCTAGTCGTCTGCGCGATGGGCGGGGCCGTGGATGGCGCTGGCGCGGGCATGGGCGATCCCGTCGGACTGGTTGAGGGCGCGCCAGCGGGCCTGGTCGGCGGCGACGCGCGACAGATAGTCCTTGCCCCGGAAGCTGTAGACAACCCCGAGATCGCTGTCGGTCCGCACGGTGATGGGTTCGATCGGGCGCGGGCCCACCGGCACGACGTCACCTGCCGGCATCGCCTCATCGGCGGTGGCGGGTGCTGCCAGCACCGGCGGCGTGCTGACCCGGCCGCCGCGCCGGGACGGCCGGACGCGCCGGGGTGCTGCGGGCTCGGCGACCGGCGGTGGGGTCTCGTCCGGGCGGGCCGCCGCCGGTGGCGCTGCGGGGATCGGCGACGGCTCGGCCGCCGCCGGTTCGGCGGCCGGTGCGGCGGCGCCCACCCCGCCCGCCTCGATCAGGTCGAACAGCAAGCGTTGGCGCCGGTTGAGGATGGCGAGCTGGGCCGTGTTGCGCAGCGACAGCGCCAACAGCAGCACCAGCGTAATGCCGGCCAGCGCCAGCGGCAGAAACAGCGCGTCGAGGATCTGTCCGGTCACGGTTTGCGTCGCCCCGATCGGCGGCCATCCGAGGCGGCGCGCCTCATTCTTCCGTGCAGTTGACGACGTAGCTGCCCTGCGGCCGACAGACCAAGCCGTTGCCGAAGATGATGCCGCCCGTCGGGTTGCGGCGGGCGGATTGGCCGTTGGAGAACTGGATCCAGCCGGCGGAGTCCATATAGGTGTCGATGCCGTTGTCGAACCACAGCACGCCGCCGGCATCCTTATGCACCGTCACGCCGTTGGAGAAGCGGATGCGGCCGTGGCCGATCTCCTGCGCCACCAGGTCGTTGTTGCACACGACGCTCTGATCCGCCTCCATCCAGCAGTCGAACGGCGCTGCCGTGCTGGCCATCACCATGGCGAAGACCGCGACTTCCAGAACGCTCATCGGCCTCGTCCTCAGGCTTCGTCGGGCCGGCGCCCTTGCACCGGTGGCGGGGAGCGGGTTCGAGCCTACGAAGTCCCGGTTAACAAACCGCATTCGGGGCGCGCGGTTTCCCCCGATGCCGGTGGCAGCCATCACGCTTTGCAACGATCGCGTGAGGGGTCCTGGCGGGCCGGTCCGGCGCATCGCATCTTCGCCCTGATCGCCCCGCCTGGTCGAAAGGGCCCTGCCGATGCCGCTCCGACGCCTTGCCCGTATCGCCGTTTTCGCGGTTGCCGCCGCTGTGGCGCTCCCACCGGTTGCCGCCGCCCTGACCGAGGAGGAGGCGGTGGCGCACAGCGTGACCTTCGTCCTCGGCTCGCGCGGCGAGGCCCGCGACGCCCTGGCGGCCCTGGTGGAAGCCGGCGATCCGCGCTTCGCCCACACCGTCATCACCGGCGGCCGCTTCTCCACCGTGCCGCAGCGGGAGGTGATGGACGCACTCGGTACGATGACCGGCGTCGACGGCCCGACCGACTGGTTTGAGTGGATGCTGTGGCAGGAGCAGTCGGCCGAGACCGCGCCGCATCCCTCCTATGGCGACTTCCAGCGCCAGCTCTATGCCCGTATCGATCCACGCTTTGCCGATTTTCTGCCGCCCGGCGTGGCGCATGAGATCCGGCTGGAGGAGATCGTCTGGGGTGGTGTGCGCGTCGACGGCATTCCGGCGCTGACCAACCCCGACTTCGTCGCGGGCGCCGAGGCCGACTATCTGAGAGACGCCGATCTCGTCTTCGGGGTGGAGATCAACGGCGACGCGCGCGCCTATCCGCTGCGCATCCTGAATTGGCACGAGATGTTCAACGACGTCGTCGGCGGCGTGCCGGTGTCGCTGGCCTATTGCACGCTGTGCGGCGCCGGCATCCTGTTCGATACGACGGTTGAGGGCCGTGACGAGCCCTTCGTCTTCGGCTCCTCGGGCTTCCTCTTCCGCTCCAACAAGCTGATGTACGACACCGCAACCCGCAGCCTGTGGAACCAGTTCACCGGCCGGCCGGTGGTCGGGCCGCTGACCGGGTCAGGCATCGAGCTGGCGATCCGACCGGTCGCCATCACCAGTTGGGCGCGCTGGCGGGACCTGCATCCGGACACCCGCGTCTTGTCGCTGGAGACCGGCCACCGACGCGACTACCGCCCGGGTGCGGCCTATGGTGCCTATTTCGCCAGCGACGATCTGATGTTCCCGGCGTTGCTGCACGACGACACGCTGGCCGCCAAGTCGTTCGTCTTCGGCATCCGCGCACCCGGCGGGGCGAAGGCCTGGCCGCTCGACGCGTTCGAGGGTGGCGCGGTGATCAACGATCGGGTCGGTCTGACCGACATCGTGCTGATCGGCGACGCGGCGACCCGCACCGTGCGCGCCTATGGACGCGAGGGCATCGCGTTCGAGCGGTCAGGCGACGGCCTCGATGCGTTGCAGGGCGACGGTGCGGCCTGGACCGTGACGGAAGAGGCGCTGGTGGCCGACGACGGCCGCACGCTGCCGCGCCAGGCCGGCCATGTCGCCTATTGGTTCGCCTGGGCCGGCTATCTCCAGGACGCGGAGATCTACGCCGGGGCGGAGTAGCCGGGCGGTCTCACTCTACCCACACCGCGACGCTGGCGGCGTCGCCGGCCGCGTCGATCACCGTGATGCGGGCGAAGCCGCGGCCGTCGGGGCGCCATTCGACGGTGCGTGCGGGGCCGCCGGCGGGCAGCGGGCGGTCGTTGACCAGCCAGACCAGGGGCCGTTGGCCGCCTTCGGCCTCAAGCGGCACCGTGTCGAAGCCGTCGGGCAACCGTGGCAGGTCGAGGCGCGCGCCGTCGACCGGGAAGGCGATCGCCACCGGCCGATCTCCCAGCCGGGCGGCGCCCGACGCGTCGACCGCCGGGCCCGCGCCGTCGAAGTGCCGCAGCCGGTCGGGCAGGGCGGCCTCTTGTGTGTCGATGACGTTCGCGGGCGCCGGCCCCAGCACATCGCCGCCGGGGGTGGGCAGAAGCTGGAAGACCCGGAACAGGATCGGCGCGGCGGTGTTGCGGCCGTAGCGTGCCGGGCTCGGCGTGCCGTCGGGGCGGCCGACCCAGACGCCGACCGTGTGGTCGCGGTCGTAGCCGACCGCCCAGGCGTCGCGGAAGCCGTAGGACGTGCCGGTCTTGTAGGCGATGCGCCGCCCGTTCGCGATATAGGCCGGGTCGACCAGGGTCGAGGGCGGCGGGATCGCCGCCAGGATGCCGGTGACGTACCAGGCGGCCTCCGGTCGCGCGACCAGCCGCTCGGTCCCGGCCGGCCCGTCCAGCGGCGTGAACCGCAGCGCCGGGGCGCGGCCGCCGCGCGCCAACCCGGCATAAAGCGTCACCAGATCGGCGAGCGTGGTGCCCGCCCCGCCCAGCGCGATCGCCAGACCCGGCGGCGCGTCGGGTTCGTAGAGCCGCAGCGCGGCGCCGGCCCCGGCGAGGCGGGCGGTCAGCCGCGCCGGCCCGATGCGGTCCAGCACCGCCACGGCCGGAATGTTCAGCGAGCGGATCAGCGCCTCGGCCACCGTCACGTCGCCGGCATAGACCGGATCGAAATTGCTGGGCGCATAGGCGCCGAAGCGGCGCGGCGCATCGCGGACCAGGGTATCCGGGTGGATCAGCCGATCCTCGAAGCCCAACGCGTAGACGAAGGGCTTCAGCGTCGAGCCTGGCGAGCGCACGGCGCGGGTCAGATCGATCTGTCCCGCGCGAGCCTCGGCGAAGAAGTCGGCGGAGCCGACATGGGCGCGCACTGCGCCGGTCGCATGGTCGGCGACCATCAGCGCGATGTTGGCGCGGGCGTCGAGCCCGGACAGGTGGTCGGCGGCCAGCTCTTCCAAGGCCGTCTGCAAGTCGCCGTCGATGAAGGTGGTGATGTGCGTTTCGCCGGGATGCGCGGCCGCCAGGCGGTCGGCCAGGTGTGGCGCGCGGAATGGCAGCGGCCGGCGCAAGTTGGGCACCGGCGCGGCCAGCGCTTCCGCCGCCGCGCGGTCGTCCAGCACGCCGCTGTCGGCGAGGCGGGTCAGCACCTTGTCGCGCTGGTGGCGCGCCCGGTCGGGGGCGCGGTC
This sequence comes from Alphaproteobacteria bacterium, assembly GCA_028284045.1. Classification (GTDB taxonomy): domain Bacteria; phylum Pseudomonadota; class Alphaproteobacteria; order DSM-16000; family Inquilinaceae; genus JANQSN01. The sequence goes on along the minus strand of JANQSN010000035.1, from coordinate 15,337 downwards.
GGGCCGGCTGAGGCTGGGCGACTGGGGCAGCGAGACCAGGAGGGCGGCCTCGTCCAGCGTCAGGCTCGCCGGCTCCTTGTCGAAATAGGCCAGCGAGGCGGCGCGCACCCCTTCCAGATTGCCGCCGAAGGGGGCCAGCGTCAGGTAGATCGACAGGATCTCGTGCTTGTCGAAATGCCATTCCAGTTGCAGGGCGCGCGCCATCTCGACCAGCTTGGCGCCCAACGTGCGTGCGGGCCGAGGCTGCAACAGGCGGGCCGTCTGCATGGTCAGGGTGGAGCCGCCGGAGACGATGCGCCCGTGGCGGACCGCTTGCGCCGCGGCGCGGGCGAGCGCCAACGGGTCGACGCCCGGATGCCAGCGGTAGCGCCGATCCTCATAGGCGATCAGCATGTCGAGATAGGCCGGCGAGACATCGGTCACGCCGGCCGGCAGCCGCCACATGCCGTCGGTGGTGGTGTAGGCCCTGAGCACGCCGCCGTCGCGGTCGACCACCAGGCGCGAGAGGTCTTCGTAGCGGTCCAGCACCGGCGGATAGCGCTGGTCGAGCCACAGTGCCGCCGCGACCACCGCCACGATGGCGGCCGCGCCGACGGTGAGCGCGCGGCGTGCAATCCGCCAGCGCATGACGCGGCGCCCGCCGGCCGTGCCGATCAGCCGTCGTGCGGCAGAACGGTGACGCGGGCGGTCTCGCCGCGGGCGTTGTAGGCCGGTCGGTACATGTCCTCCACGAACGGTCCGGGCAGGACGAAATCGCCCGGTGTCACGGCGCGCACCAGATAGGCGACGCGGAAGGTCTCCAGGGTTTCCCACAGGGTCAGCGCGGCGACATAGCGGTCGTCGCGCTGCTCGACATGCTCCGGGAAGGACAGATCCAGGCTCGCGGCCAGGTCCTCCAGCCCGCGGCCGTCGCCGATATTCGGGTTCTCGATCTCGAAGCCGGCGGGCAGGCGGTCGACGATCAAGGCGTCCTGGTGCAGCTCGGTCGCTTTCGTGCCGGTCAGCACCACGACGAGCAGGTCGTTCTGGCGAACCGGCTCGGCGGTCGGGTCGATCACCCGGCCGTCCAGCGTGCGGTATTCCCGGGCGATCGTCAGGCCGTTGCTCGCCGCCGGCAACGGGTCGGCGGGGATGCCGCGTACCGTGATCACCCGGCGCACCGGATCTTCGCCGTCATTGACCACGCGCAGGCCGGCCGCCAGCTCCGCCGCGGTCGGGTAGAGCTCGACGGCCGCGCCGGTCGGCGGCACCGGGGCGCCGTCGATCGACAGCAGCATCTCGTCTTGGGTGTCCAAGAGGGCGTGCGCGGCCATCAGCAGCCAGGCCTGCTCCTGGGTGCTGGTGTAGCGCCGGTCGGCGAACAGCGCGCCGACATGATCGGCCGCGCTCAACACCTCTTCCAGCGGTCGCCCGGCTTCCGCCTGCAGCGCGACCAGGGCCGCCTGATCGCGCAGGCCGGAGCCATAGTCGGTATGGGTCAGCGATACCGGCTGTACCCGCTCCGTCGTCGAGGCTTCCGCGAACAGGGTCCCGGACCGTTCCGTTTCGCCATAGGCGGCCAGCGCCGCGGCGAGCTGGGCCGACGCCACCGGTGTGCGGAACCGGCCGGTGCAGGTGTCGGCGAAGTAACGCAGGTCGGCGACGCTGGCCTCGTCGGCGCGGGCTAGCGTGTAGAGCGCCGCGGCCGCCGTGTCGTGGCATTCGTCGCGGGTGTCCCAGCGGTTCACATAGCCCTGCAAGGCGGTCAGGCCGAGGCGCCAGGCGCTGTCCGGCACGTCGAAGCCCTCCGCCCGTGCCCGGGTCAGGAAGTCCATCGCATAGGCGTCGAGCCAGGGGTTGGTCTGGCCGAACGGGCCCCAGATACCGAAGCTGCCGCCGCGCTGCTGCATGGCCAGCGTCCGGTTGACCGCCTGCTGCAGCCGGCGGCGGATGTCGTCCGGCCGATAGTCGTCGCCCCAGCGTTCGGCCACCTCCGACAGATAGAGCATCGGCAGGGCGCGGCTGACCGTCTGCTCCAGGCAGCCATAGGCATAGCCGTCAAGCTGGCGCAGCAGCCCCGGCACGTCGAAGTTCGGACGGGTGGAGAAGCTGGCCGACACCGTCGTCGTGCCGGGCACGTAGGACTGCGCCGGTCCCTCATCGACCACCAGCGCGGCGCCGGGCGGCAGCAGGCCGGACAGCCGGTCGGTGACATAGGGCTGCGGCGGGCGCACGGCGATCTGCCAGCGCCGGGTGATGGCGAAATCGTCCGGCCCGGCGAGCGCCAGCGTGATCTCGCCGACCCCGAGCGTCTCGGCCGACAGCGGCACGGCGGTGGCGTAGCGCTCGTCCTCGCCGAGCGGCAGGACGAAGGTGCCGGCATCGGGCACGGTGACGGCGCCGCCGCCGGTCACGGCGACCGAATAGTCGCCCGCCGGCCCGTCGACATTGTGCAGGCTGAGCATGATCGCCGCCCGGTCGTCCGGCGCCAGGAAGCGCGGCAGCGCCACCTGGCTGACCAGCGGGTCGCGCACGGTCAGCGGCTGCGATGCCCCGCCGATGCCGCGTGCGGTCCAGGCGACCGCCATCAGCCGAAGCTCCCCATTGTAGTCGGGGATCTCCAGCGGGATTTCCGCGCTTCCGTCCGCGCCGACCGGCACGATGCCGGAGAACAGCGCCACCGTCTCCACGATGCGCACGCTGAGGCCGCCGAGTTGATCGCCGTCGCCGCCGCTGCGCACCCGCCCACGGCGTCCGTCGCTGACGATCAGTCGGCCATAGGCGTCGCGCATCTCCAGCCCCAGGGCGCGTCGACCGAAATAGTGGTCGGTCGGGTCCGGCGAGGCGAAGTCGGTCAGCAGTAGGATGCCTTCGTCCACCGCGGCCAGAGTGACATACGCCTGATCGCCTTCGCCCAGCCCGCCGACCGAGACCGGCACGGTGATGTCCTGGCGCGGTCGGATCTCCGCCGGGGCGTCGATGGCGACGTCGAGGGTGCGGTCGGCGGTGTCCAGCGCGAACCAGGCGACGCCGACGGCCCGGCCCGGCCCGCGCGCCCGTTCGTCGGCATCGGCCGGGCGGAAGCCGGTCGCCAGCACATAGGCGCCGACCCCCCAATCCTCGCCGACCGGGATGGCGAGCTGGGCGCCGTCCTCGCCGATCGCCACGTTCTGGGCATGCAGCAGCCGGTCGTTGGCGACCATCACCAGCGCCTCGCCGGCAAACGGCGCGTCGAGATGTACGCTCAGCGTGTCGCCGGTGTCATAGGTGTCCCGGTCGACCGTCACCTGCAGGGTGTCCGGCGTCTCCTCCCCGATCGGGCGGGCCCACCAGCCGGCGTGGAAGCGCACGCTGGAGGCGGCCCCGCCCGCCGCCTCGAAGACGTCGAGGCGATAGGTGCCCCAATCCACCGGCTCGTCGATCCGCGCCGGGCCGTCGGCCGCCACGGCGACCTCCCCGACCGCCAGCACCCGGTCGCGCACGACGACGCGGTAGTCCCACACGCCGTCGACCGAGAACCACTGGTAGTCATAGACTTCGCGCACGAGCTGGTAGCGGAGCGCGTCGGCAGCCGTGCGCGCGCCGTCGCCGTCCAGCGCGATCACCTCCACGCTGGCCACGCTGTCCTCGGCGAAGGCGCCGCCGGCCTCCGCCCGCAAGCCGATCCACAGATCGCCGCTTTGCACCGGCAGGGTGACCGCCCGATTGACCGGCCGGCCGCCGACATCGAACAGCGAGGTGCGGATCTCCGCCTGCAGGGGCAGCGTGGTGTCGGGCAGGCCGTCGATCAGCACCGGCACGGCCGACGCACCCTCGGCGTCGGTGGCCGGCAGGTCGAGCCACAGCCGCTCCGGCTCCAGCTCCTCCTGCACCAGGCCGAAGCGCCAGGAGGTCCAGTCGCCGCCGTCGGCGATGAAGGGCCGGGCGGCGGGTGAGAGCACCAACTCCGCCTCCCCGGGCAGGCCGACGGCGGGGGCGCCGTAGAGATAGTCCGCCGTCACATCGATCGGTGTCAGCGCGCCGGGCCGGATGGCCTCGGCCGCCGGTTCAAGGTCGAGGCGCAGGCGCAGCGGCACGAAGTCTTCCACCTGGAAGCTGACGCGGCCGATCGCCTCGCCGTCGGGATCGACGAAGGCGGCGGCGGTCCAGGTGCCGGTGCGCGCGCTGTCCGACAGCGCCAGCGCGGCGGCATAGCCGCCGTCGCCTTGATCGCTGAGGCGGACGCTGTCGGCCTCGATCCCGTCGGGCCGGGTGAGTGTGACGGTGATCGGCACGCCGGGCAGCGCATCGGCTCGCTCGTCGCGCAACAGCGTGGTCAGATGGACGGTCTCGCCCGGCCGGTAAACGCTGCGCTCGGTATAGAGCCAGGCGTCGAGCGGCCCCGGCTCCGCCCGGCCGCTGACGCCGCGGTCGCTCAAGTCGAAGGCGGGGCCGGTCAGGGCCAGGAAGTTGAAGTCTTCAGCGTCTGCGCCGTCGGCATAGGCCAGCACGGCGCCGGGCCGGCTGCCGCCGGTGCCGGCGACCAGCCCGGCTTCGAACAGCGCCAAGCCGTCAGCATCGCTGACCGCCTCGCCCAACTGCGCGTTGTTGCGGGCGAGCAGGCGCACCGTGACGCCCGCCAGCGCCCGGCCGTCGGCCAGCGAGCGCACCGCGACATGCAACCCGTCATGGCCGGTATAGGTCACCAGGCCGAGATCGCTCAGCACCACCCATTGGGTGCCCCGCGGCTCGTAGAGCCAGCGCTCCCGGTCGTCGGCGTCTCGGGCGGCCAGGATGTAGATGCCGGGTGCGATGTCCTCGACCAACTCGCCGAGCGGCACGCCGGTCGTCACCGACCGGTTCGCCACGCTCTCGATCGCCATCTCGCCTTGCCAGATCAGCTCGCCGCGGTTCTCCGCAATCTCGCGGATGTCATAGCCGTCGACAGTGGCGCCGATGCGGTCCTCGACGATCTGCTCCATCAGGCCGCGGTCGTTGATCCGCAGCAATTGCAGCTCGACCTCCGCCACGTTGACCGTGGTCAGCGGGGCGGTCGCCGCGCCGCCGCGCGGCAGGATATAGGTGTCGCCGCGGAAGCCGACTTGCGGCTCGCGCTCGTCGACATCCCGCGCGAAGACGTCGTCGCCGATCAGCCGCTCGCCGTCGGCCGAGGGCAGGCCGGACAGCACGGTGACGGTGTAGCGCTCGCCATGGCTGACGCCTTCGATGCACAGCGCGCGGTCTTCGGCCAGCACCTCGATCGGCACCTCGGGCGCGATGCGGACATAGTCGGCATAGTGCACCAGGCGCGCCGGCTGCAGCGGGTCGGAGAAGTTCAGGCAGATCTGCGGGCGGTCGCGCTCGAAGGCGACGGTGGTCTCCTCGATATGGAAGCCGTATTGCCGGCGCAGCCAGTCGCGCCGCTCGGCGAAGGTCGGGTCTTCGGGCAACAGGCGCGACAGCTCGTCGAAGACCTCGGTGGCCAGGCGGTAGCGCTGCTGGTCCTCCAAGGCCTCCGCGATCAGCAGCAGCGCATCGGCGCGGCGCAGGGCGTCGCCCTCGGCCAGGTCGTAGGCGTTGTAGGCGGCGGCGAGGCCGAGCGGCGACAGCGGGTCGCGTTCCGCCCAGACGGCGGCGAGGCGCAGCCAGGCGTCGCCATCCGCCGGCCGCAGCCCGACCAGGAGCTGATAGGCGGCGACGGCATCGCCGAGCCGCCCGTCCAGCGCCGCCTGCTTGGCGTTGCGGAACAGCTCCACCGCCGGGGGCGCGGTGTCGAGGTCGGCTGCAGCCTCCACCAGCTCACTTCGATAGCTGTCGGCCGTCCGATCGAGCTCCGGCGCCTCCAGCGCGTCGGCCGGCGCCGCAGCGATGACGAGGACGGCGGCCAGTCCGGCGGCGGCGAGGCGCAGGCGGGCGGGAAGGCGCATCGGCGGGGTCTCCGCTTCGGGTCGGATGGGGCTGAGGCGGGTCGCGCGGGTCATAGCGGCTCGATCAGCTCGCTGGCGTTCCAGCGGCCGCGGCGGGGCGGTTGGCCGGGTTCGCCCTGCTCGCCGAAACCGGTGAACGACCAGCCGCCGGTGTCGGTACGCTGCCATTCCCCGGCCGCGCGGAAGCCGTTGGTGCCGTAGAAGACGCCGAAACCGTGCAATGGGCCGTCGACGAACTCGCCGCGCCACAGCCGGCCGTCCGGTTTGGTGAAGGTGCCGAAGCCGCGGCGGTCGGCGTCGGCGAACTCGCCCTCGTAGCGGTCGCCGTCGGCCTCGTAGACGACGCCGAGGCCGTGGCGCTGGTCGTCGGCGAATTCGCCCTCATAGCGGCCGCCGCCGTCGGCCGCGAAGATGCCCAGGCCGTCGCGCCGGCCGTTGCGGATCTCGCCGCGATAGCCCTCGAAGCCGCTGGCGGGCGCGCGTTCGGCCACGCTGCGGGCGGCGGCGGCCCGCGCGGCGGCGGCGGCGGCGGTTTCCTGCCCGGCGGCGGCAGCAGCCTCCGCCGCCGCCACGGCCAGGCTCACCCGCTGGTCGGGGGTCAGATAGCCGGTCGCGGCATCGCCGCCGGCAATCTGAAAGCTGCGGATGGCATCGCGGGTCCGGCCGGCGAAATAGCCGTCGATCCCGTCGGACAGGTAGCCCAGGAGTGCCAGACCGTGCTCCACGAGGCGCCGGTCGTCGCGGCTCCACGCCGCCTCCCAATCGGCCGCGTCGGCGTCGCCCGTCGCGTCGGTCGGGCGGATCGCCAGGTCGTAGGCCGCGGTGCCCTGGAAGTAGGAAACCTGCACCGTGTAGTCGCCGGGCGGGAGCGACGCCTCGATCGCGTCGGCCGCGCGCTCGGGCCGGTTGGAGACGGCGAGCAGCCCGCCCGCCGCGTCGAGCAGGGCAAGGTCGGCGTCGCCGGCCGCCAACGTCAGCGAGATGACCACCGGCCCGGTGCGGTCGACCCGGAAGCGGTAGAAATCTTCGCGGTCGGCCAGCGATACCTGGTCGGCGGCGGCCAAGGCCTCGTCCAGCGTGCCGAGATCCGTCGCGCCGGCCGCCGTGTCGCCGGCCGCGTCCGGGCCGCCCCCGGTCAGGGCGGCGGCGCTGCCGGTCAGCAGGCTTTGCATCTGGTCGGCGGTCAGCCAGCCGGTCTCCAACGCGCCGAGATCGGCCTGGAAGCGGCGAATCGCGGCGCGCGTCCCGCCGCCGAACAGCGCATCGATCGCGCCGTCATAGTGGCCCAGCGTGGCCAGGACCCGTTGGATGTCCGCCTTCTCCGCCGCGGTCAGCGCGGCTTCCAGGCGCTGCAACTCGCCCAGCGTGGTTTCCTGCTCCTGGGCCTCGACGCTTGCGGGGCCGAACGGGCCGGCGGCGATCCCCGCCAGGGCGAGCAGGACGGCGGCGATCAGCCGACGGGCGGGCCGAGCCGGCAGGCGAAGGGCTTCGGGCATGGGGCGGCATCCTGACGACCGGCGGGGAGGCTCGGCGCCCGCGTATCAGCGTCGAGGCCGTCAGGGATACCTCTGAACTGTGCGGAATCTGCGGCAACGCCGGGTAGGCGGGGCGTCAGCCGATCAGGCTGTCGATCTCGACCTGGTCGAGGGTGTCGGTGTCGCCGTGGATGATCGCGCCGGCGCGGTCCATCAGCCGGCCCAGCGTCGTCACGGTCTGCTTGATCCGCTGCGCCATCTCCGCGGATTTTTCGTGGGCGATCAGGTCGGCGGCTTCGGCCGTCGCGCTCAGCACCAGGCGGTTCATCTCGTCCACCGTCTGGTCGAAGGGTACGCGATAGCGATCCGGCGCGTTCTCGTAGGCCAGCACCGCCAGCTCTCGGTCCTTGAAGACGCTGTCGTGGAAATGGTCGGCATAGCCTTTGGGCTGCCACGCCATGACCTCCTCCAACATGTCCGGCATGTCGGGCAGCATCTCCAGCAACATCACGATTTCGTTGAAATGGTTGAGATAATCGGTCGCCAACAGGGTTTGCGGCTCGATATTGCGGCCGGCGACCAGGCGCGCCAGGGTTCGTCGGAAGCCGGGAAGCGCGGCGGTTTCGCCGGCCGATGGGCCAGCCTCGGGAAGGGAAGACGGCGCGGCGCACATGATCGTCAGTTTTGCCGGCGGGACATGAACAAAGCGCTAAACCCGACAGGCATTCTGTCCGATCAGCGGGCCGGATCGGGGGGATCCCCGCCGCCTTCATCGTCCTCGTCGTAGAGGATCCGCTCCGCCGAGCCGTCGAGGTCCTCGTACTGGCCGCTGCGCAGGGCCCACAGAAAGCCGGCCAGGCCCAACAGCCCCATGAACAGGGCGATCGGGATCAGGTAGACGAGGACGTCCATGCCGCCCCGCCGGCCGCCGGGTCTTGCCTGCGGGTCTGTCCGCTGAGCCTGAGCGCGTTGGCCACCACGACGATCGACGAGGCGGACATCGCCAGGGCGGCGATCAGCGGCGTGACGAACCCGGCGACGGCCACCGGCACTGCGATCAGATTGTAGCCGAGGGCCAGCACGAAGTTCTGGCGGACCAGGCGGTCCGACCGGCCGGCCACGTCCAGCGTCTCCACCACCGGGGCGAGGCGGTCTCCCTGGAACACCGCATCGGCGGCGGTCTGGGCGATGTCGGCCGCGCTGGTCGGCGACAGCGAGACATGCGCGGCGGCCAGGGCGGGTGCGTCGTTCAGCCCGTCGCCGACCATCAGGACCCGCCGGCCGGATTGGGCCAGCGCCTCCACCGCCGCGACCTTCTCAACCGGCGTCATCGCGGCGCGCCAGTGGTCGATGCCGAGCGCGGCGGCAGCGGCGGCGACCGCCGGCGGCCGGTCGCCGGACAGGATGTGGAGGTCGAGGCCGGCTGCCTTCAGCCGCGCGACCACGGCGCCGGCATCGGGCCGCGGGTCGTCCTGGAAGCGGAAGACGACGGGGGGTTGGTCCGGTCGGTGGAACCACAGCTCCGGCCCGGCGGCGGCGGTGTCGTCGTTCGGGGCCTCGCCATCCTCCAGCGCCCAGTCGCGCCGGCCCAGCCGGACCGGTCCCACCGGGGTGTCGTGTTCCAGGCCGGCCCCGGCGATCTCGCGCACCGCGCCGGCCGGCGGGCCGGGCGGGGCGGCGGCGACCAGGGCGCGGGCCAGCGGGTGCCGGCTGGCGGCGGCGAGCGCGGCCGCTTCCGCCAGGGCCGATGCGTCGGCACCGGTGTCGACCAGGGTCAGCGCCCCTTTGGTCAACGTGCCCGTCTTGTCGAACACCACGGTGTCGATGCCGACCAGGCGTTCCAGCGCCGTCGCCGATTTCAGCAGGATGCCCTGGCGCATCAGGCGGCCCGAGGCGATCACCTGCACCACCGGGACGGCGAGGCCCAGCGCGCACGGACAGGTGATGATCAGGACGGCGATGGCGATCATCAAGGCCGGTTGCCAGGCCAGCCCGCCCAGCGTCACCCAGCCGACGAAGGTCAGCGCCGCCAGCAGATGCACCACCGGGGCATAGGCGCGGGCCAGCCGGTCGGCCAGCGCCACGAAGCGGGCGCGCCGCTGCTCCGCCACGTCCATCAGCCGGACGATCTCGCTCAGCAGCGTGTCGTCGCCGGCGGCGGTCACCCGGCAGGTCAGGGCGGCGGTCTGATTGACCGTACCGGCGAACACCTTGGTGCCCGGCTCGGCGGGGGCGGGCAGGCTTTCGCCGGTGATCAGGCTGGTGTCGACGGTGCTGGTGCCGTCTTCCACTACCGCGTCGACCGCCAGGCGCTGGCCCGCGGCGACGAGGATGGTCATGCCCGGCTCCACCTCCTCCGGCGGCAGGGCGACGGTGGTGCCGCGCGGGCTGAGCACCGTCACCGCCTCGCCGCGCAGCGCCAGCAGGCGGCCCGCCGCGGCGCGCGCCCGGCCACGCGCGCGGTGGTCGAGGAAGCGGCCGACCAAGAGGAAGAACACCAGCATCACGGCGCTGTCGAAATAGGCGTGGTCGCCGTGATTGATGGTCTCCACCAGGCTCATGCCCGACGCCAGCACGATCGCCAGCGAGATCGGCACGTCCATATTGGTGCGGCCGCGCCTGAGCGCGCCCCAGGCCCCGGCGAAGAAGATGCGGCCGGAATAGGCGATGGTGGGCAGCGCGATCAGCGCGGAGAACCAGTGGAAGAGCGTACGGGTCAGGTCGCTCATCCCCTGGGCGTGGCCGGCCCAGACCGACACCGACAGCAGCATGATGTTGGCAGCAGCGAAGCCGGCGACGGCCATGGCGCGCAACAGCCGCCGGTCCTCCCGCGCGTCCTCGTCGTCGAGGCGTCCGGGATCGTAGGGAACCGCGGGAAAGCCGGTCTGCTCGACGATGGCGACCAAGGCATCGGCGCGCTCGTCGGGGCCGGTCCAGCGGATCAGCAGGCGCCGGTTGGTCAGGTTGACCCGGGCATGGGTGACGTCCTCGACGCCGCTCAGCGCGCGTTCGATCTTGGCGACGCAGCCGCCGCAGCGCACGCCCTCCACCAGAAGATGCAAGGCCGGGCCGAACCGGTCGCGGCGGACATACCGGGCGAGGCGGGTCCCGGCCGGCGCGGGCGCCGGCGGGGTGGAGGGGGCGAGGTCTGCCGCCGCGTCGCTCACGGCGCGAGGAAGACCCGCTCGTGGTGGCGCAGCCGGTCGTCGCCGGCCGCCACGGTCAGGCGCATGTCCCACACGCCCTGCTCCGGCAGCGCGACGGCGGCCTCGTGCGCCGATCCGGTCGGCGCCAGGCGGAAGGGCACGTCCATGCCCTCCTGGGTCGGGCGCACCAGGGTGCCGGAGATCTCCGCCGCCGTCAGTACTCGGCCGGCGTTGTCGACCGGGGTGATGGCGATGGACAGCGTGTGCGGACCGGTCTGCTCCACCGCGACGTCGAGCCGCCAGCCGAGCGCGTCCTCCGCCGAGCGGCGGGCCAGCTCGTCATTGTAGTTGAGGCCCTGGATATACGGTTCCTCGGCGTGCAGGCCGCGCCAACTGTTCAGCGCCACCGTCACCATGATCGCGTTGGCGGTCAGGATCAGCGCGGCGAAGCCGCCGATCAGCCAGAGATAGGCGCGCGGCCAGCGACCGGTCTCAGGTTTCATTCCGGGCCTCGGAAGGTGGTGGCGTAGGCGTCGGACGACCCGTCGGTCTGATCGGTCACGACGAAGGTGACCGACCGCGCGCTGCCGTCCACCGCCTCCGGCGGCAGGCTGACGAACACGCGGTGGGAGACGACGGTGTCGGGGCCGGCTTCCAGAAGGATCGGGCCGGGCGAGCGCTCCACCAGGCCGGGCACGGTGAACGCTGCTTGGGCGACCTGGTCGAGCGTCAGGGCGAACACTCGCGTCTCGTGGTGCTGGTTGATGATCCGCACGGTGAAGCCGTTGCGGATGCTGCCGTCGGACAGCGTGACATAGAGCGGGTTGCGGTCGCGCAGCACCGTCAGGTCCAGCGCGGATCGGGTCGACAGGCTGGTCAGGAAGGCGGTCAGCACGGCGACGATCAGCACCGCATAGACGATGGTGCGCGGCCGCACGATGCGCTTCGTCCAGCGCGTCGGCGCTTCGCCGCGGGCGATCAGCGCCTGATTGCGCTCGCTGTCGAACTTGATCAGGCCGCGCGGCCGCTCGACCTTGTCCATGACGGTGTCGCAGGCGTCGATGCACAGGCCGCAGCCGATGCACTCGAACTGCAGCCCATCGCGGATGTCGATGCCGGTGGGGCAGACGGCGACGCATTGCGTGCAGTCGATGCAGTCGCCGCGGCCGTCCCAGCTATCGCCGCGCTTGTGCTTGCCGCGCGGCTCACCGCGGTGGTGCTCGTAGGTGACGATCAGGCTGTCGTCGTCGAGCAATGCGGCCTGGAAGCGCGGCCACGGGCACATGTAGACGCAGACCTGCTCGCGCGCCAGGCCGGCCAGCAGATAGGTGGTGGCGGTGAACAGGCCGACGAAGAAATAGACGGCGGTCGGCGCCTGGCCGGTGAAGAACTCGCCCACCAGGGTCGGCGCGTCGTAGAAATACATGATCCAGGCGCCGCCGGTGAGCAGCGCGATCACCATCCAGATGCCGTGCTTGGCGCTGCGCTTGGCGAATTTGCCGGCGCTCATCGGCGCCTTGTCGAGGCGTATGCGGGCATTGCGGTCGCCTTCGATGCGCCGTTCCACCCACATGAACAGGTCGGTCCACACCGTCTGCGGGCAGGCATAGCCGCACCAGACCCGCCCGGCCAGGCTGGTCGCCAGGAACAGCAGCAGCGCCGCGACGATCAGCAGCGCCGTCAGATAGTAGATTTCCTGCGGCCAGATCTCGATCCAGAACAGGTAGAACTTGCGGTTCGGGAAATCGAGCAGCAGGGCCTGGCTCGGCGCGTCCGGCCCGCGGTCCCAGCGCAGCCAGGGGCCGATGTAGTAGACGGCCAAGCAGGCGGCGAGGACGAGCCATTTGATGGTGCGGATGGTGCCGCGGACATCCTTGGGATGCACCTTGATGCGGCTGACATAGAGGGCCTCGCGCTTCTGTTCCTTGCGCGACAGGGCTTCTTCGGCGGGAACGACATCGGTCATCGCGGTATCCAGCGCCGGATGGGCGGCGCGGCGCAGTGCACCGGCATCGGCCGGGCGCGGCCGGGCGGAGACTGCCGCCTCCGTCCCATCCCTTACCGTGACAAAGTCACCCTCGGGCGCGCCAGTCTCCTGATTGCGACCCGTTGTCCCGCGGTCCATCGCCGATCACTCGCCGCCACCCAGGTTGTGGACGTAGAGGGTCAGCATCTTGATCGCGTCGTCGCCAAGGCGGCCCCAGGCCGGCATGACGCCATGGCGTGGTTCGTAGATCTGGGCGGCGATCTCCTCATGCGTGCCGCCATAGAGCCAGATCCGGTCGTTCAGGGCCGGCGCGCCCAAGAGGGTGTTGCCGGCGCCGTCCGCGGCGTGGCAGGCGGCACACTGGATGTTGTAGACCTCCGCGCCGCGGGCAGCGGCCTCGGCATCCTCCGCCGCGTCGCCGGCCAGCGTCAGCACATGATGGGCGATGTCGGCGATCTGGCCTTCGTCCAGCATGTTCAAGACGCCGTAGGCCGGCATCATGGAAGTGCGGGTCTGCGGATGGTCGGCGCGAATGCCGACCTGCAGCGTCTGGTGAATGTCGTCCAGCGTGCCGCCCCACAGCCAGTCGTCATCGGCCAGGCTGGGATAGCCGCCGTCCTGGCCGGCACCGCCCAGGCCATGGCAGGGCACGCAGTTGTCGGCGAAGGCGGTCTGGCCGCCGGCCAGCGCGAAGGTCGCCAGCTCCGCATCGCTCTGGATATCGGCGAGGTCGCTGGCGGCGATGCGGTCGATGTACTGGGCGCGGGCCGCGGCCTGCTCGGCCAGGCTGGCTTCCAACTGCACGCGCTGGTCGTACCCCAGGATGCCCCGCGTGTACCCGGTCAGGGTGGGGATCGCCGGATACAGCACCACGTAGACCAGCGAGAAGAGGATGCTGGCGTAGAACACGTAGAGCCACCACTTGGGCAGCGGCGTATTTAGCTCCTTGATGCCGTCCCACTGGTGGCCGGTGGTCTTCTGGCCGGTCAGCCGGTCGATCTCGGGTTGGTCCGCCATGACGCTATCCGCGCTCCTCATCACCGTCTTCGAGCGGAATGCGCCCTTGCGCCTCCAGGCTGCGGCGCCGGCCGGGCCAATAGACCCAGATGCAGATGCCGACGAAGAACGCCATCAGCCACACGACCCAGAAGGTCTGCAGGAACTCGAAAACGCGCTCGAAATCCATGGCTACCGTTGACCTTTCCCATCGGCGCCCGTGTCGCGAGAGATCTCCGCCGCTACTGGCGCAGGTCCTCGGCGGTCAGTTCGGAGAAGTCGACCATCTGGCCGAGGATCTGCAGATAGGCGACCAGGGCGTCCATCTCCGTCAACCGTGCCGCGTCGCCGTCGATATTGCCGACCGCGGCGCCGGGATAGCGCTCCAGGAGGCCGGAATGGTCGGCCGTCGGATCCGCCTGGGCGGCCAGGTCGGCGGCCGCCTCGGCGACCATTTCCTCGCTGTAGGGCACGCCGACCGCGATGTTGGCTTCCAGATGGCCGGCGATGTTGGGGAGCGTCAGCTCCGACTCCATCAGGAAGGGGTACTGCGGCATCACCGAGTCCGGCACCAGCGCCTGCGGGTTGATCAGATGCGCGACATGCCAGTCGTTGGAATACTTGCCGCCGACCCGGGCGAGGTCGGGGCCGGTGCGTTTCGATCCCCATTGGAAGGGATGGTCGTACATGCTCTCCGCGGCGATGGAGTAGTGGCCGTAGCGCTCCACCTCGTCGCGGAAGGGGCGCACCATCTGGCTGTGGCAGGTGTAGCAGCCTTCGCGGATGTAGATGTTGCGGCCGACCAGCTCCAAGGGCGAGTAGGGCCGCACGCCGTCGACCTCTTCGATGGTGCTCTCGATGGTGTAGAGCGGCACGATCTCGACCAGGCCGCCGATGGAGACCGTGATCAGAACGGCCACCGCCATCAGCGGCATGTTCTTTTCGAGATGGGAATGCAATCGCATGGAAGGTGCGCTCCGCTGCGGCGGGGTCGGCCGGCTACTCGGCCGGGCCGGGCTGGGGCTGCGGTGCCGGTCGGCCTTCGGTGACCGGCTGCGGCTGGCGCACATCGCCGCGGATGGTGCGCCACAGATTGTAGACCATGACCAGCGCGCCGAGCAGGAACAGCACGCCGCCGAACGCCCGGATGACGTAGAACGGATGCATCGCCGCGACGGTCTCGATGAAGCTGTACTGCAGGAAGCCCAGCTCGTCGTACGCCCGCCACATCAGGCCCTGCATGATGCCGGACACCCACATCGCGGTGATGTAGAGGACGATGCCGATGGTCGAGATCCAGAAATGCACCTCGACCAGCTTGTTGGAGTACAGGCCCGCCCGCTTCCACAGCCGCGGCACCAGGAAGTAGACCGCGCCGAAGGACACGAAGGCGACCCAGCCCAGCGCGCCGGAATGCACGTGGCCCACCGTCCAGTCGGTATAGTGGCTGAGCGCGTTGACCTGGCGGATCGACATCAGCGGCCCTTCGAAGGTCGCCATGGCGTAGAAGCCGACGGAGACCACCAGGAACCGCAGCACCGGATCGGTGCGCAGCTTATGGAAGGCGCCCGCCAGCGTCATGATGCCGTTGATGGCGCCGCCCCAGGACGGCATCCAGAGCATCACCGAGAACACCATGCCCAGCGTCTGCGACCAGTCGGGCAGCGCGGTGTAGTGCAGGTGGTGCGGTCCCGCCCAGATGTAGAGGAAGATCAGCGCCCAGAAATGGACGATCGACAGCCGGTAGGAGTACACCGGCCGGTTCGCCTGCTTCGGCACGA
Organism: Alphaproteobacteria bacterium; assembly: GCA_028284045.1. Classification (GTDB taxonomy): domain Bacteria; phylum Pseudomonadota; class Alphaproteobacteria; order DSM-16000; family Inquilinaceae; genus JANQSN01. The sequence goes on along the minus strand of JANQSN010000035.1, from coordinate 67 downwards.
AATAGTACATCATGCCGAGGAAGCCGGCGGTCAGGAAGAAGCCGACCGCGTTGTGGCCGTACCACCA
>JANQSN010000019.1 GCA_028284045.1 Alphaproteobacteria bacterium | reverse complement strand
CCATCCGCGAAGCCATCGACGCCATCACATCAAACGACGCCAGAAGCTTCTTCACCGCATGCGGCTATGAACCGGAATAATGCGAATCCGCTCTAGCTCATAGACGGAGAGCAGCGGGGGCAGCAGATCGGTGCTTCCGCCGGCCCGAAGGCCGGAGAGATCGAAGTTCGCCGGATCGCACGCATCCGCCGCTGCAGAACGTGCGTGCGAGGACCAGTCGCCCGCGAAGCTGATCACCCGGCACAGGGCCGTGTCCGGCAGGTCTTCGAGAAACGCCGCGGCGGTGCGGCGAAGCTCGTCGATATGGTCGTCCATGCTGCCGGAGCGATCCAGCATCAGCGTGAACAGCATCGGGACGGGCGAGGTGCCGTTCACAATCGGGGCCGCCGTGAAGCATTGCGGCGTCCCTTCGAGCGTCGAGAGCGCGATGTGGCTTGAGGGCGGGCTGACGATCCGCCCGGTCCAGTCGCGGAAGAGCCCGACAATCTCCAGCCCGCCGGGACCGGAGCCGGTGCGGACGATCTCGGCGCTGCCCGCCGAATAGCCGAGCACGATCCCGTCATCACGGCTCAGCGCCCTGCCCGGTCCGGCCGGATTGCCGAGCGCGTCGCGAAGATCGAGCTCTGCGATAAGCTCCTCCAGCCGGGTGTCGTCGACCCGAGCGGGGTCGGTGCGGACGGTTAGAGAGATGCCGGCCTCGAAATCGTGCAGGCGCTGGAGCGTGGGCGCGGTCTCGGCTGCCGGATCGACGGTGGAGACGATCTCGATCGCCGCGGCGCTGTCGGTCAGCAGTGCCGAAGCCGAAGCGAAGAGCGCGAAGAGGGTTTGTCGCATCGATCGTCCCTCCGCCTTCAGTAGAGGTCGCCCAGACGCGCGCGCGTCCGGGCCGCGTCCAGAAGGTCGAACTCCATCGCGCCGGCCTGGGCGCGCGCCAGGATTCCGGCACCCTCGAGATAGTCGAGGAGCATCTCGTCCTGATCCGGATGCACGCCGAAGAGCCGCAGGACGCTGGCGGTTCCGGCAAGGCGGGCCAGCGACATTTCCGGGGAGACCGGCTGCGGGAGCGTGATCACGCCACCATCCCCGTCGCAGGGAAAGCCGGCCTGGATGCCCGGGCCAATGCCGTACAGGCGCACATCGTGCGGGGCGGTGATGCGCAGGACGGTGTCCGCCTGCTGCCAGGCGCGCACCAGATCGGAACAGGTCGGCCGGACCTCGATCAACTCCAGCACCAGGGGAGCCTGCTCCAGAAGCTGCCCCGGCGTGCCGGACCAGCTCACCTCCGTCGGGTTGGCGGAGAGGATGATGCTGATCTCGGTCTCGCGCGTGGCGCGCCGGCGGGCGAGTTCGGTGAGCTGGCCCAGCAGGTGTGCAGCCGTTTCCGCAAGGCCGGCCGGGTCCTGAATCGTGCCGCCGTTTTCGATGACCAGAACGACCGCGCGGCGTTCCTCTTCTTCGGTGGCAAGACCCGGCCGCGGCGAAGCCGCCATCATGGCAACGGCGAGCACCAGGGCGAATGCGGCGCGGAAGGTCGCGTGCGCGTTCATAGTCCGGCCTCCTTCAGAGCCGTCTTGAGGTCGTGCATCGCCCGCGCGGTGAAGAAGCCCACCACAATGTTGATGACCGCCAGCAAGAGAGAGACGACGATGGCGAGCGCCTTGTTGTCGGCGAGAAAAGCCATGAGTTCGGTCTGGCCGCCGACCGGCAGGACCGAAGGGGTGCTCTGCCGGGCGATGAGCGTGTAGAGGTTCACAACCTCCAGCGCGACGACGATCAGCAGAACGACCGCGGCGAGGACGGCCGCTACCTGGTGGCCCGGCTGGGAAAGCCAGGCTTGCGGATCGGCGTAGATGCGCTGGGACAGCACCTCGGACCAGATGAAGATCGGCACCGCGCAGGCGACGAACGCCAGCATCGCGGCGATCAGGTGCGACACGCTCAAATCCTCATCAATGCGCTCGAACAGCGGCCCCGTGACGGGAAGCTCGCTCAGATAGACATCGGACAGCAGCCCGATCGTCTCCGAGAACACGGCGTAGAGCGTGACCAGGAGAACGCACTCCAGGCATCCTCCGACGAGCATGGAGAAGAAGGCCTTGATCGGGCCCGCCCGGCCCGATCCCGGGAACTCCGGTGGCGAGAGCATGCACTGTCTCCCTTCGCGCCGCCCCTGGCAGGGGCGGGCGTTTGACTGAGGGGTTTCCGGTGCAAGCCTGTGCGCCGAAGGCGCGCAGGCCGGGCGATCTCCGGGCGGTGCGGACTAGCGGCTCACCACCGGTCCTCGTCCGGATCAGTGTTGTCGTTGGCGGGAACGCGGCAGCCGAAGGTCGCGGCCAGTTCGGGATAGCGAATGCGGAAATACAGATCGATCAGCCGCACCCGCTCGAGGCTCTTCGCCGTCAGCCGGGGCGGACCGTCTTCCGGATCGTTCGCGATAAAGGCCGACACCCAGCGCTGGTCGGCATCATCGGGGAAATGGTCGTCGACGTAGGGCGCCTCGAAGCGCGCCCCGCCTGGGCCCAAGAAGCCGCCCTCGAAATCCCGAAAGGCTTCGGCAATCGCATCCCGCCAGGCGCGGCGCGGGAGGGCGAGCGCGCGCATCGCCGCTTTGAGGTCCTTAAGGTAGAGAGGATTGCGGAGTTCGCTGTTCGAAGCGGACCGGATGGCCCGCGCGGGCGCGGCCAACGGCCGCCCGCAAGTTTCGCAGTGCATGGGAGCGCCTCCTTAACGCTGCCGGTGAGCCCGGCGGGACGGATTCCCGCCTTCAAAGGCTTGCAGGCCGTCCGGGGCGCTTTCGAAGGAAGCTCCAAAAAAAGACTGGCACGCCGGTCAACGAAGTGCCAGACGGGCGTGACCCGACCTTTACAAGCAAACCAGCATCGTCCAGGTCTCATTCGGCCTGACGACCTGACGCGCGGAGGCCTCTCTGATGCGAGGACGAAACAACGGCCGGGGCGCTGAACCGCTCAACCGCTACTACGTGGCGGCGAAGATTTCTGAGTATCAATTCAAGAAATTGCTCTGGAACTTTGCGCACGATATTTCACCGACTGAGACGTCGCGCCATATGCGTTTGAGCCTGAATAGCGTAAACGCTATATACATGAAAATAAGGAGATATTTCGTGGAGTTGGGCCATTTTCCAGATATTCAGGTTGATCAAGAAGAATTGGAATTCTCCGATGAGATTGCAGTAGATTCCGACGAAGCGTTTATCCGTTTTCATCGTAATAGGATGAGCAGGAAATACGGGCTTGTCAAAAACGCCGATATTCACGGCCTTCACCGGTGCGAGAGTTGCTGGCGATACGTTAACTTGGAACTGCTGAATGATGGTAGAGACACGAACATCCCTCGAATGATGTATCGAGACCTGATAGCCCTGATCCGCATTTGCGGTCCGCTCGGCTCCCCCATTACCAATCTCGACAAAGCTCTTGAATACCGTCGTCAGCGTGTAGAACAGCGCTTGCTATGGCTACAAAGAAATTCTACACGCCACAAATCGGTAGAGTTGCGAGCCCTCCTGACAAGGCTAAAAGAGAACTGGAAGTCATAGATCGTAGTAAGAATTTCAGATTTTCACTATAAAGCTGTGGACAAGAAGATTAGTTCACGCTATAAATAGGAAATAATCCCTATTTTTGTATCTTGATGCCGCCGCGCAGCGGCGCGTCGCCCGGACCCCGCCCGTTTGCCCCGGCTGGTCCGTTACCTTTGCCCATAACCCCGGAACCCCATTGCCGGCCGCGCGCCTTCCCGCGCGGCGGAAAGGACGTCGTCATCCCTGCCATGCCTGCCGATCTGGAGAAATACCGTCCCCATGTGGAGGGCTACGATCTGACCGAGTCTCAGAAGACGGAGCTTCTCGAGACGCTGTGGGGCATAATGGAGGCCTTCGCCGATCGGGCATTCGGCCTGCATCCGGCTCAACAAATCTTGAAAGAAAAGAACAAAAATGGTACAAACCCTGCGGGAAATCGTGTAGACTCAAACAATAAATTACTTAACCAATCATTTGGAAGCGCCGCGGACATTTCCCGAAGGCAGGAAGATGAGGATTCATGAAGGAGATTAACGAACAGCAGGCGGTCATCTATTGCCGCGTCTCTGACCCTAAGCAAGTGACGGAAGGCCATGGCCTCGGCTCTCAAGAGACCCGTTGCCGGGAGTACGCAGGCCAAAGAAAGTATGACGTAGCGGCGGTGTTCCACGAGGAAGGCGTGACGGGAGCGTTGATCGAACGTCCCAGCATGCAGGCGATGCTGTCGTTCCTCAGGAAACACAAGAGGCAACGTCAACACGTGGTCATCATTGACGATATCAGTCGCCTGGCCCGCGGCCTCGAGGCGCACCTTCAGCTTCGCACGGCCATCGCCGAGGCAGGCGGCAAGCTGGAGTCCCCGTCCATCGAGTTCGGCGAAGACTCCGATAGCATTCTTGTCGAGAACCTGCTGGCCAGCGTCTCCCAGCACCAGCGCCAGAAGAACGGCGAACAGACCCGAAACCGCATGCGCGCCCGTGTCATGAACGGATACTGGGTGTTCTCGCCGCCGGTGGGCTATCGCTACGAAGACGTGCATGGCCACGGCAGCATGCTGGTCAGGGACGAGCCCTCCGCTTCGATCGTCAAACAGGCGCTGGAGGGTTATGCCTCCGGCCGGTTCCAGACACAGGCGGAGGTGAAGCGCTTCCTGGAGTCGTTTCCGGAGTACCCGAAGAACCGCTCGGGCGAGGTCCGCAACCAGCAAGTGACCGACCTGCTGACGCGGGTGCTGTATGCGGGATACATCGAACTGCCCGATTGGGGCATCCGGCTCCAGCTCGCCAGGCATGAGCCGCTGATCAGCTTCACCGCGTATCAGGCGATCAAGGATCGTCTATACGGCCCGCGGAAAGTGCCCGAGCGCAAGGACACGAACGAAGACTTTCCGCTCCGCGGCTTTGTCGTGTGCGGCTGTTGCGGCACGCCACTGACCGCCTGCTGGTCGAAAGGCCGCAACACAACCTATCCCTACTATCTCTGCCCCAAACGGGGCTGTGAGGCCTACGGGAAGTCGATACGGCGCGAGACGCTGGAAGGCGAGTTTGAGGCGTTGCTGACGGAGCTACGTCCTACCGAAGGGCTGTTCCGCGTTGCCTGCAACATGCTCCGGGACCAATGGGATGCCCGTCTGTCCCTGTCGCATTCGAGCGCGCGGTCGGCAAAGGGCGAGCTGCGCCAGATCGAACAAAAGATCGAGCAGTTCCTGGACCGCATCGTCGAGACCGACAGTCCGGCGCTGATTGCCAGCTATGAAAACCGGGTCAAGGCGCTGGAGGAGCGCAAGGCGATGCTGGCCGAAAAGGTCCGCAACCGCGGCCGTCCGCTGGAGAGCTTCGACGCGGCACTTAGAACCGCCCTCCGGTTTCTCGGAAATCCGCACAAACTCTGGCTTTCCGACCGTCTGGAGGACAAGCGGACGGTGCTGAAACTGGTCTTTGCCGACCGTCTCGAATATGTCCGGAACGAGGGATTTAGAACCGGGATTCTCACCTTCCCTTTCAAGGTCTTAGGCGGAATCCAGGAGTCCAACTACGCTATGGCGTCCCCGGCAGGATTCGAACCTGCGGCCCTCAGATTAGGAATCTGATGCTCTATCCGGCTGAGCTACGGGGACCGGCGGGCAGTCTACCAAGGCGGCCCCTCGGGCGACAGTCGCAGCAGCGGACCGGCGGAGGCTACGCCTGCCGGTCCAAGACCGCCGCGAAGGCGTCGACCACGGCCACCATCTCCTCCGCCGTGCCGATCGACACGCGCAGCGCGCCGGGCAGGCCGTAGGCGCCCATCTGGCGGACCAGGATGCCGTCGGCCTTCAGGGCGAGGCGGGCCGCCTCGGCCCGCGAGGCTGCGTCCGCGCCGGCCAGGCCGGCGAAGTCCACCAGGACGAAGTTGCCCGCCGACGGGTGGACCAGGAGGCCAAGGCGCGACAGCCCGTCGGCCGTCCAGGCCCGCCATTCGGCATTGTGCATCCGCGCCCGCGCGACGAAGTCGCGGTCGGCGATCGCCGCCACGCCGGCCGCCTGGGCGGCGGCGGTCACGTTGAAGGGGCCGCGCACGCGGTTCAGCACATCGGCGACCGCGGCGGGACAATAGGCCCAGCCGAGCCGGAGCGCCGCCAGCCCGAAGACTTTTGAGAAGGTGCGCAGCATGACGACCCGGCCGGTTTCCGCCACCAGCCGCGCCCCGTCCTCGTAGTCGCGGTCATCGAGATACTCCGCATAGGCCGCGTCGACCACCAGCAGGACCCCGTCGGGCAGGGCCGTCGCCAGCCTGGCCACCGCCTCCGGCGCCAGCAGGCTGCCGGTCGGGTTGTTCGGGTTGGCCAGGAAGACCAGGCGCGTGCGCGGGCCGACCGCGGCCAGGATCGCGTCGACATCGGCGGTCAGCCGCCGTTCCGGGACCGACACCGCCGTCGCGCCGGCGCCGCGCGCGGCCAGCGCGTACATCAGGAACCCGTGGGCGGAGTGCACCACCTCGTCGCCCGGCCCGGCATAGGCGCGCGCCAACAGCGCGATCAGCTCGTCCGATCCGGCGCCGCAGACGATGCGGTCGGCGTCGAGGCGGTGGACCGCCGCGATCGCTTCGCGCAACGCGCCCGCCGACCCGTCGGGGTAGCGGTGCAACGTCTCCCCCGCCGCGGCGTAGGCGGCAGCGGCGGCGGGGGACATGCCGAGCGCCCCCTCGTTGCTAGCCAGGCGAATCGGCCGGCCGAGGCGCGGGTTGGCCACCGCTTCCGACTCGCCGCCGATATAGGCCTGCAGACCGTCGATTCCCGGTCGCGGTGCCGGCAGGCGCGCAGCCGCCTGGTGTTCTTCCGGCGCGGCCGGGCGGGGGTGTGCCGACGGCGCCATCAGCGTCCCTCCGGTCCGTCGAGGCGGATCGGCCGCGCGAAGCCGCCGATCGACCGGGCCGCCACACCAGCGCGGTCCAAGCCGTCGAGCAGCACCGCCAAGCGCGGATCCGTGCTGGTCACCGGCCCGTCGATCTCAACGAGCTGCACCAGCCGCCCCTCCGCCAGCGTCACCGCGCGCCAGAAGGCCGTCGGGGTCAGCCCGCTTGCCTCCAGCGCGTCCTTCAGCCGGCCGCGGCTGACCGCCTCGCCCAGCTCGATCGACAGCAGGCTGAGATCGTCGCCCGTCGGCTCGTTGGGCACCGCGCCGACCGCCAGCGCCACCGGGCCTTCATCCTCCCCGGTGATCGCGAAGGGCAGGCGTGCGACGACCTGCGGTGTCAGCGCATCGTCGGCCAGCAGCATCGGCCACCAGGGCTGTTCGTCCTCGCTGTCCGGCCAGGGCACGACGGCGATCCCGGCGCTGCCGTCCATCACCAGCCGGATGGCTTGCAGGGGCGTGGTGACCGCGGTCACCGGCGTGGTGCTGCCGAAATGGTCGCGCGCGACGTCCCAAAGGGCGCGATCGTCATCGCCGACCGATACGGGGCCCACCGACACGGCGATGGAGAAGGGGCGCTGCATGCCGGTCATGCCGGCCAGCAGCTCCCGCCACATGCGCAGCACCACCGCCGCCGGCAGCCCCCCGTGATGGCGGCTGATCAGCCGGCGCAGGATCAGCGCCTCCCGGCCCGGGTTCAGCGCAACCGGCTGGCCTTGCTTCAGCCGGCCGATCGCCGCGACCACTTGCGCGCGCTCCAGGATCAGGTCGTGCAGGGCGTCGTCGATACCGTCGATCTGGCGACGCAGCTGGTCCAGCGTCAGGGGTTCCGACATGCGTGCTCAGACCCGGCAGGCGGCCCCGGGCGACCGGGCGCCCGGAAGCGGAAACGAGGGCGGTCAGTGTGTAGTCGCCGGGCGCGGCGATGGCAAAAGGAAACCGCGCGGCCCCGGACGGCCCCGGGCGTCCCCGGGTGGGGCCGGCGCGGCGGCGGGCTCGGCCGTCCTCGCCTTTTGTGGCAATTGCGGGCTCGCGCCGACTGGCGGATTGGCCTAGGCTTTGGGGGTCCGAGCGGGCGGCCTTCGCCTGCCCTTGGCCGATCCGGTCGCGCCCCCCGCTGCATCCGTGCGGACCTGCCGACGCCGCCCCTCGCTCCCACACCCTCGCCGACGCGCCCGTCCGCCCCCTTGCCTGACGCCGATCGCCGATGATGCTGCCGACCGACCAGCCGCTCTGGTACAAGAACGCCATCATCTATCAGCTTCACGTGAAGTCGTTCTTCGATGCCAATGACGACGGCATCGGCGACTTCCCGGGCCTGATGCGCAAGCTCGACCATCTGCGCGAGCTGGGCGTTTCCGCGCTGTGGCTCCTGCCGTTCTACCCCTCGCCCTTGCGCGACGACGGCTACGACATCGCCGACTATCGCGGCATCAACCCGACCTACGGCACCATGCGCGACTTCCGCGCCTTCGTGCGCGCGGCGCATGAGCGGGGGTTGAAGGTGATCACCGAGCTGGTGATCAACCACACCTCCGACCAGCATCCCTGGTTCCAGCGCGCCCGCGAGGCCCCGCGCGGCAGCCGCTGGCGCAATTGGTATGTCTGGTCGGACGACGACAAGCGCTGGTCGGACACGCGGATCATCTTCACCGATACCGAATCCAGCAATTGGACCTGGGATCCGGTGGCAGGCCAGTACTACTGGCACCGCTTCTTCGCCCATCAGCCGGACCTGAATTTCGACAATCCGCAGGTGGTCAAGGCGACCATCGACACCATGCGGTTCTGGCTGGACATGGGCGTCGACGGCCTGCGCCTCGACGCCATCCCCTATCTGGTGGAGCGCGACGGCACGTCGAACGAGAACCTCGACGAGACCCATGCCGTGATCAAACAGTTGCGCGCGGCGATGGACGACAGCCACCCGCACGCCTTCTTCCTGGCCGAGGCGAACCAGTGGCCGGAGGACACCCGCGCCTATTTCGGTGAGGGCGACGAATGCCACATGGCGTTCCACTTCCCGCTGATGCCGCGCATGTACATGGCAATGGCGCAGGAGGACCGCCACCCGATCACCGACATCATGCGCCAGACGCCGGAGATCCCGGGCAACTGCCAATGGGCGATCTTCCTGCGCAACCATGACGAGCTGACGCTGGAGATGGTGACGGAGCGGGAGCGCGACTATCTCTGGCGCTTCTACGCCGCCGATCAGCGCGCCCGCATCAACCTCGGCATCCGCCGGCGCCTGGCGCCCTTGATGGACAATGACCGGCGCAAGATCGAGCTGATGAACAGCCTGTTGTTCTCCATGCCGGGCACGCCGATCATCTATTACGGCGACGAGATCGGCATGGGCGACAACTTCTTCCTCGGCGACCGCGACGGGGTGCGCACGCCGATGCAGTGGTCGCCGGACCGCAATGCCGGCTTCTCAAAGGCAGACCCGGCGCGGCTCTACCTGCCGGCGATCATGGATCCGGTCTACGGCTTCGATTCGGTGAATGTGGAGGCGCAGGCCCGTTCCGCCGCCTCGCTGCTCAACTGGATGCGCCGGATCATCGGCGTGCGCCAGCGCCACACCGCCTTCGGCAGCGGCGGCCTGACCTTCCTTTATCCCGGCAATCGGAAGATCCTGGCCTATCTGCGGGAGGACCAGCCGGCCGCCGGCGAGGGCGAGGGTGCGGCCGGCGAGGCGATCTTGTGCGTCGCCAACCTGTCGCGCCAGGCCCAGGCGGTGGAGCTGGACCTCGCCCGCTTCAAGGGCCGCGTGCCGATCGAGATGCTGGGCGGCAGCCGGTTCCCGCCGATCGGCGAAATGACCTATCTGCTGACCCTGCCGGCCTATGGTTTCTACTGGTTCCTCTTGAGCGAGGACGAGGAATTGCCGTCATGGCATGAGGCATTGCCGGAAGCGCTGCCGGATCTGGTGACGGTGGTGTGGAGCCGCGGCTGGGCCGGGCTGACCGATGGCCAGACAGCGAGCCTCCTGGCCAGCGAGGCGCTGCCGGCCTTCGTGCCGAACCAGCGCTGGTTCGCCGGCAAGGCGCATCGCCTGGCGGGTGCCAGGATGGTCGACGGGGTGCGCTTGCGCCCCGGCGACGGCGGCTTCTATCTCGGCCTGGTGGAGACCAGCTTCGCCGATGGCGTGCCCGCACAGCGTTACGCCCTGCCGCTGGGCGTCTTGTGGGACGAGCTGGCGGTGACCACGCTGTCGCCGACCCTGCCCTATACGCTGGCCAAGGTCCGCCGCGGCCCGCGGCTGGGCGCGCTGATCGACGCGACCATCGACACCGGATTCGCGCCGGCCGTGCTGGAGCATGTGCGGCGCAATCTGCGGATCGAGACGGCGGCGGGCGGCGAGCTGCGCTTCACCGCCGGCTCCGGCCTGGCCGCCGTCGAGGTCGGGGAGGAGGACGAGATCCGCCGCCTCGGCGTGGAGCAGTCCAACACCTCCATCCTGATCGGCGACAAGCTGGTCATGAAGCTCTACCGCAAGCTCTCCCCGGGCGCGCATCCGGAGCTGGAGATCGGCCGCTTCCTGACCGAGATCGCCGGCTTCGAGCATGTGCCGCCGCTGTTGGGCGAGATCGAGCATTTCGACGACCAGGGCCGGCCGACCGCGGTGGCGGTGCTGCAGGGCTTCGTGCGCAACCAGGGCGACGGGTGGACGCATGCGCAAGACTATCTCCAGCGCGAGCTGGAGGAGGCCATGCTGTCCGGCGAGGACCTGGAGGATGCCGGCGCCCGCTTCGCGGTCTATGAGGAGCTGGCGTTCACGCTCGGCCAGCGCACGGCGGAGCTGCATCATGCGCTGTCGCTGACCACCGGCGATCCCGGCTTCGATCCCGAGCCGTTGACCGCCGCCGACCTGGCCGAGGTTGTCGACGGCGTGCGGGCCAAGGCGGCCGAAGCGCGGGCGGCGCTGGCCCGCGCGGCGGACGCCGGCGAGGCGGCGGCGCTGCTGGCGCGCTGGCCGGAGGTCGAGGCGATGATCGAGGACTTCGCCGGTCTCGCCATCGCCGCGGCGAAGACGCGCCACCACGGCGACTACCATCTGGGTCAGGTCCTGGTGACCAAGACGGACTTCGTCCTGGTGGATTTCGAGGGCGAGCCGGATCGCGGATTGGAGGAGCGGCGCGCCAAACGGTCGCCGTTGCGCGATGTCGCGGGTATGATCCGCTCGTTCGACTATGCCGCGGCGGCGGCACTGCGCCGGGCGGACGAGACGGACGACGACCGCCTCGCCCGGCGCGGCGCGCTGACCGCGCTGTGGCGGACGTTGGCGGTGGAAGCCTTTCTGGCCGCCTACCGGCAGACCATCGCCGGCTGTGTCGGCTATCCCCAAGACCCGGCTCAGGCGGCGGCGCTGTTGGACCTGTTGACGCTGGAGAAGGCGCTCTATGAGATCGTCTACGAGGCCGGCAACCGGCCGGCCTGGATCGACATCCCGATCGAAGGCACCCGGACACTGATCGACGGGCGCCGCACCGACGCCGCTGCGTCGGCGTGACGCGCGCCCGCGGCAGGCGATGGTGCCTGCCGCGTCAAGGGCCGGCCCTGCCGTCCACCTGACAATCCCGCGCGATGCGGGACCGCACCCAAAGCCGCCGCTGTCGCGAACGGCGCGACCGGCAAGCGAGGATGACAAGACCCATGACCCAAGCCAGCCAGCCGGCCGAGACCGAACCGACCGCGTCCGCCGAGACGCCGGACACGGCTGCCGCGGCCGAGGCGGAGCCGACACCACCGCCGCCGCGCCCGGAGGTGGAGGCCCTGGTCTATGCCGACCATGGCGATCCGTTCGCGGTGCTGGGACCGCACACGCTGCCCGATGGCACCGTCGTGGTGCGCACCTTCCAGCCGCGCGCCAACCGTGTCCTGGTGGTCGATCCCGGCGACGCCGACGCGGTGCTGGCGGAGCTGCACCGCATTCACCCCAATGGCTTCTTCGAGGGCGAGGTGCCGGGCCGCAGCGCCCCCTTCGCCTATCGTCTGCGGTTGCTGCTGTGGGAAGGTGAGGAGGTCGTGGAGGACCCCTACCGCTTCCCGCCGGTGCTGGGCGAGCTGGACGTCTATCTGTTGGGCGAGGGCAACCATCTCCGGAACTACGAGCGGTTGGGCGCCCATCCGATGACCATGGAGGGCGTGCCGGGCACCGCCTTTGCGGTGTGGGCGCCCAACGCGCGCAAGGTCTCCGTCGTCGGCGACTTCAACCAGTGGGACGGGCGCGTGCATCCGATGCGGCTGCGCCATGGCTGCGGGGTGTGGGAGGTCTTCGTGCCCCATGTCGCCGCCGGCAGCCTCTACAAGTTCGAAATCCGCGGGCCGGCGGGCAACCTGATGCCGCTGAAGACCGACCCTTACGCCTTCGCCGCGGAGGTGCCGCCGGCCACCGGCTCCATCGTCCACGGGCTGCCGACCCATCGCTGGACCGACGAGGGGTGGATGACCCGGCGCGAGGCGCTGAACCAGCGCGATGCGCCGATCTCGATCTACGAGGTCCATCTCGGGTCCTGGCGGCGGGTGCCGGAGGAGGGCAACCGGCCGCTGACCTATCGCGAGTCGGCCGAGCAGCTCGTCGCCTATGTCAAGGATATGGGCTTCACCCATATCGAGCTGCTGCCGGTCAGCGAGCATCCCTTCGACGGATCCTGGGGCTATCAGCCGATCGGCCTGTTCGCGCCGACCAGCCGGTTCGGCACGCCGGAGGACTTCTCCGCCTTTGTGGAGACCTGCCACGCCAACGACATCGCCGTCCTGATGGATTGGGTGCCGGCGCATTTCCCGACGGATGCGCATGGGCTGGGCCAGTTCGACGGCACCGCGCTCTACGAGCATGCCGATCCGCGCCAGGGCTTCCACCAGGACTGGGGCACCCTGATCTTCAACTACAGCCGTACCGAGGTGCAGAATTTCCTGCTCGGCAACGGCCTGTTCTGGCTCGACCGCTATCACCTGGACGGGCTGCGCGTCGATGCCGTCGCCTCGATGTTGTATCTCGACTACAGCCGCGAGGAAGGGCAGTGGATCCCCAACCGCTACGGCGGCAACGAGAACCTGGAGGCCATCGAGTTCCTCAAGCGGACCAACGAGGAGGCCTATTCGCGCTTCCCCGGCGTCGCCACCGCGGCGGAGGAGAGCACCGCCTGGCCCAGCGTCTCGCGGCCGACCTATCTCGGCGGTCTCGGCTTCGGCTACAAGTGGAACATGGGCTGGATGCACGACACCTTGAACTTCATGACCAAGGAGCCGGTGCATCGCCGTTGGCATCACAACAACATGACCTTCGGCCTGCTCTACGCCTTCACCGAGAACTTCATCCTGCCGCTCAGCCATGACGAGGTGGTGCACGGCAAGGGGTCGATGATCGGCAAGATGCCGGGCGACCTGTGGCAGCGCTTCGCCAATTTGCGCGCCTATTACGGGTTCATGTGGACCCAGCCGGGCAAGAAGCTCCTCTTCATGGGCGGCGAGTTCGGCCAGTGGAGCGAATGGGACCACGCCAACAGCCTGCAATGGCACCTGCTGGACTTCGACGAGCATCGCGGCCTGCAGAACTGGGTGCGCGACTTGAACGCGCTCTACCGCTCGACACCGGCGCTGCACCGCTATGACTGCGACCCGCAGGGCTTCGAGTGGATCGACGCCAACGACCACGAGAACTCCGTCTACTCCTATATCCGCCGCGGCAACGCCAACGAGCCGCCGGCGGTGATCGTCTGCAACTTCACGCCCGTGGTGCGCGAGGCCTATCGGGTGGGCGTGCCCTATGGCGGGCGCTGGGCGGAGCGGCTGAACAGCGACGCCGGCCCCTATGGCGGCAGCGGCGTCGTCAACGGCGTGGTCGAGGCCTCCGACGAGGGCTGGCACGGCCGGCCCTACGCGCTGTCGCTCACCCTACCGCCGCTCGGCGCCACGATCCTGATGCCGGAAGGCTGGTGACGGGGTCGAAGGGACGTCGGCGGACCCCCGCCATGGTGTCGCAGCGGCCGGCGGTCCTGCCGGGTCGGCCCTGGCCGTTGGGCGCCACCTGGGACGGCAAGGGGGTCAATTTCGCGCTGTTCTCCGAGCACGCGGAAGCCGTGGAGCTGTGCCTCTACGACCGCACCGGCCTGCGCGAGACGGAACGCCATCGCCTGTATGAATGCACCGACCATGTCTGGCACGGCTACCTGCCGGATGCGGCGGTCGGCCTGCTCTACGGCTATCGCGTCTACGGCCCCTATGCGCCGGAGCGCGGGCACCGCTTCAACGCCAACAAGCTGCTGATCGACCCCTATGCCCGGCTGCTGGCGGGCAATCTGCGCTGGTCGGATATGAACTACGGCTACCGCATCGGGTCTCCCCGCGCGGATCTGTCGTTCGACCGGCGCGACAACGCCCGCCAGGTGCCCAAGGGCGTGGTGGTCGACACTGCCTTCACCTGGTCGGGCGACCGCCAGCCGCAATCCGACTGGTCGGAGACCATCATCTACGAAGCGCATGTCCGCGGCATGACCATGCGCCATCCGCGGGTCCCGCAGGCGCTGCGCGGCACCTTCGCGGGCCTCACCAGCCGCGAGGTGGTGGAGTACCTGAAGGCGCTGGGGGTGACCGCGATCGAGCTGCTGCCGATCCACGCCTTCGTCGACGACCACTTCCTGGCGCGGCGGGGCCTGCGCAACTATTGGGGCTATTCCACCCTCAACTACTTCGCGCCGGAGCCGCGCTATCTCGCCGGGTCGGGGCCCAGCGAAGTGAAGACGATGGTCAAGCGGCTGCACGATGCCGGGATCGAGGTCATCCTCGACGTCGTCTACAACCACACCTGCGAGGGCAACCAACTCGGCCCCACCTTGAGCTTCCGCGGCATCGACAACGCCTCCTACTACCGGCTGCTGCCCGACCAGCCGCGCTACTACATCGACGAGACCGGCTGCGGGAACACCGTCAACCTGTCCCATCCGCGCGTCCTGCAGATGGTCATGGACAGCCTGCGCTATTGGGTGACGGAGATGCATGTCGACGGGTTCCGCTTCGACCTCGCCACCACGCTGGGGCGCGAGCCCGGCGGGTTCGACACCGGCTCCGGTTTCTTCGACGCGATCCGCCAGGACCCGGTGCTGAGCCATGTCAAGCTGATCGCCGAGCCCTGGGACATCGGACCCGGCGGCTATCAGCTCGGCGGCTACCCGCCCGGCTGGAGCGAGTGGAACGACCACTACCGCGACGGCATCCGCCAGTTCTGGCGGGGCGATCACGGTATGCTGCCGGACCTGGCCAAGCGTATCTCCGGCTCCGCGGAGCAGTTCCAGCACAACGGCCGCCGGCCCTGGGCGTCGATCAACTACGCGTGCAGCCATGACGGCTTCACGCTGGCCGATCTGGTCGCCTATGAGAACAAGCACAACGAGTCCAATGGCGAGGACAACCGCGACGGCCACAACGCCAACTACTCGGCCAACTACGGCCATGAGGGGCCGACCGACGACCCGCAGATCCGCGAGGTGCGGGCGCGCCAGCAGCGCAACCTGCTGGCCACGGTGCTGCTCTCCCAGGGCACGCCGATGATCCTGGCCGGCGACGAGTTCGGCCGCAGCCAGGACGGCAACAACAACGCCTATTGCCAGGACAACGAGATCGGCTGGCTCGATTGGGGTCATCTCGATCAGGAGGGCCGCCGGCTCTTGGGCTTCGTGCGCCGGCTGATCCGGCTGCGCCGCCTCCACCCGGCGCTGCGCCGGCCGCGCTATCTGCACGGCGAGGAGGTCTCGGAGAAGGGGGTCAGCGACATCGCCTGGATCGATGTCGACGGCGAGGTGAAGTCGCCGGAGAGTTGGGGCGACCACTTCGCCCGCTGCATCGGCCTGATGCTGGGCGGCGATGCCGGCCAGTTCATCGGCGCGACGGGCGAGGCGCTGGTCGACGATGTGCTGCTGATGATCTGCAACGCCCACACCGACGGCCTGCGCTTCGTGATGCCGCGGCCGGGCGGGCATGCGGGCCGCTGGGTGGAGCTGGTGGATACCGCGGTGCCGGACCGTCTGGAGGGCACGTTGAGCGTGCGGGCTGGCGACGGCTACCGCATCCAGGCACGCTCGCTCGTCCTCTTCCGTTTCGCCTTCGCCTGACGCCAAAGGGTCCGGCCCTGCTCATGTCGACGCTCCTGGACAGCCTGGCCGAGCGGGCCGGGATCGAGCCCGGCTATCACGACATCTGGGGCACCTACCGGGTGCCGTCGGAGGCGACCAAGCGCCGGCTGCTGACCGCGATGGGGCTGGCCTGCGGCGACGATGCCGCGTGCCGGGACAGCCTCGACCGGCTGGCGGCGATGCAGGCGAGCGGCCCGGTGCCGCCGACGGCGGTGGTCCCGCATGAGGCGCAGCCGGTTGCGGTGCCGGTGCGCGTGCCGCCCGACCGGCCGGACGCCGTGATCGCCTGGCGGCTGGACCTGGAGGACGGCGGATCGCTTGAGGGTCGCGTGGCCGCCGCGGCGCTGCCGGTAGGTGCGGGCGGCGACGGCGCGGGCCGGATGCTGGCGCTGCCCGATGGGCTGGCCATGGGCTATCACGACCTCACCGTGACCCTTGATCCGCAAGGGACGGCGGCGTCGTGCCGGCTGATCGTCGCGCCGGCGCGCTGCTGGACCCCGGAGGATGCGGCGCCTGAGGTGCCGCGACTATGGGGCATCTCCTGCCAGCTCTATGCGCTGTGCGGCGACGGCGATTGGGGCATCGGCACGTTCCGCGATCTCGGCGACCTGGCGGAACGCGCCGCCGCCGCCGGGGCCGCCGGCATCGGATTCAACCCGCCGCACGCCCTGTTCCCGGCCGATCCCGAGCAGATCAGCCCCTATTCGCCGTCGAGCCGGCTCTATCTGAACGTTCTCTATATCGACCCGCGCGCGGTGCCGGAGTTCGCCGGCTGTGCGGAGGCGGCGGCGATGCTGGCGGACGGCGACGTCCGGGCGGTGCTGGCCGCCGGGCGGCGCGGGGCGATCGTCGACTATCCGCGCATCGCCGGCGTGGTTCTGCCGCTGTTGAACTGTCTCTATCGCCGGTTCCGCACCCTCAACCTCGATACGGCCGGCCGGGCGCTGACGCCGCGCGGGAAGGCGTTCGAAGACTTCCGGTCGGCGGGGGGCGAGCCGCTGCGCAACTTCGCGCTGTTCCACGCGCTGCAGGCGCGGTTCGCGGCGGAGACGGGCGACGGTTTCGCCTGGCACCGCTGGCCGGCGGCCTATCGCCGGCCGGATATGCCGGCGGTGCGCGCCTTCGCCGAGGCGGAGGCGGCGACCGTCGACTTCCACATCTATCTGCAATGGCTGGCCGATACCCAGCTTGGCGAGGCCGCGGCCCGGGCGCGGGCGGCGGGCATGCCGATCGGGCTCTACCGCGACCTTGCCGTCGGCATCGGCGCGGACAGCGCCAGCGCCTGGGCGGCACCCGACACCTTCGTCGCCGGCATCTCCGTCGGCGCCCCGCCGGACCTGTTGAACCATCTTGGGCAGAGCTGGGGCATCCTGCCGATCAATCCGCTGACGCTGGCGCGCACCGGGTATGCGACAATGGTCCGCGCGATCCGGGCCAACATGGCGCATGCCGGTGCGTTGCGCATCGACCATGTCATGGGGCTGATGCACCTGTTCTGGGTGCCGGCCGGCGAGAGCGCGACCGACGGCGCCTATGTGCGCTATCCCTTCGACGACCTGTTGCGCATCGTCGCGCTGGAGAGCCGGCGCAACCGCTGCATCGTCATCGGCGAGGACCTGGGCACCGTGCCCGACGGCTTCCGCCCGAGGATGAAGGCCGCGGGCCTCTTGTCCTACTGCGTCTTCCAGTTCGAGCGGGTCGGCGACCGGCTGTTCCGGCGGGCCGGCGACTATCCGGAAACCGCACTGGTGACCGCCGGCACCCACGACCTGCCGACCCTGGCCGGCTTCTGGGCCGGCGACGACCTGGCCTTGCGGCGGCGGCTGAAGCTCTATCCCGACCGGGCGATGCAGGACAGCGATGCCGGGGAGCGCGGCGGCGACCGCCAGCGCCTGTTGGCCGCGCTGCTGGATGCCGGGCTGATCGAGCGGCGGGCGGTGCCCAGTGCGGTGACCGACACGACCGACGAGACGGGGCCGGAGATCGACGAGGCGTTGCTGGTGGCGCTGCACCGCTATCTCGCCCGCACGCCGTGCCGGCTGATGATGGTGCAGATCGAGGACGTCGTCGGCCAGACCGATCAGCAGAACCTGCCGGGCACGACGCATGAGCATGCCAACTGGCAGCGGCGGCTGGATCGTCCATTGTCGGAAATCTTCACCGATCCGCGGGTCGGGCGGTTGCTGCAAGCCGTTGACGAAGAGCGGCGAGACAGTCGCGATTGACTGTCATTCTCCGCGAATGATTTTCAATTTCTGATGAATTGTGGGGGTCGGCATAGGCTGTCCTCTTGCGCGCAGCCGATCGGCCCCTATTGTACTTGGGAATCCGAACGCCGCTGCCGTCCGGCATTCCCCCGTTCCAGCCCATCCCGAGGAGCGCCCGTTCCATGCAAGGCGACAAGAAAGTTCTCAAGCATCTCAACACAATCTTGAAGAACGAGTTGACCGCGATCAATCAGTACTTCCTGCACGCGCGGATCTTGCGCAACTGGGGTGTGCTCAAGCTCGCGGGGGTCGTGTACAAAGAAAGCGTCGGCGAGATGAAGCATGCCGACATGCTGATCGAGCGGATCCTGATGCTGGACGGCCTGCCGAATCTTCAGGACATGCACAAGATCAATATCGGCGAGGATGTCGTCGAGATCTTGAACTGCGATCTCGGGTCGGAGCTCGGCAATCAGCGCTGCCTGAAAGAGGCGATCCCGGCGGCGGAAGAGGCGCGCGACTTCGTCAGCCGCGACATCCTCTCCAAGATCCTGGAAGAGACCGAGGAACACATCGACTGGCTGGAAACCCAGCTCGACTTGGTCAATCGCGTCGGCGTCCAGAACTACGTCCAGGAACAGATGTTCAACGGCGACGACGAGCACTGACCGTCTCGCGGGCGGGCGACATCGCACCGCCCGCCCAGGATCGTCCGCCGCCCGTCACTCCGCCGCGGCGCGGATGTTGAGTTGGCGCAGGCAGCGGTCGATCCATAGGGCCGTCAGCTTCTCCTGAAGGCTGTTCTGGCCGAGCCGTTCATGCAGCGCGGCGAAATCGACCGCGTCCAGCGGCTGGTCCTGGTTGAAGCAACTGAACACCACCGTGCGCTTGCCGGTCTCGGGATCGATGTGCGGCTGCAGGCACTGGGCGCAGATCTCCTTCATCATGCATTGCATGGGGGAGTTGATCGAGCCGATCGCCACATGGTCGGGCTTGATGAACGGCTTCAGCACGCCGTGCCGGGCCGCCGCCACCGCCGCCATCATGCGGTCGGAGCCGATGCAGATCACCCGGTCGACGTCGGCCAGCGGCAGGTCGCCGGGGTCCTTGGCGTAGTCCACCATCGCCTCGACGATGTTGCCGACGAAGCTGCGGTCGCCCGGCCGGGTGGCCGGGAAGCCGGGCGCCTCGTCGCAGGCCCAGATCACGCGGTCGGCGGCGGCCTCGATCTGGTCGACCTTGTAGCGGTCGGCGATCGCCTTGTAGCCGGCGAAATAGAGCACGCGGCTGCCGGCCGCCCGCATCGCCTGGCCGATCGAGAACAGGACGGCGTTGCCGAGCCCGCCGCCGACCAGCAGCGCCGTCTCGCCGGCCGGCGTCTCCGTCGGCGTGCCGGTCGGCCCCATCAGGATCACCGGCTCGCCCGGCTGCAGCAGCGCGCACAGATCCGACGATCCGCCCATCTCCAAGGCGATGGTCGACAGCAAGCCGGCCTCGCGGTCGACCCAGGCGCCGGTCATCGCCAATCCCTCCATGGCCAGCCGTGTCCCGCCGGCCTGGGGCGCCGTCGTCTCGTAGTTCTGCAGCCGGTAGAACTGGCCGGGATGGAAGCCGCGCGCGGCGGCGGGGGCGTGCACCACCACCTCCACGATGGTCGGCGTCAGCCGCTCCACGCGATGGACGGTGGCGCGCAGCGCGCGGTTCGCCCAAGCCAGCGTGTCGGCCGGCGCCGCCGGCACCGGCGCCTGCGCCAGCACGTCGGTGACCACCGGATAGCCCTGCTTGGTGCCGCCCATCGCCTTCACGACATTGCCGGCGAAGCTGGGATGCAGATCGCCCCAGAAGGACGCGAAACGCCCGTCGCCGACCCGGGCCATCAGCACCTCCGGCGTGCCGGGCTTGGACACGCGTTCCGGGCTGACCGGCTGGCCGGTCGCATCGATCGCCTGGAAGTATTTGCCGTCGAGCTTGACCAGATGCGGCGCCTCGCGGGCGAGCACGGTGTTGGGCTGGGTGCCGGCGGCGACCAGCACGCTGCGCGCCGGCAGGGTGACCCGCCGGCCGGTATCGCCGGGGCGGCCGTCTTCGCCGATCGCCTGGACCGCGCAGGTCAGGCCCGCCGCATGGCCGGCCGCGTCCGTCTCCACCGCCACCGGTGCCAACAGCTCGGCGAAGCGGATGCCTTCCTCCAGCGCCTTTGCCACCTCCTCATGGTTCAGGGTGTAGCTGGGCGCGTCGATCAGCCGGCGGCGATAGGCCAGCGTGGCGCCGCCCCAGCCGATCAGCAGCTCCTGGATGCGCGCCGGGCGGCCGTCCGCCGCCGCGGCCGCCCGCTCCGCCCGGATGGCGCGGGCGTGGCCGAGGAACTCCTCCGCGACCGTGCGGTCCTCCGCCGACCAGCGGCGGGTCACCGCCTCCTCGCCCTGCTCGCCGACCAGCGCCTCGTAGCGGCTGAGGAACTTCTCCACCTGGACGGGGTAGTAGGCGAGACTCTCCGTCGCCGTGTCGATGGCGGTCAGGCCGCCGCCGATGACCACCACCGGCAGGCGGATCTGCAGATTGGCGATGCTGTCGGGCTTGGCGGCGCCGGTGAGCTGCAGCGCCATCAGGAAGTCCGAGGCCATGCGCACGCCCCGGGCCAGCGCGCCCGGCATGTCGATGACCGTCGGCCGGCCGGCACCCGCGCACAGCGCGACATGGTCGAAGCCCGCGGCCACGGCATCTTCGAAGGTCACCGTGCCGCCGAAGCGCACGCCGCCGACCATGGCGAAGGTCCGCCGCCGCTCCAGCAGCAGGCGCACGATCTTCAGGAAGTTCTTGTCCCAGCGCACGGTGATGCCGTATTCGGCCACCCCGCCGAAGCCGGCCATGGTGCGCTCATCCAGCCCTTCGATCAGTTCCGCCACGTCATGGATCGGCCGGAAATCGGCGTGGGACCCGTCGGCGCGCACGCCGCACAACTCCGCCGGCAAGGGCTCGATCTTCAGCCCGTCGATGGCGACCACGCGGTGGCCGTCGTTCAGCAGGTGATGGGACAGGTTGAAGCCGGCGGGGCCGAGGCCGACCACCAGCACCGACCGCCCGCTCGCCGGCCGCGGCGTGGGCCGCTCCAGGTTCAGCGGGTTCCAGCGGGTCAGCAGGCCGTAGATCTCGAAGCCCCAGGGCAGGGCCAGCACGTCCTTCAACGTGCGCGTCTCGGCCTGGGGGATGTCGACCGGCTGCTGGCGCTGATAGATGCACGACTTCATGCAGTCGTTGCAGATCCGGTGCCCGGTGGCGGCGCACAGCGGGTTGTCGACGGCGATCATCGCCAGCGCGCCGATGGCGTGGCCCTGGGTCTTCAGCAGGTGGAATTCGCTGATCTTCTCTTCCAGGGGGCAGCCGGCCAGCGTGACGCCGAACGGGCTCTTCTGGAAGGCGCCCGTCTTGCGGTCGGTCAGGCCCTTCGCGCAGCTATCCTTGCCCTGGTTGTGGCACCAGATGCAGTAGTTCGCCTGGTCGAGTGCCCCGGCGAGGTCGGTGCCGGCATCGGTCAGCGCGAAGCCCTCGCGACGGCGCAGGCGGCCCGCCTCGAAATGGATGCAGTCGGCGCCCGCCACCGTCTCGTGGTCGAGCTCGATCAGTGCGTAGGGGTCGGTCTTCTCCGGCACCTGGAAGAGGATGCCGTCGCCGTGGCGGGCGCGCCCGTCGGCGGCATTGAGCGCCCAGGCGGCGTAGGTCAGCGCGGCGTCGAGGGCGTCGGCCTGGCCGGCCTCGTCCGCCTGCCAGGCCAGGACGGCGTTGGCGAAGGCCAACTCGTCCGCCGGATCGTCGAGATGTGCGGCCAGCGCCGCGGTGACCGCCGCGCCGTCGAGGGCGGCCGCCGCATCCGGCTTGATCTTCTTGGCGGCCTGGCGCTGGACGAACTGCCGCTTGACGGTGAACAGGGGGGCCAGGCGATGGTGTTCCGCCGCCAGCGCCGCCGCCGGATCGGCAGTACCGAAGAGCTGGACCAGGAATGCCTCCAGCACCGGCCCCACCGCGATCAGCAGGTCGGAGGTCTCCTTGGCCGGCAGGTCGGCCGGCGCCAGGCGCGCGGCGTGGAGCCGGGTCGCGAGATCGGGGTCCGCGGCCTCCAGATGGCCCAGGAACAGCGCGTCGATCCGCGCCAGGCCGGCGGGGTCGTAGAGGTCGTCGAAGGCGAGGCCATGGGCGAGCGTCAGAACGGTCATCGGTGCATCATCGAAAGGGGTGGCAGTGAAAAGGCGATGCGGCCGCGCCGGGCCGTCGGCCGCGACGGCCGACCGTGGCCGCCGATAGGGTATCCGGCTGCGGGATCCGGCGGCTCGTTATAGAGATGTCGCGCGGGCCTGTCTCGTTCCAGGCGTCGACCGCATTCTGCGATTGCGAAGACGCCGCGCCCGGCGGCTATCCGGCGGCCGTGCCCCTATGGGCGAGGAACGCCGGCAGGTTTATCCGCAACGCGGCGTCCTCGGCGATGCTCATCTCCGGCTCCGATCGTCGAACCCGTCGGGTTCCATGCTAGATCATGCGACGCCGTGTGACGACGGCGATGGCTTCGGGGCGGATAGAGTGCGGGTCATGGAACGGGTATTGGACAGGACCGGGGCGGGGGCGCAGGACGCGGCGCCCGATCGGGCGATGGCGCTGTGGCTCTACGGCGTCGCGGCCCTGGTGTTCGCGATGACGGTGATCGGCGCGATCACGCGGCTGACGGAAAGCGGCCTGTCGATGGTCGAATGGCGTCCGCTGATCGGCGCGCTGCCGCCCTTGAGCGAGGCGGAATGGCAGCGCGTCTTCGACCTCTACCGCGAGACGCCCGAATACCGGCTGAAGAACGCCGGCATGTCGCTGGAGGACTTCCGGCGCATCTTTTTCTGGGAGTGGTTCCACCGGCTGTGGGGGCGGCTGATCGGCCTGGCCTATGCAGTGCCGCTGGCCTGGTTCTGGCTGCGTGGCCATCTGGCCGGCCGGCCGGGGCTGAGCCTCCGCCTCCTCGGCCTGTTGGTCCTGGGCGGGCTGCAGGGGGTGCTGGGTTGGTACATGGTGGCCAGCGGGCTGGTCGACCGACCGTCGGTCAGCCATTACAGGCTGGCAGCCCATCTCGGCCTCGCCGTGCTGATCTATGCGCTCTTGGTCTGGCAGGCGACGGACCTGCTGGACGGCGGGCGCGCAGCGCGGGCGCAGGCCGTCGCCGGGGGGCGGCGGCTCGGCTGGCTGGCGCTGGCGGCGGTCGCCGTGACGGCCGTGTGGGGCGCCTTCGTCGCCGGGCTGGACGCCGGCATCGGCTACAACACCTGGCCGCGGATGGGGGCATACTGGCTGCCGCCGCAGGCGCTGTCGGTGGAGGCGGCCTATGTCGCCGCCCCGGCGGCGGTCGCCCCGTGGCAATTGCCGTTCGAGAACACGGCCCTGGTCCAGTTTCTGCACCGCTGGCTGGCGTTCCTGGCGCTGGCCGGCGTCCTGGCTTTCTCGGTTCAGGTGGCGCGGGCCGGCCTGGCGCGGGTCGCCGCCGCGCTCGCGGTGGTGGGGGTCGGGCAGGTCGTGCTGGGCATCGCCACGCTGCTGAGCTTCGTGGCCATTCCGTTGGCGGCCCTGCATCAGGCCGGCGCGCTGGTCCTGATCGGCCTGTTGATCCTGACCATCCGGCGGCTTAGAGCATCCTGCGTCCGAATGGACGCAGATAAGATGCTCTAACACTTTGAACTAGATCAACTTATCTGCGTTCAGATGAGTCCATCTGAACGCAGGTTGATCTAGCCCGCCGATCTAGCCCGCACCCGGTCGGGGGGCAGCCACAGCCGGGCAATCGTGCCGGTCTGTGCCGCCTCGATCTCCAGGCGGCCCTGGTGCAGCTCGGCCAGCGAGCGAACGATGGGCAGGCCAAGCGCCCAGTCGTCGGCAGCCTCCAGGTCCGACGGTCCGGCGCCGGTCCGGCCCATGCCGTGCGCCAGCGGCCGCACCGCCGGGGACACGAAACGGTCGTCCAGGCCGGTCTCGCCATCGGCCACCGAGATCGATATCGCGCCGCCGACCGCCAGCGCCGTCACCTCGACCATGCCGCCTTCAGGCGTCGACTTCAGGGCGTTGCCGACCAGGTTCACGATCATCCGCTTGACCAGGCGCCGGTCGGCGAACAGCCGCGGCAGTTCCGCCGGTGTCGACCAGTCAAGCGTGATCGACTTGGTCTCGGCCTTCGGCCTGGTGAGCCCCTGCAGCTCTGCGGTCAGGGCGTGGAGGTCGAATTCGCTCTCGTCCAGCGCGACCAGGCCGCTCTCGATACGGACCAGGTCCAGCGTGTTCTCGATGATGTTCAGCAGATAGCGCCCGGCATTGTGAATGTCGCTGGCATAGTCGCGGTAGCGCCGGTTCTCCAGCGCGCCGAACAGCTCCAGGCGCATGAACTCCGAGAACCCGATGATGGCGTTGAGCGGCGTCCGCAGCTCGTGGCTCATCCTGGCGATGTAGGCCGATTTCGCGTGGTTCGTGGCCTCCGCCATGTCGCGGGCGGCGATCAGCTCGCGCTGCATGCGCTGATGGGCCACCATCCGCCACATGCCGCCGGCGAACAGGTCGAGCTCCTCGACATCCGTGCGGTCGTACGGGGCGGTCTTGTTGGCCACGCCGATCACCGCGACGATGCGCGCGCCGCCGTCGAAGACGGGCACGCTCAGATGGCGACGGATCGGGATATGGCCGCTCGGCAGCCGGTTATGCTCGGCGATCGCGGTGTAGTCGTTGTGGATCACCGCCCGGCGCTGGCGAATGCCCTCCGCCCACAGCCCGGCGCCTTCGAGATCACAGTGGGTGCTCCCGGCGACCCGGCACGCATCGACCGTGCCTTCCGACCAGAGGCCGAAGGCGATCTTCCCGGTCTCTTCGTCGAAGAAGTGCAGATAGCCGTTGGCGCTTTCCGTCAGCTTGATCGCCTGGTCGAGCGCATAGGCGACGACCTCGGTCTCCGGCCGGTCCACCATCTGGCCCAGTGCGAGCAGGCCGCTCATGCGATCACGATCGCGCACCGGGCGCGGCTCGTTCGGGTCGCCGTCGAGAGACCCGATTGCTTCGACCAGCCAAGGGCCGCGCGCCGCTGCCTCGGTGTCGAGGGGGCGCAGGGCCAGGCGCTGCGGCGGCGATCCGTCGCCGGTCTGGAGGTCGATCGTGTCGGCTCGCCCCCGGGCCAGGAGGGCCAGGAGCGCGGGTTCGTCCACCCCCGGCAGCGGGGCGGAGCCGCGTTCGTCGCCGGCGCGGTCCTTGCCACCGGCGATATGGGTGACGAACGCGGCGTTGGTGGCCAGCAGCCGCCCCGCGGGGTCGACGACCGCAACCGGATTGGTGAGATGTTGGAAGAGGCCGGCGAAGTCGATCGCGCCGGCTGCCCGATCCGCGGACGCGTTGGGTCCCGCCGCGGGACCCGCAGTCCCCGCGGGACCCGCAGTCCCCGCAGGACTCGCAGTCCCCACGGGACTCTGGCGGAGCGCCGCGGTGGGCGTCTCGGCCAGTCGGACCGGGTCCGGCAATTCCATCGGGTTCATGGCCTTGCTGTCGTCACGGCGTGGGGGGATGGCCGGCGACCAAGGCCGTCGGCCGGCGTCCGGTGGCGACGTTCCGGGCGGTTGGCGACCGAGCCAGTGTAGAACAATCTTCCTTTATGAATCGTTGAGGTGGCCGGCCAAGGCCGTCTTCCACCGCTCCCACGGTCCCGGTCTGGCGACCTCGATGCGAGGGCGCGAGCGCCGGACTGCGGCGGGTCCGGGCCGAGCGGGTGGGTCACAAGCGCGGTGCATTAGGGTATTACTTTTATCCGCTGCAATTGAGCAGTCGCCGTTCGTCGGCGTTCGGTGGAGGAAGATCGATGCATGTCGCCGACAAGACTGGGAGGTCGATCCGTTTGAAGCGCTGGTTCGCCGCCGTTTTTCTTGTCGTTCTCGTCGGCCCCGTGGGCGAAAGCCTGGCCGCGCAGCAATCGCTGTGGGTCGGTGAGAATACGCAGGAGCGGGTGAACCCGATCCGCGACGCCGGCGATCCCGGATGGACGGCGGATACGGATACGTACGTGAAGGAGCGACCCCGGCACGGCCGGGTCATTCCGCTTGAGGTTGACGGCGAGTACGTGTACGTGCCCGACGATCGGTTCGAGGGGTTCGATCGTTTCTCCGTCGCAGCCCTAGTCGGCGACGAGGAGACCGAGGTCGTCTATCACGTCACCGTCGGGGCGCCGGCGATTCCCGACGAGACCATCCGCCTCGACCGCGTGGCCGAGCTGCTCTTCCTCTTGCTGGTGATCGCGATCGTGCTGGAGATCGCGCTCTCCGCCATCTTCCAGAACCGCCATTTCAAGAGGCTGGACAGGCGCATCGAGGGCCTCAAGACCGGGTTGACGGTCGCGGCGGCGTTGGTCGTCGTGTGGTCCTTCGGGCTGGACACCTTCGAGGCGATCGTCATGGCCGTCGAGCCGACGATCCACGTCAACCAGATGACGGGGATCACCTCCTTCGTGGTCACGACCCTGGTGCTGGCCGGCGGATCGGGCGGGATCTTCAAGCTCTACGAGCGCCTGGGCCTGCGCCGGCCGATCCCGGCCGGGCCGAGCCGGCTGGCGGGAACGGGCACGTTGCTGGCGACCGTCCGGCGCGGCAGCGCGGATCCGGGCGCGCCGATCATGGTGATGAACGGCGACGACCTGGTTGCCCGGATCCCCGGCGGCCAGGACAGTTTGGGTGACGGCGACGGCGTCATCCTCAACGCCGGGCTCTACGAGCTGCGGGCGGTCTCCAACAAGCAGCCGGGCAACACCAAGGTTGAGACGCCGGTCACAGCCGTCGGCATCACGCCGGACGAACAAACGACCGTGACGTTTACCTTCGATTAGACGCCGGCCCGTTCAGCCGCCGGTGGCCGCGCGCACGGCGCCTTCGATATTGGCGGCGACATCGGTGATCACGCCCTGGTCGTCGCCTTCCACCATGATGCGGATCAGCGGCTCGGTGCCGCTCTTGCGGATGACCAGGCGGCCCAGGCGGTCCAGTCGGTCCTCGCCCGCGGCGATCGCCGCGCGCACCGGGGCGGCGTCGAGCGGCGTCGGCTGCCCGTCCACCGGCCGGTAGCGGACATTGCGCAGCAATTGCGGCACCGGGTCGAACACCCTGGTCGCCTCGCTCGCCCGGGCGCCGGACCGGTGCAGGGCTGCCAGCACCTGCAAGGCGGCGATCAGGCCGTCGCCGGTGGTGGCATAGTCGCTCATCACCAGATGGCCGGACTGCTCGCCGCCCAGGTTCAGGGCATGCTCGCGCATATGCTCCACGACATAGCGGTCGCCGACGGCCGTGCGATGCAGCGTCAGGCCGAGGCCGGACAGGTAGCGTTCCAGCCCCAGATTGCTCATCAGCGTGGCCACCACGCCGGAGCCGCTGAGCCGGCCGCTCTCCAGCCATTCCCGGGCGATCAGCGCCATGATCTGGTCGCCGTCGATCGGCTGGCCGCGTTCGTCGGCGAGGATGACGCGGTCGGCGTCGCCGTCCAGCGACAGGCCGAGATCCGCGTCCTCGGCCAGCACCCGGTCCCGCATCGCCTGCGTGGCGGTGGCGCCGCAGTCGCGGTTGATGTTCAGGCCGTCGGGCTGGGTGCCGATGTCGACGACCTCGGCCCCCAGCTCCCACAGCACGCGCGGGGCCACCTTGTAGGCGGCGCCGTTGGCGCAATCCACGACGATCTTCATGCCCTCCAGGCTGAAGCCGCGCGGGACGCTGCCCTTGACGAACTCGATATAGCGGCCCGGCGCATCCTCAAGACGGCGGGTGCGGCCGAGATCGGCGGAAGCCACCAGATGGTCGCCGAGGCCGTTGGTGATGTGGCGTTCGATCGCCGCTTCCACCTCGTCGGACAGCTTGTAGCCGTCCGGGCCGAACAGCTTGATGCCGTTGTCCTCGAACGGGTTGTGGCTGGCGGAGATCATCACGCCGACATCCGCGCGTAGCGAGCGCGTCAGCATGGCGACGGCCGGGGTCGGCATCGGGCCCACCAGCATCACGTCGACGCCCATGGCGACGAAGCCGGCGGTCATCGCCGGTTCCAGGAGATAGCCGCTGAGGCGGGTATCCTTGCCGATCACCACCTGATGGCGGTGATTGCCGCGGTGGAACTGCAGCGCCGTCGCCATGGCGACCTTCAGCGCGGTGTCGGCGGTCATCGGCTCGCGGTTGGCGGTGCCGCGGATGCCGTCGGTTCCGAAAAGCGTACGTGTCATGATCGCCGCTATACGCCGCGGCCCGGCCCGGTGCAATGGCCCGGTGCAAGGGGAGCCTGGGTCAAGCGTTGGGGCCGGCGACCTCGATCGCCGCGGCGATGGTGAGGGCCTGGACAGTCTCCGCGACGTCATGGACGCGCAGGATCTGGGCGCCGCGTCGGACGGCGGTCAGGGCGGCGGCCAGCGAGCCCGCCAGGCGTGCGTCCGCCGGCTCGCCGCGGCTGGCCTTGGCGATGAAGCTCTTGCGCGAGGCGCCGACCAGGATCGGCGCTCCCAGCGCGTGGAACCGTTCGAGCTGGTTCAAGAGCATCAGATTGTGATCAAGCGTCTTGCCGAAGCCGATGCCGGGATCGACGATGATCCGCTCCCGCGGGATGCCGGCCTCGACCACCTGGTCGATCCGCGCCGCCAGCCAGTCGAAGACGTCGCGGACCACGTCGTCATAGTGCGGGTCGGCTTGCATGGTCGTCGGCGTGCCCTGCATGTGCATCAGCACGACCGGCAGGCCGGTGGCCGCGGCGGCGGACAGCGCGTCGCCGTCGGGATCGCCGGCCAGGGCCCAGACATCGTTGATCAGCGCCGCGCCGGCCTGGGCCGCCGCCTCGATGGTCCGGGCATGGCGGGTGTCGACGGAGACGACGGCGCCATCGCCGGCCAGCGCCTCCACGACCGGCAGGATGCGGGCGCATTCCTCTTGCGGCGATACCGGCGCGGCGCCGGGCCGCGTCGATTCCCCGCCGATATCGAGGATATCGGCACCGGCGTCGCGCAGCGCGCGGGCTTGCGCGATCGCTGCCGCCGGGTCGAGGAAGCGCCCGCCGTCGGAGAAGCTGTCGGGCGTCACGTTGACGATGCCCATGACCAGCGGGCGGTCCGGCAGCCGCCCGTTCGTGTCGAGCGTCACTGGCACGCGGCCCGTCCGCGCGGGCCGGGCGACCCGTTGGGTGTCGATCAACGGCATGTCGTCGCCTCGCTTCCCAGTCGTTCCCGCGAACGCGGGAACCTCCGGCCGCACGCGACGGCATCGGGCCATCAGGTCTTCGCGATCGTCATCGCCCGGCGTTGGGAGATGCCCGCCTGCGCGGGCATGACGAATAGTCGGGGCCAACCCGGACCCCGCACCTCACATGCCCGGCTGCGGTTCCGGGCCGAGGCCGGTTGCCTTGCCGCCGGAGGGCACGGAGGAGCGGCGGCCGGTGGGCTTGCGCATCTTCGGCGGCGGCGGCGGCATGTCGTCGGGCTCCGGCCGGACGATCGGCTCGCCGCGCAGGATCTGGCGCAGCTCGTCGCCGTTCAGCGTCTCGAACTCCAGCAGGCCCTTGGCGACGTTCTCCAGATCGTCGCGGTGCTCGTCGAGGATCTGGCCCGCGATCTCCACCGCGTTGTCGACCAGCAAGCGGATCTCCTCGTCGACGATCTTCGCCGTCGCCTCGCTCATCGTCTTGTGCTGGGTGACCGAGTGGCCGAGAAACACCTCCTGCTCCGGCGCTGCGTATTGCAGCATGCCGAGCCGGTCGCTCATCCCCCATTTGGTGACCATGTCGGTGGCCAGCCGGGTCGCCATCTGGATGTCGCTGGCCGCCCCGTTGGTGATCCGCTCCGGCCCCAAGAGGAACTCTTCGCCGAGACGGCCGGCGACGGCGATCGCCAGCGACGTCTTGCACCATTCCTTGGAATAGGCGTAGCGGTCCGCCTCCGGCAGGCGCTGCACCAGGCCGAGCGCCCGGCCGCGCGGCACGATGGTCGCCTTGTGGATCGGGTCGGAGGCCGGCATATGCAGCGACACCACGGCATGTGCCGCCTCGTGCCAGGCGGTCAGCTCCTTCTCGTCGTCCGACAGCACCATGGAGCGGCGTTCGGCCCCCATCATCACCTTGTCGCGGGCCCCTTCGAACTCGTCCATGCCGACGACGCGCTTGCCGGCGCGGGCGGCCATCAGCGCCGCCTCGTTCACCAGGTTCGCCAGATCGGCGCCGGAGAAGCCGGGCGTGCCGCGGGCGATCACCTTCGGGTCGACATCGTTGGCCAGCGGCACCTTGCGCATATGCACCTTGAGGATCTTGGTGCGGCCGATGATGTCCGGGTTCGGCACCACCACCTGGCGGTCGAAGCGGCCGGGGCGCAGCAAGGCCGGGTCCAGCACGTCGGGCCGGTTGGTGGCGGCGATCAGGATCACGCCCTCGTTGGCCTCGAACCCGTCCATCTCCACCAGGAGCTGGTTCAGCGTCTGCTCGCGCTCGTCATTGCCGCCGCCCAGGCCGGCGCCGCGGTGCCGGCCGACCGCGTCGATCTCGTCGATGAAGATGATGCAGGGCGCGTTCTTCTTGCCCTGCTCGAACATGTCGCGGACCCGGCTGGCGCCGACGCCGACGAACATCTCCACGAAGTCGGAGCCGGAGATGGTGAAGAACGGCACATTCGCTTCGCCGGCAACGGCGCGGGCGATCAGCGTCTTGCCGGTGCCGGGCGGGCCGACCAGCAGCACGCCCTTGGGGATCTTGCCGCCGAGGCGCTGGAACTTCTGCGGGTCCTTGAGGAATTCCACGACCTCCTCAAGCTCGCCCTTGGCCTCGTCGACGCCAGCCACATCGTCGAAGGTGATGCGGCCCTGACGCTCGGTCAGCAGCTTCGCCTTGGACTTGCCGAAGCCCATGGCCTTGCCGCCGCCGCCCTGCATCTGGCGCATGAAGAAGATCCACACGGCGATCAGCAGCAGCATCGGGAACCAGCTGACCAGGATCGACAGCAGGCCCGGCATGCCCTGGTCGTCGGGGCTGGCGGTTATGCGCACGCCGTTTTCCGTCAGCCGGTCGACCAGGGCGGGGTCTTCCGGGGCGTAGGTGCTGAAGCTGCGACCGCCGTCATACTGGCCGGAGATCTGCCGGCCTTCGATGGTGACGGCGCTGACCCGGCCGTCGTTCACCCATTGGACGAAGTCGCTGTAGGGGACCGGCGTCGCCGCGTTGGGGCCGGTGGAACTCTGGAACAGGTTGAACAGGGCGACCAGCAGCAGCCCGATGATGATCCAGAGCGCCAGGTTCTTTCCAAGACTGTTCACGGACCCGTAACCCTCCAGCGATGCGCGCGGCCGGGATCTTGCCGGCCTTCGCTGCGTCTTGAGCCGGCGCGCCGATCCGAGGGCGCCGCCGGGTGTTCTTCAAGCCGGCGATCCTACCACCAATCCGCCGGCCCGTGAGGGGATAGATAAGGTGGCGCGCCCGTCAGACAACGGGCCGGCGCATCAGTCGCTCTACGCGGCGACGAAGCCGGCGTCGGCGATCGGGCTCGGCGGGGTAAACACGACCGCCAGACGCGCCGCCGGATCGGTCGGCAGCCGGTCCGGCCGGGCGCAGGCGACGGCGGCCGTGGCGACGAGATGCCCGCCGGCGGTCCACAGGCCCGGCAGCGCGGCGCGCGCCGGTGCCGGCACCACCGGCCAGGCCGCCGACGGGATCGCCCGGCCCGCCGCCTGGCCGAGCCGTGCCAGAACCATCGGCTCGTCTTGCGGGGCGGCGAGGTCCGCCGGCACCGACACCGTCAGCCGGCGGTCCCACAGCACCGTCTGCCCCGGCAGAACCGGCCGCCGCTCCCCAGCCGCGGCCGCCTCCCGGGCGACGATGAGATGATCGGCCGCCACCACCAGCCGGCACCCGCCCAGGGTTGACGCTGGAGCCGGGCCGTGTTCCAGCCGGGCGGCGAGGCGGGCCAGTGCGGCCTCGCGCGGTGCGTGGTCGGCGGCGCCCACCGCGCGGATCAGCCGGGCCAGCATGGCCAGCCGGATATCGCCAGGCCGGCGGCGCCAGGGATCGAGCGCCAAGCGGGCGAAGCCTTCCGGGTAGACGGCAGCCGCTTCGGCCAACCCGTCGGCGACCAGGGCCTCGCTGCGGCAGCGGGCCGGCGCGGCGCGGCGGGCCAGCGCGGCCAGCCGCTCCGTCGTCAGCCCCTCGCGCGTCAGCGCCGCGGCGGCGCGGCGCAACCGGCCCCGCGCGAAGCTCGGCGACAGGTTGGACGGATCGTCGATCGCCGCCAGCCCGGCCGCCGCGCAGACCGACCGCAGGGCCGATTTGCGCCAGCCCAGCAAGGGGCGCAGTAGGCGCACCGCGTGGCGCTCGCTCAGCGCCGGCATGCCGGCCAGCCCGTCCGGGCCGCTGCCCTTGGCGAGGCGCAGCAGCACGGTTTCGCCCTGGTCGTCGGCGGTATGCGCCACCACAAGATGCAGGATGCCGTGGCGGCGGCAGGCGGCCTCCAAGAGCGCGTAGCGTGCCCGCCGGGCCGCCGCCTGGGATCGGTGGGCCACGGTGGTCGGCCGCCAGACCAGGACTTCGTGCGCGATGCCGCGTGCGGCCATCAGCCTGCCGACGGCGGCCGCCTCCCCCGCCGCCTCGGCCCGCAATCCGTGATCGACGGTCAGCGCGGTGATCCGACCGCCTTGCGCGCGCGCCCAGGTATCAGCGAGGTGGGCGACAGCCAAGCTGTCCGGCCCGCCCGACACGGCGACGGCGAGATGGGGGGCGGGCTCGAACGGCGCCAGCCGGTTCATCGCCGCGGTGAAGCGGGTGGCGGCCTCGGCGAGCGGCGGGTCGGGCGGCGGGCCGCCAGGGGGCGCCGCGCCGGGCAGCGTCACGGGCAGCCGAGGCGCGTGGATTCCTGGCCGGCGCTGCGGGCGACCGCGGCCGGGGCGTTGGGGAAGGCTTCGCCGACCTGCTGGAAGGTCAGGCAGGCATCCTCCGTCTGCCCGAGGGCGGCCAGCGACATGCCAAGCTTCAGCAGGCTGTCGGGGCCGCGCGGGCCGTCGGGATAGCGCTGATAGCCTTGCGCGAAGGCGATGGCCGCGTCGTTGTAGCGGCCCTGCACATAGTAGGTCTCGCCCAGCCAGTACTGCGCGTCGCCGGCCAGAGAATGGCCGGGATGGGACAGCAGGAACGCCTGCAGCGACTGTTCGGCATTGGCGTAGTCGGCGCGCTGCAGCAGGGAGAACGCCTCCTGAAACTGGCCTTCAACATTGCCGCCGGGCAGGGCGGCGACGGTTCCGCTGTCGCCGGGCAGGGTCAGCGTGCCGAGGCTGCCGGTGCCGAAATCCTCCGTCCGGTTGTCGTCGGTTAGGGCGTCGAAAGTCGGGCCGATGCCGCCGTCATCCTCCGCCGGCGCGGTCGGCGTGGTGGGGCCGGAGGGGGTGGTCGGTGCCGTGGCGGGGCCTGTCGGTGCCTGGCCGGGCGCGGTGGGGGCGCCGCCGGCAACCGGGGTACCGCCCTCCAACGCGGTCAGGCGGAACTCGATGTCGTTGACGGTGCGATCCAGGCGGGTTTCGACCTGGGAGACGGCGAACCCGAGACGCTCCAACTCGCCGGTGAGCACGCGAACCTGCTCCTCCAGCCGGCTCAGCCGCACTTCGACCTCCGCGGCGTAGGTATCGGGCAGTCCGTCCGCCTGGGCGAGGGTCAGTCGCGCGGGCGGCGCCTGGCCCAGCAGCACGGCCAGGCGAGCGGCGTCGTCTTCCAGCCGGTCCAGCCGCTCCGTCAGCGATGCGGTGCCGGCGACTGCCGGGGCGATCGTGCCGGCCAGCAGCAGCAGCGCCAGGCCCAGCAGCGCCAGGCCACGCACGGCCATGCCTTGGGTGGCCAGGCCGCCGTCGGGTCGGCCAACGGTCCTGGGTTGCCGGCGGGCGTCGATGCCAATGCGTGCGGTCATCATCGTTCCTTCAGCCCCGCGTTCGCGCCGCCCGCGGATCCGATCTTCCGACCCTGCCAAAAGGTCATCAGATCGACCGGCGCGACAGTGTCTATCGCCGGCCGCGTCGAGAGGCCATGCAGGAGGAAGACACGGGAGGGCGGTAGCGGCCCGCCCTTGCCGGCCGGCCAATGGGGGCGCCTGAGGCCCCGATCCGCGACCAACCCTGGCCGATCAAGCCGGCAAAACTGTGGCGTGATCGGCCGCCGGGGAACGCCTCCCCGGCCCGGCTCGGTGCGCGTCAGTTGATCGGCGCGCCGCTGGTGATCACGGTGACACCGCGGCGGTTCTGCGACCAGGCCTGCGGATTGCTGCCGACCACCGCCGGGCGTTCCTTGCCGTAGCTGACCGTGGTGATCCTGGAGGCTGGGATCCCCAGCGAGACCAGGTAGTTGCGCACGGAGGTCGCGCGCCGTTCGCCGAGTGCCAGGTTGTATTCCCGCGTGCCGCGCTCGTCGGCGTGGCCTTCGACGGTGACCGCGACATTCGCGTATTGCTGCAGCCAGGCGGCCTGGCGGTCCAGCGTGCCGCGCGCCGCGCCGCTGAGATCGGAGCGATCGGTGTCGAAGAAGACGCGGTCGCCGACATTGACCTGGAAGTCCTCGACCGTGCCCGGCGTGGGGCCGCTGGTCGACGGCACGGGCGCACCCCCACCCCCGCCGCCGGTGGTGGGCGCGGTCGTCTCCCCGCCGCCGCAGGCGGCGACCACGAGGAGAGCGAACACCGAAAAGAGCCTCTTCATCATCGAATGCTCCTCCAAGAGGGGCCGGGACCGCGCGCCGCCGGCGATAAACCGAGCGGTCGCGGGGCGCCCGTGCTGCCCGCTCTCATCATTGCAGCAAGGAAGACCATGCCGGGTCAGACCCGTCAAGCGGTGTGGGAACGGACCACGCGGTGACGCCGTCGATGCTGACGACCCGCAAGGCGGGCCGCGCGCCCTGGGCCGTCGGCGTCTCCGCGAAGTACATGATCATGCGGCCATTCGGCGCCCAGGTTGGGCCTTCCATGTGATAGCCCGAGGCGAGGATGCGCTCCCCCGACCCGTCCGGGCGAATCACGCCGATGGAGAACTGTCCGCCGTCCTGGCGGGTGAAAGCGATCAGGTCGCCGCGCGGCGACCAGACCGGGCTGCCGTAGCGCCCGTTGCCGAAGGTGATGCGCTGCGCGCCGCCGCCGCCTGCGCCCATGACATAGAGCTGCTGGGACCCGCCGCGGTCGCTCTCGAAGACGATGCGGGCACCATCGGGCGAGAAGGACGGCGAGGTGTCGATCCCGGCGTCGCTGGTGAGCTGGCGAGCCGTGCGGTTGCGCAGGTCGAGCACGAAGATGTCGCTGTTGCCGGCGCGCGCCTGGCTCATTACCACGCTGTTGCCGTCCGGCGAGAAGCGTGGCGCGAAGGTCATGCCGGGGAAGTCGCCCAGCAGCTCCTGCCGGCCGCTGTCGATATTGTAGAGATAGACCCGCGGCCGCGGCGGCGAGCCGACGAAGGCCATATAGGTAATCTCCTGAGCGTTGGGCGAGAAGCGCGGGGTCAGCACCAGGGTCTCGCCGTCGGTCAGGTAACGGTGGTTGGCCCCGTCCTGATCCATGATCGCCAGGCGCTTGACCCGCGCGATGCCGGGCCCGCTCTCCGCGACATAGACCACGCGGGTGTCGAAATAGCCGGGCTCCCCGGTCACCCGCTCCCAGATGGCGTCGGAGATGATGTGGGCGATGCGCCGCCAGTTCTCCGGCTCCGTCGCGTAAGCGAGGCCGGCCGCCTGGTTCTCCGCCACCACGTCCCACAAGCGGAACTCCACCCTGAGCCGGCCGTCGCCCTGCGCCTGGACGGAGCCGCTGACCAGCCCCTCCACATTGATCAGGCGCCAGTCGGCGAAGCGCGGGCCGGTCAGCAGCGCCGCCGGGTCCTGGATGTAGGACTGCCGGTCGGCGACCCGGAACAGGCCGGACCGGTTGAGATTGTCGGCGACGACCTGGGCGATGTCCTGGCCGATCTGGGCGGCCTGCCCGCCGTCGCCGTGGAACGGCGAGACCGCGATCGGCAGGGGCGTCAGGTTGGGATCCGTCACCACGATGCGAAGCTGGGCGCGGGCGGGATCGGCGGCCAGCCCCAGAACCAGCGACGCGAACGCCGCGACCACCATGACCGATCGACGCAGATACGCGGACATGCCCGACGATCTCCCTTGATCTTGGCCGGCAGAAACTTACTACAGGTCTCTGGGATCAAACACAAAAATAATATCGCGCCACTGCTCGTACTGGCCGCCGGGCAGCGGGAAGGGTTGGCATCGCGGATTGCTGACTGCTCGGTGTGCCCGCTCTGCAGCGCTGCGGAACACCGGATCATTGTTGTAGCGCGTGGCATCTGGAATCCAAGCATCGGCAACCGTACCGTCAGGATTCATTCGAACCCGTATTTCGACCACGGGTGTATCCACGGCCCCGGCATCGGCGCTCCAGCAGGCGCGTACGGCGTCTCGCACCGCGGATTCCTGGGCGGCCGAGAGGCGGGCCGGCTGCGCCGCCAGCCCGGCCGCTTGCGGGTCCGGCTCCGACGCCGGCTCGCCTTCGGGTGCGTCGGCCGGCTCGGGCTCGGCGGCGGCCGGGGTCGGCCGGGCCGGCCGATCGGGAACCTGCGACGGTCGCTGCGGCGGTGCCGGCGGCTGGATGGGGGCCGGCAGGGCGGCGACCTCGGTCTCGGTCTCGCGCGCCTCTTCCGGTTCCGGCTCCGGCTCTGGCTCCGGCTCCGGCTCTGGTTCAGGCTCGGGCTCGGGCTCCGGCTCGGGGTCGGGGATCAGGTCGGCGTCGGGACGCGGATCCTCTGCCACCTCCGGCTCCGGCTCCGGCTCGGGTTCCGGCACCGTCTCCGGGCGGTCCCGGGCGGCGGTGCGGGGCGGCGGCGGTGGGGTCGGTGCGGCGGGCTGCGGTTCGGTAGGCTCGGGCGCCGGATCCGGCAGCGGTTCGGCGACGTCCACCGGTTCCGGTTCGGGCTCGGGCAGCGGCTCCGGGTCGGCCAGCGGCTCCGGCTCGCGCGTCGCCGGCAGCGCCTCATCGAGGTTCGGCGGCTGGATCTCCGGGGTCTCGGGCGGCTCCTCCGGCGGGGTCGGCGCGCCGGCGGTCAGCGCCTCCGGCGGCTCCGGCGGGGCGTCGGGGGCGGTGACGGCGGGCAGGTCGACATCGTCGTCGATCTCGCTGGCCGGGCTGGGCAGCGGTCCCAGCAGGTCCGCGTCGACCAGCGCGACCGGAAAGGTCAGGGTGTCCGGCGGCGGGTCGCTGCGGAAGAACGGCAGGCCGTAGATCACCACAAGCACGATGACCAGATGCATGACGGTCGAGGCGAGGGCGCTGATCGGCATGGGGGGGTGTCGCTTGAGATCCGAGCGCGCGCGCAGCCTACGGCGTCGCCGCCGGGTTCGGCAGCTCGGCCACCAGCGAGACGCGGGTGAAGCCGGCGCTGTTGATGGCGCCCATCACCTCCACGATCCGCCCGTAGTTGATCGCCTGGTCGCCGCGCAGGAAGATCCGGGCTTCGGCATTGGCCTCGGTGACGGCGATCAAGAGCGGGATCAGCTCATCTTCCAGCGACACCGCGCGCTCCTGCACATAGACCAGCCCGTCGGCGGTGACGGAGACGACCAGCGGCTCCTCCGGATCGCTGATGTTGCCGGCCTGGGTGCGCGGCAGGTCGACCGGCACGCCGACCGCCAACAGCGGCGCCGTGACCATGAAGACGATCAGCAGCACCAGCATCACGTCGACGAACGGCGTGACGTTGATCTCCGACATCGGCCGAGTGCGACGGCGCCCGCGGGACGGACCGGATGGCAGCGACGCGCCCATGGCCGGTCAGCTCCGGTCTTCCAGATAGCGCGACAGGATGGCGGAGAACTCGCCGGCGAAGTTCTCCATACGCTCGCCGAAGCGGTTCACGTCGGCGGCGAACTTGTTGAAGGCGGTGGTCGCCG
The DNA here is from genome assembly GCA_028284045.1 of Alphaproteobacteria bacterium. Lineage (GTDB taxonomy): Bacteria > Pseudomonadota > Alphaproteobacteria > DSM-16000 > Inquilinaceae > JANQSN01. Next base: position 138,804 of record JANQSN010000019.1, on the reverse strand, counting down.
GGATCGCCGCCAACAGGCCGAGCGCCGTGGCGAACAGCGCCTCCGCAATGCCGGGGGCGACCACGGCCAGGCTGGTATTGGCCTCCCGCGCGATCGAGGTGAAGGCGTTCATGATGCCCCAGACCGTGCCGAACAGGCCGATGAACGGGGCCACCGAGCCGGTGGTTGCCAGGAAGGAAAGGTGACGCTCCAGCCGGGTGATCTCCCGGTTCTGGGCGACGGTCATCACCCGCTCGATGCGCTGCTGCAGGCCGACGCGAAGCTGGCCGTCGTCGGGCAGTCCGCGCTCCACCGCCATGCGCCATTCGCGCATCGCCCCGGCAAACACGGCGGCGAGCGATTCGCGCGGGTTCTGGCCGACCTGATCGTAGAGATCCTCCAGCGATCCGCCGGACCAGAACTGCTCCTCGAAGGCGTCGGCGTTGGCGCGGGCGCGGCGCAGGCGCACCACCTTCTCGAAGATGATCGCCCAGGACCAGACCGAGGCCAGCACGAGCAGCAGCATGACCGCCTTCACCACCACATCGGCCGCCATGATCAGGCCGAACAGGGTGAGGTCGCGGGCTTCGGCCCCCAACATCGGTGTCGTGTTGAGAACGCTGGGTTCCATGGGCGGTCCGTTGGAGATGGGGGATGACGGGCGGAGGCGGGGGCGGGCGGGCTAGTCGGGCGGAACCACGGCGGGGCGCGACAGCGGTCCCAACAGGCCGCGGATCTCGGTGGGGATGCGGGCCGGCTGGCGCTGCCGGTCGAGCGCCGCCAGAACCACGACGAGACGCACCAGCACCTCGCCGCCGCGCCGCACCTCCTGGGTCAGGGTGACGCGCGCGCCGGATATATCGGTGATCCGGGTCGCAACATCCAGCAAATCATCAAGGCTGGCCGGCGCCCGGTAATCGGCCTCGACCCGGCGCACGGCGAAGACCACGCCGTGCCGCTCCAGGATCGCTGTCTGGTCGCCGGCCGTCGCGCGCACCATCTCCGTGCGCGCCCGCTCCGCGAATTTCAGGTAGTTGGCGTAGTAGACGATGCCGCCGGCATCGGTGTCTTCCCAATAGACGCGCACCGGCATGTGGTGCCACGGCACCTCGACCTCGCCGCCGACGGTGGTGGCGCCGTCCGGGGGAGCGGGGCGGCCGTCGCCGGGCGCCGTCATGGCGTTTCCTCCTCCGGTGCGGCCCCCGGTGCGGCCCCCGGTGCGGCGGTTTCGCCGACTTGGGTGAACAGATCCGGCGCAGCGGTCGGGCCGCCGGTTGGGATGGGGTCGAGGCCGAGATGGCGCCAGCCGCGGTCGGCCAGCACGCGCCCGCGCGGCGTGCGCATCAGGAAGCCCTGCTGCATCAGGTACGGCTCGATCACGTCTTCCAGCACGTCGCGCTGCTCCGCCATCGCCGCGGCCATGGTCTCCACGCCTACCGGGCCACCGCGATAGTGCTGCGCCATCACGCCGAGATAGCGGCGGTCCATCGCGTCCAACCCGTCGGCGTCGACCTCCAGGCGCGCCAGGGACCTGCTGGCCGCGGCGGCATCGATCGCGTCGGTGCCGTCGACCGTGGCGAAGTCGCGCACCCGGCGCAGCAGGCGCACGGCGACCCGGGGCGTGCCGCGGGCGCGCCGGGCGATCTCGCCGGCGCCGTCCCGGGTCAGCGGGCAGTCGATGAGGCGCGCGGCGCGGGACACGATCTGCTGCAACTCCGTCGGCGAATAGAAGTCGAGCCTGAGCGGGATGCCGAAGCGTTCGCGGAGCGGCCGCGTGATCAGGCCCGACCGGGTGGTGGCGCCGACCAGGGTGAACGGCGGCAGGTCGATGCGAATCGACCGCGCCGCGGGACCCTCGCCGATCATCAGGTCGAGCTGGAAATCCTCCATGGCCGGATAGAGGATCTCCTCGACCGCCGGATTGAGCCGGTGAATTTCGTCAATAAAAAGGACGTCGCGTGCCTGAAGATTGGTCAGCACCGCGGCGAGGTCGCCGGCCCGGGCGATCACCGGGCCGCTGGTCGCGCGGAAATTGACCCCCAGCTCGCGCGCGACGATCTGCGCCAGCGTGGTCTTGCCGAGGCCGGGGGGGCCGTGCAGCAGCACATGGTCCAGCGCCTCGCCGCGCCCGGCGGCGGCGGCCACGAAGACGGCCAGATTGGCGCGCACCTGCGGCTGGCCGACGAAGTCGTCGAGCCGGGCCGGCCTCAGCCCGCTCTCGTCGCCATCGTCGGGCGCGGGGGCGGCATCGATCAGGCGTGCCGCCGTGCCCTCGGGATCGTCCTCGCCGCTCACCGCGCGACCCCTCTCACGGCGCCAGCGCCTTCAGCGCGGCGGGGATCAGCGCCTCGACGGTCGGTTGGCCGGCCAGGCCATCGCGCACCCGGGCGATGGCCGTGAAGGCTTCCGTGCGGCCGTAGCCGAGATTGACCAGGGCGGAGACGGCGTCCTCCACCGCCCGGTCCGCCGCATCGCCGCCGGCCGGCGCGACCGCCGCGACCGGCGCGGTACCGGCCGCCGCAGGGGCCGGGGCGGCCAGGGCGCCGGCCTTGTCCTTCAGCTCGCCGATCACCCGCTGGGCCAGCTTCGGGCCGACGCCGTCGGCCCGGCCCAGCGCGGCACGGTCGCCCGCGGCGATGGCGGTGGCGAGGTCGCCCGGTGCCAGGACGCCCAGGATGGCCAGCGCCATGCGCGGCCCGACCCCCTGCACCCCGGTCAGCAGGCGGAACCAGTCGCGCTCGCGCGCCGCGGCGAAGCCGAACAGCGTGATACGGTCGTCGCGCATCACCGTCTCGACCACCACGGCCGCCGGGCTGCCGGCCGGCCCCAGCGCCGCCAGCGTGCGGCGCGAGGCGTGCACCAAATAGCCCACGCCGCCGACATCGATCACGGCATGATCGGCGGCGACGCTGTCGACTAGGCCGGTCAGCTTGGCAATCATCGCCGCACCCGCTGAGGACCGGCGCTGCGCGCGTGCTGTGGCGTCCGGGTGCTGCGCGGGTCATCCGCCTCGGCCGCCAGCCGGTGGGCGGTGCGCTGATGGGCATGGCAGATCGCTACGGCCAGCGCATCGGCGGCGTCGGCGCTCTCCGGCTCGACGCCCGGCAGCAGGTGGCGGACCATCGCCTGAACCTGGTGCTTGGCGGCATGGCCGACGCCCACCACTGTCTTCTTGACGTGATTCGCGCCATATTCGGCGACCGGCAGCCCGGCCCGCGCCGGTGCCAGCAGGACGACGCCGCGGGCCATGCCGAGCTTCAGCGTTGCCACCGGATTGGTGTTGACGAAGGTTTCTTCCACGGCCGCCTCATCCGGTGCCTGGGCCGCGATCACCGCATCCAGCCCGTCAGCCAGCGTCGCCAGGCGCTCCGCCAGGGGCCGGTCGTCGGGGGTGGCGATGCGGCCGTCCGCGATATGGGTCAGGCGGTTCCCGGTGACGGCCACCAGGCCCCATCCGGTGAAGCGCAGACCCGGATCGAGGCCGAGCACGCGCACCGGCGCGGGCGCCCGGGCGCCGGCCGGGAGGGCGGCGAGGGCCGCCTGCGGTGGATGGGGCGATCGGGCGCTCAAGCGGTCAGCCGCTCCATGACCTCGTCGGCGATCTCGAAATTGGCGGAGACCCGCTGGACGTCGTCGTTGTCGTCCAGCGCGTCGAGCATCTTCAACAGCGTCTCCGCCTGGGTCTCGTCGACCGCCGTGGTGGTCAGCGGGCGCCAGACCAGGCCGCTCTGGTCGGCGGTGCCGAGGGCGGCCTCAAGCGCGTCGCGCACGCGCGCGAAGTCGTCGGCCGCGGTGGTGATGACATGGCCCTGGTCGGTGCTCTCGACATTGTCCGCGCCGCCGTCCAACGCCGCCTCGAACACCGTGTCGTGGTCGGCGGCCTCGGCGGGGTAGGCGATCTCGCCCACCTGGTTGAACAGGAAGCCGACGGAGCCGGTCTCGCCCAGCGTGCCGCCATGCTTGTTGAACAGCGCGCGGACCTCCGCGGCGGTGCGGTTGCGGTTGTCGGTCAGCGCCTCGACGATCACCGCGACGCCGGCGGGGCCGTAGCCCTCGTAGCGCATTTCCACGAAGTCGGTATCGGCGTCGCCGCCCGCGGCCTTCTTGATCGCCCGGTCGATATTGTCCTTGGGCATGCTGGCCTTGCGCGCGGCCTGGATGGCGGCGCGCAGGCGCGGGTTCTTGTCCGGCTCCGGCAGGCCGGTGCGGGCGGCCACGGTGATCTCGCGCTGCAGTTTGGTGAACACCTTGGCCCGTTTGGCGTCCTGTGCGCCCTTGCGGTACATGATGTTCTTGAATTGGGAATGACCGGCCATAGCGGTTCGCTCAAAGCTCCTCAGGATCGGCGGCCGTGGCGGATATCGCCGCCGGTCCTGGATTGCCCGTAAAGCCGGCCGGTTGGCAAGAGCCTGGGCGCGGGCGGCTCGCAGATGACGAAGCTTCCCTAGAAATCCGGCCAGGCGGCGGCGAGGCGGCCGCCATGGCGCAGGGGCGCGATGGACCGGGCGAGGCCGGTCGCGTCGTCGGTCTCCACCAGCACGCCGCTCACCGTCGCCGGCCCGTCGGCCGGCGCCATGCGCTCGCCCGGCAGCTTGGTGGTGAAGCGGCCGATCGAGGTTTCCTTGCGCACGCCGATGACGCTGTCGTAGTCGCCGCTCATGCCGGCATCGGTCATGTAGCCGGTGCCGCCGGCCAGCACCATGGCGTCCCCGGTCGGCACATGGGTATGGGTCCCGACCACCAGGCTGACGCGGCCGTCGAGATAGTGGCCGAGCGCCATCTTCTCGCTGGTCGCCTCGGCATGGAAGTCGACGACGATGGCCTCCACATCGCGCGGCAGGACCAGGCCGGCGAGGCACCGGTCGATGGCCGCGAACGGGTCGTCCAGCGGATCCATGAACAGCCGGCCCATCAGATTGACCACCAGGAGACGCCGGCCGTCGTCGAGGGTCAGCAGCACGGCCCCCCGTCCGGGCGTGCCGTCGGGATAGTTCAGCGGGCGCAACAGCCGGTCCTCGCCGTCGATCTCGCCCAAGAGCTGGCGCTGATCCCAGACATGATTGCCGGTGGTCAGGCAGTCCGCCCCGGCGGCGCGGAACTCCGCCGCGATGGCGGCGGTGACGCCGAAGCCGTGGGCGGCGTTCTCGACATTCACGATGGCGGCATCGACGGCGAGCCGGGCGCGCAGCATGGGCAGGGCGCCGATGACGGCATCGCGGCCGGCGCGTCCGACGACGTCGCCGAGGAAGAGGATTCGCATCGCGCCTCGCAGGCAGTCGCTTCAGGAAGATGGGGGCGACCGATCGGCGGCCCGGCGGAGACCTGCGCGCGCCCCGCGCGATCGGTCAAGGACGCAGCAGGTCGTCGGGCTCGCCGCCGCCGCCGGCGAAGCCGCCCAGCGGGGCGAAGCACAGGGCGTCGCGCTCGGTCACCACCCAGTCCAGCACCTGGTCGTTGGCGTCGGCCGGGACCTCGTCGACCTCCTGGTCGGCATAGGCGAGGCCGACCGCCAGCACGGCGGCATCGGCGCGCAGCGCCGCCAGCGTGCGGTCGTAGTAGCCGCCGCCATAGCCCATGCGCCGGCCCGCCCGGTCGAAGGCGAGCAGCGGCACCAGCAGGACCGAGGGGCGGACTTCGAATGCGTCGGCCGGCGGTTGGGGAATGCTATGGGCGCCGTCCTCCAGCGCCATACCCGGCGTCCATTCGCGGAAGACCAGCGGCCGGGCGGCACCGGTGACCACCGGCAGCGCGCAGGTCAGCCCGCGATTCGCCAGCGCCGTCATCAAGGGCACGGGGTCGAGCTCGTCGCCGACCGGCATATAGCCCGACACCACGCTCAGCACCGGCAGCGGGATGGTCTGCAGCACGGTGTCGGCCACCGCCTCCGGCGCGCGGCCGTGCAGGCGGGCATAGGCGTCGGCGCGGCGGCGCTTGGCGATCGAGCGGACGGTGACCTTGCGGCGCGCCAGCGCGTCGTCGCGACCGGTGCCGCCGCTCGGGGTGCGGCCGCGGGGGCGGGAGGGCGGCGGGGTGGAGCCGCCATGGCCGTTGGTCCTGGTCATCGCCTTCTTGGGCCCTGCTCCAGCAGGTGGGCGCCGTGTAACGGGACCAGGATCCCGTCAGGGACAGCTCCCCAAGACAACGAGTATCGGCCCCAGGGATGAAATGGACCTGACGCACCCGGCAGCCCCACCCGCGCGGGTTCCTCCGCGGATCGCGACCTCGGCCCGCCTTCCGCGAAAGATCTTAAGGGTCTCAGTTAGCGCTGCTCCAACCGGGCCGCAAGGGCCTCGACCCGGGTGGTCAGCCGCGCCACCATCTCCGCCGCCAGCGAGCCGTTGGCGGAGCCGTCGGCCTGGTCCTGCGCCGCACCGGACCACAGGGCCAGCTCGTCGCGGGCGTCGAACAGTTCGTCGACCACCAACAGCGCGACCATGACCAGCAGGTGGTTGTCGCCGACGGAGGCGAAGTTGCCGCGGATCTCGCCCATCCGCGTCTCGATATAGCGGGCGATCTCCAGCACCCGCTCCTCCTGCCCGTCGTCGCAGGCGATGGGGTAGGAGCGTCCGGCGAGCGTGATGTCGATTCGCGCCATGGGTGGTTCAGGTCTCCAGGACGGTCTCGATGCGCGCGATCATCTGGTCGACCTTCTCGGTCACCTGATCGGCTTCGCGGCGCAGCGTCTCGCGGTCGTCCTGCAGCGTGCGGGCGAGCCGCTGCTCATGCGCGATCACGGCCTGTTCCAAGCGGGCCAGCGCCTGCTCCAACCGCTCCACCTGCTCCAGGATTTCGGCCATGCGCCCCCCTGTTCGGGCCCGTCGCCCGTCGCCGCGGGAAGCCTAGAGCATTTTCGAGACGGGTGGAAACACCCATCGGCGCCGAAAACGCGACAGAACAGGAGGCTAGAGCCGCGGGCGATCGGTGCGGTTCAGCTCTGGACGAAGGCGCGGGTGACGTCGGCCGGTGTGGCGGAGAAGCGCAGGCCCGCGCCGATCTGGCGGTCGTGCACCCAGACGATCTCCGCATCGAAGCTGCCGCAACGGTCGATGATCAGCCGGCCGCGCTCGCCGATCTCCGGCGGGTAGCTGCTGCGCAGCCGCACGCCGCCGGCGGAGATATTGAGCAGGACGCAGTCATGGCTGGCCGAGGCGGTCACAAACCGCGCCCCCCAGATGACCGCGGCGCGGGGGAAGACGCGGCGGTTGCAGGCGAAGCGCAGCGCCTCGGCGTCGTCCGCCGGGTCGTCGAAGGGATCGTGCAGAAAGATGGCCATCGGCGCGCTTTCCTTGCGAACGCTCTAGCGGACCCGCGTCACGGCAACGGTGCGCGGGCCGGTCGCCGATCGCGCCGGCCCCGCCGACACCGGGGCGCGGAAAATGGCGACATGGGCGCCCCGCTCGGAGCGGTCGATGCCCAGGCGGATGAGTTCGACATGGTGGGGGCTGGCCGGCGGGATGTCCGGCACGGTGCCGGCCGGGATCGTCGCCACGGCCACGAGCGTCGGGTCGATCAGCGCGGCCCCGCCGTCGCCGAGCGCGCGGCGGATGGCGGCGAGGTAACGCTCCTGATGCACCCGTGTGCCGGAATGGTAGTGCGCCACCGCGCTCGTCCAATTGCCATGCGCGTCGTACAGCGTCGCCAGCAGGCGGGCGGCGTAGTCGGCGTTGTGGGCGGGCGTGAAGGCGTCGGCCAGCGACGAGAAGGCGGTCGGGTGCCACATCAGATTGACCTGGCCGCAGCCGACATCGATGGAGGACATGCCTTCCGCCTGGCGTGCCTCGACATAGGCGATGGCGTCGGCGGCGCTGTCGGCGAAATGGGGTGTGCCGGCGGCGTTGATGGCGTAGGGGTTGAAGCCGCTCTCGACCCGTCCGATGGCCAGGATGATGGTCTCGGGCACGCCGTGGCGCGCCGCGGCCGCGGTGAGCGCATCGGCGCAAGCGCTCGTGCTGGCCTCCGCCGGGCCCGCCGCGGGAAGGGCGAGCGCCAGGCCGGCCAGTCCGATCAGCGCGCCCAGGACGAGCCTGCGACCGCGCGCGCCCGGGCGGCGCCGGCTGGCCGGGCGCGCGGGTTCAGCGCAGGACGACATAGCCCCGATTGGCCATGCAGTCGGAGACCGTCTCGCTCTGCTCGTGCAGGGTCAGGATGCCGGCGGCGGCGGCACCGACGGCCGCTCCCAGGACCGCGCCCGACGAGGCGGCGGCGAGGACGGTGATGCCGCTGGCGGCGAGGCCGGCACCGGCGCCGAGCGTGGCCCCCATGCCCGCGCCGCCGGCGCTGCCGAGGACAAGTTCTTCCTCCGCGGCGTATTGCTGGTCGGCGACGCCCTGGCAGGCCATCAGGTCTGCCTCGTAGTTGACGCCGTGATTGATGCTCATCTGATAGTCGACGGGCGGCCGGTATTCCTTGCCGACCTCGACGCCGCCGCGGCAGGCGCCGAGCAGCAGCACCCCCGCCAGGAGGGTCGCGCCGACGCGAACCGAACGCCGCTTGGCTGTGCGCATGATCGTTCGTCCCAGGCCCGTTGGCCCGCCCGGCCCCGCCGGTCGGGCGGCGGAGGCAGTGAGTGCCGCCGGACCCCATGTCAGCAGATCGTCGTTAAGTCGCGGTAAACGAAAAAGCCGCGAGGGTTCGCCCGTTTGCTGGGCAACCTAGGGGCGCAATTGCCGGCCGGTTTGCTTGACAGTGTTCGCCCGCCCGCCCTACATGATCGGCCTTCGCCTCGGCGCCCAGCGCGCCGACGGTGCGGGCGCGTAGCTCAGCGGGAGAGCACTGTCTTCACACGGCAGGGGTCGCTGGTTCAATCCCAGCCGCGCCCACCAAACCTTCCGGTTCGCGAAGCGAAATCGAGCGCCCAGTGGGCGGTCGATAGGAAGGTTTCCCGAGCGCGACAGCGCGAGGGTTTCGCCTACGAGCGAGACCCTCTGCAAAGGTGCCAATCGCTAGGCCGATCATCTGGCGAGTGGTTGGTGCACCGGTACCGTCGGATTGCCGACTGATAGCATATACGCTATCATCCCATATGGAATCGGTTGTCGTTGATACCAGTGTCTTCGTTTCCGCGATCTTGAAGGCGGATACTGCGCCGCGGCAGGTTCTGAGGGTCTGCTTGAACGGGACCGTCTGCCCCCTCATGGGCAATGCGCTCTATGCCGAGCATGAGGATGCGCTGTCGAGGCAGGACCTGTTCCGCCGCGCTGCCCTGATGGAGGCCGAACGCTGGCAGCTACTGGATGCCTATATGTCGGTTTGCCGCTGGGTAGCGATCCACTTCCTGTGGCGCCCCAATCTGCGGGACGAGGCGGACAATCATCTGGTCGAGCTCGCGTTGGCCGGGAACGCGCAGTGGATCGTAACCGGAAACAAGGCCGATCTGGTGTCCGGTGAGTTGCTGTTTCCAAAGCTGCGGATCGTCGGCCCTGCCGAATTCGCAGCCGCATTCGCGAGTGAGGGAAGCTGACGATGGCGACGTTGACTATCCGTCTACCAAGCGATCAGCATGAGCGGCTGAAGGCGCTTGCGGCCCGACGCGGCATCAGCCTCAACAAGATGTTCGAGGAATTCTCGACCCGTGCTCTGGCCGAGGCCGACGTCGAGGCCCGGTTCCTAGCCCGTGCTGCCCGCGGCGACGCACGCGTTGGGCTGGCTTTGCTCGACAGGCTGGACGCGCGGTTCACGGAGTGACGGCGGCACAGGTCACTCGGTCACAGCGGCACCAGAAGACGCTGATCTGCTGGAAACCCCTCACCCCCGCCGCAACAGATACGTATCCATGATCCAGCCGTGGCGGGTGCGGGCCTCGTCGATCATTTGCGCGATCTCGTCGGCGCGGTCGCGCAAGGGGCCGGCCACCAGGATCTCGTCGGCGGTGCCGAGATAGGCGCCCCAATAGATCTCAAGATCGCTGTCGCTGAAGCGGGTGAAGGCGGCGCGGCCATCGAGCATCACGACCATGTTGGTGATGTCGGCCGCGTTCAGACGGGCGAGCTGGCGGGCGGTTGTGATGGCGATGGCCTCGCCGACGCGGTTCAGCACCACGCGGTGGGCGGCGGTTAGGGCCTGCACGCTGCTGATGCCCGGCACCACCTCGAATGCCAGGTCGGCACCCGCGGCGATCAGTTCGTGCAGCGACTGGATGGTGCCGTCGTAGAGGCAAGGGTCGCCCCAGACGAGGATGCCGGCGGTCTCGCCGTCGCGCATGCCGGTCTCGATCAGCTCTGCCAGCACGGCGGTGCGTGCCCCGCGCCAGCCGTCGATGCTGGCCTGGTAGGCGCCGTCGTCGATCCGCCGCTCGGGGCTCACGGCCGTCGCTAGGCGGTAGCCGGCGTCCGGTCGGGCCGCGCCCAGGATGGCGTGGCGGGCGGCGGTCAGGGTGTCCTTGCCGGCGCCGGCCTTCTCCAGCACGAAGAAGACATCCGTTCGCTGTATCGCCTGGATGGCCTGCAGCGTCACCTGGTCCGGATGCCCGGCGCCGATGCCGATCAGCAGCACGGTCTTCATGGCTGAGGCGTCATGGCGGATACGGTCCTTCTCTTGCAACCGGCGGCTCGGGTTGTGTCGCCACGCGCGACGGGCGCCGGCAATCCTGCTATCACGTTCCCATGCTGCGATGGACCCTTCGCCTGCTGCTGGGGCTGGTCGCCCTGATCGTCGTGGTGGTCGGTGCCGGCTTCGCCTGGGTGCAGACCGATGCCGGCCGCGCGATGCTGCGCGACCTGGCGGTCGACCAAGTGCCGGGCCTACGGCTCGACGCCATTGCCGGCCTGGTGCCGTTCGACATGCGCCTGCAGGGCTTGGCGATCGCCGATGAGGACGGCGAGTGGCTGCGCGCGGACACCGCCCGCATCGCCTGGGCGCCGGGGGCGCTGATCCGCCGCACGCTGCGCATCGAGGCGGTCGAGGCCGGGCGGTTGGAGGTGCTGCGCGCGCCGCTGCCGGCGGCCGAACCGGCGCCGGACACCGGGCCGCCGGCCTTCCCCGACCTGCCCGTCGACATCGTCTTGGAGCGCTTGGCCGTCGACACCCTGGTGCTGGGCGAGGCGCTGATCGGCGAGCGGGCGGCGGCGACGGTTTCCGCCGCCGGTCGGCTGGGTCGGCCGGCGGAAGGCCTGTCGCTCGACCTCGACATCGCGCGCACCGACGGCAATGCCGGCACGATCCGGGCGTCGGCCGCCTTCCGGCCGGAGGGTGGGGAGATTGCGCTGGACATCGCTGTGGCGGAGCCGCCGGGCGGCATGATCGCCCGGCTGGCCGGGCTGCCGGGCGCGCCGGCCGTCACGCTCGACCTGGCGGGTACCGGCACGCTGGACGATTTCGCCGCCGATCTCGCCTTGGCGGCCGGTCCGGACCTGTCGGCCGATGCCACCCTTGCGCTCAGCCGGGTCGAGGATGACGCGCGGCGCCTGACGCTGGACGGCCGGGTGGTGCCGGATGCCTTTCTGGAGGGGGCGGCGCTGCGGGCGCTGTCCGCGGGGGGTATCGACCTCGACGTAACCGCGATCCTGGCGGGCGACGGTCCGATCCGCCTGCAGCAGGCGGAGATCGCCGGCGCCTTCGGCCGCCTGACCGGCGAGGGACAGGTCGACACCGACACGCAGGCGCTCGACCTCGCTTGGCAATTCCAGGCGGGCGCGGCTGAGCGGCTCGCCGGCCTGACGGGCGGCGCGGATTGGGAGACGCTGGCGCTGACCGCCCGGGTCGAGGGCTCGGCAGAGGCGCCGACGGTCACGTTGGACCTTGCCGCCTCGGCCGTGTCGGCCGGGGGCGTGGCAGCCGACGCGCTATCGCTGGGTGCGACGCTGGCGCCCGACGGCCCGATGACGGCGCCCGACACCCGCGTCGCGGTCACCGCCAGCGCGCGGGCCGAGGGTGTCGATCCCGGCGAGCCGGCGGCCCAAGACCTGCTGGGCGCCGCGCCGCTGACGGTCGACCTTGCCGGCCGGGTCGGCCTCGACGGCGATGTCCAGATGGACCAACTCGCGGTGACGCTGCCGGCGGCAGAGATCACGGCGGCGGGGACCGTCGGCGGCTGGGGCGCGGATGGCGGTGCCACGTTGGCGCTGACGCTGCCGCGGCTCGACGCCTTCGCCGATCTGGCCGGCTTGGCGCTGTCGGGCGCGGCGACGGCCATGGTGGATGCGGTCTGGTCGCCCGACGCGGCGACCGTCGATCTCGCCGTGCGGCCGACCGGGCTGGCCACCGGCATCGATGCCGTCGACGGTCTGGCCGGCGGCGCCCCGGTGCTGACCGTGCGCCTGACCCGCACGATCGATGGCGCGGTTCGCGTCGCCGACCTGTCGCTGGAGGCGGCCGGCCTGACGATAGCGGGCGAGGGCGACGCGACGACCGCCGGCGATCTCGACGCCACGGTGACGGCGACCATCGACGACCTCTCGCGCATCGATCCGGCTTTGGCCGGTCGGGCGGTGCTGGACGCGACCCTGTCGGGTCCGCTCGGCGATCCCGCGGCGCTGGTCGAGCTAGCGCTCAGCGACGCGGTGCTGGGCGGCCAGTCGGTGCCGGCGGCGACGTTGCGGGCGGAGGCCGGCGCCGTCCTGTCCGCGCCCGCTGCGGCGGTCACCCTGGCGGCGACGGTGGCGGGGCTGCCGGTCGACCTCGCTGCGGCCCTGGCGCTGGACGCGCAAGGCGGGCTGGCGGTGGACGACCTGACGGCAACGCTGGCCAGCCTCTCGCTGGACGGGGCCATACGGCTCGATCCCGCCGCCGGCACGGTCGAGGGCGGGCTGGCGGGTCGGGTGGCCCGCCTCGCCGACTTCGCGGCGCTGGCCGGGCAGCCGCTGACCGGTGGCCTGGAATTCGACCTCGACCTCAGTGCGACGGGCGCGCGCCAGGATGCGCGGCTGGCCGCCACGCTGGCCGGGGCCGGGCTCACCGACCAGGTGACGGCCGGCTTCGCAGAGGTGACGGCGGCGCTGAGCGACCTGACCGGCACGCCCGGTGTCGACGCAGCGGTGACGGCGCGCGCGGTGTCGGCGGGGGGTGCGGCGCTCGACCGGCTGGCCATCACGGCCACCGGCGATGCCGCCGCGCTGGATCTCACCGTGGCGGCGTCGGGAACGGTGGCCGAGGAGCCGACCGATCTGGAGGCGGCGGCGCGGATCGGCTTGGACGCCGCCGGGGTGACGGTGGCGCTCGACCGGCTGAGCGGGCGGGCCGTGGGGCTGCAGGCCGCGCTGGCCGGGCCGGCGACGGTGCGCGCCGAAGGGGCGGATATCGCGATCGACGGATTGGCGCTGAGCCTCGGCGACGGCACGCGGGGCGGCACCCTGCGGGTCGACGGGCGTTACGGCGGCACCCTCGACCTGACCGCGACCGTCGAGGCCCTGCCGCTGGCGCTGGCCGACGGTCTGGCGCCCGATCTCGGCTTGCAGGGGCAGTTTGATGCCGCCGCGCGGCTGACCGGTACCCGGGCCGCCCCGGCGGCAACCCTCTCCGTCGACGTCACCGGGGCCAGCGCGGCGGCGATCCGCCGGGCCGGGCTGCCGCCGGCCGACCACAGCCTGGCGGTGGCCTGGCAGGGCGGGCGCCTGTCGGCCGACGCGCTGTTGGGCGGCTTGGCCGACGGCACGGTCGCCGTTTCGGCCGCGATCGACGCGCCGGCCGATCCGTCGACGGGTCTGCCGCGCATCGACGGGGCGGCCGGGCTGGCGGGCAGCGTCGATGGTCGGCTCGACATCGCCCGGTTCAATCCGCTGCTGGCCGGCGGCGGCACGCAGATCGGCGGGGCGCTGACCGTCGCACTCAGCGCCGGCGGCACGCTCGATCAGCCGACCCTGGCCGGTAGCGCTGCGCTTGCCGGCGGCCGGCTGGTCAACCCGCTGATCGGCATCGCGCTCAACGACATCGCGATGACGCTGGAAGGACGGGACCGCGCGCTGACGCTGACCCGGTTCTCGGCACGCACCGCCGATGGCGGCACGCTGGGCGGCAGCGGGTCGCTGACGGCCGATCCGGCCGCCGGCTTTCCCGGCGAATTCGAGATCGCCTTCGACGAGGCGCTGGTGATCGCCAGCGACATCGCCACGGTCGATCTGTCGGGCACTCTGGGCGTGACCGGTCCCTTGGCGCGTGCGCCAAGGGTGGTCGGCCGGTTGGTGATCCCCCAGGCGGAGATCCGGTTGCCGGAGACGCTGCCGCCGTCGGTCCCGGACCTGGCGGTGGAGGAGATCAACCTGCCGCCCGAGTTGGCCGCGCGCCGCCCGCCGACGCGGGTCGAAGACGCGCCGTCGCCCGGCGGGGGTTTCGTCGCCGGTCTGGACATCACCGTGGACGCCCCGCAGAGGGTGTTCGTGCGCGGCCGCGGACTGGACGCGGAAGTCGGCGGCCGGATCGCCGTCGCCGGCACCTCCGCCGATCCGCAGGTCACCGGCGCCTTCACCTTGCGCCGCGGCATTCTCGATGCGCTGGGCCGCCGCTTCGACTTCGTCGAAGGGGCGGTGACGCTGCCGGCCGACGGCTCGATGACGCCGGAACTGCGCTTCGTCGCCCGCACCGATCTGGAGGATGCGGTGGCGCAGATCATCATCACCGGCCGCGCCGACGATCCGCAGATCGCCTTCGAGTCCGTGCCGGAGCTGCCGACCGACGAGATCTTCGCGCGCATCCTGTTCGAGAAGCCGACCGGATCGCTGACGGCGTTCGAGGCGGTGCTGCTGGCCCAGCAGGTGGCGGCGCTGACCGGCGTCGGCGGCGGCGGCCCGGACGTGTTGGGCGGCGTGCGCGATGCGGTGGGGCTCGACCGGCTGGACGTCGAGGCGGGCGACGACGACCTGGAAAGCACCACCATCAACGCCGGCAGCTATGTCGCCGACGGGGTGTTCGTCGGGGTGGAGCAGGGGTTGGGCGCGGAGTCGAGCCGGGTCACGGTGGAGGTGGAGATCACCGACAACATCACCGTGGAAAGCGATGTCGGGGCCGACAGCGCCGGGCGCATCGGCGTGAACATGCAGTGGGACTATTGAGCGCGCGCGGCGCCGCGCCGGCCCTCAGGCGACATCAGGCGGTGCGGCGGTGAGCGGTCCCGACCTGGCGGTGCTGGGCGGGCTGAGCGCGTTCGACGCCATCGCCTTCGCCGTCTTCGTCGCCGCCTGGGTGTCCTATACCTGGGTGGCAGACACCAGCCGACTGGCCGAGCGCAGCGTGACCCGGCGGATGAACAAGTTCCGGCGGGACTGGTCGCGGTCGATCCTGACGCGCGAGGTGCGCATCGCCGACACCGCCATGGTCAGCAACTTCCTGTCCGGCATCAGCCTGTTCGCCTCCACCGCCATCCTGATCGTCGGCGGCCTGGTCGCCCTGTTGGGCGCGGGCGAGCAGGCGATCCGGGCGATGGACGCGCTGGCCTTCGTGCCGGACACGCCGTTGGGGGTGTGGGAGCTGAAGGTGCTCCTGCTGATCGCCATCTTCATCTACGCGTTCTTCAAGTTCGCCTGGGCCTTCCGGCTGTCGAACTATGCCTCGATCCTGGTGGGCGCCGGGCCGCTGGTCACCGGTGCGTGGACCGCGGCGGCGGAGACTCATGCCGAGCGCATCGCCCGGATGATGACGCTGGTCGCCCATCACACGAACCGGGGCCTGCGCGCCTACTTCTTCGCCTTGGCGGCGCTGGCCTGGTTCCTGCACCCGGCGGCGCTGATCGTCGCCACGGCGCTGGTCATCCGGGTGCTGTACCGCCGGGAATTCCGCTCGCGCGCCCTGGCGACCCTGACCGATCCGCTGCCGCCCTCGCCATCGGTGACCAACTCTTCGGGTTAGGCCCGCCGGTCAGCCCAGCCGCTCCGCCGCCGGGTCCTGGTGGGCGACGGCGGCGCGGGCGCGCGGGCGGTTGCCCACGGCATAGCAATAGACGCAGCCCTGGGCGCAGGTGTCGTAGGCGCCGATATCGCGGGAGCGGTGGCACAGGCAGCCCGGCCGGTTGCCCTTGGCCGGTGCGGCGACCGGCCGGCCGGCGACGCGGGCGAGCCGGTCGGCGTCGACGCAGCGGGCGGCCGGCAGGTCCGGCCCGGCCAGTCCCGGCTGGGTGCACAGCGTCAGCCGAATGCCCTGCGCCGCGGCGATCGCTGCGAGGTCCGTGGCCAGCGCCCGGCGCGTGGCCGCCGGCGGGTCGGCCTGCCAGTCGAAGCCGTGGGCGCGCGCCGCCGCGGCCATATGGCGGCGGGTCTTGGCATAGGGCTCGACGAAGGAGACCACCACCTCGTCCGTCGCACCGGCGAGGCCCGCCGCCAGTTCGGCGAAGCGGCGGCGATGCCAGGCGGGCGGCATCAGGTCCGACAGCACGATCGGGTCGTAGCGCCAGACCAGCGCGGCCGTACCGTAGGCGGCGGCGACGGCGTGCCCCGCCTCGACCGCCTCGCCCGTCGCCAGCACCGATGGCTCCAGCGCGCGGGGATAGCCGGTGACCGTCAACTGCACTACGAAGGGCGTGGCCTGCGCCCGCACCTCGGCGAGCGCGGCGGCGAAGGGGCGGGGATTGCGGGTCCAGAAGACGAAGCCGTCGACCGACGCACCGTCGAGCGCCACGCGGCTCGGCCCCCCGCCATAGGGGTTGGCCACCATGGCGAAGCCCGCTGCCAGCCGGCGGCGGAACCAGTCGCCGTGATAGGCCGGGATGTCCGTGCGGTAGCTGGCGGAGACGATCACCGGCCGTCCCCGCCAGCCCCGCGAGACGTCTTGCGATCAGGCCGCCGCCGGCTGATTGCGCGACTTGAGATAGGACAGCATCGTGTCGGCATCCGAAACCTCGAACGGGTCCGTCGGGCAATTGTCCGACAGTTCCGCCTCACTGAACAGTTTGCGGATCTCGCCGTCCTCGACATACATCGCGTACCGCCAGCTCCGCATGCCGAAGCCGAGGTTGGACTTGTCCACCAGCATGCCCATCTTGCGGCTGAACTCGCCATTGCCGTCGGGCAGCAGGAACACCTTCTCCGCCCCTTGCGCCTTGCCCCATTGGTACATGACGAAGGCGTCGTTGACCGACAGGCAGACGACCTGGTCGACGCCTTCGGCCACGAACGCGTCGTACAGCGCCTCGTAGCGCGGCAGATGCGTCGACGAGCAGGTTGGGGTGAAGGCGCCCGGCAAGGCGAAAACGATGACATTCTTGCCCTTGAAGATGTCGTCGGTGTTGAGCGTCTTCCACTCGAACGGGTTGGGGCCGCCCAGCGCGTCGTTGCGCACGCGGGTCTGGAAACGAACATCCGGAACGCGGGTGCGGAGCATCGGGATCTCCTCGGGGTTGCGGGACAGGGTCCTTGAACGCAGTCGTCAACGGGCGGCCCGGCAGACCGACTGCCGGGACCGGATTGCGCTGGAATGGTTGTCTTGGGCTTGTTTTTGCGGCCTTTCCCCTGGCCGCGGCGGCCGGCCTTCACAGGCCGCCACCGGGGACAGTCATAGCCCGAATTGTGCACTGCGAAAAGACCTCGCGGCCAAGCTACCGGCGGATCGGCGCGGACCGGCGACCGCCAGCCACCGGTGGTGTCCGGCCGCCGGCTGGGCCATAGTTCGGGCCATGCGACAGCTCGACGATCCGCGGCCGGACGGTGCCGGTGGCCCGACAGGCCGGCACCGCGCGCCGCAGCCCGCCTTCAACGTTCCGCCCGCCACGCTGGCGCTGTCCGGCGCGATCCTCGCGGCGTTCCTGGTGTTGCGCTTCCTGCCGCCGGTTTGGGTGGATCGGGCCTTGGACGCGCTGACGGTGATCCCGTCCGCCTTCGCGGCGGCGGCAGCGGCCGGGGACGCAGGCGCGCTGCTCGGGCGGACGGCGACCTTGATCAGCTATGCCTTCGTGCATTTGGACTGGCCGCATCTGCTGATCAATCTCGGCTTCCTCCTGGCCTTCGGCAGTGCGCTGGAGCGGGTGTTGGGCGGCCGCACGCTGATCGTCGTCTTCATGGCCGCGGCGGCCGCCGGCGGCGGGTTGCAGCTTCTCTTGGAATGGGGCGTGCCGATCTTGATCCTCGGCGCCTCCGGCGGCGTGTCGGGCCTGATGGGCGCGGTGATCCGCCTGTTGATCGGCGATCCGCACGATCCGGCGCGCCGCCGCCTGGGCTTTACCCTGCTCAGCGTGCTGGTCGGCCTGGACCTGCTGTTCGCGCTGCTCGGCGGGTCGGTTCTCGGCCTGGATGCGGAGATCGCCTGGCAGACCCATCTGGGCGGGCTGGTCGCCGGCCTTCTGCTGGTGCGGCGGCCGCGGGTCGATCTGTCGGTGTGACGGGGGCGGTCTGACGGTGGCCGTCTGACGGGGGCGGCGAAACCGCTTTCGCAATCCTGCTATGCGGTGCGCCGGGCGCACGGAGGCTTGGGCGGGGCCGCGGCGGGGTCCTAAGCTGGCCGCCCATGTCCCGCTTGAGCGCAATCCCCCCATCGACCGTTCGGGTGACTGCCGGCGCCGGCGCGTGCTGACGCGGTTCGGCGGCGTGGCCGGCCTGCCGGCCGCCACGCGCGGTGCGCTGTTCATGCTGGCGGCGGCCGTCAGCTTCTCCGCCATCGTCGTCTTCGTGCGCGAGGCGACCGGCGAGCTTCATCCCTTCGTCGTCGCCTTCTGGCGCAACGTCTTCGGGTTCCTGTTCGTGCTGCCGTGGCTGGTGCATCTGGGCGGTGTGGCGATCCTGCGCACCGGGCGGCAGGGGCTGATTCTGCTGCGCGCTATCTTCGGCATCGCGGCGATGTTGAGCTGGTTCACCGCGCTGTCGCTGCTGCCGATCGCCGAGGCGGTGTCCTTGAGCTTCACCACGCCCCTGTTCGCTACGGTCGGGGCGGCGCTGATCCTGCGCGAAACGGTGCGCGCCCGGCGTTGGAGCGCCACAGCGATCGGTTTCGTCGGCGTCCTGGTGATCCTTCGGCCCGGTGCGGCGGTGATCGACCCGGCGGCCTTCCTGGTGCTCGGCTCGGCGCTGGCGCTGGCGATCAGCATGATGATCATCAAGGTGGTCTCGCGCACCGTGGCGAGCGGCGCGATCGTCGCCTGGACCATGGTCTATCTGATCGCGTTCTCCGCCGGGCCCGCTCTGGCGTTTTGGGAATGGCCGGATGCCCGGGGCTGGGCGCTGCTGGTCGGCGCGGGGGCCGCCGGCACCTTCGGCCATCTCGCCTTCACCCAGGCGCTGAAGGTGGCCGATGCCTCCGCCGTCGTGCCGCTGGACTATGTCCGCCTGCCGCTGGTCGCGCTGGCGGGCTATTGGCTCTACGGCGAGGTGATGGATCTGTGGGGCTGGGTCGGTGCGGGCATCATCGCCGGCTCGGTGATCTACATCGCCCGGCGCGAGATCGTCGTGGCCCGCCAACGCGCCGGGGCGGGCGTGGTGACGGCCGGCCGCGACTCCGGCGCGGAGCGGCTGTGAGGCTGCCCGGCCCGGTTGGTTCGCGCCGCCCCGTCAGGCGCCGATCCGGTCCATGAAGCGAGCGAGCCGGATATCCTTGTCGGTGACGCCGCCGGCATCATGGGTCGACAGGGTCACGTCGACGCGGTTGTAGACGTTGAACCACTCCGGATGATGGTCGGCCTTCTCCGCCGCCAGCGCGACCCGGGTCATGAAGCCGAAGGCCTCGTTGAAGGTCTGAAAGCGGAACGTCTTGGTGATGGCGTCGCGGCCGTCCACGTCCTGCCAGCCGTCGAGTTGGGAGAGCGCCTCGGTACGCGCCTCGCCGCTCAGGACCCCGCTCATCGCTGCTGCCTTTCCTGGTTGTCCTTCGCCGCCGCTAGCCTGTGGGCTTGTTGGCAGCTCGACCCTGACGGTAGAAGGGATCGACACAAATTCAAGCGTCAAACCGAGGCGGACCCCCCGCCGTCCGCAGTCTCGGGAGCGTCCAGCCGCCATGTCCCGCCCGCCTTCGCGCAGACCGAGCCGCCCGCCGGGCGTCCGCCGCTTCACCGTGGCGCCGACGCTGGAAGACATCGCGGCGATCGCCGACGCGGCGCTGGCCGCCCTGCCCCGGGCGTTGCGCGCGCCGGTGAGCGGGGTCGCGTTGGTGGTGGAGGAGTTTCCCGACGACGGCGTGGCCGCGGACATGGCGCTGGACAGCCCGTTCGAGCTGATGGGGCTCTATGCCGGCGTGCCGTTCGGCGAGAAGGATCTGGCCGGCACGCCCCAGGACGTCGACCGGATCATCCTCTACCGCCGGCCGATCCTGGACTATTGGGCGGAGAGCGGCGAGGACCTGACCCATCTCGTCCGCCACGTGCTGATCCACGAGATCGGCCACCACTACGGCTTCAGCGACGACGACATGGAGCGCCTGGAGGCCGACGCCGGCTCAAGCCATCGCTGACGCCACCGCGGCGCGCAGGGCGGGCACCAACTCCGCCTCGAACCAGGGGTTGCGCTTCATCCAAGCGGTGTTGCGCCAGCTCGGATGGGGCAGTGGAAAGCGGTCCGGCGCGTGGCGGCGCCAGTCGGCGACCCGCTCGGTCAGGGAGCGGCCGCGCGCCGCGCTGAGATAGCGGCCCTGGGCGTAGCTGCCGACCAGCAGCGTCAGGCGGATCTCGCGCATCGGCCCGATCAGCCGCTCGTGCCAGAGCGGGGCGCATTCCTTCCTCGGCGGACGGTCGCCGCCGCGGGCGTCCGTGCCGGGATAGCAGAAGCCCATCGGCACGATCGCGACCCGGGCTCCGTCGTAGAAGCGTGCATCGTCGAGGTCCAGCCAGTCGCGCAGGCGCTCGCCGCTGGCATCGTTCCAGGGGATGCCGCTCTCATGGACGCGGGTGCCGGGGGCCTGGCCGATGATCAACAGGCGTGCGGTCGGGGAGACCCGGAAGACCGGGCGCGGACCCAGCGGTAGATGCTCTGCACAATGGGTACACCGGCGCGCCTCGGCGGCCGCGGCCGCCAGGCCGGCTGCGTCGGCGGTCACGCGGCGTCGACGTGGGCCAGCAGGCGGTCGACGAAGGCGGGCACCAGCTCCGTCGCCGGTCCGTGAATGGCTTCGTCGAACAGCCCATGGCCCGACGAGGCTTCCAGGTTCAGCTCCACCGTCCAGGCGCCCGCCATGGAGGCCTGCTGGACGAAGCCGGCCGCCGGGTAGACATGCCCGCTGGTGCCGATCGACACGAACAGTCGGCAGGTCATCAGCGCGTCGTAGATCCGGTCCATCTCGATCGGCATCTCGCCGAACCAGACGATATGCGGGCGCAGGCCACCGGACTGGCCGCTGGCCGGCGAGCGGCTGTCCAAGGTGATGTCGTCGCGCCAGTCGAAGACCGAGCCGGTATCGAGGCAGCGGGCCTTCAGCAACTCGCCGTGCATGTGGATGAGGTTGGCGCTGCCGCCGCGCTCGTGCAGGTCGTCGATGTTCTGGGTGACCAGCAGCACCTCGCCGGGCCAGGTCCGCTCCAGCGCGGCCAAGGCGCGATGCGCCGCGTTCGGTTGCACGTCCTGTTCGGTGAGCTGGCGCCGGCGCGCGTTGTAGAAGTCCAGCACCAGCGCCGGGTTGCGGCGGAACCCGTCCGGCGTCGCCACATCGGCCAGGTCGTGTTTGGCCCAGATGCCGTCGGCGTCGCGGAAGGTGTCGAGCCCGCTCTCCTTGGAGATTCCGGCCCCGGTGAGGACCAGAATCGGATCGCCGGGCTTGAGGTTCATCGCGGACCGGTCCAACTCGCTCAAGGAAACGCGCCGCTGACGATCCAACCGCCCGCGATCCAACCGCCGGATCGCGCGGCCGGATCGCGCGGCCGGATCGCGCGATTGGGTGCGCGCGTCGCTCCAGCATGGTACATCACATCGCCATAGGCCGCGACAAGCCCGGCGTTCCTACTCGGATGCGGATGCTGCATGACCGCCGTTCTGTTCGTCTGCACCGGCAACATCTGCCGGTCCCCGACCGCCGAGGCGGTGTTGCGCGCGCGGGCAGAAGCCGCCGGCTTGGCCGATCGGCTGACCGTGGACAGCGCCGGGACCCATGGCTACCACGTCGGCGAGCCGCCCGACGAACGGGCGCAGGAAGCGGCCCTCGTGCGCGGCTACGACCTGTCGACGCTGCGCGCGCGGCGGGTATCGCCGGACGACTTCGAGCGATTCGACCATCTGGTGGCGATGGACGCCGGGCATATGGCCCAGCTTGCCCGCCTGGCGCCGGCCGACCAGCGCCACAAGCTGTCGTTGTTGATGGATTTCGCGCCGTCGCGCGCGGGCCTCAACGTGCCGGACCCTTACTACGGCGGACAGCACCATTTCGAGCAGGTGCTGGACCTGATCGAGGCCGGCGTCGACGGTCTGCTTGCCCGGTTGAAGGCGGCGTAGGGGCGGGTCGGCCGCCGGCCGTCACCGGCGCGGCGGGAAAACACACGCCGTTTAGAAAACGGGAAGATTTTGCCCGTTAAATGGGGCGTCCGCCTGCAGGGCATTGCGGGGAGCAAGGCAATGCTGTTCATGGTGATCGAACGGTTCCGTCGTCAGGATGCCAAGTCGGTGTATCGCCGGCTGCGCGACCATGGCCGGCTCATGCCGGATGGCCTGACCACCGTCGCCAGCTATGTGCAGGCCGACTTCGCCTGCTGCTATCAGGTCGTGGAGTGTGACAGCGTTGCCAAGCTGCAGGACTGGGTCGCCCACTGGACGGATCTCGCCGAGTTCGAGATCCTGCCGGTCGCCTATGGCCGCGATACTGCGGAGACGCTGGCCGTCCACACCTGACCGGCGGCCGGCCGGTCCGGCACGCTGCAAGACGCCCGCGAGGGTTCCGTCACCCGACAGCCGGCGATGACCGGCGCCGGCGAACGCGTCGACTGCGTGGTGGTCGGCGCCGGCGTGGTCGGCCTGGCCGTCGCCCGGCGGCTCGCCCGGGCGGGCCGCGAGGTGATCGTGCTGGAGGCGGCCGACCATTTCGGCACCGAGACCAGCTCGCGCAATTCCGAGGTCATCCATGCCGGCCTCTACTACCGGCCGGGCAGCCTGAAGGCGCGGGCCTGCATTGCCGGCAAGGCGGCGCTCTACCGCTTCCTGGCCGACCATGATGTCGGCCACCGCCGGATCGGCAAGCTGGTGGTTGCCACCGACGACGGCGAATGCGAGCGGCTGACGGCGATCCGCGCCAATTCGCTCGCCTCCGGCATGCCTGACTTGGAGTGGTGGGATGGCGCGCGCGTCGCGGCGGCCGAGCCCGCCCTGACCGCCGTCGCGGCGCTGTGGTCGCCGACCACCGGCATCGTCGACAGCCACGGGCTGATGCTGGCGCTGGCGGGGGAGGCCGAGGCGGCGGGCGCCTGGCTCGCCATGGCCGCCCCGGTGACCGGCGGCCGAGTCGGTGAGGACGGCGTGACACTGGATGTCGGCGGGGCGGAGCCGATGCGGCTCGCCGCGCGCAGCGTCGTCAACGCCGCCGGCCTGACGGCCCCGGCGCTGGCCGGCCGGTTGGACGGTTTTCCGGCCGCCGAGGTGCCCAAAGCCTACTACGCCAAGGGCAGCTACTTCGTGCTGTCGGGCCGGTCGCCCTTCGACCACCTGATCTATCCGGTGCCGATCGATGGCGGTCTCGGCGTGCATGTCACCCTCGACCTCGGCGGCCAGGCGCGGTTCGGCCCCGATGTGGAATGGGTGGACGGGGTCGACTACGACCTCGATCCGACGCGCGGCGACCGCTTCTACGCTTCCGTCAGACGCTACTGGCCGGACCTGCCCGACGGCAGCCTCAGCCCCGGCTATACCGGCGTTCGGCCGAAGCTGGTCGGGCCGGGCGGACCCTGGACCGATTTCCGTATCGACGGGCCCGGCCGCCATGGCTGCCCGGGGCTGGTCAACCTGTTCGGCATCGAGAGCCCGGGGCTGACCGGCTGCCTGGCGCTGGCCGACCTGGTGGCGGCCGAGCTTGCCGCGGGCGGACAGGACGATACGGATGTGCGGACCTTCCCCGGTGGCGATGCCTCGACGACCGATGCGGCGTAGACCTGGCAGGGCCGACCGCGGCGCCCGCCGCCTGGCCGGCGGCCTGCTGCTGATCGCCGGGTTGGCGGCTTGTGCGGCGGCGCCGGGGCCGGCTGGTCCGGCGATACCCCAGCCGTCGGTCGCCGAAGCGGCGCCGCCGGCCCCCGCACCGCGGCCGCGCGCCGTGCCCGATCCGCGCCCGGCGGTGCCGGCAATTCCCGCGCACCCCGTGGTCGGCCCGCTGGCAGTCCCAACCGCGGCGTGCCCCGCCCGCGTGACCGCCTACGAGACGGCGGAGCGGTTGGGCGGCCTGTCGGGCCTCGCCTGGGATGCCGCCGCCGGAGTGTTCGTCGCCATCGCCGACGACGCCGGGGTCTATCGCATCCGCGTCGGTGACGACGCGGTCTCCGCCGATCCGCTGGGTCTGTTGGCCGACACCGCACCGCCGCGCACCGGTACTTGGCGCGACGCGGAGGCGTTGGCGCCGCTCGGCCCCGCCGGCTGGGCGGTCAGCTTCGAACGCAACCACCGTGTGTGGATCTATCCGGCGGGCGCCGATGGGCTGATCGCCGGGCCGCCGGTGGACCGGCCCATACCGGACGCCTGGCGGGCCTTGGCAGCCAATACCGGCGTGGAGGCGCTGGCGGCCGACGGGGCCGGCGGCCTGATCGCCATCGAAGAGGGCAGCCCCTTCACGCTGGGCTCCCGCGCCGTCTGGTGGCTCGCCGCCGACGGGCAAACGACCCGCGGGCGCTACCGCGGCGGGGCCGGGTTCGTGCCGGGGGACGCCACCCGCGCGCCCGACGGCAGCTTGCTTGTGCTGGAGCGCCGGCCGACCGGCTTCGCCAGCTTCACCAGCCGGGTCGTCCGTCTCGCCGCCGACGGCCCCGACCTCGCGGTCGCCGAGACGCTGCTGGCGCTGCCGGACGGCATTCCGGCCGTGAACTTCGAGGGGCTGGCCGTCGCCGCCGACGGGGCGGACTGGCGCGTGCTCCTGGCTTCCGATGACGACGACGATCGCGGTACGGTGCTGGTCACCGCCCGCCTGCAGGGGTGCGGGCGGCCGGAGGGGACCGCGAATGGGCCTTGATTTCCTGGTGACCTCGCTGATCGTCGTGATCGCGCCGGGCACCGGCGTGCTCTATACGCTGGCGGTCGGGTTGGGGTGCGGGCGTGCCGCCAGCCTGTTCGCCGCGCTCGGCTGCACGCTGGGCATCGTGCCGCATCTGCTGGCCGCGGTGTTCGGCCTCGCCGCCCTCTTGCACGCCAGCGCCGTCGCCTTCCAGGCGGTGAAGATCGCGGGCGTCGTCTTCCTGCTCTACATGGCCTGGACCATGCTGCGCGCGGGCGGACCACTGTCCGTCGATGCCGACGCGGCCGGCCGCGCGCGGCTCATGGCGCCCGGCCGCATCGTCCTGCGCGGTATCCTGTTGAACATCCTGAACCCCAAGCTGTCGCTGTTCTTCCTGGCCTTCCTGCCGCAATTCGTCGCCGCCGACAGCGCGGCGGCGGTCGGCCAGATGCTGCTGCTGGGGGCGGTCTTCATGGGGCTGACGCTGGTCGTTTTCATCGGCTATGGCCTGATGGCGGCCGGGGCCAGCGAGCTGGTGCTCGCCCGGCCGCGGGTGCTGGCCTGGTTCCGGCGTCTGTTCGCCGGCGCCTTCGTCGCCCTCGGCCTGCGCCTGGCGGTCGAGCCGCGCTGAACACCGCCCCCTTTTCCTTCTCGCGGAGCCTTTCCGGATGACCGATACGCCGTCCGGCCACCCCTCGGGCTGGCAGTTCTGGATCGATCGCGGCGGCACCTTCACCGATGTCGTCGCGCGTCGCCCCGACTGTCGGCTGGTGACCGCCAAGCTGTTGTCGGAGGACCCGGAGCGCTACCGCGACGCCGCCATCGCCGGCATCCGCCGCCTTTTGGGCCTGGCGGACGGCGCGCCCATCCCGTCGGCCGAGATCGAGGTCGTCAAGATGGGCACGACGGTCGCCACCAACGCGCTGTTGGAGCGCAAGGGCGAGCGCACTGCGCTGGTGGTCAACCGCGGCTTCCGCGACGCGCTCAGGCTGGCTTATCAGGCACGCCCGCGGCTGTTCGACCGCCGGATCGTGCTGCCGGAGCTGCTGTACGAGCGGGTGATCGAGGTCGACGGCCGGGTGACGGTGGACGGCGAGGTGCTGGCGCCGCTCGACACCGGCGCGCTGGCCGCGGCGCTGGGCGCGGCCAAGGCCGACGGCATCGACAGCGTCGCCATCGTCTTCCTGCACGCCTATCGCCACCCGGCGCACGAGGCTGCCGCGGCAGATGTCGCGGCAGCGGCGGGCTTGCGCCAGATCTCCGTCTCCCACCGCGTCAGCCCGCTGATCAAGCTGGTCGGGCGCGGCGACACCACGGTGGTCGACGCCTATCTCTCGCCGATCCTGCGCCGCTATGTCGACCAAGTGGCGGGCGAGCTGGGCGATGTCCGGGTCTTGTTCATGCAGTCGAACGGCGGCCTGGTCGACGCCCGCCAGTTCCAGGGCAAGGACAGCATCCTGTCGGGACCCGCCGGCGGCATCGTCGGCGCGGTCCGGGTCGGCGAGGGCGCGGGGCGCGACCGGCTGATCACCTTCGACATGGGCGGCACCTCGACCGACGTGGCGCACTACGCCGGCACGCTGGAGCGCAGCTTCGAAACCCAGGTGGCCGGCGTGCGCATGCGCGTGCCGATGATGCAGATCCACACCGTGGCGGCCGGCGGCGGGTCGATCTGCCGGTTCGACGGCAGCCGCTACCGCGTCGGCCCGGAGAGCGCGGGCGCGGTGCCGGGGCCGGCCTGCTACCGCCGCGGCGGGCCGCTGACGGTGACCGACTGCAACGTCATGCTGGGCCGCGTCCAGGCGCGCTTCTTCCCGCCGGTGTTCGGCGCCAACGCCGATCAGCCCTTGGACGAGGCGGTGGTGCGCGAGCGCTTCGCCCAACTCGCCCGGGAGATCGAGCAGGCGACCGGCGACCGGCGCGACGCTGCGGCGGTGGCAGAGGGCTTCCTGAAGATCGCCGTCGACAACATGGCCAATGCGATCAAGCGCATCTCCGTCCAGCGCGGCCACGACATCGCCGGCTACACGCTGGTGACCTTCGGCGGGGCGGGCGGCCAGCACGCCTGCCAGGTGGCCGATGCGCTGGGCATGACGCGGGTGCTGATCCACGCCCAGGCCGGCGTGCTGTCGGCCTATGGCATGGGGCTCGCCGAGCTGAAGGCGTTGAAGGAGCAGTCGTTGGAGCAACCCTTCGACGACGCCGGCCGGGCGGCGGCCGAGGCCGCACTGGCCCGCTTGGATGCCGCGGCCCGCGACGAGCTGGCGGCCCAGGGGGCGACGGACCCGCAGGCCGAGGCGCGGTTGCACCTGCGCTACCAGGGCAGCGACACGGCGCTTGCGGTGCCGGCGGCGGGCGGCGACCCGCGCGCGGAATTCGAGACGGCCCATCGCCGCCAGTTCGGCTTCGCCGCGCCGGATAAGCCGCTGGTGATCGCCGCGGTGTCGGTGGAGCTGTCCGGCGGCGGGGCGGATCCCGGCCGTCCCGAGCCGGCGGGGCCGGGCACGGCCGAGCCGGCGCCGCCGGCCGATACGGTCAGCGCGGTCTTCGCCGGGCAAGCGCAGCCGACGCCGCTCTACCGGCGGGCGGCGCTAGCGCCCGGTCAGACCATCGATGGTCCGGCGATCATCGCCGAGGACAATGCGACCACGGTGGTCGAGCCCGGCTGGCGCGCCCGGCTGGGCGACCCCGACCATCTCTGGCTCGACCGGGTCGCAGCACTGCCCAGCCGCGTCGCCGTCGGCACCTCGGTCGATCCGGTGATGCTGGAGGTGTTCAACAACCTGTTCATGTCGATCGCCGAGCAGATGGGCGTGGCGCTGCAGAACACCGCCCAATCGGTGAACATCAAGGAGCGGCTGGACTTCTCCTGCGCGGTGTTCGACGCGACCGGCGCGCTGGTCGCCAACGCCCCGCATATGCCGGTGCATCTGGGCTCCATGGGCACCAGCGTGCGCGAGGTGCTGGCGCGGCGCGGGGCGACGATGCGGCCCGGCGACGTCTACATGCTGAACGATCCCTACAACGGTGGCACCCATCTGCCCGACGTCACCGTGGTGACGCCGGTGTTCGACGCGGCCGGCCGGGACCTCCTGTTCTTCGTCGCCAGCCGTGGCCACCACGCCGATATCGGCGGCCTGACGCCTGGCTCGATGCCGCCGGACAGCCGGACCATCGAGGAAGAGGGCGTGCTGATCGACAACGCCCATCTGGTCGCCGGCGGCCGTCTGTTGGATGCGGAGACCCGGGCGCTCCTGGCCTCCGGCGCCTATCCGGCGCGCAATATCGACCAGAACATGGGTGACTTCGCCGCCCAGCTCGCCGCCAACGAACGCGGGGTGCAGGAACTGCAGCGGATGATCGGGCTGTTCGGGCTCGATGTCGTGGAGGCCTATATGGGCCATGTCCGCGACAACGCCGAAGAGCAGGTGCGCCGCGTCATCGACGTGCTGACGCCGGGGCGCTTCCGCCTGCCGCTCGACAACGGGGCGGTGGTCGCCGTGGCCATCGACATCGACCGGCAGCGGCGCGCGGCCGTCATCGACTTCGCCGGGTCATCGGCCCAGCAGCCCGACAATTTCAACGCGCCGGAGGCGGTGGTCCGCGCCGCCTGCTTGTACGTCTTCCGTACGCTGGTGGACGACGAGATCCCGATGAACGACGGCTGCCTGAAGCCGCTGGACATCCGCGTGCCCGACGGCTCGATGCTGAAGCCGCGGCCGCCGGCCGCCGTGGTCGCCGGCAATGTCGAGGTCAGCCAGGTGGTGACCAATACGCTCTACGGCGCGCTCGGCGTGCTGGCGGCGGCGCAGGGCACCATGAACAACCTGACCTTCGGCGACGATACCTATCAGTATTACGAGACGATCTGCGGCGGCGCCGGGGCCGGGCCGGACTTCGACGGCTGTTCGGGCATCCACACGCACATGACCAACTCCCGCCTGACCGACCCGGAGGTGCTGGAGCTGCGCTATCCGATCCTGCTGGAAGAATTCGCGCTGAGAGCCGGCAGCGGCGGGGCCGGCCGGCAGCGCGGCGGTGACGGCGTCATCCGCCGCCTGCGGTTCCGCCGGGCGATGACCGCGGCGATCCTCGCCAACCATCGCGTCGTGCCGCCCTTCGGCCTCGACGGCGGCCAGCCGGGCGCGGTGGGGCAGACCTGGGTAGAACGCGCCGACGGCCGGATCGAGGCGCTGTCGTCGACCGACCGGACGGTCGTCGAGGCCGGGGAGGTCCTGGGCGTCGCAACGCCGGGCGGCGGCGGATTCGGCGAACCGGCGGCGTAGGCGTCGACCCCACCGGGTTGTGTCGCATCCTGTTCTCTGGACAATATTCCTCGGCCGAACTTCCCACTCAGGGTCGCGTGTGTCGGCAGCATGGTTCGGGTGAGGGCGGGAGGGGGTGCGTGGTCGAACTCAGGCCGGAGATGGAGGAGATGCTCGCTTGGTGGCGCGCCCTGCCACGGTGCGGCGACCTGCCGGGCCTCTCGGAGATCAATCCGGTTGCCTTGAAGCGGTGGCTCGGCAATTTCGGCATCGTCGAGCCGATCGGCGAGCCGCCGCGCTACCGTATCCGCCTGGCCGGCTCCAACCTGCGCAGCCTCGACAATTTCGACCAGACGGGCGCCTACATCGACGAACTCTACCCGCCGGAGATCCACGACCAGGCGCTGAGGCCCTATACGCTGTGCCGGGCGCAGCGGCGCGCGGCGCATGACCGCCTGGTGCTGTTCGACCATCCGGGCGTGACCATCGATCGACTGCTGCTGCCGTTCGGCCCCAGTGCCGAGAAGATCATCGTGCTGATCCTGCGGTCGCACGAAGGCATCACGGCGGACGCGTACCCGCTGATTGCGGAGAACCGCGCCGATCTTGTCTGCACGCTGCTGTAGCCCCGACCCCCGGCGCGGAAACCCGCTACCGCACGTCGACCTTCAGATCGCCAACGCCTTCGATATGGCCGTGCAGGCGGTCGCCCCGCGTCACCGGGCCGACGCCGGCCGGGGTGCCGGTCATGATCAGGTCGCCCGGCCGCAGCACGAAGAGGCGCGACAGGAAGGCGATGACCTCCGGCACCTTCCAGATGAGCTGGGAGAGGTCGCCGAGCTGGCGCGTCTCGCCGTTCACCGTCAGCCAGATCGCGCCCTCCGCCGGATGGCCGCAGGTCTCCACGGGCACCACCGGCCCGCAGGGGGCGGAATGCTCGAAGGCCTTGCCGACCTCCCACGGGCGGCCGAGCTTCTTGGCCTCGCCCTGCAGGTCGCGCCGCGTCATGTCGAGGCCGACCGCATAGCCCCAGACATGCGTCAGCGCCGTCTCCACCGGGATGTCGGCGCCGCCGCGGCCCAGCGCCACCACCAATTCGATCTCGTGATGCACGTCGCTGGTGGCCGGCGGGTAGGGGAAGACGCCGTCGCCCGCCACCAGATTGTCTGGGCTCTTGGCGAAGAAGAAGGGCGGCTCCTGGTCGGGGTCGTGGCCCATCTCCACGGCGTGCGCGGCATAGTTGCGCCCGACGCAGTAGACCCGGCGCACCGGGAAGCGGCCGGCGCCGTCGGCGACCGGCAGCCAGACCGTCTCAGGCGGCGGGACGACGTAGTCGCCGGTGTCGGCGGACTGGGGGGGAGACTGGGGGGAGGGGGCGGGCGCGGTCATCCGTGTCGGGCTCCTGCATAGTACTCAAGGCGGGTTTCCAGCCGTCCCACCAGGTCGGCCAAGGTCAGGGCGAAGGCGAAGATCAGCACGATCAGCGCCCAGAAATGGGCCATCAGGAAGTTCTGCGAATAGAGCTGGAACAGCGCGCCGACGCCGATGATCGAGACCAGAAGCTGGCCGATCACCACGCCCTTGACGCCGCGGATCACGCCGAGGCGCACGCCGGCCAGGATCTCCGGCAGGGCGGCCAGCGCGATGATCCGCAAGCGCTGCAGGCGCGAGGCGCCGAAGGCCCGCGCCATCTCCATCAGCGAGGGCGGGGCGTGCAGCACCCCGGCGCGGGTGTCGAGCGCGATGATCCACACCGCGAACATGAAGACGGTGACGATCACCGTCGGCGTGCCCAGGCCGAACAGGATCATGATCACCGGCACCAGCGCCGACAGCGGCGCCGACAGGAAGATGTTCACCCACATGTTCAACAGCCGGTCCGCCGCCGGCACCAGGCCCATCAACAGGCCAAGCCCGACGCCGGCGACGATGGCGAGGCCGAGGCCGGCGGCATAGGCGCCCAGCGTGATCCGCGCCGCCTCGGCAAAGCTGGCGGAGGTGACGACGTCGCCCATCGCCATCACCACGGCGCTGAACGGCGGAAACAGCATCAACAAGTCGAGCTGGCCGACGATCTCCCACACCACCAGCCAGATCGCCAGCGACGCCATGCGCGGCACGCGGACACCCCAGACGGTCATCGCCGCACTACTCCGCATAGCGGCGCAGGCCGCGCCAGATCGCGTCGACGATATCGAGATAGACCGGGTCTCGGCGGATCGCCTCGACATCGTCGGAGCGTGGGATGTCGGGATCGATCACCTGCGACACCCGGCCCGGATGGGGCGACAGGAGGACGATGCGGTCGGCGAGATAGACCGCCTCTTCGATCGAATGGGTGACGAACAGGAAGGTCTTGTTTTCCAACTCGCGCAGCCGGATCAGGTCCTCCTGAAACTTGCGGCGGTTCTGCTCGTCGACGGCGGAGAAGGGTTCGTCCATCAACAGCACGTCGGCGTCGACGGCAAGCGCGCGGGCCAGCCCGACGCGCTGGCGCATGCCGCCGGACAGCTCGTGCGGGTACTTGTCCTCAAAGCCGGCGAGGCCGACCTCGGCGACGTAGTGGCGGGCCTTTTCCTCGCGCTGGCGCCGGGCCATGCCGGCCAGCTCCAGCCCGAAGGCGGCGTTGCGCAGCACGGTCGCCCAGGGCAGGAGCGCGAAGTCCTGGAAGACGAAGGCGCGCTCCGGCCCCGGCCCGGTGACCGGCCGGCCCTTGACGGTGACGCGGCCCGCGCTGGGCGCCAGCAGGCCGGCGACGATCTTCAGCAGCGTGGTCTTGCCGCAGCCGGAGGGGCCGAGCAGGGCGGCCAGCTTTCCCGCCGGGAAGGCGAGGTCGATGCCCGACAGGGCGGTGACGCCGCCGTCATAGGTCTTCGACACGCCTTCCACGGTGATGATCGGCGGCGAGGCTGCCGGGGTGGCGGCCGGCGGGTTGGCCCCGTCCGGCACCTTGTCGAGGGCGAGCGTCATCGCTGGCTCCGCTTCTCCGGCCGGAACAGCGCCGTTTCCAGGCGCTGCAGCAGGCTGACCGCGATCACCGCGAAGGCGACGATGGCGGCGATGGTGGCGTACATATGGGCGAAATTGGCGACCGAGCGGTGGAAGGTGATCAGGTCGCCGACCCCGGTGGGCGTGATCAGCAGCTCCGCCAGCACGATGCCGGAAAAGCCCTCCGCGACGCCGAGGCGGGCGCCGGCGAAGATCATCGGGCTCGCCGCCGGCAGGATGACATGGGTGATCTGCTGGCGGCGCGTGCCCATGAACGACCGCGCCATGGCGGTCAGCGACGGCGGCACGTTGCGCACCGCCTTGTAGCTGTTGATGGTGATCACCGGCATCGCCAGCAGCACCACCGCCATCACCTTCGCCGTCAGGCCGATGCCGTAGACGAAGGTGACCAGCGGGATCAGCGCCGCCATGGGGGCGGCCTGCATGACGATGAAGATGGGCAGCGACAGGAATTCCACGTCGCGGCGCAGCCCCATGATCACCCCGCCGGCGATGCCGACGGTCAGCGAGAAGGCAAGGCCGATCGCCAGCGGGTAGAGCGTCTTGGCGAACGCCGTCCCCAGGCTGCCGTCGGCCAGCATCTCCCAGAACGCCGCCGCGGTCGCGGTGAACGACGGCAGCGCGTAGCTGAAGCCGGACCGCGCGGCGATCTCCCACACGGCGAAGAACAGCGCCAGCGACGCCGCCCGCCACAGGGCCGGCAGCGACGACCAGCGCGCCCAGGCGCCGGCCGCCGCGGAGGCCGCGGCACCGCCCGCCGGCCCCTGGGTCAGCGTGCGGCTCGCCGGCGGGGGTGCCATGGCCGATCGCTCCCGGTTTCGGCCGGATCAGTTGCCGCGGGCCGCGTCGAGCGGGCCGAAGTCCCAGAAGTCGGCCGGATCGAAGCTTGCCGGGTCGTAGTCGACCTGGCCGGCCGCCGACAGGAACGCCATATCGTCGGCCGCGTCCTCCGGCGATCCCCCGCCCAGCGGGTAGATACCGTTGGCCACCGCCTCGGCGTAGTAGGGCTCGATATCCGCCGCGGCAGCGTCGGGCAGGTCGGGCAGCAGGCCGTGGGCGTCGCGCAAGTTCGCGACGATGGTCGGGTCCTCGGCGATGTCCGCCCAGGTGCCGAGCAGCTCCTCCACGAAGATGGCGACGTTGTCCTGCCGTTCCGCCAGGAAGTCGGTGTTGGCGTAGAGCGCCTCGTCGGTCGCGTTGACGCCTTCCAGGGGCAGGCGCTGGAAGCGCTCGCCGCCTTCCTCCTGCAACAGGCGGAAGGCCGCGGCGTCGACGATGGAGGCGTCGATGGTGCCCTGGAGCATCGCGCCGGCCCGCACCTCCGAGCCCGGTACGTAGCTGATATTGGCGTACTCGATATCGTGGACATCGGCCATCAACATCATCAGCGCCTCGGTGCCGGAGCCGCGGGAGTGCACCGTGATCTCCTCGCCGTCGAGGTCGGCCCAGCCGCCATAGACCTCGCTGTTGACCACCGGGAAGAAGAGCAGCGTGCTCATCCGGTAGAACAGCCGGATCGGCGCGTCGGCGTTCTGCAGGAAGGCGTAGGGCGCGCCGACGCCGATATCGGCCTGGCCGCTCAGCACGGCCTGAACCGCCACGTCCTCGGAGTTGAAGAAGGTCAGCTCCATGTCGACGCCGCGCTCTTCGGCGCGCGCCATGGCGATCAGCAGATTGAGGCTTTCGACGCTGGCGATGTCGCCCATGGCGACCTGGATCGGATCGTCGGCGACGGCCGGTGCGGCTACGGCGAGCGTGCCGACGGCGAGTGCGGCGGCGGTGGTACGGCGGGTCGCGGAGAAACGGCGCGTCATGGGGTGACCTCCCGGTGGCGGCGGGGCACTTGCCGGCCCCAGCATCTTGATTGCGGCGACGCCGGTGGCGCGCCTTGGGTGTCAAATTGGTTACGCCAATGATGTGGATTGGTCAAACAAGAATCGTCGGAAGGTCGCGAGTTGTGCGGCTATGCGAACGATCTCGGGCGGGATTGACACGAGAGACCAATGGCGGTACGGCTTGATCCATCTAACCAATCTGTCGATTGGGCTGTCCATCTGAGGAAGGTTGAGGCGTGAGTCAGGCCCCCGACACGCCCGGTGACGGCGACGCGGCGCTGGTGCAGCTCCGCGCTTGGCTGGTGCGGCACGACCTGCCGCCCAACGCCCGCCTGCCGGCGGAACGCGAGCTGGCGGACGCGCTGGGCGTGACCCGCGGCGCGCTGCGCAAGGCGCTGGCGACGCTGGAGCGGGAAGGCCAGCTCTGGCGTCATGTCGGCAAGGGCACCTTCGTCGGGTCGCGCGACCTCGACGTCGTCAATCTCGGCGATATCGAGCGTCAAACCAATCCGGCGGAGGTCATGCGCACACGCCTGTTGATCGAGCCGGTGCTGGCGCGCGAAGCGGCGTTGAACGCCACCTCCGCCGATGTGGAGGCGATGCGGCGCTGCCTGGTCCGCACTCGGGAGGCGGCGACCTGGCGGCAATACGAAGCCGCCGACAACGCGCTGCACCGCCTGATCGCGGAGGCCAGCGGCAACCGGCTGCTGCTCGGCCTGTTCGACGTGCTGAACTCGGTCCGCAGGGCGGTGGTGTGGGGACGCCTGCGCAACGACAGCGGCCGCCCACCGGCCGACCACCATTCCTTCGCCGAGCATCAGGCGATCGTCGAGGCGATCGCGGAGCGCGACCTGGACGCCGCCGGGCGACGGATGCAAGGTCATCTCCGCTCCGTGGAGAGCCGGCTGATCGAGCACCGCCTGGCGGCGGAGTAAGCCCCTTGGCCGCGGCACCTCCCCCTTGACCCCTGGTTCCCGACATCGATGACCGAGACGCTTTGCGGCCTGCTGGCCGACCATCCGGCCGACGCCCCGGCGATCGGCGCGCCCGACCGGCCCTGGCTGACCCATGGCGGCCTCGCCGCGCTGGGGGCGGAGGTCGGCGCCAGCCTGGCGGCGCTCGGCCTCGGGCGCGGCGACCGGGTGGCGATCGTCCTGCCCAACGGGCCGGAGATGGCCGCCGCCTTCGTCACGCTCGCCCAGCGGGTGACGACGGCCCCGCTGAACCCCGCCTATCGGGAAGAGGAGTTCGACTTCTACCTCGGCGATCTCGATGCCAAGGCGCTCTTGGTGGCGGCGGGCGACGAAGGGCCGGCGGTCGAGGTCGCGCGACGGCGCGGGATGGCGCTTTTACGCTTGGCCGTCGATCCGTCCTGGCCCGCCGGCCGCTTCACCCTGGCGGCGGAGGCCGACGACCCCGCCCCGCGGCCGAAGCCGGTGGAGACCGGCGGCGCCGAGGACGGGGCGCTGGTGCTGCACACCTCGGGCACCACCTCGCGGCCGAAGATCGTGCCGCTGTTGCAACGCAATCTGGCGGCCTCGGCCCGCCACATCGCGGCGACGCTGGACCTGACGCCGGCCGACCGCTGCCTCAACGTCATGCCACTGTTCCACATCCACGGGCTGTTGGCGGCCGTGCTGGCCTCGCTGTCGGCCGGGGCGTCGGTGTGGTGCGCGCCGGGCTTCAACGCGCTGCAGGTGTTCGGCTGGCTGAAGACGGCGGCGCCCACCTGGTACACCGCCGTGCCGACCATGCATCAGGCGATCCTGGCCCGCGCCGGGCGCAACCGGGAGATCCTCGACGGCTTGGGCCTGCGCTTCATTCGGTCCTCGTCGGCACCGTTGCCGGCGCCGGTGATGATGGCGCTGGCGGACACCTTCGGCTGTCCCGTGGTGGAGAGCTACGGGATGACCGAGGCGGCGCATCAGATGACCTCCAACCCGATTGCGCCCGGCACGCAGAGGCCGGGCAGCGTCGGCCGGCCCGCGGGGCCGGCCGTGCGCCTGGCCGACGAGGCGGCCGACCGACTGCTCGACGCCGCCGATCCCGAGGCGACGGGGGAGGTGGTTATTGCCGGTCCGAACGTCACGCCGGGCTATGAGGCCAACCCGGACGCCAATGCCCGCTCCTTCTTCCAGGACGGCGGCCAGCGCTGGTTCCGCACCGGCGATCAGGGCCGCTTCGACGGCGACGGCTATCTGACCATCACCGGCCGGCTGAAGGAGATCATCAATCGCGGCGGCGAGAAGATCAGCCCGATCGAGGTCGACAGCGTGCTGTTGACCCATCCGCAGGTCGCCCAGGCGGTCACCTTCGCCGTGCCGCATGACAAGCTGGGCGAAGAGGTCGGCGCCGCCGTCGTCGCCGCGCCCGGGGCGGCGCTGGAGGCGGCGGCCTTGCGCGACTTCGCCGCGGAGCGGCTCGCCGACTTCAAGGTGCCGCGCCGGGTGGTGATCGTGGAGGAGATCCCCAAGGGGGCAACCGGCAAGTTGCAGCGCATCGGGCTGGCGGCCAAGCTCGGCCTGGCGTGAGCGGGCGACGGCGATGCGGATCGCGATCTATGGCGCCGGCGCCATCGGCGGCTATCTCGGCTGGAAGCTGGCATCGGCGTCGTCGGAGACCGGCGCGGACGTTTCGCTGATCGCCCGCGGCGGCCATCTCGCCGCCGTCCGGGAAAACGGCCTGACCCTGGTCGAAGGCGGCGCGCCGGCCGGCACCGTTGCGGTCCGGGCGACCGACGATCCGGCAGCGCTGGGCGTTCAGGACGTCGTGATCGTGACCTTGAAGGCGCACAGCGTGCCGGCCGTGGTGCCGGCGATGCAGCCGCTGCTGGGTCCCGACACCGTCGTGGTCACCGCGGTCAACGGCGTGCCTTGGTGGTACTTCTACGGGCTGGACGGCCCGTGGGCGGACCGCCGGCTTGCCGCCGTCGATCCCGGCGGCGTGCAGTGGGACGGCATCGGGCCTGAGCGGGTGATCGGCTGCGTCGTCTACCCGGCGACCGAGATCGCCGAACCCGGCGTGATCCGCCATGTCGAGGGCAACCGCTTCTCGCTGGGCGAGCCGGGGGGGGGGCGCAGCCCGCGGGCCGCCGCCCTGTCGGGTGTGCTGGAGGCGTCGGGGCTGAAGGCGCCGGTGCGCCCGAAGATCCGCGACGAGCTGTGGGTGAAGCTGTGGGGCAACTGCGCTTTCAACCCGATCTCCCTGCTGACCCACGCGACCTTGGAAGAGATCTGCGGCGATCCAGGCACCCGCGCGCTGGCGCGGGCGATGATGGTGGAAGCGCAGGCGGTGGCGGAGGCGCTGGGCGTGCGCTTTCCCATCGATGTCGATCGGCGCATCGACGCGGCCGGCGCGGTGGGCGCGCACAAGACCTCCATGCTGCAGGACCTGGAGGCCGGGCGCCCGATGGAGATCGACGCCCTGGTCGGCGCGGTGTCGGAGATGGGCCGCCTGGTCGACCGCCCCACCCCGACCCTGGACGGCGTTCTGGCGCTCGCCCGGCTGCGGGCGGCGAAGGCGGGGTAGCGACGGACCCCTGGATCACCCCCTCCCCACCCTCCCCCATCAAGGGGGAGGGCTTCAATCTGGCCAAAGCCCTCCCCCTTGATGGGGGAGGGTTGGGTGGGGGTGATGGTGCCGTTGGCCTGCAGCGCTCAAGCGGTCAGCGACCCCACCTCGGGCACGCTGTCGGGGCCGGCAAGGATGGCGGTGGCGTGGGGGCCGATGCCCGGCAGGATATGGGTCATGTAGAAGCGAGCGGAGGCGAGCTTCGCTGCCAGCATTGGGTTCTGCTCGCCCGCCGCGAGGCGGCGATGCGCCGCCAGGGCCATGCGCGCCCACATCCAGCCCGTGGCGAGAATGCCCAAGAGCTTCAGATAGTCGTGCGCGCCCGTGGTCGCGGCGATCGGGTCGGCGAAGGCCGCCTGGCCGAGATGCAGGCTGATCCCCTGGGCGCGGGCGAGCCAGGTGGCGAAGGGCTCCAGGATCGCCGCCAGGGCCGGGTCGTCCGCCGCCAGCGGCCGGGTCTCTTCCACGAAGGCCGCCATCGGGTGGAACAGGCGGCGCAGCCGCCGGCCCATGCCGTCGGGCATTTTTCGGCCGACCAGGTCGAGCGCCTGGATGCCGTTGGTGCCCTCGTAGATCCGGGCGATGCGAATGTCGCGCAGATACTGCTCCACCCCCATCTCGCGGACATAGCCCGACCCGCCATGCACCTGGATCGCCAGGTCCGCCGCCTCCTGCCCGATATCGGTCAGATGCGCCTTGACGATCGGTGTCATCAGCGCAACCAGGTCGTCGGCCGCCGCCCGCGCCGCGGGGTCGGGGTGGCGCAGCGCGATGTCGACATGCTGGCCGACCCATAGCGCCAGCGCGCGGGTGCCCTCCACCTGGGCGCGGATGGTGGCCAGCATGCGCCGCACGTCGCCATGCACGATGATCGGCTGCGGCCCGTCGCTTTCCGGCTGGCCGGGCAGGCGGCCCTGGCGGCGCTCGCCGGCGAAGGCGCGCGCCGCCTGCCAGGCCATCTCCGCCAGGCCGAGGCCCTGCATGCCGACCATCAGGCGCGCCTGGTTCATCATCGCGAACATGGCGCGCATGCCGCGATGCGGTTCGCCGACCAGCCAGGCGGTCGCGCCCTCGAAGGCGAGCGCGCAGGTCGGCGAGGCGGCCAGCCCCATCTTGTGCTCCAGCCCGGTGCAGGTGATGGCGTTGCGCGCACCCGGCCGCCAGCCGCCGGCGCGATCGGCTTCCGGCAGGTGCTTGGCGGCAACGAACAGGCTGATGCCGCGCGTCCCGGCGGGGGCATCCGGCAGGCGCGCCAGCACCAGATGCACGATGTTCTCCGCCAGGTCGTGCTCCGCGGCGGTGATCCACACCTTGTTGCCGGTCAGGTGATAGCTGCCGTCCGCCGCCGGCACGGCGCGGGTGCGCACCAGGCCGAGATCGGTGCCGCATTGCGGCTCCGTCAGGCACATGGTGCCGGTCCAGATGCCGCTGGCCAGCTTCGGCAGGTAGAGCGCCTTCTGCGCCGCCGAGCCGTACAGATCGATGGCGTGATAGGCGCCGTGGCTGAGGCCCGGCACGGTGGAGAAGGCGATATTGGCGGAGATGATCAACTCGTCGACCATCTGGTTGACCAGGGCCGGCAGGCCGCCGCCGCCATGCGCCGGATCGGCCGCCACGCCCGCCCAGCCGCCCGCGGCGTAGCGGGCATAGGCCTCGCGGAAGCCGGCGGGCATGGTCACCCGGCCGTCGGTCAGGCGGCAGCCCTCCCGGTCGCCCGAGGCGTTGAGCGGCGCCAGCACCGTTTCCGCCAGGCGGGCGGCTTCCTCCAGCACCTGGACGATCACATCGGCCGTCGCGTCCTCCAGGCCAGGCAGAGCGGCGAGCCGCTCCAGCGCCACGATCTCCGACAGGACGAAGCGGATATCCTCCAGCGGGGCGCGGTAGGCGGTCATCCGTCCGGCTCCTTCGGCGCGGGGGGCGCGACGATGCCCATCAGTTGCGCAACGGTTTGCCGGTGGCCAGCATGTGCTCCATGCGGGCCAGGGTGGCCTCGGTGCGCACCAGGCGGCCGAAGGCGGCGCGTTCGAGGTCCAGGAGGTGCTGCTCGTCGACGGGCTCGGTCCAGTCGCAGTCGCCGCCGGTCAGCACCGTGGCCAGTTCGCCCGCCACGACCACGTCATGCGGTGTCGCCTGGCCGAGGCGGGCGAAGGCGTCGACCTGCAGGCCCAGCGCCACCGCCCCCGTCCGCCCCGGCAGCGCCACCGGGTCCGGCGGCGGCGGCGGGCGGTAGCCGTCGGCCAGCGCGCGGGCGCGCGCCTTGGCGTCGGCCAGCAGGCGGTCGCGGTTCATGGTGATCGTGTCCTCGGCGCGGAAATAGCCGAGGTCGCGCGCCTCCGCGGCGGATTTGGCGACCTTGGCGAGCGCGATGGTGGTGAACGCCTCCGCGATCGCCGGCATCGGGCCGCCCGGCCGGCGGGTCTGCGCGAGTTGGCGCAGCAGCAGCCGGGTCGCCCCGCCCCAGGCCGGGATGATGCCGACACCGACCTCGACCAGCCCGGCATAGGTCTCGCTATGCGCCTGGACGTGGTCGCAATGCATCAGCACCTCCAGCCCGCCGCCCAGCGCCAGGCCGGACGGCGCGCCGACCACCGGGAAGGGCGCGGTGGCGAGCGCACGGAACGTGTCCTGGCCGTCGCGGATCGCCGCGTCCAGCCGGTCCCAGGCGGCGAGGTTGGCGGCGAACAGGCCGAAGCCGATACTGGCGCCGACGCAGAAATTCTCCGCCTCGTTGCCGATGACCAGCGCGCGGTAGCCGTCGCCGGTGATCCGGATCGCCTCGCGCAGGCAGGCGAACACGTCGGCGTCCAGCGTGTTCATCTTGGCGGTGAACTCGACCAGCGTGACGCCGTCGCCGATGTCCCACAAAGCCGCGGAGCCGTTGCGGAACAGCGGCGCCCCAGCGCGGCGCACATCGTCCAGCGCCAGCGTGCCAGCCCGGCGCACCACCGGAGCCGGCCGGCCCGCCGCCGACAGGCAGGTCGCCGCCCCATCAGCCGCGCGATGGTAAAACCCGCCGGCCTCCGCGGCGCGGGTCAGCAGCGGCGGCACGGCAGCGCCGGCCGCGGTCAGATATTCCGCCAGCCGGCCGGCGCCGATCCGGTCGATCAGCCGGAACGGCCCGTGCCGCCAGTTGTAGCCGGCCACCATCGCCTCATCGACCGCCGCGACGTCGTCGGCGATGGCGGGCGCGACCGCGGCGGCGTAGGCCAGCGTCGCGGTCATCACCGCCGCAGCATAGCGCGCCGCCGGGGCGTCGCCGGCGAGCAGGCCCGCCGCGTCGCGGGCGCCGGCGATGTCCTCCAGCCGCGGCTTGCCGGCCGGGGCATAGGTGCCGGTGGCGAGGTCCACCGCCTCCTTCACCCGCTGGCCGCCGGTGCGGTTCAGCCGGTAGAAGCCGCCCTTGCCTTTTCGGCCGGTGTAGCCGTCGGCGATCAGGCGGGTGATCAGCGGCTGCGGGCGCGCGATCGCCTGGAAGGGATCGTCGGCCGGCAGGGTGGCGGACAGCGCGCGGGCCACCGCCGGCATGATGTCCAGGCCGACCAGGTCGACCAGACCGAACACCCCGGTCTTCGGGATGCCGAAGGGCCGCGACAGCACGGCGTCGGCCGCCGCCACGCCGATCGACCGGTCGACCGCCTCGTTGATCGCCGTCTGGATCCAGAAGGCGCCGATGCGGTTGGCGATGAAGCCGGGGCTGTCCTTCGCCCGCACCACCGTCTTGCCGAGCCCGCGGTCGAGGAAGTCGGCGAGTGCCCCGACCGGCCCCGCGTCGCCCTCGCCGTCCGCGACCAGCTCCACCAGCCGCATATAGCGCGGCGGATTGAAGAAATGGGTGATCGCGAAGCGCGGTTGCAGCGCCGCCGGCAGGGTCTTGGCCAAGAGCGCGCGCGGCAGCGTGGAGGTGTTGGAGGTCAGCACGGCATCCGGCTTCAGCACGCCGGCCAGCCGGTCGAACAGCGCCGCCTTGACGGCGGGATCCTCCACCACCGCCTCCACCACCCAGTCGCAGTCGGCCAGCCGGGCCAGGTCGTCTTCCAGGTTGCCGGCCTCCACCAGCCGGCGTGCGCGGCGGTGCATGAAGGCCGGCGGGTCGGCGCGCTCCAGCGCCGCCAGGGCGCGCGTGGCCAGTGCCGACCGGGCCGCCGGATCGCCGGCCGGGGCGCCGTCCGGCACCCGGTCGAGCAGCAGCACCGGCACCCCGGCATTGGCGATATGCGCGGCAAGCTGCGCGCCCATGGTGCCGGCGCCGAGGACCGCGGCGCGCGCCGGTGCGCCGGCAGGCGCCGCCGCCGTCATGCGGTGCGTTCCAGGACCGTGGCGATGCCCTGGCCGCCGCCGATGCACATGGTGGCCAGTGCCAGCGTTCCGTCAGTCTCCGCCAGGCGCTGCGCCGCCTTGCCGGTGATGCGCGCGCCGGAGCTGCCCAGCGGGTGGCCGAGCGCCAGCGCCCCGCCATCGGTGTTGGTCCGCGCCCAATCGAGGTCGAGGTCCTGCGCTACGGCCAGGATCTGGGCGGCGAAGGCCTCGTTCAGCTCCACCACGTCGATGTCGGCGAGGGCGAGGCCGGCAAGGCCAAGCGCCCGCCGGCTCGCCTCGACCGGGCCGATGCCCATGATCTCCGGCCGGCAGCCGGTCACCGCCGTCGCGCGAACGCGTGCCAGCGGCGTCAGGCCATGGGCGCGCGCGAAATCGTCCGACGCCACGACCACCGCCGCCGCCCCATCGGTCAGCGGCGACGAGGTGCCGGCGGTGACGGTGCCCCCGGCCTGGAAGGACGGGGTCAGTGCGGCCAGCGCCTCGGCCGTGGTGTCGGGGCGGATCGTCGTATCCGCGGCGACCGTCCCTTGGGGTGTATCGATCGGCACGATTTCCGCGGCGAAGCGGCCGGCCGCTGCGGCCGCCGCGGCGCGGGTGTGTGAGCGGACCGCCGCGTCCTCCTGCCGGTCGCGGGGGATGGCGTAGTCGCGGGCGAGATTTTCCGCGGTCATGCCCATGGACGACAAGGCGTCGGGCCGCCGCGCCGCCAGGCCCGGATGCGGCATCGGGTTGAAGCCCATCACCGGCACCCGGGTCATGCTCTCCACGCCGCAGGCGACGACGAGATCGGCGGCCCCCAGCGCGATCCGCCCGGCCGCGTCATGGATGGCCTGCATGGAGGAGCCGCAGAAGCGGTTGACCGTGACCCCCGGCACGCGGTCCGGCAGGCCGGCCAGGAAGACCACCATGCGGGCGAGGTTGAGGCCCTGCTCGCCTTCCGGGAAGGCGCAGCCGCAAACCAGGTCGTCGACGGCGGCGGGGTCGACCCCGGCCGCGTCCAGCGCGGCGGTGACCACCCGGGCGGCCAGGTCGTCCGGCCGCACCCGCGCCAGCGCCCCCTTATGGGCGGCGGTGTGCGGGGAGCGGCGATAGGCCAGCAGGACCGCCTGTCGACTCATCCGGCACTCTTCCTCAGTGTCAGCAATAGCGGGCGCGCGACAGCGCCGGCAGGGTGGTGGGGACA
Source organism: Alphaproteobacteria bacterium (assembly GCA_028284045.1). Lineage (GTDB taxonomy): Bacteria > Pseudomonadota > Alphaproteobacteria > DSM-16000 > Inquilinaceae > JANQSN01. Next base: position 95,695 of record JANQSN010000019.1, on the reverse strand, counting down.
GATGTCAAAACCGCCTATGAGTCAATCGGAGTCGCGCATCCTTGTGGAGAGGCTATCTGTTGGCCGGCTTCCGTTTCGGTTCCTGCTCTTGCTGGCTCCATCGGTGCGTAACGAATTTCGACACGACGCCTAACGTCGCGGCGCCCAGTGCAAGCCCGGCGATCGTGCTGTTGCCGATATAGGCGCAATAGCCGGCCAAGCCGATGAGGAAGAGCAGCGCCGTAAATCCGAAGATCAGACCTGTGAAGGCGATACGTGACTCGACTTCCAGCTCCCGCCGCTCCCAGGTGATGCGATGGGCTTGTTCCTTCTCCGCCATCGTCATGATGCGATCGGCAGAGCCGGAGAGCACCTTTTCGTAGTGCTGGAACATGTCTGGAGACGGGAGGCGTCCTCTGAACTCCTCCGCCAGGACAAGCGCGTTCATCCTGTCCCTGGCTTCTTCAGGCAACGCGCTGTGTGCGCCGTCTTCTGCGAGAGTATCGTCTGTGGAAACGGCGCCCGTGTCGACTTTGGCAACCTGGGTGTTTTGGCGTGGACCTCTGGATCGAGGCTTCTTCATCGCCGGGAGATTGCTCGGATTTCCGGCAGATTTCCAAAGCTGTCCAGTGCGGTGCGCATGTCGCCGCCGATCCGCTTCATGTCGCCTCGGCGGCCGTCGGACTGGTAGCGTCTTGGCGCGAACGTGCCGTCGCCCAACAGCGACCAGCTCGCAAAACCGTTGACAAACCCGGCCATGAACGTGCGCAAACGTCGATCCTCACGCGCGCGCGTGAAGGCAGTTCGCTTCGACATCGGGTCCTCTTTACCTTCCCGGAGCAACTCTGATCACATCCTCATTTTCAGCGAAAAATGTGGTCAGAGGGTGAAAACTGTCAACTCAGGAAACGCGGTCTCTCCGTTAACAAGGCATCTATCCCTCAGGCAACCTCACCCTAGCGGCCGGCGGTGAACTCAAAGCCAATCGGCAGACCCCGGCAAGCGGCAAGCTGCCGCCGATGCCCCTTGCCGCCGGCCGCCCGCCCTGCTAGGCCGAATGGGTCCCCGCCTCCGGGGACCAATACGGGCAAGACGGCGCCATGGTGATACTCGATCCGCTGATCCGTTTGGTGATTCTCGTCCTGGAGACCTATGTCTGGGTGGTGATTGCCTCGGCGATCCTGAGCTGGTTGGTCGCCTTCCAGGTGGTGAACACCGGCAACCAGGTCATCAACACCATCGGCCGCGTGCTCTACGCGCTGACGGAGCCCGCCTTGCGGCCGATCCGCGGCTTCATCCCCAACCTCGGCGGCATCGATCTGTCGCCGATCGTGCTGATCCTGGGGCTCTATTTCCTGCAGATGGTGCTGTGGCGCGTGCTGGCCAGCCTGCACGGCGTGCCGGCTTAGGCGCGATCGGGGGCGCGATCGGGGGCGTGATCGGGCGATCGGGGCGTGGCTCGCGCCCCACCCGACCGCCGCCTCTCAGCCCGATTTCAGCGTTTCGGTCATCTCCGGGACGGCCTTGAACAGGTCGGTGACCAGGCCGTAATCGGCGACCTGGAAGATCGGCGCCTCTTCGTCCTTGTTGATGGCGACGATCACCTTGCTGTCCTTCATGCCGGCTAGGTGCTGGATCGCGCCGGAGATGCCGACGGCGATGTAAAGCTCCGGCGCCACCACCTTGCCGGTCTGGCCGACCTGATAGTCGTTCGGCACATAGCCGGCATCGACGGCGGCGCGGCTGGCGCCGATCGCCGCGCCAAGCTGGTCGGCCAGCGCGTCGAGGATGTCGAACGCTTCGGAACTGCCGAGCCCGCGGCCGCCGGAAACGACGACGCGTGCGCTGGTCAGCTCCGGCCGGCCGCTGTCGGACAGCTCCTGGCCGAGGAAGGCGGTGGGGCCCGGCGCCGCCGGGGCGGTGACCGCCTCCACCGCGGCGCTGGCGCCGGTCTCCGCCGCCGCGTCGAAGGCGGTGGTACGCACGGTGATCACCTTGATCGCGTCGCCGGTCTGCACCGTGGCGATGGCGTTGCCGGCATAGATCGGCCGCTGGAAGGTGTCTGGGCCGTCGATCGCGGAGATATCGGAGATCGGCTGAACGTCCAAGAGAGCGCCGATGCGCGGCAGCAGGTTCTTGCCGGTGGTCGAGGCGGCGGCCAGGACATAGCCGTAGCCCTTGGCGAGATCCGCCACCAGCGGGGCCAAGTCCTCCGCAAGCTGGTGTTCCAGCGCCGGCCCGTCGGCCAGCAGCACCTTGGTGACGCCGGCCACCTGCGCGGCGGTGTTGGCGACGGTGCTGCAGCCGCTGCCGGCCACCAGGACATGGACCTCGCCGCCGAGTTGGCTGGCCGCCGTGACCGCGTGCAGGGTCGCGCCCTTCAGGGCCTGGTTGTCATGCTCGGCGATCACCAGACTGCTCATCGCTCACCCTTCCCTTGATCCTGCAATGCCTGGCCGCCCGCCGGCAGCCCTTGGGGCCGGACCATAGTCCGTCCGCCTGCGCCGGAACAACCATCGCGTCTTTTCGGATATCAGACGGGCGCCAGCGTGCGCGGATGGGCCGGCACGGCGGTGGAGCGGCGGACGATCAGATCGGCCTTCAACTCGACCCGCTCCACCGTCGGCGCGCCCTCGATGCGAGCGAGGAGCTGCTCGGCCGCCAGCGTGCACAGCTCGCTGGCCGGGCAGCGCACGGTGGTCAGCGGCGGGGCCATATGCGCGGCGAGGTCGAGATCGTCGAACCCGGTGATCGATAGCGCGTCCGGCACGGCGAGCCCGCGTTCGCGCGCCTCCGCCAGCGCACCGATCGCCAACGTGTCGTTGATGCAGATGATCGCGGTCAGCCGCGGATCGCGGTCGAGCAGCGAGCGCAGGGCGATCGACCCATCGGCGATGGAATGCGGCACCTCGGCGATCTGGGTCGCCTCCAGCGGCACGCCGGCCGCGGCCAAGGCGTCGTGCACCCCGGCCACCCGCGCCGACACGCGGTCGTTGTCGCGCTGCGGGCTGGTGGCGACGCCGAAGCGGCGATGGCCGAGATCCAGCAGATAGCGGGTCAGCCGCTGCATCGCCTTGCGGTTGTCGATGCCGACGCAGCAATCGGCCGACCCCTGGTCGTAGGAATAGGTGTGGACCCGCGGCAGCGGGCTGACCTCCAGCATGGCCGCGACCTCCGGCTCATGCCAGTTGCCGGTCAGCACCAGCCCGTCGACGCCGCGCTCGATGAAGGCGCGGACCTCGCGCGCCTCCTTCTCCGCGTCGTATTCGGAACAGGCGACCAGCAGCGTGTAACCGGCCTTCTCCAGGCGTGCCTGCAGAGCCTGAACACCTTTGGCGAAGATGGCGATGTCCAGCGTCGGCACGATCGCCGCCACGGTGCGCGATCGCCGCGAGGCGAGGCCCCGCGCCGCCCAGTTCGGCACATAGTCCAGCGACGCCAGCGCGGCTTCCACCCGTTGGCGCATGCCGGGGCTGACCCGGTCGGGATGGTTGAGCACCCGGGAGACGGAGGCGACGGACGCCCCAGCGGCGCGCGCGACATCCGTCAGCTTGGCCGCCGTCACCGTGCGCACCCTCGGCCCAAGCCGCCGGGCGACTGGCTCGCGGTGATCCTTCGGCGATCCGCCGTCATGTTTCGATCATACCCGCCCAAGATCCGCAACCGGCAGCCTATCTCGCAGTCGCCGATCAACCGGCGGCAGCTTGGCCATGCCGGTCAGGCTTGTCAAACGCGCGCAACGTTGGCGCACGCAACGCAGGCTGCGGCGGCGATCGGTCCGCTCAGCCTCGCCTTGGCGTGAGATGCGGGCTAGCATCCGCCGCAATCGACAACAAACAACGGGCGATGCGGGAGGCGGGCCATGGCGACGGGGACGGTTTTGGGCGCGGTGGGGATCGCCGCGGGGGCGGCGGCGCTGGTGTGGACCTGGCAGGTCAACCAGCAGGTCACCGCACTGCCCGGCGAGGATCTGGCGGCGCGGGTGGCGACGCTGGAGGCCGCGGCCGCAGACCCAGGCGCCGTCGCCGAGGCGCTGGCCGCCCGGATCGACAGCGACGCGGACTTGGCGGAGCGGTTGCGCGGCCCGGCGGGTGCGGCCGGCGAGGCGCCGACGGTGGATGACGTGGTGGCGGGGCTGATCGACCAGCATGGCGAGGCGCTGACCGGACCCGCCGGCGCACCGGGGGCGGATGCCGTGGCGCCGACGGCCATGGAGGTTGCGGCGGCGCTGCTGGCGACCGCCGGCGACGCGCTGACGGGCCCACCGGGTCCGCCGGGCGCCGGGGCGGCCCTGCCGGCGGGTGCGGTCATCGCCTGGCAGGGCGAGGCCTGCCCGGACGGCTGGGCGGCGGTCGGCGATACCGGCGGCCGCTTCATCCTGGGCGCCGGGTCGGGCACGGGCGGCACCACCTATGACGTCGGGCGGACCGGCGGCGGGGAGAGCCACAACCACGGCGTCACCGTCAACCTGATGTCCGCCGCGACCGTGGCGGAGGATCCCGCCGGGACCCTGCAGGCGGTCGCCGCCGGCCCGGTCAGCGGCATCGCCGAATACTCGCTGTCGATGCCGCCCTATCTGGTGCTGCGCTTCTGCACCCTGGTTTCGCCGTAACGCACCGACACACGAGGCAATCCGCTATGTATCTTCTGGAAGGGGCGTTCATCGATGTCAGTGGCACCGATGTCGTCGACCGCTACGGCTCGGTGGCCGGCTATCTGCGCCATGGCCTCGGCCTGACGGCCGACGAGGTGCGCGCGCTCGCCGACTTCATCGATCTCGACGCCGATCCCGACCTCGATCTCGACGCGCCGGACTCCCCGGATCCGTAGCGCCGCTGAAGCGCCGGCGATCAGCGCCGGTGCATCGCGGCGAATTCCGGTGCGGACAGCAGGCCATCGCCGTTGGCATCCGCCGCGGCGAAGGCGTCTTCGGCATAGGTGACGAATTGCTCGTGGGAGACGCGGTCGTCGCGGTCGGTGTCCATGGCGTCGTAGTCGGCTTCCTTCGCCGCCTGCATTTCGGCGTAGCGGGGACCGCGCTGGTCCGCAGCGGCGCCGCGTCCGAGCTGGACGGCCATGTATTCCGCGCGGGTCAAGGCGTCGTCGCGGTCGGCGTCCATGGCGTAGAAGACGCTCTCCCGCCAACGGCGCAGCTCTTCCGGGCTGATCAACCCATCCCCATCGCTGTCGACGACCGCCAGGCGCTGCATCATTCCCTGGCCGCCGCCGGGGCCGCCGCCCATGCCGCCCCCGGGGCCACCTTGTGCCGCTGCCGTGCCCGCGCCCAGCGTGGCGCCGAGCGCCAAGGCCGATGCCGCCAGCCACAAGGGGGCGGCCTGATGTCTCGTGCGCATCATGTCCCTTGTCTCCGGACGTCTCGCATCACCGCGGGAGTTGCGGTGGTGCCGATCCATCCTTCGACCTTACGCCCGTCGTCCTGACGCCCCGCTGACAGCGGCTTAAGCCGGTAGGGCGTCGGCGGCCGGCACGGTCAGGGCGACCTCAAGCCCCGGATCGGCCGGCCGCAGCGTCAGGCTGCCGCCCACGGCCTCGGCGATATCGTTGGCGATGGCCAGCCCGAGACCGGCGCCGGCCGGCGTGGTGTCGAGCCGGGTGCCGCGCTGGGTGATGCGGGCCAGACGATCGGCGGGGATGCCGGGTCCGTCGTCCCGCACGGTGATCCGTATGCGGCTGTCGGCGCGGGCGACGGTGACGGTGACGGCGGCCCTGGCGAAGCGGGCTGCGTTGTCCATGACGGCGCCCAGCGCGTCGGTCAGGTCGTCCTCGTTGATGCGGGCGTGCAGGCCGTCCGCCGCGTCGAGCCGCCAGGTCAGCCGGTCGCCATCGGGTGCGCGGCGCAGGACGGCCAGCACCCGGGCCGCGGCAGCGGCGGGATCGGCCGCCCCCGCCCGGCCGGCCGTCGCGGCCCGGGCGCGGGCCAGTTCCCGGTCGACCTGGCGCTGCATCGCCGTGGCGACCTCCTCCACGCCCGCTGCCGCTGCGCCCTGCCCGGCGGCGGCGAGGCGTGCTGCTTCGCCCATCAGCGCCTGGACCGGCGTCTTCAGGCCGTGTGCCAGATCGGCGGCGCGGGCGCGGGCGCGCTCAGCCTCCGCCTCGCGCGCGGCGATCAGCGCGTCCAGCTCCGCCGCCAGCGGCCGCACCTCGTCGGGGAAATCCGTGCCCAGCCGGGCGGCCTTGCCGGAGCGCACCGCGGCCACCCGCTCTTCAATGGTGGCGAGCGGGCGCAAGCCCACCGCCACCTGCGCCCAGCCGGCCCCGATCAGCACCGCGCCCAGCAGCACGAGATAGGGCACAAGCTCTTCCAGGAAGGCCCGCGACGCAGCGACCAGCGCCGCCCGGTCCATCGCCACGACCGCGCGAACCTCGCTGCCGCCGAGGCGCTGAGAGAGGGTCACCAACCGCTCCACGGCGAGAAGCGTCGCGGCACCCGGCCCCCCCAGCACGTGGCTGTGCGGCGTGCCGTCCACCAGCACATCATCCGGCAGGTCGAGCGCGTCGTCCCACAGCGATCGCGAGCGCAGCCGGCGATCGCCCGTGTCGACCTGCCAGTAGAGACCGGAGAGCGGCCGGGAGAACCGCGGATCGGCCGGCGGTTGGGCGAGGATCAGCCGTCCTTGCGCGTCGCGTTCCAGCCCGGCGGCAAGCTGGTCGAGATGCACCGACAGCTCCGCCACGGCGCGGCGGGAGACATGCGCCTCGAACAGTTTCGACAACCCGAAGGCGGCCAGCGCCAGGGCGATCAGCACCGCCACCGTGCCCGCCGTGACCAGCCGCAGGCGCAGCGACGACCGGGTCACGCCGGTGCCCTGTCGATGTGGTAGCCGAAACCCCGACGGGTCGCGATCACGCCCGTGCCGAGTTTGCGGCGCAGCCGCGTCACCACCGCCTCCAGCGCGTTGGCCTCGCGGTCGTGGTTTTCCCCATAGAGGTGGTCGAGCAGCTCGCCGGGCGGCACGACCCGGTCGCGATGCAGCACGAGATAGGCGATCAGCCGGTATTCCAGCGGCGTCGTGTCCACCGGGATCCCGTCCACCGCCACGGTCATGCGGTTGAGGTCGACCGTCAGCGCGCCGATCGACATCACCGCGGCGCCATGGCCGGCGGCGCGCCGCACGATGGCGCGGGCCCGCGCGACCAGCTCCTCCATGCGGAAGGGCTTCGGTAGGTAGTCGTCGGCTCCGGCGTCGATGCCCTCGACCCGCTCGCTCCAGGTGCCGCGGGCGGTGAGGATCAGCACGGGCATCTGACGGCCCGCCGCCCGCCAGCGCTTCAGCACGGCGAGCCCGTCGAGCGTGGGCAGGCCGAGGTCGAGCACGACGAGGTCGTAGTCCTCCGTATCGCCGAGGAACCAGGCCTCCTCGCCGTCGCCCACCGTCTCGACATGGAAGCCGGCCGCGGACAGCGCGACGTCCAGATCCGTGGCGATACGCGGATCGTCCTCGACCGCGAGCGCGCGCATCAGTCCTCCACCTCAACCTCGATCACGTCGCCGGTGGTGGCATCGACCTCCGCCTCCAAGAGGCGTCCGGCGGGGGTGATCAGCTCGAATTCGTAGACCGGGCGGCCATCCTCCTCTTCGAAGTCCACTTCGATCACCCGGCCGCCGAGGGTCGCCTCCAGGCCCGGCAAGATCTCCGCCAGCGGGACGATCTCGCCGCGGTTGCGCGCGGCATGCGCGCGGTCGTGGTCGCCATGTCCCTGCGCGGCGAGGGCGGCGGGCAGGAAGGCGGCGATCAGGGCCAGGAGGACGGTGCGAACCATGATGGTGAGCTTGATCCCCGCTTGCTGACAGTTCGCTGACGGCCGTTATCAGGCCGCCGTCAGCCGGCCTGGGCCATACCCCGTCCTGCGAACGGCGCGGTGGTCGTGCCGAGGCAGATGACAAGGAGACTGAAAGATGCGTGGCATCACTCTCAAGACCGGTTCGGTGATGGCTGGCCTGTTCGTGGCGTCCGCGGCGATCGCCGGCGGTGCCGCCCTGGCATCGGAGGGCGCGGATCGCTCGACCCACGGCGATGCGGCGATCCAGGCCGATTGGCTGACCATCGGGGAGATCGCCCAGTCCCTCGAAACCCAGGGCTATGTCGTCCACGAGATCGAGGTCGACGACGGGGTCTACGAGGTCGAGGCGACGAACGCCGATGGCTGGCAGGTGGAGGCCGCGATCGATCCCGTCACCGGCGAGATCCTGCCGCATCACGACAACGACTGACGCCGCACCGGTGGGCCGGGCCGACGCACAGCGTCGGTCCGGTCGCGCCGCCGCGGCGGCGGCCCCCCGGACCCGCGCTCAGGTAGGGCAACGCCCGATAGCGCAGAGGATATGGTGCCCCTGGCCGGACTCGAACCAGCACGGTGTTGCCACCAACAGATTTTGAGTCTGCCGCGTCTACCAATTCCGCCACAGGGGCACCGGGCGAAGGGCGCGATCATAGCGGCTGGGGCGGCGGCGGCAACCGGGTGACGGCAAAGACGCCATTGCGCGGTTCCCCTTTCGGCGCAAACCGGGTATCCGGCGGCGGTCATGACGGCTTCCTCCCCGACCGATCCCGCCGCCCGCCGCCCCGGTGTGCTGCGCCGCCTCTACGACTGGACGCTGCGGCTGGCGGAGCATCCGCAGGCCCTGTGGTGGCTGGCGGCGATTTCCTTCATCGAAAGCTCAGTGTTTCCGGTGCCGCCGGACCTGTTGCTGGTCGCCATCGTGCTGGCGCGGCCGCAGCGCTGGTTCGCCGCCGCACTGGTCTGCACCGTGGCCTCGGTGGCCGGGGGGCTGGCCGGCTACGCGCTGGGCGCGCTGCTGTTCGAGGCGGTGGGACGGCCCGTCCTGGCGTTCTACGGCTATATCGACCGATTCGGCGACTTCGCGGATCTCTATGCCGAGCATGGCTGGTGGATCGTCTTCGGCGCCGGGCTGACGCCGATCCCCTACAAGGTGATCACCATCGCCAGCGGCGTCGCCCATCTCGACCTTGTCGTCTTCACCGTCGCCTCCTTCGTTGCGCGGGGCTTGCGCTTCTTCGCCGTGGCGCTGCTGCTGTGGCGGTTCGGCCCGCCGGTGCGCCGGCTGATCGAGCGGTATTTCGGCCTGGCGACCGTGATCGTCCTGGCGGTGACGGTGGGCGGTTTCGTTCTCTTGAAGGGTCTGGTCGGATGAGGCGGATCGCTGCCCCGACCCAGCCCTTGCCGGCATCACGACGTTGTCGCGGCAGTCAGCTATCGTCATAGTCGCCGCGGTGGCGGCGGGTCTCCGCCGATCGGGACACATCCGCCGACGACAACAATGGGATCGCGATGTTCCAGAGCGGGGATACGTTTCGCGTCCACAAGACGCGACATCGCGTGGCGGTGACGCTGACCGATGGGTCCGTCATCACCGGCTTTCTCTTCCTCGGCGCGCGGGAGCGTCTGCTCGACGTGTTCAACGACCAGCGCAGCTTCTTGCCGATCAAGACCGTCGACGAGCGGCTGGTGTTCCTGGCGAAGTCCTCGATCACGCTGGCGGAGCCGGTGCCGGAGACGGCGGTGCAACGCGCCTCGCACTACGAGGGCGACAACCCTTACGCCATCCTCGGCGTGGCGGAGGGGGCGGACGAGGCGACGGTGAAATCGGCCTATCACGACCTGATGCGCGCCTTTCACCCCGATCAGGTGATCGCGGCGGGCCTGGGCGAAGGCTTGGTCAAGCTGGCGGAAGAGCGGGTGCAGCGCATCAATGCGGCGTACCGCGTTCTGATGCGCACAGCTTGAGGTAGGCGCGTGCGCCCTCGGCGAGGCCCCTTGGTAGGCCATCGCCAGCCGACTTGATACCACCCGCGAACAGGATACCTCCCTCTGATCGGTTTTCGGCCGATCAATCGGCGCGCACCAACGCGCGCAAGCGACAAACGAGGGAGGATGACCCATGATCCGGATCGATCGCCTTGGAACGGGCCGCCGTCTGGCCGGCGGGGTCGCGGCGGCGCTGCTGCTTGCTGCACCGGCGGGGATGGCTGAGGCGGTGGAGCTGACGCCGTCGGTGGAAGGCACCACGGTCTATATCGTCGCCCCGGCGGACGGCGACAGCGTGTCCAGCCCGGTCACCGTGGTCTTCGGCCTGTCCGGCATGGGGATCGCCCCCGCCGGTGTGGAGCGCGAGGGGACGGGCCACCATCACCTGCTGATCAACCAGGACCTGCCGGTGCTGGATCAGCCGGTGCCGGCCTCCGACACCTATGTCCATTTCGGCGGGGGCCAGACCCAGACCGTGTTGGATCTGCCGCCCGGCGAGCACACGCTGCAGCTCCTGCTCGCCGACCACAACCACATCCCGCACGACCCACCGGTCATCTCCGAGGTTGTGACCATCACGGTAGCGGAGTAGATCGGGCCGAGCCCGGCTGGCAAAGAGGCCGTCGCCGCCCCAGATTGAGGGCGGCGGCGGTCTGCCGGCGTCGGGCAGAGGGAGAAGACGATCATGATGGGCGGCATCCCGGGCGACCGGCTGGCGACGGTGTTCGGCGCTACCGGCTTTATTGGCCGCTACGTGGTTCAGGCGCTGGCGCAGGCCGGCTGGCGCGTGCGCGTTGCCACCCGCGATCCCGGCCGGGCGCTGTTCTTGCGGCCCTACGGCGTGGTCGGGCAGGTCACGCCGCATTTCGCCAATATCCGCGACGACGCGACGGTGGCGGCGGCAGTCGATGGTGCGGACCTGGTGGTCAATCTGGTCGGCATCCTATTCGAGGGCGGCCGGCAGAAGATGTCGGCGGTGCATGACGAGGGCGCGGGCCGGGTCGCCCGGGCGGCGGCCGCGGCCGGCGTCGGCCGTCTCGTGCATGTCTCGGCGATCGGCGCGGATGCCGGGTCGCCGTCGGTCTATGCCCGGACCAAGGCGGCCGGCGAAGCGGCCGTGCGCGCCGCCTTTCCGGCGGCAACGATCCTGCGCCCGTCGATCGTCTTCGGCGCGGAGGATGCCTTCTTCAACCGCTTCGCCGCCATGGCCGGGATGTCCCCGGCGCTGCCGTTGATCGGCGGCGGCAAGACGCGGTTCCAGCCGGTCTATGTCGGCGATGTCCGCGATGCGGTGATTGCGGCGGCGGAGCGCGAGGACGTCGCCGGCCGGGTCTTTGAGCTGGGCGGGCCCGGGGTCTACAGCTTCCGCGAGCTGATGGCGCTGACGCTGGAGTTCAGCGGCCGGCGCCGCGCGCTGGTGACGGTGCCCTGGGGGGTGGCGCGGTTGCAGGCGCGCGTCGCCGGGCTGCTGCCCAACCCGCCGCTGACCGCCGACCAGGTGACCTTGCTGGCGCGCGACAACGTCGTGGGCGCCGATGCGGCGACCCTGGCCGATCTGGGCATCGAGGCGTCGGCTCTGGAGGCGATCGTGCCGACCTATCTGGCGCGGTTCCGGCCGGGCGGGCGGTTCCACGGCCGCCACCGCAGCCCCGCCTGACCCCACCGGGCACGCCGCGGTCAGGCGAGGGCGGCGGCCAGCAGCGGCAGGCTCTCGTCCATCCGGTGGGCGGTGCCGGAATGGGTGCCGGGAAACTCCTCGTAGCGATGGGCGATGCCGGCCGTGGCGAGCGCGGCGGAGAAGCGCCGGCTGCCGTAGAGGATGTTGTACTCGTCGCGACTGCCGCAATCGATGGTGAGGGCGCGCAGGTCGCCCAGCGCCTCGCGCCAGGGGCCAGGGCCGGCCTCGACGATGGCCAGCGGGTCATGGGCCAGCCAGCGTTGCCAACGGTCGGGGTCGAGCCGGGCGGTGCTGCGGTCGAGCGGTAGCGGAATATCGGGCCAGGCGGCCGGGTCGGGGTCGTAGCTGGCGGCCATCGCCAGCATCATCAGGGTCGTCACCTCCTCGCCGCTGGCCTGCTCCTTCTCCGCCAGGCGGGCGCGGAAGCTCGCCACGTCGCCGTCATAGGGGGCCAGGCCGCGGAGCGCCGCCGGCAGTTCCGGGCGGTAGACCCAGTCGAAGCCGAGATCCCCGGAATGGCAGGCGACGGCCGACCAGTCGTCGGGCCGCCGGAGCGCGTTGATCAGCGCGCCGTAGCCGCCGGAGCTTTTGCCGAACAGGCCGCGCCGCCCGGCGCCGCCGCAGCCATACTGTGCCTCCACCGCCGGGACGAGGGCGTCGGCGAGGAAGCCGCTCCAGCCGCCGAGGATGGGGCTGTCGACATACTGATTGCCGCCGAGCCGGGTGAAGGCGTCGGGCATCGCGACCACCACCGGCGGCAAGCGGTCCTCCGCCGTCAGCCGGTCGAGCCGCTCGGGCAGGTTCTCGCCGAACGACCGGAAGCCGGCCATCGCCAGTCCGCTGCCGGCGAACCCGGCCAGCGCGACCAGCAGCGGCAGACCCGCACCCTCCTGGCCGGCGGGCCGCCAGACGGCGACGCGCCGCCCGATCGGTTCGCCCAGCAGGTTGCCGGCGAGGCTGGGCGCGCTGATGGTCAGCCAGTCGACGGGGCCGGCGGGCGTATCGGGACGGCGATGCATGGGGGCTCCGCTGAAGGAGGGGCGCGGCGGCGGGGCTAACCTGTCGCCAATAGATAGCCGGCCAGGGCGAGGCCGAGCGCAATGCGGTAGATCACGAAAGGCGCAAAGCCGATGCGTTCGACGAAGCGCATGAACAGCGCGATGGCCGCCCAGGCGGCGGCGAAGGACAAGACGGCGGCGACGGCCGCATCGCGCCCCAGCACGGCATCGCCGGCCGCGGCGATCGCTCCCAGCGCCAGGACCGCCGCGCCGAGGATCGCCGGCACGCCGAGCAGGAGGGCGAAGCGCGCCGACTCGCGGCGCGACAGGCCGACCAGCCGCCCCGCCGTCATCGCCGCCCCGCTGCGGCTGGTGCCCGGCACCAGGGCCAGCGCTTGGCCGATGCCGACCACCAGCACCGCCCCCCAGCCGAGATCGGCGAGCCGGCGATGGCTGGGCGCCCGGGCGTCGACCAGCCACAACAGCAGGCCGAAGCCGATGGAGGTGGCGGCGATCACCCAGGTCAAGAGCCGCAGGTCGCGCGCCTCCGCGAACGCCCACTGGCTGACCAGCGCGCCCGCGGCGACCACCGGCAGCGACGCGACGACGACCTGCAGGGCCAGCCGACCGTCGCCGTCCAGCCGCCCGCGCGCCAGGCCCGCCGCCCCGGCGATCATGCGGGTGACGTCGCGGCGGAAATAGACGAGGACCGCGCCGAGCGTGCCGAGATGGACGGCGATGTCGATTTCCAACCCCTGGTCGGGCCAGCCGGTCAGCGCCGGCAGCAGCACGAGATGGGCGCTGGAGGAGATCGGCAGGAACTCGGTAATCCCCTGGACCAGGGCCAGGACGATGAGATGCAGGCCGGTCATGGGGTGGCGCGCGCCGAGCCGGGGATTAAGACAGTATTAACATCGTCGCGCATTGATACCTATTTGCATTCTTGATCGGTCGTGGCCGAGCGGGCGGGTGCAAGGTTCCGACGACCCAAGGCACGGAAAAGACAAATTTGCTGACCTAATGGCAAGAATCTGCTAGATCTGCAGATCCGATCTTCGCATAGTGTCGCCGGCCTAAGGGCGCGCGCCGGCCGCGGCCGGCGCGCGGGGATGAGGCGGTTGGCGACGGTGTTGCCCGTCGCTGCCGGCGGGTCAAGCGAAAGGGCACCGAGGGGGTGCCAATCTCATCCGCGCGATGCCCGGTCTGTACCATAGGCCGGGCGCCGCAAGGCTGGGACGGCCGGCGCCAGCGGGCAAGCCGGCCTCTGGGCACCGCTAAGAGTCGCGGGGCCCGCCTTCTGAACAGGGTTTCGGTGTGGGGGAGCGGCCGCCGGGCGGCCGTCGGGGGCGAGCGACGGCGCACCATCGGGCATCCGGTGGCGGCGGCGCGGTCGCCATGAGGAGAGGACCCGAGGCAATGAGCCGCATGCTGACGTTTACCAAGACGGGCCACGAGATGCCCGACAAGCGTCCCGCCGACAACCGCCGGCAGGACTGGCAGGAGATCTACGGCGAGTACGCCGCGGCAAAGGCCGAGGAGCAGTCGGCCCGCTGCTCGCAATGCGGCGTGCCGTTCTGCCAGGTGCATTGCCCGCTGCACAACAACATCCCCGACTGGCTGATGCTGACCGCCGAAGGTCGGTTGGAGGAAGCCTTCGAGGTCTCCTCCGCCACCAACAACATGCCGGAGATCTGTGGCCGGATCTGTCCGCAGGACCGGCTGTGCGAGGGCAATTGCGTGATCGAGCAGGCCGGCCACGGCACGGTCACCATCGGCTCGATCGAGAAGTACATCAACGACACGGCCTGGGAGCGCGGCTGGGTCAAGCCCGTCGTCCCGCGCTTCGAGCGCGACCAGTCCGTCGGCATCATCGGCGCCGGTCCGGCCGGCCTGGCCGCGGCGGAGGAGCTGCGCCGGCGCGGCTATCAGGTCACTGTCTACGACCGCTACGACCGGCCGGGCGGCCTGATGATCTACGGCATTCCCAACTTCAAGCTGGAGAAGCCGGTGGTCGAGCGGCGCACCCAGCGGCTGGCCGACAGCAAGATCACCTTCCGGATGAATTTCGAGGTCGGCCGCGACGCCACCTTGGAGGAGCTGCGCGCCACCCATGACGCCGTGCTGATCGCTACCGGGGTCTACAAGGCGCGCGAGCTGATGGCGCCGGGCGTCGGGCTCGACAATGTCGTGCCGGCGCTGGACTACCTGACGACCTCCAACCGGGTCGGCCTGGGTGACCGGGTGGCCGATTTCGACAACGGCCGGTTCGATGCCGCCGGCCGCGACGTGGTGGTGATCGGCGGCGGCGATACCGCCATGGACTGTGTGCGCACGGCGGTGCGTCAGGGCGCGCGCTCCGTCTCGTGCCTCTACCGCCGCAACCGGGCCAACATGCCGGGCTCGATGCGCGAGGTGTCGAACGCCGAGGAAGAGGGCGTCGAGTTCATCTGGCAGGCCGCACCGGCGAGCTTCCTGGGCGAGCAGGCGGTCGCCACGGTGCGCGCGCATCGCATGCATCTGGGCATCGCCGACGCCACCGGCCGGCAGACGCCGGAGGTAATCGACGGCTCCGACTTCCAGCTTCCCGCCGATCTGGTGATCAAGGCGCTGGGCTTCGATCCGGAGGATTTGCCGGGGATGTTCGGCGCGCCGGAACTGAAAGTGTCGCGCTGGGGGACGGTCAGCGTCAGCTTCCGCTCGATGATGACCAATCTCGACGGCGTGTTCGCCGCCGGCGACATCATCCGCGGCGCCTCGCTGGTGGTCTGGGCGATCCGCGACGGCCGCGACGCCGCCGCGGCCATGCACAAATACCTGAAGACCAAGGCCACCGCCGCCGAACCCGCGACCGCCACGGCGGCGTGAGCGCATAGGCAGGGTGCGGAATCGGCGATGCTGACGCTCTACGACTTTGCGCCGTCGGGCAACGGCTACAAGGTGCGCCTGGTGCTGGCGCAGCTTGGCCGGCCGTTCCGGCGCATCGAGGTCGACCTCCTGGCCGGCGCCACGCGCACGGCCGACTTCCTGGCGATCAACCCGGATGGGCGCATCCCGGTCCTGGTGCTGGAGGACGGGACCGCGCTGGCGGAGAGCAACGCGATCTGCTGGTACCTGGCGGAGGGCTCGCCGCTCTTGCCCGACGACCCGCTTGAGCGCGCCCAGGTGCTGCGCTGGATGTTCTTCGAGCAGTACAGCCACGAGCCGAACATCGCCGTCCTGCGCTTCTGGCACCATCTGCCGGCCATGACGCCCCTGCAGCAGGCCCAAGAACCCGAGCGGCGCGCCAAGGGCGAGGCCGCGCTGGCGGTCATGCAGACGCATCTGGTGGCGCGCGACTGGTTCGTCGGCGACCGGCCGTCGCTGGCCGATATCGCGCTCTACGCCTATACCCATGTCGCCGAAGAGGGCGGGTTTGATCTCGCCGGCTATCCGGCGGTCGCAGCGTGGCTCGCCCGCGTCGCCGCCCTGCCGGGCCATTTCCCCATCACCGATCCGATCGGGCTCGACGCCGCGGCCCCGGCCGCCGGCGCCCACTGATCCCGATTGCAGGAGGGCCATCCGCGATGACCCGTGAGTTCCCCCGCCGCGAGAGCGGTCAAGCCCACCGCGAGAGCGGCCAAGCCTTCGTCGATGCCTGGCAGCGCGACACCGCGCGCCTTGCCGCGGCGCATGCCTATGATCCGGCCGACGAGCACGATGCCTGCGGCGTCGGCTTCGTCGCCGCGCTGGACGGCAAGCCGCGGCGCGACGTCGTCCAGGCGGCGATCGACGCGCTGAAGGCCGTCTGGCACCGCGGCGCGGTCGACGCCGACGGCAAGACCGGCGACGGCGCCGGCATCCATGTCGAGATCCCGCAGGAATTCTTCCTGCGCCACGTCATACGCACCGGCCACCGGCCGCGCCACGACCTGATGGCGGTCGGTCAGGTCTTCCTGCCGCGCACCGACTACGAGGCGCAGGAGCGCTGCCGCTGCATCGTCGAGGCGGAGATCCTCGGCTTCGGCTACGACATCTATGGCTGGCGCCAGGTGCCGGTGAATGTCGACATCATCGGCGAGAAGGCCAACGCCACGCGGCCCGAGATCGAGCAGATCATGGTCGCCAACAACCGCGGCACGCCCCAGGACCGCTTCGAGCGCGACCTCTACGTCATCCGTCGCCGCATCGAGAAGGCGGTGCGCGCCGAGGCGATCAACGAGTTCTACATCTGCTCGCTGTCCTGCCGGTCGATCATCTACAAGGGCATGTTCCTGGCCCAGCAGTTGACGGCGTTCTACCCGGACCTGGACGATCCGCATTTCGTCAGCTCGTTCGCCATCTACCATCAGCGTTTTTCGACGAACACGTTCCCGACCTGGCGGTTGGCCCAGCCCTTCCGGACGCTCGCCCATAACGGCGAGATCAACACGCTGAAGGGCAACACCAACTGGATCCGCGCGCATGAGACGCGGATGGCGCATCCGACCTTCGGCGACGCCATCGAGGACATCAAGCCGGTGGTCCAGGCCGGCAGCTCAGATTCCGCCGCGCTCGACGCGGTGTTCGAGCTGCTGTGCCACGGCGGCCGGCCGGCGCCGATGGCCAAGATGCTGCTGATCCCCGAAGCGCTGACGGCCGATACCACCAAGCCCGCCGCCCATGGCGACCTGATCGCCTATTGCAACGCGGTGATGGAGCCGTGGGACGGCCCGGCGGCCATCGCCGCCACCGACGGGCGCTGGGTGCTGGGCGGCATGGACCGCAACGGCTTGCGCCCGATGCGCTACACGCTGACCGGCGACGGGCTGATCATCGCCGGGTCGGAGACCGGCATGGTGCTGGTCGACGAGGCGCGGGTGGTGGAGAAGGGCCGTCTCGGCCCCGGCCAGATGATCGCGGTCGACCTCGCCGAAGGCCGGCTGTTCCGCGACCGGGAGCTGAAGGACTTTCTGGCCGGTCGCCGGCCGTTCACCGACTGGATCGGGTCGATCCGCAAGCTGGACGACCTGATCCGCGACACCGGCGAGGAGCCCGCGCTGTTCGATCGCGGCGAGCTGCGCGCCCGGCATGTCTGCGGCGGCATCACCATGGAGGACCTGGAGCTGATCCTCCATCCCATGGTGGAGGACGCCAAGGAGGCCGTCGGCTCCATGGGCGACGACACGCCGCTTGCGGTGCTGTCGGAGCAGTATCGCGGCCTGCACCACTTCTTCCGCCAGAACTTCAGCCAGGTCACCAACCCGCCGATCGACAGCTTGCGCGAGCGCCGGGTGATGAGCCTGCGCACGCGGCTGGGCAATCTCGGCAATGTGCTGGCGGAGGATCAGAGCCAGTGCGATCTGCTGCAGCTCGAAAGCCCGGTGCTGACCACGGCGGAGTTCGAGGCGATGCGCCGCGCCATGGGCGCCACGGTGGCGGAGGTCGACTGCACCTTCCCAGCCGAAGCGCCCGCCGGGGCGATGCGCGAGGCCCTGCGCCGCATCTGCCGGGAGGCGGAAGACTGGGTGCGCGGCGGTGCTACGCATCTGGTGCTGAGCGATGCGGCGTGCAGTGCTTCGCGGGTGCCCTTGCCGATGATCCTGGCGACCGCGGCGGTGCACACGCATCTGATCAACCAGCACCTGCGCACCTTCACCTCGCTGAACGTGCGCAGCCAGGAATGCCTGGACACCCACTATTGCGCGGTGCTGATCGGCGTCGGCGCGACCACGGTGAACCCCTATCTGGCGCAGCAGGCGATCGTCGACCGGCACGCCCGCGGCCTGCTCGGCGACCGGCTGCTTAGCGAGTGCCTCGCGCGCTACCGCAAGGCGGTCGACGACGGCTTGCTGAAGATCATGAGCAAG
The DNA here is from genome assembly GCA_028284045.1 of Alphaproteobacteria bacterium. Classification (GTDB taxonomy): domain Bacteria; phylum Pseudomonadota; class Alphaproteobacteria; order DSM-16000; family Inquilinaceae; genus JANQSN01. The sequence continues at coordinate 77,426 of JANQSN010000019.1, read as the reverse complement.
ATGGGGATATCGATCATCTCCAGCTATCGCGGCGGGTGCAATTTCGAGGCGATCGGTCTGTCGCGCTCCCTGGTCGGGCAGTATTTCCCGGGCCTGCCCTCGCGCATCTCCGGCATCGGCCATGCCGGCATCGAGAAAAAGCTGCGCCAGCAGCACGAGCGCGCCTATGACGGCACGGTCGTCAGCCTGCCGGTGGGCGGCTTCTACCGCTACCGCCGGGGCGGGGAACGGCATTCCTACGAGGCCGGGCTGATCCACACGCTGCAGCAGGCCTGCGAGACCGACAGCTACACCCTCTACCGCAAGTATTCCGACGCGATCGCCGATCAGCCGCCGATCAGCCTGCGCGACCTCTTGGACCTGTCGACCGAGGCCGCGCCGGTGCCGGTCGACGAGGTGGAGAGCATCACCGAGATCCGCAAGCGCTTCGTCACGCCGGGCATGTCGCTGGGCGCCCTGGGGCCGGAGGCGCATGGCACGCTGAACGTCGCGATGAACCGGATCGGCGCGAAGTCCGACTCGGGCGAGGGCGGCGAGGATCCCGACCGCTTCAAGCCCGACGCGTATGGCGACAACTGGAACTCCGCCATCAAGCAGGTGGCCTCCGGGCGCTTCGGCGTGACGGCGGAGTACCTGAACCAGTGCCGCGAGATCGAGATCAAGGTGGCCCAGGGCGCCAAGCCCGGCGAGGGCGGCCAGCTCCCCGGCTTCAAGGTGACGGCGGAGATCGCGCGGCTGCGCCATTCCACCCAGGGCGTGATGCTGATCAGCCCGCCGCCGCATCACGACATCTATTCCATCGAGGATCTGGCCCAGCTCATCTACGACCTGAAGCAGATCAACCCCGACGCCAAGGTGACGGTGAAGCTGGTGTCGCGCAGCGGCATCGGCACCATCGCCGCGGGCGTGGCCAAGGCGGGGGCCGACAATATCCTGATCAGCGGCCATTCCGGCGGGACGGGGGCGAGCCCGCAGACCTCCATCAAGTATGCCGGCGTACCGTGGGAGATGGGCTTGTCGGAGGTCCATCAGATCCTGACGCTGAACCGGCTGCGCCACCGCGTGCGGCTGCGCACCGACGGCGGCATCAAGACCGGCCGCGACGTCGTCGTGGCGGCGATCTTAGGCGCCGAGGAATACGGCGTCGGCACCGCCGCCCTGGTCGCCATGGGCTGCATCCTGGTCCGGCAATGCCATTCCAACACCTGCCCGGTGGGCATCTGCACCCAGGACAAGAGCCTGCGCGAGCGCTTCACCGGCACGCCGGAGAAGGTGGTCAACCTGTTCACCTTCATGGCGGAGGAAGTCCGGGAAATCCTCGGCCGGCTGGGCGCGCGCTCGCTGAACGAGGTGATCGGCCGCACCGAGCTGCTGGTCCAGGTCAGCCGCGGGGCCGCCCATCTCGACGATCTCGACCTCAACCCGCTCTTGGTGAAGGCGGACACCGGCGGCCAGGCGATGTACTGCACGCTGGAGGGCCGCAACGAGGTGCCCGACACGCTGGATGCGCAGATGGTGGCCGACGCCAAGCCGCTGTTTGAGGTCGGGGAGAAGATGCAGCTCGCCTACAACGTCCGCAACACGGCGCGGGCGATCGGGACGCGGATGTCGTCGATGATCGTGCGGCGCTTCGGCCAGACCGGGCTGCAGCCGGGCCATGTGGCGGTGCGGCTGCGTGGCTCGGCCGGCCAGTCGCTGGGCGCGTTCGCGGTGCAGGGGCTGAAGCTGGAGGTGCTGGGCGACGCCAACGACTATGTCGGCAAGGGGCTGTCCGGCGGGACCATCGTGGTGCGGCCGCGCCCGGCCGCCCAGCTCGTCACCCACGAGAACACGATCATCGGCAACACCGTGCTCTATGGCGCGACGGCTGGGCGGGTGTTCGCCGCGGGTCAGGCGGGCGAGCGCTTCGCCGTGCGCAATTCCGGCGCGGAGGTGGTGGTGGAGGGCTGCGGGTCGAACGGCTGCGAGTACATGACCGGCGGCGTGGCGGTGATCCTGGGGCCCGTCGGCGACAACTTCGCCGCCGGCATGACCGGGGGCATGGCCTTCGTCTACGACGCCGAGGAGAGTTTCCAGTACCGGGTGAACCCCGACAGCGTGATCTTCCAGCGCATCGAGGTCGCCCATTACGAAGGCGTGCTGCGCGGCCTGATCGCCGCCCACAAGGCGCAGACCCACAGCCCGCTGGCGGCGCAGTTGCTGAACGATTGGGAATTCGTGCGCAACCGCTTCTGGCAGGTGGTGCCCAAGGAGATGCTGACCCGCCTCGACCCGCCGGTGCAGGCACCCCGCCCCGACGCGGCCCGCGAGCCGGCGGAGTAGGGGTTGATCGGCGTACGCGACTAGGGACATCTTCTGCCGATGCGGACGACCTCCTATAGCGAGCTTCGCCGGTCTCTGGCCGCGACCCTCGACCGCGTGGTGGACGACCACGAGCCGGTGATCATTACGCGCGACCGGGGCCGGCCGGCCGCGGTGCTGATCTCGCTGGAGGACTTGGCGTCGTACGAGGAGACGCATCACCTGCTGCGCAGCCCGCAGAACGCGGATCGGTTGCTTGGGGCGATCGGGGAATTGGAGGATGGCCGCGGGCGCGAGAGGTCGTTGATCGAGTGAAGCTGGTGTTCTCCGAAGCCGCCTGGGAGGACTATCTCCATTGGCAGCACACGGATGAGAAACGCTTTCAGCGTATAAATGCTCTGATCAAGGAATGCCTTCGCTCGCCCTTCAAAGGGACCGGCAAGCCCGAACCGCTGCGGGGCGCGCTGTCCGGCTGGTGGTCCAGGCGGATCACGCGGGAGCATCGTCTGGTCTATCGGGTCGAGGGCGACGCGTTACAGATTGCGCAATGTCGCTATCACTACGGACGTGATTGATGCGGGACATGCCGGACGAGAGCGCAGCGGTTGGCCTAACGGTCGTGTCGGACGATCCGGCTGTTCCCGTCGGTACTGCGTGGCGCGACGGGCTCGCGCCCAGGCTCGCCCGGCAGATCGGTTTCCTGATGGAGATCGACCGGCTGAAGGCGGTCTTGCGCTGCAACCGGTTGGCCGACTGCTCGCGACGTGAGAACTCCGCGGAGCATTCCTGGCACTTGGCGATGTTCGCCCTGGTGCTGGAGGAATATGCGGTCGCGCGTGTGGATCTCACCCGCGTGCTGACCATGCTGCTGATCCACGACATCATCGAGGCCGACTGCGGCGACACCCCGATCCACGACCCGGCCGCCCGGGTCGGCCAGGATGAGCGCGAGGCCGCGGCGGCGGAACGCCTGTTCGGCCTGCTGCCGGCCGATCAGCGCGACCGGCTAAAGGGCTTGTGGGAGGAGTTCGAGGCGGCCGAGACCCCCGATGCCCGCTTCGCCAAGGCGCTCGACCGCTTCCAGCCGATCTTGATGAACCACGCGTCGGGCGGCGGCTCCTGGATCGATTTCGCCGTCGACGAAGCGCAAGTCCGCCGGGTCAGCGGAGCGCTGGAGGCGGCCGCACCCGGCCTGTGGACGGCGGCGGAAGCGGTGTTCCGCGACGCGGTGGCGAAGGGGTGGTTGCGGGCGGGGCGGTGAGCCCGGCGTTGCGAGGTCTGTTAGCGGATTTGGTTGCTATTCCATCCCGCAAGCTGAACGGTCGCCGACGGGCTACCGGGCGATGACAAGGGCGACCGAGCTTTCCGAGTCCGCGACGACCTGTGACATTTCCGCTCCCCGACCACCAGCGCGCCTTGTTGTCATCGCTGCGGAGGCTGTTGGAAGATTGTCCAGCAGTCCGACAAGGTGAGCAGATTTGACCGCGTAGTTCACGTTCTGAGGGAGCATTCCTGTTTCTCGCAGCGTGATAAACTGATCCAGTGTCGCTGTTACAACGCCGATTACGTGGCCATGGGTATCGAGCAGCGGGCCTCCCGAATTGCCAGGTTGGATCGGTACGTCTATTTGATAGAATCGTGGATCACCCTGCGTCCCGGTCAGTGCATTGACTCGTCCGAAATTGGCCCGCTGCTCCTGTCCCTGAATGGTGATCAGGGGATAGCCGAGGGTTAGCACTTCGTCGCCGCGGCTGGCTTCGACACCGGTCGAGATACGTAAAGGGGTGGAGCGAATGTCGATGTCTAGCAAGGCGATATCATTCTCCGGGTCGGTCGCCATGACGGTCGCTGGGATTTCGCGACCTCCAAACAGAACAACGGAAACTTCTTTTGCCGCTTCGATGACGTGGAAGTTCGTAACCATGTGCCCGTCATCAGTCACGAAGAACCCAGAGCCGGTTGAGAAACCTCTTTCTCGCCTGACTTCCTGAGGTCGGTAAACCGGCAGCTCAGGAAGGTTTTCGACTTGGGGTCGGAGACGAGCCATCTCACGCTCCGTCTCCTCACCTGTTGAACCAAAGGCGAAGGTGAAGGAATTGCCCTCGCTATCGGTTCCAAAACCCTCACCAGATGTACAACTGTTTGCCGTCCAGTTTGCATTCGCGATGCGGTTGTCCGAACAGGTCAGGCGCGCAACGCCACGCTGCCCGGCGCAGCCTAGCAGGTTGAACGGAGGCACATAGGTCACCTCGCTTCGGCCACGGCAAACGACACCGGAATTCTCGCCAGTCAATGTTATCTCGGCTACCCCGAGAGCTAAATTGTGATCGATGTCGCCACGAAATACTTCATTGAAGGAATCAAATCTTCCAACTACATCATACTCGATAGAGCAAGCCGCAATGAACATAGAGAGTGGTATTATCAGCCAGCGACACATATTTTTTTGATCCTTTACTGGCAACGTTTGCCATCTTGCGGCACAACAAATTGCACAATCAGGGATTGTCAATTGTGTGCGCGAACGCCTTCTTTGAGTGTGACGGCCGCCATCAGACTCTGCAAGTGCGTCCTCGCATTTCTGCCGATCAGCCTGAGCGTATGCCGGGTCAGCGGGGCGCTGGAGGCGGCCGCGCCGGGCTGTGGACGGCGGCGGAGGCGGTGTTCCGAGACGGGGTGGCGAAGGGGTGGCTGCGGGCGGTGCCGTCCTGATTTTCCTGTCGCCGCGTGGCGGCACTCTCGCTCCGGCTGCGCGATCTACGTCTCGAAGCGACCCGAGGCGTCGCGATCGCGGTCGTATTGTCTCGTCTGCGGAACCGGCGGCAACCAGGACTCCCGGCGGATGGTCCAGCTCTCGTAGGTCGGCACCAGTTGGTCCGGGGCGTCCAGCGCACCCAGATGCACTTCGATCTCGTCGCCGCTGCGGGCGAACACGGATGAGCCGCAGGTCGGGCAGAAATGCCGACCGGCGTAGTCGCGCGTCTCGCCGTCGATGGTCACCGCATCTTCGGGAAACACCGCGGCGGCATAGAAGAGGGCGCCGTGATGCTTACGGCAGTCCAGGCAATGGCAGATGCCCACCCGATAGGGGCGGCCCGACGCCACAAACCGTACCTGGCCGCACAGGCACCCGCCGGTGAACCGGTCCATGCTCGCGTCCCCTCCACACCGATAGTCCCGGAGACCCCACTCTACGCGGTTGCGCGTCCGACAGGGCGTCGACGATCGGTGTACGGAGGATCGGCGTGTGGATCGAGCCTTGGGTCGACGACGGGCAATGGCGCCGGGTCGGCGGTCACGGCTTCCTGGATCTCAGGACTGCGTCGACGCTCCAAGGCCCGCCGCCCGCGAAGACCAGATAGAGAAAGACGAAGCAGTACAGTATCGCGGCATCGCCGCCATTGTTGGTCGGAAACAGATCGCGCGGCGCATGCGCCATCCAATAGGCGAAGGCCATGGTGCCCGAGGCCAGGAAGGCCGCCGCGCGGGTCTGAAACCCGACGATCAAGGCAAGCCCACAGACGATCTCGATCACGCCGGCGAACCACGGCAGCGACCACAGTTCGACCACGCGCTCCGTCGGCGGCATGCCTAAGAGCTTCTGCGTACCGTGCAAAAGAAAGATAAGAGCGGAAACGATGCGCAGAATGCTGAGGAAGTACGGCTGCAATGTCGCCCACATGCTCGGAGGCCTCCCTGCAAGGGTTTGTTATCTCCACTAAACGATCCGCGCCCCGACGACGCAAGCCATGGCAGGGTTGTGCGCTAGTCATGGGCGGTGGAGGCTGTTGCCGAATCTGTGCAAGAGAGGCAGCGGGGGAAGATCGAAGCGCGCGTGACCTCGTCGACCAGCCGGTACGATCGCCGCGGTTCCCAGGGCATAGCGCGACAGAGATTCGTTCGGGCGGGTATCAGAGGGAGGACTTCCCACAAGAGCGCCAATTCACTCCGCAGCTTGCATCAAGAAGGTGACGCGGAGGTTGATGCCTACTTTACCCCTCAATGCCGCCATCTGCCGATGTGCTTGCAAGGACCGTTTGTGACCCGGAACGGGCGTCGATTGTCTCGCCAACATTGGCAGCCGGCATTTCATCACGATGAAATTGGCCGCGTTGCCGCAAGACGGCTTCAGGGTTGGATTCGATGTCGGCACCTTTGCGCTCAGATCAGGCGTTCCATTGCAGCTGAGGCCGACGGGCGATTTGGCTTGCGATTCAGCTACTCGGTGCATCAACGTCGGTATTCAGCTGAGGCGTGTTCCAACCAAAGATATCAGGGTGATCGACGTCGTCCTCGCGAAGGCGGTATCGGACAACTAAGAATCGCTCCAATTCGTTCAGCTTAACGCATGGTGGCCACGGGAGCTGCCAGCTAGACAAGAACGCGCCGAGATAGATGTTTGCGTGTGTCCTTATTTGGTCGTCGGTGAATAGATCAGTACCGAGCGCGCTCTCCGGTGTCTCTGCCTGCTTGAGCAGGCTTAGACCGCGCTCTTTCCATTGTTCTGGTGAGAGGTCGTCGCGTTCACCGAGGCGTGCGTTCATAGCAATATTGCTGAGTATGCTAAGAATTTCCCAATCTTTCATACCCCTCTCATGCATCCGCTCAAGCCGCGGACGAACTTTGGGGCTATGGATCAGGCGTTCGAGCGTGTAACGGAGGGTCGGCAGAGTGCGCTGATAGCGATTTCTCACGTCGTCCCGTGCACGATCCGGATCATAATTCGGCCCCGGTCCATCAAACCAAGGGACACGATTGCCGGCTCTGCTTGTTAAGGAGCCTTCTAATTCTAGAGGTGTGACGCCAAGGCGGATGGTTTCGGCAAACCGATCCTTGGGCACGAACTCCCGGAAAAGCTCTGCATAGGGCCGCGCGACAAAGATTGACTCTATCAATCCTTGATCGAACACGCGCATTAGCGCTTCGTCACCGAGGACTGAGCAGGAATGAACGACTACACCGAAGACTGCGATGACCTCGGCAATCTTCTCGGAACCACGATCCGCAGTCGGCAGGGTGACGCGAAACGCTTGATGTTCATCATCGGGTTCGGCAATGCTGAGGTTGTCCGCTTCAGGATCGATGGCGATCTCGATCGTCACATCAGTAGGGACGAGACCAAGATCGCGGCGGGCGAGCGCACAGGCGGCGAGCTGAAGCTCCGCGACGAGTTGCTCGGCCGTAGGTGTTGTTCGATAATCGTTAGCAAACACAAAGGTCCATTGCAGTCCAAGTGCCTGCCAGCGCACATGCCGTTCAGCGCAAAGATCTCCGAACGGACGATCCAGCATGGCTTCTTCGAGCCCAGCCAAGGTTACGGGCCAAGTATCTTTGTTCCAGAAGCCGTCCAGACTGTCAGCAGCAGTCCAGATCGGGTGCCTTATTGGAGCCGGCCAATGCGCGGTGAGTTCATCCAGTGCACGCCGAGCGGATGGATTGCCGCGCTCCAACAAGCCGAGTAGTGCTGCCAGCTGACCCATGTTCTCATGCAGCCGATCGTGCTTGTCAGGATCGAGCGGCTGGTCATCATATTGCAGATGTGCCGTTAATAGCACCGGAAAGAGCTGGAGAAAGCCAACCGAGTTGCCAGCAGCATCCTCAGCGTCGACCAGTTCCATCAGCGCTTTGGGCTGGATATCGCCGATGCCGTCGCGCTGCTCGTAGCGCGCGATAAACGCAGCCGCCATCGCAAAGTACTTTGCAGCATAGGCAAGACCCAGGTATCGATACTGCTCGGAAAGGCAAAGCAGAATGCTGAGCACTTCGCCCAGTCGTTCGGCGGAAAACCACTTGCATTTTGCCTTGTGGAGCTCGCGGATCGCAGCAGTAGGATCCTCACGATCGAGGAGGGACACAGCACGATCGTAGGCTTTTTCGCCGGCGGCCGCGTTACCCAGACGTGCTGCTAGCAGCTCGTCGGCCCGCGCTGCGAGGGCGAGCAATGCCTGGTCATCGCCATGATGCTTGATCGTCTCAGTGAGGAAGTTGGCAAAGGGCTCTACAGGGAATAGCGGTGCTTTATCTGCATTGTCCAACATGGCGCTCCAATACTCGACAGCGGTAGCGATATCGGGCGTAACACCTGGCGCCGATGGTGCATGCTCTAGAAGTCCGCGCACATAGAGGAGGCCAGCTCGCCGACCTGGCCCTATGGGATCTCTCAGGTTCTCAGCGATGACGCGCGTGACCTTCTGTCGGTGAGCATTTAGATCGGCTTCGTGGACGCGGAACGATCCGAGCCAATAGCCAGAGAAAGAGTAGTTGAGCAGCGTCGCGGCGTCGGTGAGCGCACCAATGCTTGTATGGTCCTCTACGTCGGAGAAATAGTTGGCAATGAGATCGGCTTGAGCGGTCATGTCGCCGCGGCCACGCAGGTGACCGACGGCAATCTGATAGATCGCATCGCGGACAGTGCCGCGAGGAGCACATCCATCGAGGAAGGCTGCCATCTTGTCGAGCCAGAAGGACAGGTCCGGCCGGGCATCCGAAGCGAATACCGCGGTGCGCAAGCCGGCTTTCACGGCAACGAAGTCCGCGCGGCTGACCGGTAGTACGGATCGATCCCTCCAGGCGTGCCGGTGTTGGGTGTAGCCGACGTCGGGCGTCGTTTCGGGCCCAACCTCGGCGGGCAAATGCAGGAACTCCTCGGCGATCCAGAAGAGATCCGGTTCGACGAGCCATTCTGCGATAGCGATACCGTCAAAGACCTGCAGCACGACCCCCGCCTGTTTGGCTTCCGCGATCAGGTTGAGGCGCTTCGCAACCGGAAGATTCGCCTCGCAGAAATAGATGATCTCGTCGGCATCGCCTTCCGCGATTGTCGTTTTCACATCGCGCCGGATCTTGGCCTCAATCCTCCTCTCCAGACTGCAGGCGAAGACGACTTGCCGCTCTTGGGACGATCGGCCGGCAAAGGTGGAGCCAACGGTCGCTTGGGGTGAGATGGAAGTCCGAAATGTCTCAAAGTCCCGACCACGATCGCCTCCAGCACTAACCGGGCCGGTTGCCGGCAAGATGTTGCTGTAGAGGCGTGCCCGTGCGAGGTGACGTGCCAGATGCTCGAACTCGTGATGGGCATCGCGCGCATTCAGTTCGCTCAGATGGAAGCGAACGATCGAGGCGAGGCGGACGGGATTTGCCATCTCCATGCGATAAGCCATGAATCGGCGACAAGACAAGCATGCGGTCGGAGAAGGTAGAAAACGGTCGATATGACCCAACCGGATTGGTCCACCCCTGCATTTGGAGACAGGAAGGATCGGGCTAGCGTGCGAAATGCGCCCGAAGTGGTTGCCCGAAGATCCGTAGGTGGCACATCCGAGACATCCTCGGAACGTCCCTTGAGATCCGGTCCGCTGCCGGAACCGGACGTTGGCGCTCGTTGACAACGGCCCGCAATCGGCGTCCGCGTTTCGCGTTGCCTGAGCGTGGACGTGGGTTGCCCACGGGCGTCAACCTGGGTCACTCTTGATGACCTTGGCGCGCGATGCCCGGGTAACGCGCGAGGACAAGCTCCGTTCTGTTGACAGCGGACAGACACATCGCCGTGCGAACGGTGGGGTTGACGGCGGTGGCCATGCTGGCCTTCGCGGCGAACTCGTTGCTGTGCCGGTTGGCGCTGGGCCAGGGGACGATCGACGCGGCCAGTTTCACCACGGCTCGCGTGATCTCCGGTGCGGTGACGCTGGCGCTGATCGTGATGCTGCGCCGCCGCCCGCGGGCCGACACGGGCGTCGATTGGCGCGCGGCCGCCATGCTGTTCGTCTATATGGTCTTCTTTTCCTTCGCCTATCTGTCGCTCAGCGCCGGAACGGGGGCACTGATCCTGTTCGGTGCCGTGCAGCTCACCATGTTCATCAGCGCGTTGCGGCAGGGCGAGGCTTTCCCGCCGGTGGCGTGGGGCGGGCTGGTGTTGGCCATCGTGGGCCTGATCTATCTGGTGTCGCCGGGGGTCACCGCGCCCGACCCTTTGGGCGCGGTGTTGATGGGGGTCGCCGGGGTCGCCTGGGGCTTCTATTCCCTGCTGGGCCGCGCCGCGACCGACCCGCTGGCGGCGACCGCCCGGAATTTCCTTTACTGCGTGCCGCCGGTGCTGGTCGTCAGCCTGGTGTTCATCGGCGATTTCCACGGTTCGGGGGCGGGGCTGGCGCTCGCCATCGCGTCCGGCGCCATCGCATCGGGCTGCGGCTATGTCGTGTGGTATGCGGCGTTGCCGGGCCTCAGCGCTACGCGCGCGGCGACGGTGCAGCTCTCCGTGCCGGTGATCGCCGCGTTCGGCGGCGTCCTGCTGCTGTCCGAGGCGATCACATGGCGCCTGATGCTGGCCTCCGCCGCCACCCTGGGCGGCGTCGCGATCGTGCTGGCGCGGCGATCGACGCCGGCGAGCGGCAAGAGATCGTGATCTACGCCGGGCGCCGCCTCAGCAGCCACCCTGCCACCACCACCGCCACTACCGCCCCAACCACCTGCGCCGCGATGAACAGCGGTGCATCGATCGGGCGAATGCCCGAGAACGTATCGGTGAACGACCGGGCGATCGTCACCGCCGGGTTGGCGAAGGATGTTGACGCCGTGAACCAGTAGGCGGCGGTGATGTAGAGGCCGACGGCCGCCGCCACGAGCGCCGGCCGGGTCGCCAGCGTGCCGAGGATGGTGAATACCAGACCGAATGTCGCGACCACCTCGGCGAAGCCTTGCGCCGCGCCGCTGCGCACGGTCTGCGACACCTGAAACAGCGGCAGGTCGAACATGGTGTGCGCCGCCAGCATGCCGGCGAGGCCGCCGGCGATCTGAGCGGCGACGTAGCCCACCGCGAGACCCGCCGGCAGGTCGCGGCGAAGCGCGAAGGCCAGCGTCACCGCCGGGTTCAGATGCGCGCCCGACACCGGCCCCAAGACCGTGATCAGCACGAACAGGATGGCGCCGGTGGGGATGGTGTTGCCCAATAGGGCGACCGCCTCGTTCCCGCCGGCCAGCCGTTCGGCCATGATGCCGGAGCCGACCACCGTGGCCAGCAGGAACCCGGTGCCCAGCGCCTCCGCCGCCAGCCGGCGTGCGGGATCGCGCAAGGCCCCTATTCCGCCGCGGCCGGGTCGGCGGCGCGGGCCGGGGCGTCGCGGGTCTCCGGCAGCGTCAGGGCGACCAGCGCCGACACCGCGGCCAACCCCCCGGCCACCGCCAGACAGCCGCCGAGGCCAAAGGCTTGGTAGGACAGGCCCGACAGCAGCGAGCCGACCAGCCGCCCGCCGGCATTGGCCATGTAGTAGAAGCCGACATTCAAGGCCACCTTGTCGGCGTCGGTGTAAGCCAGGATCAGGTAGGAGTGCACGGCGCTGTTGAAGGCGAAGACGACGCCGAACAGGCCGAGCCCGATCAGGATCGTCCAGCCCGCCGGCAGGCCCGCCGCGAGGGCGCCCCAGATGGCGAACGGGATCGTCGCCAGCACCGCCGCCCACAGCCGGGCGGCCCGCACCTCTCCGGTCAGCCCGTCGGCGGAGCGGCCGAGCAGCGACGGCGCCGACGCCTGAACGAAGCCGTAGCCGATCATCCAGGCGGCCAGGAACCCGCCGACCTGGGCAAAGCTCCAGCCCAGCCCGTCATAGAGGAAGATCGGCACGCCGACGACGAACCAGACGTCGCGCGCGGCGAACAGGAAGAAGCGCGCGATGGAGATCAGGTTGATCGCCCGGCTCTTGGCCAACAGACCGCGGAACGGCGGCTTGGACTTCGCGCGCCCGAGATCGGTGGTCAGCAGCGTGACCGACGCCGCCAGCACCAGCGCCAGCGCGCCCGCCATCGACCACAGCGCCGGTGCGAAGCCGATGGTGCCAAGCAGCAGCCCGCCCAGGAAGAAGCCCAGGCCCTTCAGCGCGTTCTTCGAGCCGGTCAGCAGCGCCACCCAGCGGAACAGCCGGCCATGGGCATCTTCCGGCAGCACGACCTTGATGGCGCTCTTCGCGCTCATCTTGGTCAGGTCCTTGGCGATGCCGGCCAACCCTTGGGCGGCGACCACATAGGCAACCGACAGCCACAAGACCCAAGCCGCATCCAGCAGCGCCAGCATCGACAGGGCGGCGATCTGCACGGCAAGCCCGGCATAGAGCGTCCAGCGCAGGCCGAACCGCGCGCCCAGCCAGCCGCCCAGCAGATTGGTGACGACGCCGAAGAACTCGTAGAGGACGAACAGGAACGCCAGCTCCAGCGGTGTGAAGCCCAGCGTGTGGAAATGCAGCAGCACCAACATGCGCAACGCGCCGTCGGTCAGCGTGAACCCCCAGTAGGCCGCCGTGACGATGGCGTAGTTGCGAACGGCGCTCACCGGGCCGCCGCCGCCGTTGCGGGCGCCCGGCCGGCCAGGCCCTGGGCGACCCGCGCCACCAGTTCCGCCAGCCGGTGGGCATAGCCCATCTCGTTGTCGTACCAGGCGTAGACCTTCAGTTGCGTGCCGTCGACCACCATGGTGCTCGGCCCGTCGACGATGGAAGAGCGGGTGTCGTTGACGAAATCGGCGGAGACCAAGGGGCGGTCCTCGTAGCCGAGAATGCCGCGCAAGGATCCCGCCGCCGCGGCGCGGAACAGCTCGTTCACCTGGTCCGCCGTCACCGGCCGCGCCATCTCGAACACGCAGTCGGTCAGCGAGGCGTTGAGCAGCGGCACCCGCACCGCATGGCCGTTCAGCCGGCCCTTCAGCTCCGGATAGATCAGGCCGATCGCCGTCGCCGAGCCGGTGGTGGTCGGGATCAGGGAGTTCAGCGCGGACCGGGCGCGCCGCAGGTCCTTGTGCGGCGCGTCGACGATCACCTGGGTGTTGGTGACGTCGTGGATGGTGGTGATGGACCCGTGGCGGATGCCGATCGCCTCATGCACCACCTTGACCACCGGGGCGAGGCAATTGGTGGTGCAGGACGCCGCGGTGACCAGCCGGTGCTCGCCCGGCCGGTAGAGATGGTCGTTGACGCCCATCACCAGGTTCAGCGCGCTGCCGTCCTTCACCGGGGCCGCGACGGCGACGGTGTCGACGCCCTGGTCGAGATAGGGCGTGAGCGCGTCGCCGGTGGTGTGCTTGCCGCTGGCGTCGATGACGATGTCGATGCCCAGCGCCCGCCACGGTCCCGCCGCCGGGCGGTCGGCCGTGCTGAAGGCGATGCAGCGCCCGTCGACCACCAGGGCGTCCGGCCCATCGGCGGCCACGGGCCGCGGCCAGCGGCCGTGCACGCTGTCGAATTCCAGGAGATGGGCGGCCGTGTCCGCCCCGCCCTTCGGCTCGTTGACCGCGACGATCTCGACGTCGAGGCCGCGGTCGACTGCCGCGCGCAGCACCAGCCGGCCGATGCGGCCGAAGCCGTTGATGGCGACGCGGGCGGTCATCGGCCTGTCCTCGGGAACGATGTCATGCGGTTCGGGCGGTCGGGTCGGCGGTGTCGGTGCGGCCGATGGCATCCAGACGGTGCTGCAGGCTCATCCGGTCGAGGCTGTCGATCGGCAGATTGACGAAGATCGACAGGCGCTGGTTCAGCATCCGGTAGCTTTCGGAGAAGGCGAGCCGGCGCTCCGCCTCGCTGCCGGTCTGGGCTGCCGGATCGGGCACGCCCCAATGCGCGCTCATCGGCTGGCCGGGCCAGACCGGGCAGACCTCCGAGGCGGCCTTGTCGCAGACGGTGAAGACGAAATCCATCGCCGGGGCGTCGGCGCCGGCGAACTCGTCCCAGCTCTTCGACCGCAGCGCGTCGACCGGGTGGTTGAGGTTGCCCAGAAGCTCCCGGGCGTAGGGGTGAACCTCGCCCCGCGGTTGGCTGCCGGCGGAGAACCCGGCGAAGCGGCCCTGGCCGAGCCGGTTCATGATCGCCTCGGCGAAGATCGATCGCGCCGAGTTGCCGGTGCACAGGAACAGCACGTTCAGGACGCGGTTGGCGGGGTTTGCTTGGCTCATCGCACCGATACCTCCCAGAGTTCAAACCTCAGGTTGTGGGGCCGGCGGCGCCGGCGGGCGTCAACAAGCGACGTCAAGCACCTCCAAGACCGACCGACACTGATCGGGACGGCCGCCGCAGCAGTCCTCGACCAGGAAGGCGACCAGCGACCGCATCGCCGCCATGTCGCCGGTGAAGCGGATGATCCGCCCCTCTCGTGCGCTCTTCACCAGCCCGGCGCGGGTGAGGATCCCCAGATGGGTCGACAGCGTGTTCTGCCGGAGCCCGAGTTGCCGGGCGATCTCGCCGGCCGGCATGCCGTCGGGGCCGGCCCGCACCAGCAGCCGGAAGACGTCGAGGCGCGTGGCTTGGCCAAGCGCTGCGAGGGCTTCGAGGGCGTTGTCTTTATCCATATATCGAGAAATATCGAATCTTTGGTCCGCCGTCAAACACCGTGGGATGCCGCTCGGGTCCTCAATCTCGGAAGTTCGGCTCTTCGGCGTCGAGGATCGCCGTCAGCTCGGCGAAATGGTCGGCGGCGAAGGCGCCTTCCTCCTCCGCAACCTCGCGGGCCGTGCGCTCGGCCACCGCGTCGGGCAGCGCGCGCAAGGGCTGGCCGGTGGACAGCGCCATCACATAGGTCTTCGCCGCCCGCTCGAAATAGTAGAGGCGGTTGAAGGCGTCGGCGACGCTGTCGCCCAGCACCAGGACGCCGTGATTGCCCATCACCATGACGCGGATCGCCGGGTCGGTGAACAGGCCGACGCAGCGCTCGCTCTCCGCCTCCAGGGCCAGGCCGCCATAGTGTTCGTCGACGACGACGCGGTTGAAGAACATCGCGCCGTTCTGGTCGATCGGCTTCAGCCGGCTGTCGGCCAGGGTCGCCAGCACGGTCGCATAGGGCGAGTGCACATGCAGGGCGGCGCGGGCGTGGGGTAGGCGGCGATGGATGGCGCCATGCAGGTGCCAGGCGGTGCGCTCCGGCGCATCCGGCCGGTCGAGCGTCGCCGGGTCGTCAGCATCCACCAGCACCAGCTCGCTCGCCCGGATGCGCGCGAAATGGCGGTTGCGCGGATTGATCAGGAAGCGGCGGCCGGCCGGATCGACGGTCAGCGAGAAATGGTTGGCGACGGCTTCGTGCCAATCGTAGCGGGCGGCCCAGCGCAACGCGCAGGCCAGGTCGATCCGGCCTTGGCGTTCTGCGGCGTCGGCCGCGTCGTTGCGGCGTTCGGGCGCGCGCAGGGTGGCGATGGCCATGATGTCAGTCCCTCTTGTCGTCAGCCGGCCGGGGCCGCGGCCAGGCCGAGGATTGCGCGGGCCTCCGCGGCGGTGGCGGGGTGGCGGTCGTACTCGGCGCACAGGTCGACCGCGCGGCGCACCAGGGCGGCGTTGGAGGGCGCCAGGGTGTCGCGGTCGAGGCGGATATTGTCCTCCAGCCCCGTGCGCACATGGCCGCCGAACGCCAGCGACCAGCGGTTGACGGTCAACTGGTCGCGACCGATCCCGGCACCCGTCCAGGTCGCGTCCGGGGCGAGGCGGCGCAAGGTCTCGGCAAAGAACACAAAACTGTCGCGGTCGACCGGCATGGCGTTCTTCACGCCCATCACGAACTGGACGTGCAGCGGCCCGGCGATGCGGCCGTCGCCGGCCATCTCCACCGCCTTGAAGATCATCGACAGATCGAAGGCCTCGATCTCCGGCTTCACGCCGTGGCGGCGCATCAGCTCGGCCAGCCAGTCGACCAGCGCCGGCGGGTTCTCGTAGACCCGGGTCGGGAAGTTGCATGAGCCGGTGGCCAGCGACGCCATGTCCGGCTGCAGCGCGATCATGGCCCCGCGCTCCTCCCCGCGGCCGGAGCGGCCGCCGGTGGAGAACTGCACGATCATGCCCGGGCAGTGCCGGCGCAGACCCTCCAGCAGCCGGGCGAAGCGGTCGGGGTCGGAACTCGGCGTGCCGTCGTCGGCCCGCACATGGACATGCGCCAGGCTGGCTCCGGCCTCGAAGGCTTCGTGCGTCGACTCGATCTGCTCGGCGATGGTGATCGGTACGGCCGGGTTGTCGGCCTTGGTGGGCACCGACCCGGTGATGGCGACGGTGATGATGGCGGGCGTGGTCATGCGGCGGCGGTGGTGGCGAGCGGTCCTGCCCTTGCCGGGCACTGCGGCGGCCACGGTAGCCGCAGCCTCCGGTCGACGCCAGGGCCGGCGGGCGCCGGTGCCGGCCCGTTTCTTTTTTTCGCCGGTCGTGACCGCGATCACACTTCTCGGCTCCGCGACGGCGCTAGCCTCGATCATGTGATCCGGACGGACGTTCGACCGGACCCGACATTCGCCAGGAGGCTTCGTCATGACCCACCGTATTGCGACGCGCACGCGCATCCTGCTCACCGCCGCCGCCACCGGCCTGCTGCTCGGCGCCTGCGCCGGCAATCAGAGCGGCTATGACGTCGGCTATCGCGGCAATCCGTGTGCCGCCCAGAACGCGGCCATCGGCGGCGTCGGGCTCGGCGCCTTGGGATCCGGTATCGGCCTGTTGGCCGGCGGAACGACCGGTGCGGTCGCCGGCGGCCTGATCGGGGCCGGTACCGGTGCGGTCGGCGGCAGCCAAGTCGGCTGCTGACCGGGGCTCGGCCGGCGGCGGCGACCGCCCCGCCCGCTGCCGCCGGCCGCAGCCCACGGATTTCCGGGCGGGGTGGTTTGCGTTCCTCTTCCCTGTACTCCTGACAAACTGGCCGGTTCGAGGGTGCCCCCACGCCGTCGTTCCGGCCTCTTCTTTTTCGCAGCTCCGGTCGGCGACGATCGGCGGCCCTCCGCCGTCGCAGCCCCTGGCTTCGCCTTCACGGCTCGTGTATCACGACGTCGGGCGGACGACTTCCGCGCCCCGGGGCCGAGCAGCCGACCAGGCCGACCCCGATCCTCGCCAACCCCGCGACAGGATTGGAGGCCGCATTGGCGGACCAGGCCCAAGAGCCCACGCTGCCGCGACTGCCCCCCTTCTATGGGCGGCCGGTGCTGATCGACCGGCGCCGTCATGGTGAGCTTCGTCTCGGCCGCGGCAACTACGACCACGCGCGCGCGACCATTTCGATTTTCCTGAATGCCGCGGAGTTCGCCGCCGCCGCCCGCAGCTACGCCATCGTCTTCGTGTCCGGCGAGACGCCGGCGCCGGTGGCGATCCTCGGTCTGCAGGAGGGGCGCAACCTGTTCGTCGGGGCGGACGGGCGGTGGGCCCGGTCCGCCTATGTGCCGGCCTATGTGCGGCGCTATCCGTTCATCCTGGCCGGCGGCGAGGGCAGCGAGCGGCTGGGCCTGTGCATCGACGAGGCCTGCGCCTGGGTCGGGGCCGATGGCGGCGAGCCTCTGTTCCGCAACGGCGAGCGCAGCGAGCTGCTCGATCGGGCGCTGAAGCTGTGCGTCGCCTTCCACCGCGAGCACCAGGCCACGGAGATCTTCACGCGGGCGCTGGTCGCGCAGGACCTGCTGGTGCCGCACCGGGCCGACCTCAGGCTGCCCGACGGCACGACCCGGGCGGTCGGCGGTTTCCACGTCATCGACCCGCAGCGGTTCGAGGCGCTGGAGGACGCCGTGTTGCTGGACTGGCGGCGGCGCGGCTGGCTACAGCCGATCTACGCGCATTTCATCTCGATGGGTCAGTGGCAGCCTCTGGTAGAGCGGCTTGCCGACTGAGCCGGCGGTCGCGCCCGCGTCCTCCCTCAGCGCAGATACTGCCAGACCGCCGTGCGGTTGGCCTGCTCGTGGTCGACCGCGGCGACCTCTTCGCTGATGAAGTCGCGCATCGAGACGACGCCGATCACCGCCCCGCCCTCCATCACCGGCAGATGGCGCAGGCCGCAATCCTTCATCTCGTTGATCGCGTGGGCGACCGTGCTGTCGGCAGCGATGGTCAGGGGGTGCGGCGTCATCACGTCGCTCAGGGTCGTGTTGTCGGCGTCCCGGCCGGGGGCGACCACCCGGTCGAGCATGTCGCGTTCGGTGAAGATGCCGACGAGGTGGCCGTCGTCGCCCTCGACGACGACGCTGGCGACATGGCGGTCGGACATGATCCGGGCGGCGTCGCGGGCGGTCGCGCTCGGCGGCAGCCAGACGACAAATTGGCCGCCCAGCACGTCGCGGACGGTTCTGTTCAACATGGGACCGGTCTCCCGGGTTGCACGCGGATGACGGGCACTGCGGTGCCGCAGTGTCAGCCTTCCAGTCTACGCCCCGGGAGACCGGCTGAGAGATGCGCTGTCGGCAGACCGGCCGACCCGCTAAGACATTAGTTTTGCTACGAATAAAGACGGTGGGGCTATCTATAGACCGGTCAGCATCACCTCGGTGACTGCCACCGGTACCTTCAGCGCGTTCCCCAAGTGGTCGAACATCACCTTCTCCTCCTCGTTCATGGAGATCTCGGCGATGCGCTTGACCCTGCCGACGTCGCAGAGTTCGGTGGATCGGGAAACCTGATTAAGAATCTGATCCATACTCGTATTGACGACCTACAAACGCCTCCTTCACATAAGCGCTCGAAGAAGCAGATTCAAATCGAGTGATCTCAGTGTGATGACAAAATATTTGCAAAAAGAGAATTTATGTTATTCATTTATCCAGCCGGTTATTTTCTTGAACTTCATTTCTACTTTCCCGAATTCTAAATGATCACCATTTGAAAGTTTCACGCGGCCGTCTATTTGGTTGCCGTTTATGATAGTTTTGTTAGTTGGAAAAATATCCTCAATATATACATCAGAGTTGTCAGAAGATAACAAAGCATGCAGTCGAGATACAGTCACATCTTTAGAAATAATGTCATTCTCATCTGATCGTCCAATCGTTAAGTTAAATTGTCTTGGAATGAAAATCTTTTGATGATGATCTTTTTGTGATCGATCTTCGAAAAAAATTACTCCAATTGAGAATTGCTGCGCAAGTTTTTGAAAATCACCAAACTCTCCGTAATATTTTTCCAAGACTTTAGAGCGCCAATCTTCATCAATTTTCCTTCTTTCTGATCGGAATTTTATTTTGGTAGTGAAGTATGCTGTCGCAGCTGCAACTGCTACAGCAATTATGCCGCCAAACAATGGGTTCAAGTAGTTATCCATCAGCATTAATTCTATGAGTGACTCTTCAATTCGCGCCCGCACGTTATTTGTTTATTTCGCCCCAATCTCCGCAATATGGTCGGTCTCCCGGGTTGCACGAGGATGACGGGCACCGCACACTCTCGGTGTCAGTCTTCCAGTGTACACCCCGGGGTACCGGCTAAGCGACGCGCGTCGGCAGACCCGCCGACGCGCCAAGACATTAGTTTTCCTGCGAATGGATGCGATGGGGCGGCCTACAGCTCCGCCAGCATCGTCTCCGTCACGCCGACCAGTTCCCGCACGGCGGCGACGGAATGGTCGAACATCGCCTTCTCCTCGTCGTTCATCGAGATCTCGACGATGCGCTCGACCCCGCCGGCGCCGATCACCACCGGCACGCCGACATAGATGCCGTCGACGCCGAACTGGCCGGTCAACTGGGCGGCGCAGGGCAGAACCCGCTTCTTGTCGCGCAGATAGCTGGCCGCCATCTCGATCGACGCCGCCGCCGGCGCGTAGAAGGCGGAGCCGGTCTTCAACAGCGCGACGATCTCGCCGCCACCGCCGCGGGTGCGCTTGACGATGGCGTCGATGCGCTCCTGCGTCGTCCAGCCCATGGCGATCAGGTCCGGCAGCGGGATGCCGGCGACCGTGGAGTAGCGGACCAGCGGCACCATGGTGTCGCCATGGCCGCCGAGCACGAAGGCGGTGACGTCCTCCACCGATACGTTGAACTCATCGGCGAGGAAGCAGCGGAACCGCGCGCTGTCCAGCACGCCGGCCATGCCGACCACCTTGTTCGCCGGCAGGCCGGAGATCTTCTGCAAGGCGCCGACCATGGCATCCAGCGGGTTGGTGACGCAGATCACGAAGGCGTCCGGGCAGTGCTCGCGAATCGCCTCGCCGACCGCCTTCATCACCTTGGTGTTGGTGCCGATCAGGTCGTCGCGGCTCATGCCCGGCTTGCGCGGCACGCCGGCGGTGACGATCACGACGTCGGCGCCGGCGATATCCGCATAGTCGGACGTGCCGCTGTAGCCCGCATCGAAGCCTTCCACCGGGGCGAGCTGGGCGATGTCCAGCGCCTTGCCCTGGGGCATGCCGTCGACGATGTCGAACAGCACGACGTCCCCCAACTCCTTCAGCCCGGTCAGAAGCGCGAGCGTGCCGCCGATCTGCCCGGCACCGATCAGGGCAATCTTGTTGCGTGCCATATCTTGGGCCGTCCCTCTTGGCTCGGGTTGTTTGGTATGCGAGCCGACCGAAGGCGCCGGCCGGCCCGTTCTGGCAGGGGTGGGGGCGGCGGGCGCCGCCCCCTTTCCCATATGGGGTGACATACCCGCATCCCAAGCAGGATGGCGAGTTAACTTCGAACCCTCTTAACACGGGCAAGCCGATGGCCTGCCCGGGGGCTGCTCAGTCGGCCACCACCTTGCGGTAGAGATGCCAGGTGGCGTGGCCGAGCACCGGCATCACCACGGCGAGCCCGACCAGGAAAGGCAGGGCGGCCGCCAGCAGCGATACGGCGACGATCAGGCCCCAGACCGCCATCACCAGCGGGTTGGTCAGTGAGGCGCGGATCGAGGTTACCATCGCCGTCGTCGCGTCGACCCGCCGGTCCAGCAGCATCGGGAAGGACACGGCGCTGACCGCCAAGACCACCGCGGCGAAGACGAGGCCGACGGCGCTGCCCACGCCGATCAGCATCCAGCCCGTCTCGGTGGTCAGGATCTCCTCCAGGAAGGCGTAGAGCGATAGTGCCATGTCGCCGGGGAACATGGCGTCGTAGAGCGCCCGCGCAACAACGATCCACAGGACGTAGATCACCACCTGGACGATGCCGAGCATGACGATCGCGCCCAGCGATGGCGACTGCAGCACCGAGAAGAGGTTGAACCGGTTGACCGGCAGGCCGGCCTCGCGCCGCCGGCTCAGCTCGTACATGCCGGTGGCGAACACCGGGCCGATCAGCGTGAAGCCGGCCAAGAGCGGCCAGACGATCGGCAGGATTTCTTCGCCGGCGCTGACCCGGGCGGCCAACAGGCCGATCGCCGGGTAGATCAGCAACAGGAAGATCAGATGCGTCGGCACCGCGCGGAAATCCGCGAAGCCGCGCGCCAGGATGTCCTTCAGGTCGTCGACCGTCAGCGACCGTATCGCCGGTCGCCGGTCCACCGGCTGCTCCGAGCCGGCCTCCGCCTCGTGTAAAGTCATGGGCTATGTCCTCCTCGCCGTCTCTCGCCGGGCGCTCGCGGTGCCCGGGCATCGCCGCCGACGGTTGGGTCCGTCGTGCGGAAGAACGATATTAGGCGATAGCCGCCGCCCGAGCCGCAAGACGAAAACGATCGGCACGCGGGCGGGGCAACCCCAGGGGCAGTACAATCTAAGCGCATGACGCTCAGCTATGACGATATCGCGGCGGCGCTGCAGCCGCTGGGGCTGATCGCCCGCGGCGGCTTCCGGCCGGGTTCGGGTGACGGCGTCCCGGCCTTGCCCGACGGGCGGGCGGCGGCGGCGATCGTGCTGGTCGGCAACGCCGGTCCCGAGATGTGGCCGGTGTTCGCCGCCAGCGCGGAGCGGCACGATGGCCAGCCCCACCCCCTGGACCGGTGGAGCGCGCGGGTGATCGGCCACGCCGCGGCCGGCCTCGGCGCCGCCGCGGTCTTCCCGTTCTCCCGGCCGGCCTTGCCGTTTCTGACCTGGGCGCGCAAGGCGGACGCCGTCAGCCCGTCGCCGCTGGGGATGATGATCCATCCGACCTATGGGCTATGGCACGCCTATCGCGGAGCGTTGGTGTTCGCCGAGCCGGTTGACCTGCCGGTCCCGGATGCGCGACCGGCGCCCTGCTTAGCCTGCGCCGACAAGCCGTGCCTGACCGCCTGTCCGGTGGAGGCCTTCGCCCGCGGCGCGGAGGGGGCGGTCGACTATGCCGTCGGCCGCTGCCGCGATCATGTGGTCTCCGACGCCGGGTCCGATTGCCGGGACGCCGGCTGCCGGGCGCGGCGCGCCTGCCCGGTCGGCCGCGCCTTCACGTCGGACCCCGACCAGGCCGCCTTTCACATGCGGGCGTTCGTACGGTGGTGATGGGGGTGGGTTCGTCCGCCGACAGCCGGGATTTGACGGGCTTTGCGAAGCGCGCCATCCTGAGAAGAGTCAATTCAAGCTTGGATGCAAGATTGTGAGCATTAAAATCCGCAAAGAAACAGAAGATCTAATTCGACATAAGGCCGCGAGAGGCGGCTATGAGTCGCCGGAGCATTTCTTGGAGGTGGCCGTATTCAACTACGATGAACCTGAGTCGCAACAATTGGGGTCGCCGGAAGAAATTGAAGAGTTGCGGAGAAAAATCATAGAAGCAAGATCAAGTGGCGCGGCAATTCCGGCGGAGACGGTTTTTGAAGAGCTCTTCGAGCAACAACGGCGTATCGAACACCAATTGGTTGGCTGAGAGATCATTGAAAACACTGGCTCAATCTTGAGCGTCATTCCCGCGCAAGCGGGAATCTTTTCGCCTCAAACGGTTGGAGATCTCCGCTTGCGCGGAGATGACGTGGAAAGACGGTCTCCGGCAGCTTGGTCGTCGAGGGCTGGCACCACGGCGGGACGCGCGTCATCAATGGCGGCCCGACAATATCATGGCGTCAGGAGTCGCCCGCCAGAGCGGCTGCGTGGCGGAGCAGGGGATCCGGCATGACGGCCCAGCGGGCGGTGCGAATGCCGGCGTCGGCCAGCGCGCGGCGGACCCATTCGTTGCAGGTCAGGATCGGGCTGTAGCGTCCCGCCGCCTCGTAGAAGGCGTCGTTGCCGGCATAGCTGAAGCCGGGGATCAGGCGGGCGGGCGCGGTGCCGGCGGGATCGACCGACGCAGCCGCCAGGACATAGGCGACGAGGCGGCGGAACGCGGCTTCCGAAACCCGGAAGGCCTGGTGTTCCGTCGCCCGCCAACCCGGCGGCCAATAGGCGACATGCAGTGCCGACGGCCCGATGCCCAGCACCGCGCGCAAGCCCGTCGACAGCCGAAAATCGTCCCAGGTCGGCGTGGTCAGGTAGAAGTCGCGATGACCCCAGCCGACCGACACCGTGCCGACGAAATCGGGGGGCGCGGGGGCGTTGGCCGGCGGGAACACCGCGAACCAGTCGACCACCGGATTGACCACCGGCAGGTGCAGATTGGTGTGGGCGCCGTTGGACGACAGGCCGATCTCGATGCCCGCACCCGCCGCCGGCGGCTCGGCGTCGGCATTGACCGCCAGCCGCCCGAGACCCCAGGCCGTCCCGACATAGGCCCCGGCGGCGGCGGCCAAGACGATCACCACCAGCCCCAGGGCCTTGCCCAGCCGACCGATCAGCCGCGCCATCGGACCGGCCGGCCGCCGCGCACCCTCATTCGACGGGCACCGCCTCCAGATCGATCACCGCGCGCACCATGGTCTGCGGCTCGTCGGGATGCGCCGACTGCTCGAAGCCGAGCGCCCGGCACATCTCGATCATCGTGTGGTTCTCGCGCAGGATCTCGCCGAACACCACCTTCAGCCCGCGGTCGCGGGCGTAGTCGATGATCTCCTTCATCATCCGGTAGCCGAGGCCCACCCCCTTCTTGTCGGAGCGGACCATCACCGCGAATTCCGCCTTCTCGTTGTCCGGATCGGCGGTGATGCGCACCACGCCATGGATTGCCGGCGTGCCGTCGGTTTCGTCGGGGGCGATGGCGACCAGCGCCATCTCCCGGTCGTAGTCGATCTGGGTCAGGCGGATGGCGGCGGAATGCGGCAGCTCCCGCAGCGGTGCGAAGAAGCGCAGCCGCGTGTCCTCCGGCGTGCAGCGATGCACCATGTCCTGGATCAGCGGCAGATCCTCCGGCCGGATCGGGCGCAGGCGGAAGGTCATCCCGTTGTCGAGGGCCAGGTCCTTCTCCAGCCAGTGGGGCACCGGCCGGATCGCAGTGCGGCGCGGCGAGCCCTTGGCCAGCGGCGGGCGGATGCCGATCCGCGCATCCAGCGCCAGCACGCCCTTGTCGTTGGCCATGAGCGGGTTGATGTCCAGCTCCATGACCTCCGTCATGTCGGTGACCATCTGCGACAGCTTGATCATGGTCAGCGCCACCGCGTCGAGGTCGACCGGCTTGATGTTCCGGTAGCCCTTCAGCTCCCGGTAGATGCGGGTATGGGTCATCATCTCGCGGGCCAGCACCATGTTGAGCGGCGGCAGCGAGATCACCTTGTCCTTGACCACCTCCACCTTGGTGCCGCCCTGGCCGAACAGCAGCACGGCGCCGAAGATCGGGTCGGCGGCGATGCCGACGATCAGCTCGCTGGCGCCCGGCATGTTGGCCATCTGCTGGACCGTGAAGCCCTCGATGCGGGCATCGGGCTCCGCCGCCTGCAGCGTCGCCAGCATGCGCGCGGCGGCGAAATGCACCTCGTCGGCGGAATGCAGGTTGAGGCGGACGCCGCCCTTGTCGGTCTTGTGGGTGATGTCGGGCGACAGGATCTTCAGGGCCACCGGCAGGCCGATCTTCTCGGCAAGCTGGGCGGCCTCCTCCGGCGTCGTGGCGATGCGCGTGTCGACCACCGGGATCTGGTAGGCCTCCAGCACGGCCTTCGATTCCGGCTCGTTCAGCATGGTCCGGCCGTCGGCCAGCGCGGCGTGGATGATCTCCCGCGCCCGGTCCGGATCCGCCTGGAACAGCTCCGCCACCGAGGGCGGGGTCTGCACCAGCAGCTCCTGGTTCCGCTTGTGGTTGACCAGGTGCATGAAGGCGCGGGCTGCCTGGCCCGGCGTCTCGTAGGTCGGGATGCGGTTGCGCGCGAAGAGCTGGCGGGCCTCCGCCGCCGCCCCTTCGCCGACCCAGCTCGTCAGGACGGGGGCGTCGGGCTGCTTGCCCAGCGCCTCCACCACCGCTTCCGCCGCCTCGTGGCTGTCGGCGATCGCCTGCGGGCAGTTGAGCACCAGCACCGCGTCGGTGTTCGGGTCCTTCAACAGCACGTTCATCGCGTTGGCGTAGCGCTCGCCCGGCGCGTCGCCGATGATGTCGACCGGGTTGTGCTTGGACCAAGTCGGCGGCAGCACTTCGTCGAGCGCGGTGACCGTCTCCGGCGCCAGTTCGCTCAACGTCCCGCCATTCTCGATCAGCGCCTCGGTAGCCAGCACGCCCATGCCGCCGCCATTGGTCAGGATGGTCAGGCGCTCGCCCTTGATGCGCACGCCGGTCGCCAGCGTCTCCACGGCGTCGAACAGCTCCACCATGTCGTTGACGCGCAGCATGCCGGCGCGGCGGAAGGCGGCATCGTAGACCGCGTCGGCGCCGGCCAGCGCGCCGGTATGGCTGGCCGCGGCCTTGGCGGCGGCGTCGGTGCGGCCGCTCTTCAGCACGATGACCGGCTTGGTGCGCGCCGCGGCCCGGCCGGCCGACATGAACTTGCGCGCATGGGTGACCGACTCGATGTACATCAAGATCGCCTTGGTGTCCGGGTCGGCCGCCAGATAGTCCAGCATGTCGCCGAAATCGACGTCGGCCATGTTGCCCAGCGACACCACATGGCTGAAGCCGATGCCGCGATAGGTGGCCCAGTCGACGACCGCGGTGGCCACCGCGCCGGACTGGGTCAGGAAGGCGATGTTGCCGGGCAGCGGGTTGATGTGGACGAAGCTGGCGTTGACGCCGTGGCGCGGCACCATGATGCCCAGGCAGTTCGGCCCGATGATGCGCATCAGATGCGGCCGGGCGGCGTCCAACAGCGCCTGCTTGCGCCGCTGGCCTTCCTCGTCGCCGCCCTCACCGAAGCCGGCGGTGACGACGACGGCGGCCTTGGTGCCGCGCGCACCCAACTCGGCGATGGCGGCGGGCACCGTCGACGGCGGCACCACCAGCACCGCCAGGTCCGGCGTCAGCGGCAGATCGGCGATGGAATTGTAGCAAAGCGTGGATTCAACCGACTGCTCGCGCGGATTGACCGGCATGACCGGGCCTTCGAAGCCCGCGTTGAACAGGTTGTGCGACAGAACGGCCCCGACCGATTTGGCGCGCCGACTGGCGCCGATGACGGCGATGGACCGCGGCTTGAAGAGGTAGTCGAGATTGCGCACGGACATGGTCGAAGAGCGCTCCTTTCGCGCTGGCTCGGACGCACGGGGTAAGTCCTGAGGGGGTGCGGGAGACGACGGACGTAAGCGCGCTTCTTGCGGCGGTCCCGATATCTCGGCGACAGCCGACGGCGGGTCGTTGGACCTCTGCATGGTTGGGTCCTGGGCTCCGGCCGCACGGCCGCCACCCATTCTTGGTTAACACGCGAGATCCATGATAAGAGGATTCGCCTAAAGAATTCTTTAGCGTTTTCTGACAGTGCGCGTTCGCGTCGCGTGGGTCGCGGCGTGCCCGGCCCGGGCATCGGCCGTCTGCCTTTCTTGCCATACCGACGGCGCATCCATTTTGAGATGCTGCTGCTCGCCCCTAGCGCTGGAGCGCCTCTTGGTCCGCCCGCTCTCTCTCCACCGGCCCGCCATCCGGCGCTGGGCCGGCGCCGTCTTCGCCGGCCTGTCGCTGCTCGCAGCACCTCATGTCGGCGCTGAGGAGACAGAGCCGGCGCATGGCATCGCCATGCATGGCGACCTGAAGTACCCGCCCGACTTCACCCAGCTCGACTACGTCAATCCGGATGCGCCGGTCGGCGGCACCCTGGTCCAGGCGGCCACCGGCACCTTCGACAGTCTCAATCCGTTCATCTTGATCGGCCGGACCGCGGCCGGCGTACGCGAGTACCATTTCGCCCAGTTGATGGCCCGGTCCTGGGACGAGCCGTTCAGCCTCTACGGGTATGTCGCCCGCTCCGTCGAGACGCCGGCGCCGCGCGACTGGGTGACCTTCCGCCTGGACGAGCGCGCCCGCTTCCACGACGGCACGCCGATCACCGTCGACGACGTGATCTTCTCCATGGAGGCGCTGATCGCCCATGGCTTGCCGCGGTTCCGCAACAACTACGGACGGGTGGAGCGGGTCGAGCGGGTGGGCAGCGACGGCATACGCTTTCATCTGGATGCGGAGGCCAATCGCGAGACGCCGATGGTGCTGGCCATGATGCCGGTGTTGAGCCGGGCCTATCACGCCGCGCATCCGGTGGATCGGACGACGCTGGAGCCGCCGCTCGGCGCCGGGCCTTACCGTATCGACACGGTCGATCCCGGGCGCAGCCTGACCTATGCGCGGGTCGCCGACTGGTGGGGTGCGGACCTGCCGATGTTCCGCGGCCTCAACAACTTCGATGCGCTGCGCTTCGACTACTATCGGGACGTTGGGGTGGCGCTGGAGGCGTTCGAGAGCGGGGAGTATAATTTCCGGCGCGAGCTGGATGCCGAACGCTGGGCGGCCCAGTACGATTTCCCTGCGGTGGCGGCCGGCCGCGTCACGCTGGTCGAGGCACCGCATCATCGCCCGGTCGGCCTGCGCGGCTTCGTCTTCAACACGCGCCGCGCGCTCTTCAATGATCCGCGGGTGCGCCGGGCGCTGGTGCATGCCTTCGATTTCGAGTGGATCAACCGCACCCTGCTGCGCGATGCGTATGTGCGTACCGACAGCCTGTTCGCGAATTCCGAGCTGGCGTCGAGCGGTGTGCCGGACGGGGCGGAACGCGATCTTCTGGTGGGTTTCGCGGATGCTCTGCCGGCGGGTCTGATGGACCGGCCCTACGACCTGCCGGTTAGCGATGGCCGCGGGCGCAACCGGGAAAACCTGCGCGTCGCCCGGGACTTGCTGGCGGAGGCCGGCTGGGTGGTCGATCAGGGACGCCTGGTCTCCGGCGAGACGGGGGAACCCTTCGCCTTCGAGATCCTGCTGTCCAGCGCGGCCGACGAGCGCATTGCGCTGGCCTATAGCGACGGGCTGTCGCGGCTGGGCATCGACGCAGAGGCGCGGACGGTCGACAGCGCACAGTACAGCGCCCGTACCGCGACATACGACTACGACATGATGATCCACCATTGGCGGGTTACCCTGTCGCCGGGGACCGAGCAGACGCTCTATTGGGGCAGCCGCAATGTCGATGTGGAGGGCTCGCGAAACTATGCCGGCGTCGCCGATCCGGTGGTGGATGCGCTGATCGATCGGCTGGAGAATACGGTCGACCGTGCCGACCTCGTCACCACCGCGCGGGCGCTCGATCGGGTGCTGCTGTGGGGCGACTATGTCGTGCCGCTCTATCACGACACGGTCGACCGCTTCGCCTATTGGGGTGCTCTCGACTGGCGCCGCGACGCCGACCCGCTCTACGGCCTGGTGGTCGAATCGATGTGGCAGGCGCCGTGACCGGACGTGCGCGCTGGACGATGCCTTGACGTGCCTGACATGATGATCCGGTCGATTTGGCCGGTTGGGCGCGACTCATGAAACACGTTCAGACAACGAACGAGCGATTGGTGCCGGCTGGCACGGATGATGCTCCTGATCGCCGCGCGGCCGTCGAAGCCCTCAGACGCTGGCGCAAGACCCTGCCGGAGTCAGATCTCAGCGTTGAAGACATTCTCGCCGCGCGCGACGCCGGCCGCAGGCCGGTTTCACGATAGAGCGGCGTGGCTGGGCTCGCCCCACGGCTGCCTGGTTGAGGCGAGCCGATCGACCAACCTGGTAACAGACTACGCCTCCGTATCGACCCTCTGCGGGGTCTCGCCGCCCTTGGCGATGCCGACCATGGCGGGGCGGAGCAGGCGGCCGTTCAGGACATAGCCGGCCTGGATGACCTGGACGACGGTGCCGGGCGGGGTGTTGGCGTCCGGCACCTCGAACATCGCCTGATGGTAGTTCGGGTCGAACTTCTCGCCCGTCGGGTCGATGCGGCTGATGCCGTGCTTGGCGAAGGCATCGGCGAGCATCTTCTCCGTCATCGAGACGCCGACGGAAAGTTGCTGGGCCAGCGGATGGTCCGCCAGGCCGTCGGCGGGCGCAGCTTCCAGCGCGCGGCGCAGATTGTCGGCAATCTCCAACAGATCGCGGGCGAAGCCGGCGACGGCGTAGCGGGTGGCGTCTTCCTTCTCGCGCTGGATGCGGCGGCGGGTGTTTTCGGCTTCCGCCAGCGCGCGCAACGCTTGGTCCTTCAGCCGTTCGTTCTCCGTCGACAGGCGCACCACCTCCTCGCCCGAACCGGTCGTATCGGCGGCGTCCTGCGCGGTCTCGGGGGCGGTGGCCTCCGCCGGGCTGGCCGCGCCGTCGTCGTCCGCTGCCGCTTCGGCGGCGGAAGCGGCCGCTGGCTGGGTCGGCTCGCCGGATGTGTCGGCGTCGGCCGCGTCGGGTCGGTTGTTGTCGCTTGGGTGGGTCATGCTGCCTGATGGTCGTTTCCGGTGCCCTGCCACAACAGACGGCCGACGACCTTCGCCGTGTAGTCCACCATCGGGATGATGCGCGCATAGTTGAGGCGCGTCGGCCCGATGACGCCGATGGCGCCGACGATCTGTTCGTCGCTGTCCTTATAGGGCGCGATGATGGTGGTGCAACCCGTGTGCCCGAACAGATCGCTGTCGGCGCCGATATAGATCTGCACGCCTTCGGCCTGTTGCGCGGCGTCGAGCAGGCGCACCATAGCCTCTTTGGTCTCCAGCGCCTGGAACAGCATGCGGATGCGCTCCAAGTCCTCGATCGCCTGGATGTCCTCCAGCAGCCGCGACTGTCCCTTGACGATCAGCGTGCCGGCGGAGCCGCCGGCCGAGTCGGCGATGCCGGCCTCCACCACCTTCGCGGCCAGCGTGTCGAGCTGGCTGCGCTCGGCCCCGATCTCGGCGAAGATCTCGCTGCGCGCCTCGGCCACGGAGCGGCCGATCACCCGCGCGTTCAGGTAGTTCGCCGCGTGCACCAGGGTGGAGGCGGGCAGGCCCATCGGCACGTCGATGACGCGGTTCTCCACCACGCCGTCGACATTGACCAGCACCACCAGCACCCGGCCCGGCGCCAGCGAGACGAACTCGATATGCTTCAGCGGCCGGTCGGTCTTCGGCGCCAGCACCAGGCCGGCACAGGCCGACAGGCCGGACAGGGCCGAGGTCGCCTCCTCCAGCACCTCCGCCACGCCGCGGCCGGCGGCGGCGCATTGGCCTTCGATGTTCACCCGCTCCGCCTCGCTGAGGTCACCGACCTCCAACAGGCCATGGACGAACAGCCGCAACCCCAGCTCCGTCGGCATGCGGCCCGCGGAGGTGTGCGGGGCGTAGAGCAGCCCGGCCTCTTCCAGGTCCGCCATGACGTTGCGGATCGACGCCGGCGACAGTGACATGCCGAGGCCGCGCGACAGGGTGCGCGATCCGACGGGCGCGCCGGTGGCGACATAGGCGTCGACGATCAGGCGCAGCACGTCGCGGCTGCGCGTGTTCAACTCGCCCACCAGGCGGGCGGCTTCCGCCGCGTCGACCGGTCCCGACATGGTTTCCTTCGTCCCCAGCTCCTCAACGTCCCCGGCCGGCCATCTTGCCTCTGGCCGGCCATTCGCGCTAGTCAGCGGTCCCGCGCCGGCCCGACCCGATCCGCGATGAGGAGATGTGGTCGGCCCGCCGACCGCTGTCAACGCATCCGCCGGCCGCCGGCCACCCCGACGATCTAAGGACCGACGCCCCCGTGTGCGCCACCCCCGTCCGGCCATCCGGCCGCGCCGCCGATCAGATGCGGCCGATCTCGCTGGAGACCGGCGTCAACAAGTACGCCGAGGGTTCCTGCCTGGCGCGCTTCGGCGACACCCATGTGCTGTGTCTCGCCAGCGTCGACGACCGGGTGCCGTCCTGGATGAAGGGCCGCGGCCGCGGCTGGGTGACGGCGGGGTACGGCATGCTGCCGCGCGCCACCGACGATCGCGGCGACCGCGAGGCGGCGCGCGGCCGGCAATCGGGCCGCACCCAGGAAATTCAGCGATTGATCGGCCGCAGCCTGCGCGCCGTCACCCGGCTGGAGGCGCTGGGCGAGGTGCAGATCAAGCTGGATTGCGACGTGCTGCAGGCCGACGGCGGCACCCGCACCGCCGCGATCACCGGTGCCTATGTCGCCCTGGCGCAGGCCTGCCGGCATCTGCAGGCGATCGGCCGGGTCAAGGCGTGGCCGCTGGCCGATCCGGTGGCCGCGATCTCCTGCGGGATAGTGCGCGGGCAGCCGGTGCTGGACCTCGACTATGCCGAGGACAGCAGCGCCGACGCGGATGCGAATTTCGTGCTGACCGGGTCGGGCGGGCTGATCGAGGTGCAGGCCACCGCCGAGGGGGCGGTGTTCCAGGAGAGCGAGCTTCTCGCCCTCCTGGCGCTGGCCCGCAAGGGGGTGGGCGAACTGAACGCCTTGCAGGCCCGCGCGCTGGGCGAGGACGCCTGACCGGCCGGATCACTCAGGCCGGCTGCAATTCACCATCCACGGAATGGCGAAGCGGTCGGTCAGCTTGCCGAATTTCAGCGCCCAGAAGGTCTCGGTAAGCGGCACGACCACCTTGCCGCCCACGGCGAGCGCGTCGAACACCCGTTCCGCCTCCGCCGGCGTGTCGACATGCACGGAGACGGCGAACCCGGCCGGCCCCTCGTAGTGGCCGGGCATGCCGTCCGACCCCATCACCATCTTATCGCCGAGGCTCAGGCAGGCATGCATGATCTTGTCCTGCCAGTCCGGCGGGACCTTGTCGGCCATCGGCGATCCCCGGAAGGGCATCATGGCGATGACCTGGCCGCCCAAGACACTCTGGTAGAACGGAAACGCGTCGGCGCAGTT
The DNA here is from genome assembly GCA_028284045.1 of Alphaproteobacteria bacterium. GTDB lineage: Bacteria > Pseudomonadota > Alphaproteobacteria > DSM-16000 > Inquilinaceae > JANQSN01. Next base: position 45,412 of record JANQSN010000019.1, on the reverse strand, counting down.
GCCGTCGAAGTTCAGGTAGGGGCTGATCGGCATGGTCGCGTCGGTCCTCTATCGTCTTGGGATGGCTTAGGCGCCGATGCCGGGCAGGTAAACGGACAGGTTTTCGAGGGTCGGCGGCCAGCCCTGCGCCAGGCCGCTGGCGATGGCGGCGTCGTGGTCGGCCTCGGTGTCGAAGACGGTGGTGATCGTCAGCGCCGTGCCGCCCTCGACCGCGTCGAAGGTGACGGTGACGACGGCGCGGGGCGGCAGGCCGGCGCCGCAGGGCGACGGGCTGGCGGCCGGCCCCTCATAGACCAGCCGCGCCGGCGGCACGACCTCACGAAACACGCCGTTGCAGGGGAATTCCGACCCGTCGGGTGCCTTCAAGGTCAGCCGGAAGCGGCCGCCGACGCGCAGATCGATCTCACAATCCGACGTCCCGCCGCCCGGCGGACCCCACCACCGAACGATGTGCTCCGGCTGGGTCCAGGCGGCCCAGACCAGTTCGCGCGGCGCGTCGAACACGCGGTTGATGACCAGTTGGCAATCGGCCCCTTGCGGGGTGGCGACGGTATCCGTGGCGGTGTCGGGCATCGGATGTCTCCCGGATCTTGGAGGTCAGGGGGTGGCGTGACAGCACGCGTCGGCCGCCGCACCGTCATCGTATTCGTCGTGCAGCTTGACCCAGCTCATCGTGCCGGTCTCGTTGCGGCCCTTCGGCACCAGGTCGAGATAACTGAAGGGCGAGAACAGCGTCTCGCTGCCGCGGGAATAGGTAGAGTAGGTGTGGAACACTTGGCCCGTGGCGTCCTTTGCGAAGACGCTGACGCCGTGCAGTTCCTCCGCCGCGTAGGGCGTGGTGGCGTAGTTGTAGCCGGTGGTGCCGCTGGCCACCTGTTCCGGCGTGAAGGAAACGCCGTAGTCGTAGTTGAAGGTGGTGCCGCCGGAGGACACCCAGCGGAACGTCCAGCCCATGCGGCGCTTCGCGGCCTCGATCTCCTCGACCGAGGCGCGGCTGACCGCGGCGAAGGCGAGATCGGCATTTTCGAAGTGTCGGCGCGCGGCGTCGACCCCGTCGGCGGAGCCGGCGCAGCCGCTACAGATGTGATCCGAGCCTGGGGTCAGCATGAAGTGCTGGATGACGAGCTGGCTGCGCCCGTCGAACAGGTCCGCCAAGCTCGTCGGCCCGTCGATCGACTGGAAGACGTAGTCCTCCTCCACCCGCACCCAGGGCAGGGCGCGACGCTCCGCGTTGAGCCGGTCGCGCAGATGGGTGACCTCGCGCTCCTTGGCCAGCAGGGCCTTGCGGGCCAGCAGCCAGTCTTCGCGCGAGACGATGCGCGGGGCAGGGGCGTTCGCCATCGGGTCGTCAGGCATCACCGTCCTCCGGTTGCGGGCGCGATTGCAGGGTGTCGAGATAGGCGGCCAGGCGGTCGAGGCGGTCTTCCCACAGGGCGCGTTGGTCGGCGATCCAGCGTTCCGCTTCGCCCAGCGGTTCCGGCGCCATTTCACAGGTGCGCACCCGGCCCTGCTTGCGCGAGCGGACCAGGCCGCTGTCCTCCAGCACCCGGAGATGCTGCAGGAAGGAGGGCAGGGCCATCTCGAACGGATCCGCCAGCTCGCTGACCGAGGCGGGGCCGCGGGTCAGCCGCTGCAGCACCGCCCGGCGCGTCGGGTCGGCCAGCGCGTGGAAGACGGTGTCGAGGGAATCGTGTTCGTTAGGCATAAACCTTAGTATATGCGGGTCGAACGGGAAGGCAATGAAAAATTAGGCGGCGGCCTAACTTTTTGTGGGATGCCAGTCGCCCCGCCGTTCCGGGACGACGGCGACCCAAGCGGAAGGAGACCGGCCTCAGCGGTGATCTATGGCCTGGGAGCATCTGACATCAGCAGTTCCGATCTGCAGGTCATCAGCCGCGATGCATGAACGTTGGTGGTTGGGTGAGGCCTTTACGAACAGCAGAGAGATTCTGTAACTTGAGGTTGCAAACAGGGAGATGAAATCGTGAAATTGTGCTCTCTCATGATTGTTCTTGCCGCCTCGACATTGACGGTCGCGGCGTGTCAGAGCACATCGCCCACCTCCAGCGACCCAGTCCGCACCTTTGACGGAGAGTGGGACGGAGCGGTTCGCGGGGACGCGTCCAGCGAAGCCTGCCGTCAGAGCATGCCGATCACCGCCCGGGTCATGCGCGGCGAGATGGTTGCTGTCGTCGATGCACCTGACGGCCAACGCATCCGGGTGACCGCCGAGATTGCCGCCGATGGGCAGGCAAGAGACTTCGATGTCTCGAACGGCAACCTGACCAGTTTGGCTTTGCGGTTCGGCGGCACCGAGGCGAGCGGGGCCTATCAGCAAGACGAATGTCGCGGGACAATCGCGCTTGAGCGCAGCAGGTATCTTACGCCTGTGCTATGACACGGCGGCTGCGCGTTACCGCCGGTTGGTAGCCCAGAGGGTTCGTCTTCTCTGCCCGGCGCCTTGCCAATCGGTTCCCGATGATCCAGCGCACGACCGATGCCGACCCTGAGGACGCAGGACAGCCCCACGGGCCGCACATTCTGGTGGATGCCGATGCCTGCCCGGTGAAGGAGGAGATCTACAAGGTCGCCTTCCGCCGCGGCACGCCGGTCACCGTCGTCTCCAACAGCTATCTGCGCACCCCGGACCATCCTCTGGTCACCCGCGCGGTGGTCGGCGACGGCTTCGATGCCGCCGACGACCATATCGCCGAACGGGCCGGGGCGAAGACGGTGGTGGTGACCGCCGACATCCTGCTCGCCGACCGGTGCCTGAAGGCCGGCGCGGCGGTGATCGCGCCGAACGGCAAGCCGTTCACCGATGCCTCCATCGGCGCGGCGGTCGCGACCCGGGCCATCATGGCCGATCTTCGGGCCGGCGGCAGCCAGATCGGCGGCCCGCCGCCCTTCGCCAAGGCCGATCGCTCCCGCTTCCTGTCGGCGCTGGACGAGACCCTGGTACGGCTGGAGCGTCGGTAGACCGCGCCAATTGCCGCTGGCCGGCGCGTGGTCCGGCGGACGGTCGACAGCCGGTGTGGGTCATCTCCGCGCCCGGCATCGATCCTGAGGCGAGCATCCTATCGGCCGGTCAAACGCATCAGGCGGATCGGCCGTCGCCACCAAGCTGCGCGGTTGAAGAGGCCTTCGGCGGGCCATCGCCGGCGTGCTGAAACGATGGGCGGTCGGCTGGCGCCGCCGTCGATATCCGACAAAAACCCCTCTCGACCGATCGGTGCGTCGCGGCGTATAGGGTGCAGTGCAGCATAGAGCTTCCGCACTTCAGGACCGTCGTCATGCCGACGCGCAACATCGTTCTGTCAGAAGCCCAGGAAAGCCTGATCCAGGACCTTGTCGACACCGGTCGTTATCGCAACGTCGGTGAGGTCATCCGTGCCGGCCTGCACCTGCTGCAGGGCAGCGAGGCGGAGCGTACCGGACAGGGCCCCGAGATCATCGGCGCGGTGCGCCCGCCGCCGGCCGCCCCGGCCGACGGCGCCAAGGCCATCGGCAAATAGGCCGCCGGATCGGCACGCTCTCAGTCCGCCCTCAGGCGGTCTGGGCGCCCGGGTCGACGATCGGGCCGAGGCCGGCCTCGATCAGCCGCCACACCCGCTCGATCGCCGGGGACTGCCGGCCGCGCTGGCGCAGCGCGACGATGGTCAGGCTCTGCACGGGCAGGGTGCCGCCGAGTTCCGTCAACGTGCCGCGCGCCACGTCGTCGGCGGCCAGCGAGGCCGGCACCCAGGCGACGCCGAAGCCGTTGCGGGCGAATTGCAGGGCAGCCAGGGTCAGGGCGGTTTCCACCTTGGCCTGCAGGGCGACGGCGCCGCGCAGGCGGGGAAACAGGTGCTGGGACTGCAGGGCGCCGAGGAAGACGTCCCGTGGGTAGGCGACCACCGGCAGGCTGCCCCGGGCGTAGGTCTCGTTCAGCCGGTCCAGCGCGGCCGTGGCGAACACCGGCACCAGCCGCTCCGCCCCGACGACCCGGCGGTCGAGGAACTCCTCGTGCGGCAGCGTGCCTTCTTCGGCGATGCTGTAGACCAGCGTCAGGTCCGCCCGCTTGGTGATCAGATGGGCGAAGCACTCGTCGCGATTGGCCGAACGCAGGCGGATCTGAAGATTGTCGGACGACAGACGGTCGACGATGGCCGGCGCGGTCGATGTGGTGATGGCGTGCTGGCTGGCGATGACGATGCGGTTGCGGGTGGCGCGGTCGCGCTGGCGCAGCTCGTCCAGCAGCTCGCTCAGACCGTCGGCCAGCTCGCGCATGCGGTCGTGTTGGCCGATCAGCTCCGGCTTGAGCTGGGCGGGTTTGCGCGACCGGTCGAACAGCTCGACGCCGACATAGGCCTCGATCGCGCGCAGCCGCCGGGAGAACGCCGGCTGGGTCAGATAGCGGCGCTCCGCGGCGCTGTTGAAGGAGCCGGTTTCGATGACGGCGAGGATGTCCTCCAGCCACTCCAGACGCATCGTTGCCCCACATTATGCAGATTCTGCATAATAGGATCATAAATTCGCAGTTGAAGTATAGGATTGTATCGCCCTAGCCTCCAAGCCGGTCTCCAATGAGCCGGTTTGCGAAGCCGAGGAAGAATTATGCATCTTGCGCGTTTTCCCCGCCTGCGTCTGGGGCACCTGCCGACCCCGCTGGAACCGTTGGAGCGGCTGTCCGCGGCGCTCGGCGGACCGGAAATCTGGATCAAGCGCGACGATTGCACCGGTCTGTCGACCGGCGGCAACAAGACCCGCAAGCTGGAATTCCTGATGGCCGAGGCGGTCGACCAGGCCGCCGACATCGTCATCACCCATGGCGCCACCCAGTCCAACCACGCCCGCCAGACCGCAGCGGCGGCGGCGCGGCTGGGCATGGATTGCCACATCCTGCTGGAGGACCGGATCGGCTCCAACGATCCCGACTACACCCGCAACGGCAACGTCCTCTTGGACCATGTGCATGGGGCGGTGACGGAGACGCGGCCCGGCGGCGCCGACATGAACGCGGAGCTGGCCGCCTTGGGCGAGCGGCTGTCGGCCGCCGGCCGTAAGGTCTATCTGATCCCCGGCGGCGGATCGAACCCGACCGGTGCGCTGGGCTATGTCAACTGCGCCATCGAGCTGATCACCCAGGCCGACACCATGGGCCTGCGCATCGACCATCTGGTGCACGCTACCGGCAGCGCCGGCACCCAGGCCGGGCTGGTGACCGGGCTGAAGGGCATCAACGCCCAGGTGCCGCTGCTCGGCATCGGCGTACGCGTGCCGCGCGCCAAGCAGGAAGAGAACGTGTTCCGCCTGGCGGCCGCGACGGCGGAGAAGCTGGGCGTGCCCGGCCTGGTCGCGCCCGACGACGTGGTCGCCAATTGCGACTATGTCGGCGAAGGCTACGGCCTGCCCGCCCCCAGTACCTTCGAGGCGATCCGCATGTTCGCCCAGACCGAAGGCATCCTTCTCGACCCGGTCTATTCGGGCAAGGGGGCCGCGGGCCTGATCGACCTGATCCGCAAGGGGCAGTTCGCCAAGGGCCAGCGCGTGGTCTTCCTGCATACCGGCGGGTCCGCCGGCCTGTTCGGCTATCTGGCGGCCTTCGAGGCCGAGCACCGGGCCCAGGCGGCGTGAGCGATACCATGACCGAGCCGACGCCCGCCGATCCGGTGTTCTCCGGCAGCTTCACGCAGCAGGAGCCGATTCCGGAGGCGGCGATCGAGCGGGCGGTGGCGGTCATGCGGTCGGGACGCCTGCACCGCTACAACACCGTCGCCGACGAGGTGTCGGAGACGGCGTTGCTGGAGCGGGAATTCGCCGACCTGTTGGGCGTGCGCTACTGCCTGGCCTGCGCGTCGGGCGGCTATGCCATGCAGTTGGCGTTGCGCGCCCATGGGGTCGCATCGGGCGATCCGGTGCTGACCAACGCCTTCACCCTGTCGCCGGTGCCGGGGGCGATCGCCGCCGTCGGCGGCCGGCCGGTCCTGGTGGAGACCGGTCCGGAGCTGACCATCGACCTCGACGATCTCGACGCCAAGATCGCCGACACGGGCGCCCGCCTGCTGCTGTTGTCGCACATGCGCGGGCACATCACCGATATGGACCGGCTGGGCCGGCTCTTGGCCCATCACGGCGTCGCCCTGATCGAGGACTGCGCCCACACCATGGGGGCGGCCTGGAACCATCGCCCCAGCGGCAGCTTCGGTGTGGCCGCGTGCTTCAGCACCCAGACCTACAAGCACATCAACTCCGGCGAAGGCGGCTTGCTGACCACCGACGATGGCGACCTGATGGCCCGCGCCGTGGTGCTGTCGGGATCCTACATGTTCCACGACCGCCATCTCGCCGGGCCGGCGCCCGTGGCCTATGGCGACGTCTCGCTGGACACCGCCAATATGAGCGGGCGCATGGACGACCTGCGCGCCGCCATCCTGCGCCCGCAGCTCGCCCAACTGGCGATCAATGCGGAGCGCTGGAACGCCCGCTACCGGGCGGTGACGGAGACGCTCGACGGCGTGCCGGGCTTGCGCCTGCCGCACCGTCCGGCGGCGGAGCGTTTCGTCGGCAGTTCCATTCAATTCCTATGCGAGGGTCTCGACCCGGCGGACGCGCAAGCGCTGCTGGCGCGCTGCCGGCGGCGCGGGGTCGAGCTGAAATGGTTCGGTGCCGCCGCGCCCGCCGGCTACACCAGCCGGCACGACCATTGGCGCTATCTCGGAAGCCAGCCGCTGCCGGCGACCGACCGGATCCTCGCGGGGCTGTTCGACATGCGCCTGCCCCTGACCTTCAGCGTCGAGGACTGCCGCACCATCGCGCAGATCATCGCGCGGTCGTTGGCGGAGATCCTGGCGGCGCAGCCGGCCAATGACCGCACCCTCGGGGACGCGCCGTCGGCGCGCACGGTCGACGGAGCCGGCGGGTGATCGGCATCCTCGGCGGCATGGGGCCGGACGCGACCATCGACCTGATGCGCCGCGTCGTCGCCGCGACGCCGGCCCAGGACGACGCCGACCATGTGCATCTGATGGTCGACAACAATCCGCAAGTGCCATCGCGCATCGCCGCGCTGATCGAGGGCACCGGCGAAAGCCCGGCGCCGACCCTGGCCGCGATGACCCGGCGGCTGGTCGCCATGGGGGCGACCGCGCTGGCGATGCCGTGCAACACGGCGCATGCCTATCTGGCGGAGATCCGCGCGGCGGCGGGCACCGTACCGGTTTTGGACATGGTGACGCTGACCGCCCGACAGGCCGCTGCGACCCGCCCGGGTCTTCGCCGGGTCGGCATGCTGGCCTCCACCGCCGTGCGGTTGACCGGGCTCTACGACGCGGCCTTCCGCCCGCTGGGGGTCGAGGTCGCTTTTCCGGCCCGCCAGGACGACGTCATGGGCGTGATCCGCGCGGTCAAGGCCGGCGCGGCCGATGCTGCCGCCCGGCAGACGCTGGCCGAGGTCGCCGACGCGCTGCATCGCGACGGTGCCGACCTTCTGTTGATCGCCTGTACGGAGCTGTCGGTGATCGCCGATGCGCTGCCGGCGGAGATCCCGATCCTCGATGCAATGGATGTGCTGGCCGCGGCGATCGTCGATGCGGCCCGTACGTCCCACCCTTTCGCCGCGGAGGTGCCGGGCGCGGCGTGACTTTGTGCCAATAAACACCCGGACACGGATCCAAACAGGGAGTATCCAGCCGTGAACAGAACGACTTCAGTGCTCGCGCTGGCCGGCGCCAGTCTGACCGTCACCGGGGCCGCCTCGGCCGCCGATATCGTCATCGGCGTGCCCAACTGGCCGTCGGTGAACGCCACCGCCCATATCCTGGAGCTGGTGATCGAGGAGAATCTCGGCCTCGACGTGGAACTGCAGAACGGCACCAATCCGATCGTCTTCGAGGCGATGGACAAGGGCTCGATGCATGCCCATCCGGAAGTCTGGCTGCCCAACCAGCAGAACCTTCACGACACCTATGTGAACGATAACGGCACCGTCGTGCAGAACATGAACGGCGTGCGGGCCGAGCAGGGCATGTGCGTGCCCCGCTACGTCGCCGAGGAGATGGGCGTCACCTCCATCACCGACCTGACCGATCCGGAGAAGGCGGCGATCTTCGACGCCAATGGCGACGGCCGCGGCGAGCTGTGGATCGGCGCGCCGGGCTGGGCCTCGACGATCATCGAGCGCATCCGCGCCCGGTCGTACGGCTATGAGGAGACCCTCGACATCGAGGAGTACGACGAGACCATCGCGTACGCCAACCTCGACAACGCCGTGGAGGCGGGCGAGCCGTGGATCGGCTTCTGCTACTCCCCACACTACATCTTCGTCGTGCACGACCTGGTCGTGCTGGAGGAGCCGGCGCACGACCCCGACACCTGGACCATCGTCCAGCCGACCGATGACCCGGCCTGGCTCGAAATGTCGGAGGCGTCGACCGCGTGGAACGGGGCGACCTTGCACCTGCACTACGCCAAGTCGCTGGAGTCCGACTTCCCGGAGGTCGCCGCGCTCTTCCAGAACTACGCGATGGAAGGCGAGATGCTCAGCGACATGGGCTACGAGCTGGTGATCGAGGGCACCGATCCGGCCGACTACGCCCGCACCTGGGTCGACGCGAACCAGGACATGGTGATCGACTGGCTGACCCAGTGACGATGGGTGCAAGGGTCCGGCTGGCGGCGCTGGCGGCCGGCCGAACCCCTTTCCTCTCCATCGTTTGGCCGAGGGCGTTGCCTGAGGGTCGGTGGGCCGCGGAGCGCGGACCGCCGGACGGGTAGCGCCCTGCCCGGGGGCCGCCGGCCGTTTGTCGTGCCGGCGGCCGCCCCATAGAGGAGGGCCATCGCCATGAGCGAGCCGGCCGTCAAGCTGTCGGGTGTCTGGAAGGTATTCGGCGGACGCGCCCAGGAGGCGATGTCCGCCATTCAGTCGGACGGCCTCAGCAAGGCCGAGGCGCTGGAGCGTTACGGCTGCGTCGTCGGCGTTCAGGACGCCAGCTTCGAGGTCGCGCGCGGCGAGACCTTCTGCATCATGGGCCTGTCCGGGTCCGGCAAGTCGACGCTGGTGCGCCACATCAACCGGCTGATCGAGCCGACGACGGGCCGTATCGACGTGCTGGGCCGCGACCTGGGCGCACTGTCGCCGGCGGCGTTGCGCGAGGTGCGGGCCCGCCATATCGGCATGGTGTTCCAGCACATGGCGCTGATGCCGCACCGTTCGGTGCGCGACAACGTCGCCTATCCGCTGGAGGTTCGCGGCGTGCCGAAGTCGCGGCGCTGGGCGGTCTCCGACCACACGCTGAAGCTGGTCAATCTCGAAGGGTTCGAGGACCGGCTGCCCGACGAGCTGTCCGGCGGCATGCAGCAGCGCGTCGGCATCGCCCGCGCGCTCGCCTCCGACCCGGAGGTGCTGCTGATGGACGAGCCGTTCTCCGCGCTCGATCCGCTGATCCGCCTGCAGTTGCAGGACCAGTTCAAGGCGCTGGTGGAGCGGCTGGGCAAGACCACGCTGTTCATCACCCACGACCTCGACGAGGCGATCCGCATCGGCCACCGCATCGCCATCATGAAGGACGGCGTGATCGTCCAGATCGGCACGGCGGAAGAGATCGTCACCAACCCCGCCGACGACTATGTGCGGGAGTTCGTGCAGGGCATCTCGCGGCTGAAGTTGGTGCGCGCACACACCATCATGGAGCCGATCGAGAGCCATCCCGGCCCGCTGAACGGCGGCCCGCGCGCCGATGAAAGTGCCGATCTCGACCATCTGATCGATCTCTCGGTGGGTTCCGAAGAGCCGGTCATCATCACCGACGGCGGCGCACCGGTCGGCATCGTCACCAAGGCCACGCTGCTGCGCGGCATTCAAGGAGGCCGGGCATGACCGACATTCCGCTCGGCGCGGGCACCGCGCCGCCCGCCGAGGCCGCCCCCCAAGTCGCCGCCGCGTCGGAGGTCGAGGTCGACCGTCGCGCCCTCGACGCCTCCATCGCCGACTTCGCCGGCTCCAACGGCGCCTACTACGCCTCGACCTTTCACCGCATCCATGAGGCTGCCGGCGGCGTGCCGCTGACCTTCAACGGGGCGGCGGCGCTGCTCGGGCCGATCTGGGCGGCGGCGCGCGGGGTGTGGAGCTTCTTCTGGGGCTTCCTGTTGCTGGAGATCATCGCCTGGGTGCAGATCGGCCGCGGCGCCTGGGGCGACCTCGGCGCCGACGACTTGGCCCAGGCGGACCGTCAGGCGGACCGTGCCAACCAGTTCCTCGCCGATGCCGATGCCGCGCGCGCCGCCGGGGAGGACCCCGCCCGCTTCGAGACCATGGCGGACAACCTGATGCGCGCGGCGGAGCGCAGCCGCGAGGCGGCCGATGCCGCCGCCGCCGATGCGCTGGCCATTCTGTTGACCGGCCTCGGCCTGCTCTTGGTCTTGAAGCTGGTCCAGGGGCTGACCGCCAACCTGGTCTATGAGCGGCAGTACTCCGCCTGGCGGATCGCGCCGGAACGGGTGCCGTCGGGCCTGCGGCGGACCAATGTGCTGCTCGGCATCGCGCTCACCTTGGCGATCGCGCCCTTGACCATCTACAAGTTCACGGTCGAGAGCCCGCTGATCGAGATGACGACCTTCCCGGCCGATCCCGATCACTACACGCTGCTCGCCCGCTGGCTGGAGACCCAGATCGACGCCGCGGCGGCCGGCGGGGCCGGCTGGTTCGACACCATCGTCGGTGCGCTGCGCTCGATCCTCAATACGCTGGCGCTGGCGCTGATGGGCGCGCCCTGGCCCGTGGTGATGACGGTGATCTGCGTCGTCGCCTGGCGGTCGGCCGGGCCGCGGGTGGCGATCTTCACCGCCGCGGCGATGGCCTATATCGCCTTCCTCGGCTATTGGGAGATCGCGATGGAGACGGTGGCGCTGGTCGGCGCCGCCGTGATCATCTGCGTGATCGTCGGCATACCGCTGGGCATCTGGTTCGGCAAGTCGCAGCGGGCCTACCGCTTCGCGGAGCCGGTTCTGGACCTGATGCAGACGCTGCCGGCCTTCGTCTATCTGATCCCGATCATCGCCTTCTTCGGCACCGGCAACCCGCCGGGCATCCTGGCGACCATCATCTTCGGCATGCCGCCGGTGATCCGCCTGACGGCGCTGGGCATGCGCGGCGTGCCTAAGAGCATCAAGGAGGCGGCGACCGCCTTCGGCGCCTCGCGCTGGAAGCTGTTGACGGATGTCGAGGTGCCGCTGGCCCTGCCGTCGATCATGACCGGGGTCAACCAGACCATCCTGATGTGCCTGTCGATGGTGGTGATCATCTCGCTGATCGGCGGCGGCGGGCTCGGCAAGGTGATCCTGGAGGCGCTGCAGTATGCCGCCAAGGGACCCGGCCTGCTGGGCGGGGTCGCCATCCTGCTGTGCGCCATGGTCATCGACCGGATCGTCCAGGGGGCGTTCCGGCGCGCCGATCACAAGAAATAAACCGACGTTCGAGAAGACGGATAGGGCCATGACGGAGTACCTGAAGCGGGCGGCCCGGCCGCCCGAGGCCGACGCGCGCGACGACAGCCAGCGGGTGCGCGCCCTGTTGGAGGAGATCGAGGCCGGCGGCGAGGCGACGGTGCGCCGGCTGGCCGCCGAGTTCGACCGCTGGGAGGGCGACATCGTCGTTGGGCCGGCGGCGAAGGCGGCGGCGGAGGCGGCCTTGCCCCAGCGGGTGAAGGACGACATCCGCTTCGCCCACGACAATATCCGCCGCTTCGCCGAGGCGCAGAAGGCGACGCTGAGCGCGTGCGAGATCGAGGTCGTGCCGGGCTTCCGCGCTGGGCAGAAGCACATTCCGGTCGCCACCGCCGGCTGCTATGTGCCGGGTGGGCGCTATGCCCATGTCGCCTCGGCGATCATGACCATCACGACGGCGCGGGTCGCCGGGGTCGGGCGGATCGTCGCCTGCTCGCCGCCGCGGCCGGGCGTCGGCGTGCCGCCGGCCATCCTCTACACCATGACGCTGTGCGGGGCCGACACGGTGCTCAATCTCGGCGGGGTGCAGGGCGTGGCGGCTATGGCGTTCGGGCTGTTCGGCCTGCCGAGTGCCGACATCCTGGTCGGCCCGGGCAACCAGTATGTGGCGGAGGCCAAGCGCCTGCTGTTCGGCCGGGTCGGCATCGACATGGTGGCCGGGCCGACCGACAGCCTGGTGATCGCCGATGAAACGGCCGAGGCGGACACCGTCGCCTGGGACCTGGTCAGCCAGGCGGAGCACGGGGCGAACTCCCCGGTCTGGCTGGTCACCACCGACCGGGCGTTGGGCGAGGCGGTGATCGCCGCGGTGCCCCGGCTGATCGCGACCTTGCCGGAGGCGAATGCCGCCAGCGCGACGGCTGCCTGGCGCGACTGTGCGGAGGTGATCTTGTGCGCCGACCGCGAGGCGATGGCCCGCGTCTCCGACGAGATCGCGCCGGAGCACCTGCATGTCCAGGCCGCCGATCTCGACTGGTGGCGCGGCCGGCTCAGTGCGTACGGCTCGCTGTTCCTGGGTGCGGAGACGACGGTGTCGTTCGGCGACAAATGCGCCGGCCCCAACCATGTGCTGCCGACCTCCGGGGCGGCGCGCTACACCGGCGGGCTGTCGGTCCACAAGTTCATGAAGACGGTGACCTGGCAGCAGGCCACGGCCGAGGGCGCCCGGGACATTGCCGCGACCACGGCGCGGATCTCCCGCCTGGAGGGCATGGAGGGCCACGCCCGCGCCGCCGACATCCGCCTGGAGAAGAGTTTTCCGGGCGAGGTCTTCGATCTCGGCGCGGCGTGAGGCGTCGTCGGCTGCGCCCCGCGCGCGCGGCCGGGCGCGTCAAGACAGGCGGCGAGGCGATCCGGGCGGCGCCGTTGAGATCCAGTCGATCAGCTTTTGGACTGCGGCCTCAAAGTTCTGACTATCTATCATGATGTAATTCCACCGTTTGATGTCGGCAATCGACTCGGGAAGAGGGGTGGCGTCAGGAGCGGTACCTTCACCGATCAGGCGTATGATTAACCGTTGTTGATCAAGTGCCAGCTCGATCTCGCGCCGTACCCAGTCTTCGGGGGTGTCGATCCGCGCCCAGGTCTTGGGACCGACAATCAGGGTAAAGATATCGCACTGCTTGACCGCGCGCTCGATGGCGTCGGGAAAGGGTCCGGCGCGCAACGACTTGTAGTCGAAGAACACGCCGATATTGCGGGCCCGGGACAACCGCTCGGCGACATGGCGGGCGAGATCGACGCTGCCCTCGCGCCGATAGCTCAAGAACACCCGGCGCCCGTCTCGTCGCGCCGGCGGCCGGGGTTCGCCCAGCAGGTCCAGCATGGTGCGGCGGGGCGCAGACTGCGTATAGCGGATCCGCACCAGGGCTTCGATGTCGCTGCGCGATCGACCGGGCTGCGCCGTGATGCGGCTTGCGGCGTCCGGGCCGGCGCCGGTCAGCACCAGGTCCACGACCGCCTGCGTCTCAGCATCGGTGACGTCGGGGCCGGCCTGCAGCGCTTCGATGATCCGGTCGACGATGGCCTCGATGCGCCGCGCCTGCCTGTCGGGGTTCGCGCTCATAGAGCGGCGGCGACCACCAAAAGGAAGATCAGCACCGCGGGGACGCCGAGCACCGTGCGCAGGTTCCGCGCGACCCAGCGCGCCCTTCGCGCTCTCAGCGCCACATCTTCAAGTCCGCTCGCCTGTTCGCGTTGAAAGCGCGCGATCACGTCCTCCGCCTCACTGTCGGATCTGCGCAGGATCGAGGCCAGGAGGCCGCTTACGGCATGGCGTTGTTCCGGCGCGTCGATGGTGGCCAGACCGACCGCGACCGTGCGCTCCAGGAAGCCCAGGTCGACCTTGTAGTGCCCGATCTCGGCGGGCGCCTGCGTCTCCAGCCTATCCTGGCGCTCGGCGGCGGCTCTGCGTTCTTCGAGGAGCTGCGCGCGCCGGTCCTCCTGCTCGCGCTCCATGACGCTTCTGATCTCGCCGATGACGTCGGCGGCGAACTCGACGCCCGATTCACGGCGGGCCGATCGCGACCATTCGAAAGCGCTGTCTTGGACGAGGGTGTTGGGCGTGGGGCTGTCATACCAGATCGGGCACCAGTACCCGTTGAGTAGGACGCGGGTATCGCCGCCCTCCTGCCGGCTCCTCTGCAGACAGTGCAGGTTCACCATGCGCTCGACCAAGCCGTGCCGCTCCTTCGGCCTGAAGCGCTCGATCAGTTCAGGCAGCGCCGCCGCAACCTGCTCGAACTCGAACCGCATCAACCAGTGCACGGCGGAAACTGCCGCCTCGCGGACGAAGCCGTGTCGTTCCACATCGAGGATACTGCCGAGCTTCCTGACGGCGGACAGCGGCGTCAGGCCTTTGCTGATCCGCCGGCCGCTTCGCGTGGCGCCGAGCATATGGGCGCACATCGCGAGCCGCTTCTCACGCGCGTCGACGGCGTCGAGATCGATCGCACCCGATGCCTGTTCGAGGCCGTCGGCAATCCACCGCTCCATCTGGTCTTCGATGGGTCGACCATGGGCGCGTGCCGCGAACGCGAAACCGGTGCCGAGACCGAGGCAGATGAGCTGGGTCGTTTCGTCCCGGTCGCGCGCCCGATCCAGGATGTCGTCGGTCAGCGCGATAAGCTGATTGGGGTGGTTGGGAACGATCCGGGGCAGCGCATCGAACGCCAAGCGTTCGATAATCCCCCGATTGCCGGACGAGACATAGGCCAGCAGCAATCGCTTGTTGGTCTCGTGCAGTGCGTCGAACGCATCCTCAAGAGCGAGCTGCCCGACGACATGAACGATGGCCGATCCGATGCGGGTCGACACCTTCGCCCTGCCCAGCTTGCGCGTTCGTTGAAGAAACCTGAGCGGTTCGCTTTGCGAGCGCCAGCGCTCCAGCAAGGCGAAGACCGCCGCGCCGTCGCCGGCGGCGCGCACGCGTCTGAGCGCCGACGCGACGACGCGGTAGGCGGAGCTGTGTTGTGACCCGACGAGCTGCAACAAATGCGGTTCGGCGGAGTCGAGGGACAAGCGGCACACCTCGCCGATCGCGCCAGACACGGACTCGCGCAGCCATTGGAGTTGTCGATCGAGCTGCGGCGTCGGCACCGGTATCGGTGACTCGTTGGCGCTGCCCAGCGCCAGCCGGACGAGTTCTGGCAAGGCGGCGATGATCTGCCGGCGCTGGTTCTTCCAGGCCGCCGCGATGATGTGGGTCCGCGTCCCGTCGCCGATCGTCCGCAGGCGTCCGCACCCGGACTCGTCACGGTCGAAGGTGAAGTACTGACCGAGATTGGTGAGATCGCCGTAGTCGATGAAGGCGAAGGCGGCGTCCCGTTTGCTCCAGGCGCCCTCCATGAGGCGGTCGATGGCGGCGAAGGCGAGATCCTCCTCCAGACCGTCGAACAGCGCCAGAGCGATCGCGACCATTTTCTCCCGCGGATCGAGACTGTGATGGTACCAGTCCTGCACCGCTTGATCTTGCTGTCGCGCCGCCTCCACCAGGTCCGCCACGCGATCGTCGGCGGCGCGTGCCGCCCAGAGCCGGGCAAAGGTCTCCACGGCGCGGGGAAACCCGAGCGCGACGGCGAGGCGATGCCAGGCGTCGTCGCCGGGAAAGGCTGCTTGCAGGCCCGACCGGTCCGCATCGCCGATCCGGTCGCGCAGATAGCGTTCCAGGTCGCCCGGGGCATAGAGCTTGGATTCTTCGGGTTCCTGCCAGACCGGCGCGAGCGTGCTGTCCAGATGCCAGCTTTCGCGCGGTCGATCCGTGGCGATCAGCACCCAGTGGCGCTGGCCCGCCGCCTCCTTCAACGCCGTGAGGTTGCGATTGATCTCCGCCGGGTCCATGTGCGGGAGCACGAAGACGGCGGGCTCCTTGCGGCTTTCCAGATGCAGGAGCAGATCGAAGGACTGCAAGGCCGGCCGCTTCTCCAGCGCCACCGGCGGGTCGTCATCCGGCGCCTCGTCCCTGAGGTATTCCGCCATCTCCCAGGCGCATCGGCGGGCCAGCTCGCGCTTGTTCGATGCCGATCCTGCGATGATCAACAGGCGATGCTCTGACAGCACCTCCATAAGGTCGCCGAGAGTCGGTGCAGGCCTTCCTGGCGTGGAGACGTCTGGCGGTAGGATCGGGACGAAGTCCGCCGTGTCGGTCGTCGACCGATCTTCGGCATCATCGCCGAAATCGAACGGCTCCTCCGCCGTCTCCTCCTGCGTCTGCTCCTCCACCTGCTCCATCGCCCATGCCTCCATCGATCATTGAAACTGCACTGAATTCAAGGTCGTTCGGCGAGCGTTGGCTGAAGCTTTGTGTTGAAAGTATCTAGATATTTGCCATCTTCTGAATCGTACGGCGCGCCATTCTCTTTCTAAATGAGAGTATTTTTCAAGAGACGGATGTCTTCGCTGGTGTTGGGCGGCTCCTTGCCTTGGCGGGGCGTCGGTTTTCGGACGACGCCTAGTGGTGCGGCCGAAGCGGATGGTTCCCATCCGCTTCGGCAGAAGCACCACTAGATTCATAGTCTTGTGGTTCGAATTCACTGACAGATGCGGGACGCATCTGTCAGATTCGAACCACTAGGCACCCGAGGCCCGGCCGGTGTCAGTTGAGAGCGTTCGCCCGCGGGGGCGAGGCCGCCTTGCGCGGCGTTTCGGTGCCCGTATCTGGGTCTTCGGCCGCGGCGATCATCGCCCTTGCGGCGTCCATCACCATGGCGCGGGCGGCGGTGCTGCCGGCGGGGCCGTGATCGTGCAGCGTGCGCAGCCACACCCCGTCGATCAGGCCGGCGACCAGCCGCGCCACCGTCGCCGCACGATCGCGCGGCAGCAGGCCCGACAGCGCGTGCGCCAGGTTGTCGTAGAGGCGGCGGCGATTGGCGCGCAGGATGCGGGCGATGCGCGGTGCGTGCAGCGCCTCGTGCCAGAAGGCGAGCCAGACGCGCGCCGCCGGCAGGCTCATCTGCCGGGCCTCCAGATTGGCGTCGATGATCGCCGCCAACCGGTCCTCCGGCGTCTCGGCGGTCCGGTAGCGCGCCAGCAGCGCGCGGCCGAGATCCCCGGTCAGCCGCCGGAAGGCCGCCTCCATCAACCCGTCCTTGTCGCCGAAATGATGGGCGATCAGGCCGCTCGACACGCCGGCGCGCCGGGCGATCTCCAGCAGATTGGCGCCGTGGAAGCCGGCATCGGCGATGGTGGCAAGCGCGGCGTCGACAAGCTGACGCCGACGGGCTTCACTGCCCGATCGCAGCATCAACCGGTCCCGGGGACGGCGACCCGGCGAGCGCCGGGTCCGGGCCCACCCATTGAGGGCTGAAGGGTTGATTGATCATTCAATCAATGTATGGTGCAGGGGTGAGACGGTCAACGTCCCCAAGAGCAAGCCCAAGAGCAAGCCCATAGAGCAAGCGAGGAGGCCCGTCCCGTGATCCATCACCCGATCCGTTCCGCCATCACGACCGTCGCCGTGATGGCCGCCGCCGCGATCGGCGCGACCCCGGCGCTGGCCGAGGACGAGGCTTGCGCCACCGTGCGCATGGCCGATGTCGGCTGGACCGACAACACCGTCATCAACGCCGCCGCCACCCAGGTTCTCGAACCGCTCGGCTACACCGTGGAGCGCGAGTTGCTGTCGCTGCCGGTGACCTTCGCCAGCATGGAGAACGGCGATATCGACGTCTTCCTGGACAACTGGATGCCGACCATGGAGTCGGATATCCGGCCCTATCTCGACGACGGGTCGATCGAGCAGGTGCGCATCAATCTGGAAGGCGCCAAATACACGTTGGCCGTGAACCAAGCGCTCTACGACGCGGGCCTGACCGACTTCGCCGACATCGCCGAATTCGCGGAGGATCTGGAGAGCACGATCTACGGGATCGAGCCCGGCAATGACGGCAACCGGCTGATCTTGGAGATGATCGAGAGCGATGCCTTCGGCCTCGGCGGGTTCGAGCTGGTGGAAAGCTCCGAGCAGGGGATGCTGTCCCAGGTCCAGCGGGCCGCCCGGCGCGACGAGGGCGTGGTCTTCCTGGGCTGGGAGCCGCATCCGATGAACGCGCGCTTCGAGATGGCCTATCTGACCGGCGGCGACGACTGGTTCGGCCCCAATCTCGGCGGGGCGACGATCTACACCACGGTGCGCCGCGGCTATCGCGACGACTGCGCCAATGTCGGCCAGTTCCTGGAGAACCTCTCGTTCACCCTGGCGATGGAGAACGAGCTGATGGACGCCGTCTTGAACGACGACGCCGATCCCGACGACGCGGCGCGCGCCTGGCTCGCCGCCCATCCGGAGACCATCGAGCCCTGGCTGGACGGCGTGACGACGCGCGACGGCGGCGACCCGTTGGCCGCCGTGCGCGCCCATCTGGGTCTGTAGGGCGGGGCGTCACACGCAATAGGGACGTCGGCAAGTCCGGCCAAACCGGTCGGAGGCGATCGCCGGTCATCGCCGCACCCGGTTGAAGCCCTCCCCCTCGATGGGGGAGGGTTGGGAGGGGGTGGTCCTTGTCGCCATCACCCCCACCCTGGCCCTCCCCCATCGAGGGGGAGGGGACTTCTGGCTGGCCAAGAGGGCGGGGCCGCCCCGCGGCGCAGGCGGTGGCGCCGCTTTTCTTCGCGGCGGCGCCTGAGCGAGAAGGGCCCAAGGCGCCATGGAAGAGTGGTTCAACGCGTACCCGATCCCCGTCGGCGAGTGGACAGAGCGGGCGATCGACTTCGTCTACGTCAACTTCGCCTGGGCCTTCGACATCTTCTCCGACAGCCTGGAATGGGCGATCGAGGCGGTGGGCGACGGGCTGCTGTGGTTTCCGCCGCTGGTGGTGGTCGCCGCGGTCGGGGCGCTGGGCTGGTATCTGCAGCGCTCCTGGCGGCTGGCGGCGGGGGTGATGCTCGGCCTCGCCTTCATTCTCAACCTCGGCTACTGGGAGGCGACGGTCGAAACCTTCTCGCTGGTCGCCTTCGCCACGCTGGTCTGCGTCAGCCTGGGCGTGCCGATCGGCATCGCCGCGGCGCACCGGCCCTGGCTCTATCAGGCGCTGCGCCCCGTCCTCGACCTGATGCAGACGATCCCGCCCTTCGTCTATCTGATCCCGACGCTGGTGCTGTTCAGCCTGGGCCCGGTGCCGGGGCTGATCTCCACCGTCATCTTCGCCATCCCGGCGCCGATCCGGCTGACCTATCTCGGCATTTCATCCGCCCCGCGACCGTTGAAGGAGGCGGTGGCGAGCTTCGGGGCGGGGCCCCGCCAGCTCCTGTGGCGGGTCGAGCTGCCGCATGCCATGCCGGCGATCATGACCGGGCTGACCCAGTGCATCATGCTGTCCTTGTCCATGGTGGTGATCGCCGCCCTGGTGGGGGCCGGCGGGTTGGGCAAGCCGGTGGTGCAGGCGCTGAACACCGTCAATATCGGGGCCGGCGTGGAGGCCGGGCTGTCGATCGTCGTGCTGGCGATCATCCTCGACCGGCTGTGCAAGCGCCGCGGCGATCCGGAGCCGGGGCGGTGAGCGTCGACACCGCCAAGTCGGCCGCCGGCCCAGCCGTCGCGTTTGAGGATGTCGACATCTTCTTCGGCAAGCGGGCCGACGAGGCGGCGCGGCTGGCCCGCGAGGGGCAGAGCCGGGAGGCGATCCTGGAAGCCACCGACACCGTGCTGGGCGTCAGCGGCTGCACCATGTCGGTGGCGCCGGGCGAAGTCTGCGTGCTGATGGGGCTGTCGGGCTCCGGCAAGTCGACGCTGCTGCGCGCCGTCAACGGCCTGAACCCGGTGACCGGCGGGCGGGTGCTGGTGGCCGACGGCGGCGGGACCGTCGATGTCGCGGCCTGCGATCCGGCGACGCTGCGCCGGCTGCGCATGGGCCGCGTCGCCATGGTGTTCCAGCAATTCGCGCTGCTGCCCTGGTGCACGGTGCGCCAGAATGTCGGCCTCGGCCTGGAGCTGCGCGGCATGCCGGCGGCCGAGCGCGAGGCGATCGTCACGGAGAAGCTCGACCTGGTCGGCCTCGGCGCCTGGGGCGACAAATACGCCCATGAGCTGTCGGGCGGGATGCAGCAGCGGGTCGGCCTCGCCCGCGCCTTCGCCACCGACGCCGACATCCTGCTGATGGACGAGCCGTTCTCCGCGCTCGACCCGCTGATCCGCACCCATCTGCAGGACGAGCTGTTGTCGCTGCAGCGGCGGCTGCGCAAGACCATTCTGTTCGTCAGCCATGACCTCGACGAGGCGCTGAAGCTGGGCAACCACATCGCCATCATGGAAGGCGGCCGGATCGTCCAGATCGGCACGCCGGAAGAGATCGTGCTGAACCCGGCGAGCGAATACGTCGCCAATTTCGTCGCCCATATGAACCCGTTGAACGTGTTGAGCTGCGCGTCGGTAATGGCGCCGGTGGACAGCTTGGACACCCTGCCGGACGGGGCGTTGCGGCTCGATTGGACGGGCACCAGCCGCGTCGTGCTGGACGGCGCCGGCGCGCCCGCGGCGGCGACGGTGACCGGGGGGGACGCGCGGCTTCGCGCCTTCGCGGCCGATCTCGACTTCGACCCCGACGATTGCCGGGACATCGTGCTGGTGCCGCCGGACCTGACGCTGTCGCAGGCGATCGATCTGCGCCACCGCACCGGCTGGCCGGTGATCGTGGTGGCCGACGGGCGGATGATCGGCGTGGTCGGCGACGAGCAGATCTATGCCGGTCTGCTGCACCAGACCCGGTTGGGGGAGCGCGCTCGGGCGCGGGAGGCCGTGGGCGCCGACATCGCCGCGTCATGACCGAACGCGAGACGGACGGCGAGGGCGGCCGGCCGGGCAGACCGGCCGGGTGGTGGGCGGAGTTGACGGCGGCCATCGGCTTCCTCACCCGCCTGCCGGTGGCGTCCCTTGCCCATGGGGCCGACGGGCTGGTCGCCCGTAGCTTCGCCGTGTTCCCCCTGGTCGGGGCCGGTATCGGTGCGGCCGGCGGTGCGGTCTTCTGGGGGGCTGCGGCGGCGGGTCTGTCGCCGCTGACCGGCGCCGTGCTGGCTATCGCCTTTCAGGTCTGGCTGACGCGGGCGCTGCACGAAGACGGGCTGGCCGATTTCGCCGACGGCATCGGTGCGACAGACCCGGCGCGTCGGCTCGCCATCATGCGCGACAGCCGGCTGGGCGTGTTCGGCGGCTTGGCGCTGGTGCTGGGCGTCGGGCTGCGGGTGGCCGCCGTGGCCGAAATCGCCGCCCCGCGCGATGCCCTGATCGCGCTGGTGGCGGCCGGAGCATTGTCGCGCGCGGCCATGGTGGCGCTGGTCGGTATGCTTGGCCCCGCCGTGGAGAGCGGGCTGGCCGCCGCCGTCGGCCGGCCGGCGCGCGCCCGCCTGGTGCTGGCCGGCGGGCTGGCGCTGGCGGTGACGGGCGCGCTGATCGCTTGGCCCTGGGCGGTGGCGGCAGCCATGGCGGCGGCGTTGGCCGCCACGGCGGTCGGTCGGCTTGCCGCGCGGCGGCTCGGCGGCTATACGGGCGATGTCCTCGGGACGGCCCAGCAGGTGGCGGAGATCGCCGTGCTGCTGGTCCTGGCCGGGGCTTTCGCGGCGTCGGGCCAACCGGCGCCGGCCTGATACCCTCCCGATTCCCGACCGGATAGTGCACCCGCCGTGATGAAGCCCGGCTGCCATTCCGACCGCACGACGCGCTGGTGGCATGTCCGCCACGCGCCGGTGCCGAATCCCGACGGCACCATCTACGGCAGCGCGGACCGCCTGGCCGATACCAGCGATGCAGCGGCGTTCCGAGCGTTGGCGGGGGCGCTGCCGAGCGATGCGGTGACGGTCGTCAGCACCTTGCAGCGAACCCGCCAGACCGCCGACGCGATCGCCGAGGCCGCCGGGCGGCCGCTGGACGTGCAGGCCGAAGCGGCGCTGGTGGAGCAAGACTTCGGCGACTGGCAGGGCAAGACGCCGGGCGAGGCCTTTGCCCTGCAGGGACGCCGCCATCCGTTCTGGCTGTGTCCGGCGACGGCGCGACCGCCGGCGGGGGAGAGCTTCCTCGACCTGATGGCGCGCGTGCATCCGGTGCTGTACCGGTTGTCGGCGGCGCATCTCGGCCAGGACGTGGTCGCGGTCACCCATGGCGGCGTGATCCGCGCGGCGGTGGCGCTGGCGTTGGACCTGTCGGCGGAGACCGCATTGCGCTTCGCCGTCGACAATCTGTCGATCACGCGAATCGACTATATCGACCGCGACGACGAGGCGCCGCTGTGGCGGGTTGTCCGCCTGAACGCCTCGGTTCAGCCCTGATTTTGCCTTGTTTTCAGGATTAATGTAGACGTCAGCGCGTATCTCGCTTGAAATACGATCACGTGTTGTTCTGCCGTCGTTACCGCCCCTTGGCGGGCGGCGTTGCGTCCTCTGCCGGCGTCAGCCGCGCGCCAACGTCCAGAGCTTGAGGAGCGTCGACCCATGTCGCCGATCTCATCGTCCGCGTCGCCGATGCCGTCGATCGGGGCCGCCCGTCCGTCGGTGCCCCGTCCGTCGGTGATCAGCCGACGCCTGGTCGCCTTCGTCACGGCGTTGTTGGTGACGCTCGCCGCCAGCCTGCCGGCCCAGGCGCTGACCCGTCAGGAAGAGGTGATCGAGCAGAGCCGGCTGACCCTGATGCGGCTGATCGACAGCGAGGAGTTTCCCCAACTGCGCAGCTATCTGGCCAACGCCCGCGGCGTGCTGATCGTGCCGGAGCTGGTGCGCGGCGGCTTCGTCTTGGGCGCGGAGGGCGGCACCGGCATATTGCTGCTGCGCGGCGTGGACGGCCAATGGGGCTATCCGACCTTCATGTCGCTGGCGGCCGGGTCGATCGGCCTGCAGGTCGGCGGCCAGGTCAGCCAGGTGGTGATGACCCTGCAGACCGACGAGGCCGTGGTCACCATGCTCAGCGACGACTTCACGCTGGGCGCCGACGCCAATGCCGCCTTCGCCAATGTCGGCGCGGGCATCGAGGCGGGCATGGCGCTCGACCGCAACGCCGACATCTACGCCTTCTCCTACGCCGACGGCCTCTATGTCGGCGCCGGCCTGGAAGGCACGGTGATCCGCGAGATCGAAGAGTTCAACGCCGCGTACTACGGCACCGGCGCCACGGCCGAACAGGTCCGGGCGGGCCTCTACCAGAACCCGCAAGCCGACATTCTGCGCACCCAGCTGCCGTAAGCGCGTGCCGTCGTAGCAGGGCATGGCGATACGCGCAGGCTGAGAGGTCAGCCGGGCATCTTGCGCGCTCGTTTGACCTTTCGCTTGGCCGGGGGCGGTGCCGGGTCGGGCAGGTCGCGCAGCCGGCGCACCAGTGTCGCCGCGTCCGGATCAGTCCGCGCCAGCACGGTTTCCGCCACATCCGCCTCATCCACCGCAGCCAGCAGGCGCAAAAGCGCTGCCGTGTCCCCGACTGGCGGCGCGACGTCGCCGACCAGATCATCGCTCAGCAGATCCGCCACGTCGCGCAACAAGCCTGGATCCCGGCAGGCGGCGGCGAAGCCGGTCATCAGGTCCACCAGCCAGGCCGGATCGCGCCGCTCGGGTGGCAGCCGCCGCTGGAGGGCGGCAATGCGGGGCAGCAGGCCGGTGATGGCCTCGTACGCCGCAGCCCGACCCTCCGCCACCGCGATGTCGGCCAGACATGCGCCATGCCGGTCTAAGAGCCAAAACGGCACGCCGCCTTCGACCAGAGAGGTGTCGTGGTCGGCCAGCAGCCGGTCCAGGTCCTGGAAGACGCGCGCCCGGGCGGCTGCGAGGAAAAGGTCGCCAAGCTGGCTTTGCGCGTCGATGATGTCCGCCGCACCGTCAGGGTTCTGGCCAAGGGCAAGCCACTCGGCGAACAGTGCCGTGACGCAGCGGCGCGGCAAACGGGTGGCTAGTTCGACGGCGTGAGCAATGGCTCGAGACAGGACCCACAGCTCGCCGTCGCGGCGTGCAAGGTCGATGCATTCCGCGATGTGCTGCCAGGCCTCCTCAAGGCGGCCCAGCTCTCTCAGGCTGAGGGCCAATCGGCGGAGCCCCTCAGCCTGCTCGCCCTCGTCGTTCGCCGCCGCGGAAAACGCGACAGCCTTTTCGGCTACGTCCAATACATCGTCGTGCCTGTTCAGGCCATACAAGGCAAAGGCCTTGCGACGCATCGCCAGGGCTTGCGTGTGCGTATCGCCGATCTTTGCGGCGAGGTCGGCAGCCTGATCCGCGGCGTTCAGCGTCTCGTCGTAGCGCCGAAGCCCATTGAGGATGGAGGCCTTGTAGCCCATTGCCTCCGCTTGTCCCCTCGTATCGCCGGCTTCGGCGGCTAGATTGGCGGCTTGGTCCGCGGCGTTCAGCGCCTCGTCATGACGTCGCAGCTCATTGAGGGCGAAGGTCTTCTGGCCCATCGCCGCAGCCTGCTGCCATTTATCACCGATTTCTGCCGCGAGGTTGGCGGCTTGGTCCAGGGCATGCAGTGCGTCACCGGGTGCGTTCTGGACCAACGCCGACCATGCGAGCAGCCGTAGCCGACTGGCTGCGAGGCGTGGCGGCATCGCGCCCGGTGGCACCGATTGCAGCATTTCCACCTTAGCGGCGCCGGCGGCGCTTTCCCAATCCACAGCGGAGAGGAAGTGCACTGTCCCGCAAGCAACGATCGTCCTTGCCGCATGGTCATCTGCGACCATGGGTGCGGCGTCGAGGAGCGTCTGCCGCGCGGCCGAGTCGAGCCCCATCCGGTGCAGCGCCTGGGCTCTCACCAAGGCCACCACGGCAAGATCGGCTGGGCTGGCAGAGGCGGCCATGCGGCACCGCTCGTGCAGCGTTTCCGGTGCTTCGTCCAGATGCTGCAGGATCGCCGACACGTCGGCGGACAGCGCGGTCGGCAGTTCCGCCACCATCTCCCGCAGATATTGTGCTGACCATAGAGGAAAATCGCCCCGCGGCGTCTCACCCTCTTGGGCTAGCCGGCTGAACACGGCGGCTTCCGCGGGGCGGCCGGCCGTGAGATGGCCGAGGGCCTGGGCGCGCTGTTCGTCGCGGGAATAGAAGCTGCGCAGGAAGTCCAGGATGGTCGTCAGCGGTGTCGCCAGCGCCGCCCGGCTGCCCTGGCGCAGGCGGTAGTAGTGGACGAACATCCGGTCGGTGGCGCTGTAGAGATGCTCCCGGCTGTCGGGGGCGGGGCGGCCGCGCACGATGTCGGCGCGTTGCAGATCGGCCATGACGCGGGCGATGTCGGACTGCCCCGCGGCGCCGACGCGGGCCGCCAACTCGGTCTGGGAGGCGGGTTCACCCCCGCGGATCAGGGCGTCCAGCAGGCCGCGGGCCAGCGGCGGCAGGTCCTCGATGCGGCGGCGGTAGTACTCGGCCAGCTTGTCGGCCAGCGCCGACATGGTTTCCGCCACCGTTAGCGCGTCCTGCGTGTCCAGCACCCCGGCCAGCAGTTGCGCCAGCCGGGGCGTGCCGCCGATGAACTCTGCCACCGCACGGGCCTTGGCCGCCTGTGCTGCGCTCAGCGGCGATCGGTCTTCCAGGCGGCGCACGCGCGCGAAATAGGTCAGGCAGTCGTCGGCCGTCCAGGGTGGCAGGCGCACCGCCTCGAAGGCGTGGAAGAGGGGGCGATCGTAGTCGATGTCGACCGTGCCGGTGGCGGTGCCGAACAGCATGATCCGGTTGTTGGGTCGGTCGAGCCAGGCCCGGAGACGCTGTTCCGCCTCTGCCGGTTTGAACAGGGTGGCCAGGAGGAGGTCCAGGTTCTCCACCACCGCCACCACCAGACCGCGCCCGTCGGGCAGGGCGGCCGCCGCCGCGGCGTCGAGGCGCGCGACTGCCGCGTCCCAGCGCCGCGCGTCCTCCGCGGGGTTCGGCCATTGGAACAGCGCGGCTTCATAGCCTTCGTCGCCGTCGCTCTGCAGGGTCTCCAGCCTAAGCGCGATGGAGTCGAGGAAGGCATGCGGGCTGCGCTCCAGATTGTGCTGTTCCTCCGGCATCAGCAGATAGCGGATGGGCGGCGCGGCCGGGTCCCGCTCGGCCAGCGCGATCTGCACGCGCCGCGTCATGAAGGACTTGCCGAAGCCGCGCGAGCCGTAGAGCACGACATGCTGCAACGTCGCCGGCGCCGCCGTCGCCGACCGGTCGATGGCCGCCCGGATGCGCCGAAACTCTTCATCCCGCCCGGTGGACAGGGCGCAGATGTCCACATTCCCCATGGTGTGCGTCATGAAGGTGCGGACGATGGGGTTCGTGGGGTAGTCGGTCATGTCAGTCCGGCGCGGATCCACCACAGGCGGGCGAGGCGGGAGGCCGGCCGCCACAGCCGGGCGCCGTCGGCGGTCTCGGTGACATGGATGAACCCGTCCTCCGCCAGCATCTCGAAGGCGAAGGCGAGGTCGACCCTTGTGAACGGCGGCGGGCAGGCGACGCCATCCTGCGGACAGGGTGACGGGGCCTCCATGACCGCCTTCAGCGCCGGCAGGATCAACTCCTGCTGCTCGCCGTTGGGCAGATCGCGGTAGCTGTGGAAGCGGCGGTTGAACTGCCGGTAGAAGTCGTCGTGCAGATGGGGGCGGACCTTTTCGGCGAAGATGGCGCCGAAGTCCTGGGGCGCAACCGGATCTTCGATATCCAGTTCAAGCAGCCCGCGTACCAGGAAACTGGGATAGAGGACCCCCGATTGGGCGAGGAACGCGTCGGTATGGTCGTCGGTCCATTGCCCTTGCGACGGCGTTTCAGTGGCCCTGCGGATGAACGCGCGCGCCTCCCCCTCGGTCAACTCGGGCACCGAGAAGGGTTGAAGGTCGTTCAGGTGCTCCGCATTGAGTCCGGATCGGCGCGCCAAGCCGTTGAACCCGATCGATCCGGTTAGCAGCATGGTCATGCCCTGGTCGCGCCATTCGCGCATAGAGGCCAGCAGCCTGTCCGCGTCGCCCGCCCGGACGGGGTCGGGGTGCCGCGCCATATTGTCGATCAGGTGGGAGAACTCGTCGATGACCAGCACGGGCTTCGCCGCATCGCTCGCCAGCGCGCGCTTGATGGCGTCGGACACCAGCCGCCAGTAGGCGGTGAGCACGATGTCTTCGTGCGGTGTGCCAGCCGCCAGGGCTTCCAGCGCCGTCCGGGCCGGGCCGGCCGTGAGGTAGCCGAGCGCCCGGCGTACCAGCCCAGTATCTCCCGGCAAGCCGGTGGCCAGCTTGCCCATAAGGTCGCCGAGCGAGGTGAGGCCCTGGCCATCCACGAAGATGTAGGGCCGCCCGGTCTTGTCGAAATGCTCGGTGGCGAGCCGGCGCAGCGTCGATTTCCCGATGCGGCGCAAGCCAAACATCTTGATGCCGACGCTGGTTTCCAGGATGCGCAGCAAACGCCTTTCCAGGTCGGGGCGGGCAAACCGCTGGGCACCGCTGACGGCGTTGCCGTAGAACAGCTGTAGGCACATCAGTATATGCCTTCCCAGATATCTATCAGGGCATATGCTTGCTCGCAGCCGAGATATACGTCAAGGCAGATATCTGCATGACCATATATTTCGGATGCGCCGTCGCCCGATAAGCTGCAGACGCAGAGCTGGCGGTGTTCTCTGAGAGTCCCGCAAAATGATTGTAGGAGGAAGAGAAATGCACGTAAATGGAGCGGGTGAAGGGAATCGAACCCTCGACACGTAGCTTGGGAAGGTATCCGAGAATGGCTGAAATGAGCCATTTTCGACGGTTTTGAGTGCCCTTTTCTGGGGAAATTCTGGAAACCCTCAGGGTGATCGGAAGACGTCGTTGATGCGCGCGTGGTCGTGGCGCTGTTCGGCGAACAGGTGCGTGTAGACGTCGAGGGTCATCGAAGCGCGTTGGTGGCCGAGTCGGTACTGCACCTCAGCCACACTCAGCCCCGCCCGGATCAGCTTCGAGGCGTAGTAGTGTCGGAAGTCGTGGAAGCTGAACCGCGGCTTCGCCGATGCGTTTTTCTCGTCACTCGACTGCATATGATCGACCAGCTCAGAAGCGACCGCCAAGGGCACCAGCAGGCGATTGTAGAGGTTGGCGTAGATCTCGACGTTGCCGTCGCCGTTCGGGAACACGAGGCCCTTGCCGATCTGGTCCTTCGGCTGTGCCAGTTTCCACTCCTTTAGCGCCGCGACGGCATCGTCGGTGATCTCAATGCTGCGCAAGCTGCCGGCCTTGGGCGCGCCGATCTCGCCGAACTCATCGGCCGCGCGGTTCACGTGCAGGCGGCGGCCGTCCAGGTCCACACCGCCCGTCCAGGCGAGCGCGCGCGCTTCACCGATCCGCAGGCCCGTGTAGGCGAGGACGACGATCAGCGCTCGATCGCGTAGGGCCTGCTGCCGGCGCTTCGCTTGCGTCTTGTCGGTCAAGGTCCGACCGGCTGGCACCGCCTGCAAATGCGCGCCGGCGCCAGCGGCTTCCGCCAGGGCCCGAACATGGTGGTCCTCGGGCAGCTTCGACGGATCGACAGCCCGCACGGTGCGAGCGCCCTGGCCTTTGCCGGATCGTGTCCGCCGCATGCTGGTGACCACGTTCTGCGCGACCTTGCCGTGATCCATCGCCGTGTTGATGACCATCGACAGCGTCGTCATCACCTTGCGCGTCGTGTCTTCGGACGTCTCGCTGCGAAGCTGGGTTCGGAACGTCACGGCTTCGCTCAGCGTGAACCGCGCCAGGTTGGTCGCACCGAGGCGCGGTCGAATGTGGTTCTCGATCCGCGACCGATACACCCGCAGCGCCGGCTTCGTGACCTCCGCCGTCTTCTGATCGAGGCACAAGTCGCACGCTTCGCCGATGGTCACGCTGGCGCGGTCAGGAACGTGCAGGCCCCGCTTCACGTCGACGGATGTGTCCTCCGCCCAGCTCTGCGCCTCGCGCCGGCTGTGGAAGGTCGACTTGGTGACGCGGGCGCCCTTGGCATCCTGATAGTCGACACACCAGATGAAGCTGCCGTCCTTACGCCGGGCCGGCTTGCCGCCGCGCTTGAGCTGGTAGACCGAGGGCATGCGCCAAACCTTCCAATGCTTCTCGTATCGTTTGGCGTGAGACGTATCGGACTCGAACTCTACCGCCAAACTGTGTGGCCGAAGCTGCAACGCGAGAGCGTCGGCCCATGGTCACAACCGGTCAAGGCAACGTAGGGGGCTCAAGGTCGCCCGGCGGGTTTCGGTGCCGCTCGGCGACGGCCATGCTGCTCGGTGTGTCGATCGCGCAAGCGAGCCGCTCAGGGAGCCAGGTTCGTCTTAGTATCTCTAGACAGCTACTCGGGAGGTATCAGACCTTCTTGGTCAGCAATAGGTCGGGTGCCATCGACCAATAGATTGCCGATGTTCTCGATCTCTGGAAGGACTACAGCAAGAGTACAAAAAACGGATACAAATATTATGGCATTCATCGCTAATCTAAATGATGGTTCCGGAGATCTATCAGTCTGCTCATCTACCGTATTCTTCTGTATGATCTGAGACCACGTTTCAGGGAATAGCGGTTCGCCATCCAGGTAGATTCCAGGCTCTGTAACTCTTTGAGCCAGGTTGAACCTGTTTATCGCGTATGCGACGTCGTGGTAGCGAGACGAAAGCCGTCGCGCGATCATGTATCCCATCACCCCCACAATCAGTGGCGATAGTGCGAAGTACCCGACTGTCGCGATGTCTCTTTCTATATCTGATGTTACAAACCATCCGATGAAAGTAAGTAGTATTGTGTATATAATGATGACTAACCTCTCAACGGCTTGTGTTGTGCTATTTAATATGCCAACAAGAGCAGTATAAACACTGTTAAGTACGGCGATCTTGTCGGCCGGTTCTGCGAGGATGAGTTTGCTCTGTACAAGCACGACGAGGAGTCCTTCCCTAGAGTAGATTTGCCGAAAGATCTGCTGAACCACGGTATCCAAAGGGAGGCGGCCGAACCCAAGGGTCCGGCTGCGTTCTCCTCACCAGCAGCAGGATCAAACACCGCCCGGGTCGCGGCGGGTCGGGGTGAAGGTGGTCGGGCGTGTCGATAGGCGATCGGGGCCGCCGGCCATCACGGGGTCGCGCTTCGTCGCCTGTGGCTGCAGCCCATGTGCTCGGATGTCCTCGAGCAGTCGGGTGATGTAGCCGAGTGCGATGAAGAAGATCCCGGTCAGCCAGGCGGAGATGAGAGCCGAGATCGCCGCCTCGATCCGGATCTCCCGCAAGAACATGCAAAGTTCGCCCACCCGGCAATCTGCCGCCGCGTGCAGGGTAAGGAAGGCACCGACGACGCCGAGGAACATGACGGCGCCGCCGGTGCAGTAGAGCGTGTCGCGCATGGCTGGTTCCCTCTTGTCTCCGCAAGGCGAGAATTGGGCGCTGATCGCTATCGTATCAGGATCCCGCCAACCTGCGGACACGAGAAGGGCCGGGCCCGAAGGCCCGGCCATCGCCACAGCCAGACGCCGGATCACGGGCTGTGGTCAAACACGTCCGAGGCGAGGTCGAATACGTCCTCATCCCCGACCTTGAGTGCGAATGCCAATTCGCGCACGAGGATCGGCATCGCCTCGTTACATCGCCGTCTGGCTTTGGCGAGCGCGCGGCGTCCTTGTGGTGACGCCGCCGAGACCTGTTCGGCAGGGATAGACCGACGGACCGCTCTCAGTTGCCCTCTCGCCTCCCGCCATTCGGCATAGGCGGCAAGCAGGGTGGCGGGTGGGTCGGTGTCGGCAGCCGCCGCCTCGATCGCCGCCAGTTGAGCTCGCATCGCCCGGAACTCGTCAGTGAATGACGTGGCCTTCGGCGGGACGGCCGGGGCCTCTGACCCTGGACCGCCCGGGATCGCTTCCCAGGCGGCATCCCAGCGCCGGCGCAATTCACTACTGGTGCTGATGATCGAGTCGCCGAGGTGGGTAAGGCCGGCCCAATGGTCCCTCTCGTGGTCTGAGCAGGCCTCGACGGCGGCCGACGTCCACTCGTGGAGGATGATCGCCAGCCCGTGGAGTTCGATCAACGGCCCTTCGATCTCGCCGACCTTGGTGCAGATGGTTGCCATGTCCGTCATGACGCCGCCCTCCGGCGCAAAGCCTCGTGCGCCGCCTCATGCACGGCTGCGTGCTGCTCACAGGCTCGCGTCGCCATGGCGTAGATCTGTTCCGCCAGCCATTGCGCGCCAAGCCAGGCATCATCGGGCTTCCGGTCGAAGGCGACGGCCTCGTGGCAGGCGAGCTTGAACAGCGCCAGTGCGGCTGCCTCCATCGGGATCAGGATGTCCTCGAGGTTGGTGAGGGCACAGAGGAGGGGATCGCGCTCGACGCGACTTGAATCGGCCTTCCGTAGATGTGTGGTGCAGGTACTCATGTGGGTCGGTCCCGTGTTGGGCTTCTCACAGCCGTTGCCGGTGGTGGCCACCGGCAGCCGGGAGGTGAGAACGCGACACAGGACGCGTCCGCCAGCCTTTAGGTTGCCCCTGGACATAGCCGACGGCTCCCGGCCATATTCGGCCGGTGCGGGAAACGCCGTCTCGGCGAATCCGCTCGCTTCCGGTTCTGGTGTTGGCGCACCTCAACCGGCCTGTGTCAGGGCTCTCACACCCCACCCAACACCGTGCCTCACGGCGCCCGCTTCATCAAGCCGGCGCGGGCGCATGCGTGCCAGCGTGCCCGGTCAAGCCGTCTGTCGAGCTTCTGTCACAGGCGATGTGACA
Source organism: Alphaproteobacteria bacterium (assembly GCA_028284045.1). Lineage (GTDB taxonomy): Bacteria > Pseudomonadota > Alphaproteobacteria > DSM-16000 > Inquilinaceae > JANQSN01. Next base: position 13,823 of record JANQSN010000019.1, on the reverse strand, counting down.
GACCTCGTGCCGGCGGCACAACAGGCGCTGTTCCAATCTCTGAGGCAGAGCCTCGACACAGCCACGAGACGCGACCCCATGCGATCCATCGACGACCTCCCGGAGCGGGCTTTGGTGCCAGAGGTAGCGCAGGTCTTACGCGCGTCGCCGCGGTTCGTTTCCAATGAGTGCTTGGTGGGGCGGCTACGCGCGTTCAAGGTGGCCGGCCGCTACCAGATCACCCGCGAGGCGGTGCGCGCCTACCTGGCGGAGCGCGAAGCCGAGGCCGAGGCGGCGCGCCGCCGTCGCACCGAGGAAGCGCCGCGATACCCCGACGCGCCTCCGGCCAATGCCTTAAGTTTCACGCCACCCGGGGAGTCTGGCACATCTGCTGGCGCGCCGACGGCCGCCGCCATCGCCTGTCAACGGGCACGGGCGAACGCCGAGAGGCTGAGGCGGCCTTCGCGTTCAGGCAATACGACCTAGCGTCTCAACAGAACCCGTGACGATCGTCGTCAAGATGCGGCGGCGCACATCGTTACGATGGTGGTTACGACCTCTCGACGGAGATCGTCACAATCACCGTGACGATTGTCACCCGCGCACCGTGACGATCATCGTCGAGCCATAGCGACCGCCATAGCAGCCGCTATGAAACGGCGATGGCAGCCGCCATGAAACGCGTTTCGCGTACTGCCTCGAAACGCGCAGCACGGCCACCCGCTTGCTGCGGGTGCACCTTAGTGCAGGCTATCGCCCACCTATCCGCGGCGGCGCGGCAGTCCCAAGATCCTGCCGCGCCTTCGGGATGAACTCATGCGCCGAATAGGAGACGTGTCCCGGCGCCTAGGTTGCTGGCCAATTGCCTATTGGCTGGAGGATCGTAATAGCGGATCAAATCCGCCTCCGCAGCTCGCCTGGTGTCCTCGCCGCCGGCCAGCACCATGGCGAGGATGATGCTCGCGCCGTAGGACCGTGCTCTTTGCCAGTACTCGTGCGTTACACCGGGATTCCGAGACACGAAATCTCCAGTCTGTCCGATGTACTTTGGCCTGCCTTCCGCGTCCGCGAAAGCGTAGAGCCCTCCCACCCTGTTCCAGTGGACAGGGCGGCTTGCATCAACGACGACGAAGACGTAAGACTTACCGGACGAGCCGGTCAAAGTGAACGTCGGCATTGTCTAGCACCTCAATTTCTGGTTGTACGAAAGCCGCCCGCCTGATCGCCAAATCTGGGGCGGCTTTCGGATTCGTACACCAGACCGTGTGGGCCGGGCTAGGACATTTTGAGAACATCGTCAGACGGGCCCACAGGGGCCATCCAGGCCTAATACCTATCCTCAAGCTGACCCGGCATGCCGTGTCGCGGCCAGGGTCTGCGCCCGCACCTCGTCGGCGCGGTCGGTCAGCAGCCGGGCCTGCGCTTCCAGCGCCATGGTCCGCCAGCGGCGGGCGACGTTGACCACTGCGATCGCCTGGTCGAGGGTCAGGGCGATCATGCCGTTGCGCTGCTGGGGCGTGTAGGTGTCGAGCACCCCGTCCTCTACGCTGGCGCGCAGGGTCTGCAGGCACTCGGCGAGATGGTCCAGATCGTCGGCCATGTCACCTCCGGCGGCTCAGGATGCGGGCGAAGGCGGCCCGGAAGTCCTGGCGGTAGGTCCGCTGGACCGACTCCGTCACCAGGCCGCGCAGGTCGAAGTGAGGCCGATAGGTGGCCTGCCGCTCGAAGGCGACCAGCAGCTTCAGCCGGCGCCGACCGCGGCCGGCGCGCTGCCATAGGCCGCGCACGCCAGCAACCGTGCCAACGAAGGTATCGGGCCGGGAGAGCATGCGCTTCAGGTAGCCGCGCGGAAGGTTGCCGTAGCGGTTCAGGCGTGCCCCGCGCGGGACCAACAGGCCACTGCCACCGGCACGGCGCGTGCCGCCGGTCACCTGAAGCCGCAGGTACTCTCGCTGGATCGGCCGGATATAGACGCGGGCCTCGATCGGGTTCTCGGTCTCGCGCGCACGGGCATGGGCGGGGGCGCGCTGGGTGAAGGGCGTCGGCCGGTCGAAGACCTTCGGCAGTTGCAGTTTCACATGCTGTTCGGCCTTCCGCGCCGTCTCCGTCAAGGCGGCCGCCGTCGCCTTGCGGATCTCCCGGCGGACGCGGTCGCCATGCCAGGTCCTGGTAACGTGCGCGCGGATCATGGCGTGACCTCGAAATAGTCCGGATCGCGGGCCCGCGCCTCCCGCACCGCTGCAACGGCGATCGCCTCCATCTGCGGCGCCATGCGCATGAACTCCGCCCGCACCGCCTGCTGGACGCCGAGGCCAACGTTGAGGGTCTGGTTGACGTGCAGGTCGCCCGATTTGTCCGCCCGCCGCACGTCGGGTTGACGTCCGGCGTTGAAGATGTGCCGCGGGTTGTCTGGCGTCAGGACCTCTTCGCGGCGGTCGATGATCGCCGCCATCTCGTTGGGACCGATCGGCGAGAAACCGCTGTGAAGGCGAGGCGCCGTAAGGAAGTGCCTCGGGTCGACCGTCCGGAACTGGGTCGGCCGGCTACCGGGCGTGTAGCCCTCATGGAACAGCCCGCCGACGAGACCAAAGCCGAAGGGAACGCCACCGCCGCCGAACCCGCCGAATAGACCGCCGAACAGCGATCCGACCAATCGGTTGATGCCGGCCTGGATGATCGCGCTGGCGATCTGATTGATGACGGAAATGGCGACGTTGCCGAGGTTCTCGAAGTCGGTGATCGCCGTCGTCGCCAGCGTTCCAATGCCCTGGTAAGCCGTCCCGACGATGCCGGACAGTTCCTGCATCTGGAACTGCGCTCGCGCCGTGGCTTGGGCCGTTGCGATCATCCGTTGCGCCGCTTGGCTCTCGAGGTCCACGTTCTGGCGTCGCAGGTCGTTGATGATGTTCAGCCGAGCTTCGGTCTCCGCCAGGCTCTGGCCGGTCAAGCCGATCAGGGAGAACCGATCCTGCGCGGCCAGCAGATCGAGGTTCAGGCTGTTCTCCATGCCGGCGAGCGAGCGTTGGTCGCCAAGGGTGGCCATCGCTGTATGGCGCTCCTGGATGGCCGCGACGGCCTTTTTGTCCTCGGCGACACCGAGGCGGACGGCATCGGCGTAAGCCCGGGTGGCAGTCTCCGCCTCCCGCACTGCGTCGGCACCGAGGGCATGGGCTTCGACGATGCGTTGCTGCGCGGCAATTTGCCGATCGAGATCCGTCAGGAAGGCCTCATAGGCATCGCTCGCGGCCGCCGTCGCCGATCCAGCGGCGGCGACAGCCGTCGCTGTCTCGCTCGCTGTGTCGGTGATCTCCTGCAACTCCTGCGCCACGCGAGCCGCCGTGTCCGCAGCCGCGGTGGCACTTGGCGGAATCCGGTTCAGCGCCCGGCTCGCGCGCTCCATCGCTTCCAGGTTGCCGCTACCTGTTCTGCCGAGGTGCTCTAGCGCCTGGTCCAGCTCGTTGATCCGGTCCAGCATCGCCTGACCCTCGGCGGTACTCAGGCCCGGGAAACGAACGCCTTCGGGTTCGACGACCCGGGTTGCGTCCATGACCTGCTGGACCTGTCGTTCCAGCGCAGCACGCTCCGCCATGATCCGCTGAACACCGGGCATCAACTCGGGCGTCATCGCCGGCGCCGCCTCACCCGTCGCCTGCCAGAACCGCAGCAGCGAGACTGTCGCCTGGTCGTTGACGCGGATGAGATCCCACATCGAGGAAGAAATGCCATCGACCGACGTCGCCATGCCGTCGGCGGCTGCGGCGGCGTCGTCCATCGTCATAGCGAGACCGACGAGACCGCCAGCGACCGCCCCGATCGCCGTTCCCCACCCAGGGATGACGGACCCGATCCGGGCGCCGACCAGTGCCGTCGCGCCGATCGTCAGTTCGTCCATGTTGCGTGCAGCGAAGGACGCGGCATCCGCAACCAGGGTGAGCGACTGTCCGGCGATCTGTCCCCATTGCCGCGCAACCGGGATCATCTCGTTCATCGCGGTGCCAATGTCGCCGAACCGTTGAACGATCGGCTCGAGGATCCCGGCGTCGAACGCCGTGCTCATGGCGTTTCGCATGATGGCGAGGTTGGTGTTGGTGTCCGCCGCGGCGTCGACAAGATCGTCGGAGATGATGGCGCCCAGATCGCGCGCCCTCTGGATCATGTCGTCGAAGCCCTGAACGCCGTTCTGGAAGAGGCGCGCCATGGTCACGCCGAACCGGCCGAAGGCGGCGTCGGCGAAGCGCGCGGCGTCGGCGGCGTCGTCCGCCGCGGCGATCGCGTCCGCGATCTGGCGGAAGGCGGTGTTGCTATCGCTGAGGTCAAGGTTGAGTTCGCGCGCGACATTGGCCAACGCGCCGGTCCCCTGGCGCGCCAGACCAAGCCGGCGAGTGAACCGGATCAGGTTGTTGTCCAGGTCGCCTTGCGCGATACCCACCTGCAGTGCGGCGAAGCGATATTCCTGAAGCCGTTCGGCCGTCAGTCCAAGGGTCTGCGAGAGGTCATTCAGGCTGTTCGCGCTCTCGAGCGCAGACGACGCCATCGTCGCCACCCGTCGGACAGCCAACGCCGTCCCCATCGCTGCCACCGCCGTGCGAACGCCGCCGGCCGCTGCCTCGATCCGCCGGAACCCGGCCGTCATTCTGTCCGCCGCGCCCGTCATCGACCGGAACGAACGGTTCACCGCCGCCTCCGCTCGCGCGATCGTCGGATCGACGCGCGCTGCGTCGCTCATGATCCTGATGTTGAGGTCCGATAACGTCGTCATGACGCATCCTCGTCAGGAATGGGAGTGGCCGCGCGACCTTGACCGGTCATTTCGCCGACGCTTCGCCCTTCGCCGGGGGCGGGCCGGAAGTCGCTTCCCGTTGTTCGGCGGGCCACGGCGCCGTCAGACGCCCCCCGCCCTAAGCCGTGGCGTGTACCAGCTTGACCCGACCCGTCGCCGACGGGTTAGCCGCCGCCTGCGTCGCGTAGCCGATGAACGTGTTGTTCGTCGAAACGGTGGTGACGAGCTTCGTTGCGTTGTCCCAGTAGACCGCCACGCCTTGCGTCCAGGCCTGGGCCGACGCCTTGGCAAGGTCCCAGACGCCGACCGTGGCCGCTTCGACGTCTGCGCCGATCGCCGCGTCGGCGGCCGCGACGCCGAAGAGCCCGCCGACCAGCAGCCCGCCGCCGCTCGACACCGCGTAGGGCGCGGTGAGCGTGATCGTCTCGCCACGCTGCACATAGTTCTTCGCCATGGGTCAAACCCCCTTGGTGCTGTTGACGCGGACCTGGCGGACGCGCGGGGTGCCCTGCAGGTCGCCGATCTGGTCGTCGAGGTCGGCGATCGCCGCAGCCATCGCCTCGTCGCTCTTGTAGGTGACGCGCTTGCCGTTGATCTCGGCAGTCTGGACACCGCTGAACCGGGCCTGCCTAAGCGCGTCGCGCCACGCGATCAGGTCGTCGAGCGTCGCCACCGGCTACTGCCCGGCGTTGCGGTACCAACCTCGCCAGTCGACGAAGCCGGCGCCGAAGTCGAGGCGGACCTTGACCTCGACACCGTCGACCTCGAAGCCGTTGCGCGACTCCGTCTGCGGGCCTTGTTCGCCTTCCAGATAGGCGTATTCGAGACCGTCGAAGGCCATCGGATCCGCGACCACGTACCAAGCCTCGGCATCCGTCAGCCGGCTCTCGACGACCAGCGTCAGGCTTGAGAACGGGTTGACCTTCGCCGTCTCCTGCGGGGTGATCGCCGTCAGCAACTTCTCGACGCCGGTCTCGAGGTCCGGCGGCGACAGCACATAGCGCGGCGTCACGCTGATCCTGTCGCCGGCAAGGTCCGTTTGCTTCCGCATGGCCAGCCGGGCTGCCGACAGCGTCGTCTCGTCCGGCGCCGCCCCGATCGCCGCCGCGTTGCCGTGCGTCGTCGCGTCGAACAGGTTGTTGGTGTCGTCCATCACCGGGCCGGCACCGCTGTTGGACGTCAGCAGGTCGATCAGCAAAGCGTTCTCGGTTTCGCGCGCCGCCCGCGCCGCCTTGCGGGAGAGGTCGGTGAAGGCACCCAGGTCGTCGTTGACGATGATCTTCCGGGTGATGCCGATGATCGTCCCGTAGGTGGCGAGCGCGTAGGCTTCCTTTGCCTCGTTAAGCGTGGTCGCCGTGTACTCGCCATGCTCGTTGACCTTCTGCAACCGGCCGATCGGCCCGAGCTGCACGAGCGTCTTCGTGCGGAAGTCGCGCGCCGTGGTCTGGCGCGCAAGCTGCCGCAGGCCGGCCGGCGCTGCCTCGTATTCGGCCCGGAGCACGCGGTCGACCGTGTTGCCCAGCACGATCGAGAAGTCCGAGGTCGTGTGCAGCGCCCGGGTGACCACGGCCATCGGCGACAGGCCCGTCGTCGGGACGGACCGCAGCCGCAGGATCTCGCGCGCCATCTCCGCCAGCGACAGGCCGGCATACTGACGCGCCTGATCGGATGGCGTGTGGCCGACGACGGCGCGGGCATAGACGGCCTCACCCATCCAGGCGGCGCGCGTGGCAGGGTCGTCGAACGACGTCCCGACCTCGATCCGGCTGGTCTCGGTCCGCAACGGCACGTCACGCGCCGTCATCGCCTCGAAGGCGGCGGCCCGCGCCTGTTCGATCGTCGCCTGGTTGTCGATCTGGCCGTCGATCCAGGCCTGATCGAGCCCGGATAGCCGGGCGACGGAGCGGATCTCCGTGTTGACGTCGGCCCTGTTGTTGGTCGGGGTCACCGCCGCCGGGGCCGGTGTGGCGGTCGGGGTGGGGGTGGCGGCCGGCGCCGGCGTGTTGGTCGGCGCGGGCGTCCGGGCCTGCGGCATGGCTTGGCTCCTTGTCATGGCGCCGGGGTCAGCAGCGACCCCGACAAGGGAAATCTCACGCGGCGTCCAGGCGACGGCCGTCCGGGTGCGGGCGCCGGTCACCGGATCCTCTTCGTCGAGCCAGGACTCGACCGTGTAGCCGACGCTCACGTGGCGGATGATGCCGGCGCGGACGTCGGCCCAGATCGCCTCGATCTCCGGCCGCTCGGAGAACTGGACCGTTGCGACGCCGCGCTGTCCGTCGACGGAGGCGGCCGTGACGACACCAAGGACGGCTGAGAGCTGAAACTGGTTGTGGGTATCGAGAAGTGAGCCGCCGATCAGCCGGGCGAGGTCCACATGGGCCGGGTCGAGCGATAGCCGCTCGGAAAAGGGCCCGTCCCAATCGCGCCGCGGCACCGACGCGCCGGTCGACCAGATCAGTTCGACGGTGCGCGCCGCTTCGTCGACCGTCGTCGGCTCGAAGTCGGCTTGCCGCGCCAGCAGCTCGGGCAGATCACGCGGCATCGTGCGACTCCTCTTCCTCGGGGTCGCGGCTGTCCTCGGTCGCCGCTGCGATCGCGGCCGCCGCTGCCCGCACGGCGATACCGAGGGTGTTTGCGCGCTCCTGATCAGCGGCGATCTCCGCGTCGACCTGCTCGGGGTCCAGGCCTCGCTCGCTGATGGCCTCGGAGCGGGACTTCAGGAGGTTGTCGAGCGCCAGCACTTGCGCCTGGGCATCCTTGAGGGGATCCACCCAATCCCATCCCGGCGCGATCCAGCGCGCGGCCAGGTAGGGTGTGGGGTTGCGCTCGAAGTCGCGTGCCGGCAGGGCGCCCGATAGCACGGCCATCGTGACGAAGCGGCGCCAAACGGGCCGGCAGAACTGGTAGACGATGACGCCGTGCTGAAGCTGTTCGGCTGCCCGGCGGAACTCGACCAGGCCCGCCCTGAGGCTCGAGTAGTTGGCGCCTCGCAGATCGCCAGAGAGCTGGTATTCGGTGACGCCCAGCCCCATGGCAATGGCCCGGAGATGGGCTTTCGTGTAGTCCGCGTAGGGGCCGGGGTCAGGCACGTCCGGGAACGTGATCTTGGCCCCGGACGGCAGCACGATCATCGTGCCGGGCTCAAGGCCCGCTTCGGCGACACCGTCCGTCGTCGCACCGTCGGTCAGGCCGGCCGCTCGGCTCTCGTCCTCGATGAACCCGGTGAAGAGCGTCGCGACCTTCTGACGGACCAGCGTCGCGTCCTCGAAGGCATCAAGCTCGTGCAGGCGCAGCAGGACAGGCGCCAGCCGGCTGATCCCACGGACCTGGCCGAAGGTCAGGGGCTCGAACAGATGCAGCATATCGAGCGCCGGCACCCGCACGGTCTCAAGGCTGACCGGACCCGTCAGGTCGCCTGGCCGCCTGCGATAGACGTGGTAGGCCACGCGCCGGCCTATAGGGCTGAACTCGATCCCAGCGGTGATGCGGGCGTTGCCGCCGATCTCCTGCGTCAGGCCTATCGGCACCTGCTCGGCGTCCAGTCCCTCGATCTGCAACGGCACCTCGAGGCCGTCGCTCGGCCGCCGCGGGCGCAGCCGTCCGAAGGCCTCGCCGCCCTCGAGCATGCTGCGCACGGCCACCGCCTGCAGGCCGTAGAAGTCCGTCAGCCCGTCTGCGTCCGCTTCGTCAGTCCAGCGCGCCCACAGCCCGTGCAATCGCGCCCGCATGTCGGGGTCCGGATGCTCGCTCTGCGGTTTGATGCCGGTTCCGACCAGATTGCTGACCAGGCTCCCAATACCGGCGGAAAGCCACGGGTTGTTGCGCACGTGGAACTGGCCACGCTGACGAACCGTCGCGGCGCTGCCGAGGATGTTCTGATTGAGATTCGTGATCCGCCGCGCGTCTTTCCAGCGGCGTCCACCGCCGGCAGCCTCGAAGGAGCGGCGTTCGGATGTGTTGCGGCCGAAGATCCGGGCGAAAGCGCGGCCAAGCATCGTCTAAATCGACAGTGAGAAATCGTCCCCACAAGCATAGGCTCTCGGAGCGCCGAAGAGAAGCCGAATATTAAATACCGTTTCGGTCCGCTCAGTGCCAATGAATACCGTATTTATACACTACAACCCATTTCCATCCACGTACTTCGATCTAATCACCTTTGGTGACCGGGGCGCACCAGTATCGACCATCGTGTGCAGGTTCAGCATGTATGCTGCCGCCACGTTCAGCGCCTCGCAATCCAGCGCGTGGTTCTCGCGGCGGACTTGCGCCCAATGTGGCGAGCCGTCGCGCCTGAGGATCCGTGTCTCGGCCACGATCTGCTCGCAGAAGCTATCCGAGACGTCCGCCGGCAGATGCCATCCGCCCGGCTGGTCCGGAGGCCACGACAGGCGGCCGTGCACCCAGCTCTTGAAGTGGTCGGAGTCGACGTGCCAGAGCGTCAGACCACGCGTCAGCGCCGTGCCCTTGACGGTCACGTCGATCTGGCTGGCAGCGATCGGCCGGCTCAGCTTCGCCTGACCCTTGGTCGGCCGCACGCTGTTGAAGCGGCGCGCGAACTCGTAGACCGCATGCGCGCGGAACCCGGTGTCGACGTTCATGACCTTGATCCGGTGACCGGAGAAGTCCCTGTCCAGCAGGCGCCCAAGGTCGGTCCAGACCTGTGGCTCCTCGGTGTTGCCGAAAAGGTCGCCCGCCTCGATCAGCCACGACTCCATCCGCGGCCCCCAGGCCCTGACCGCGTAGGGGAGGCGGTCAGCTTGCACGTCGACGCCGGCCGTCAGCACCAGCGCCGCGTCGGGCACCTCGCCTTGCCGATAGGGCAGCTTGAGTGCCTGGACCTCCTGGACCTGACGCATGCCCGGCGGCATCAGCCGAAAGAGTTCGCCGTAGCCGGTATTCACGGTCGCCTGCAGCCTGCCGTGGTCGCCTGACCAGGCCGCGGCCAAAAACGCCCGCGCGCGATCGCCGAACGATCGCCAGGGCGACGCCAATCCGGAAACCCAGAACGAAGCTGTGTCATTCTCCGGCGGATCACCTGTGACGTTGCCGTCGGCATCGATCGCCTGGCCCGGCGCCACGAACCGGCCACCGGCGTTCATGGTGGGTTTGTCGGCCTCGGTGTGCTCGTGGCCACACCGCGGACAGACCAAGCGCGCCAACCGCGCGACCTGCACCGGCGTCGTCCGCTTCGGCCACTGCAGCAGCGTCCGCCGCGGCACGAACCAACCGCCACACCCGCGGCATTGCCACACCCAATGGAAGCGCGTCCCTTCTTGCCAGAGGCGCCAGGTCGGCGACTCCACGTCTTCCCGGGCGGCCGGCCGCCAGAAGTGCAGCCCGGTCGCTTCGTCGATCTCGACCTCGACGTCGCCGAGCGTCGGCGTCGAGAACACGCCCATGGTGAAATCCGCGAACGTCGAGCCGCGGGCCTCGATCAACTCGACCGGGTCGCCTTCGCCGGGCAGGTCCCCCATCCGGTCCCGCTCGTCGACAAGCGCCAGCGCCACGGCCGCCGCGGCCAGCTCGGTCGCCGACCCAGCCCAAGCCAACCGGACGTCGACGCCGCTTACGGACTTCGCGGTCTTCTTGTTCCGGTGCCCGCGCCCGGTCCGGGCCCACAACTCTGACGCCGAATGCAGCATGGCCATCAGTCGCGGCTCGAGCTGCCCTTCGACGAAGTTGCGGGTCGGCCCGACATACAGCGCCGGCGCCGGGTCGTCCTCGAGGCGAGTGCCGAGCACATTCAAGCATGCGTCGGTTTTGCCCATCTGTGACCCGACGACGGCCACCACCCGCCGATAGCGCGGATCCGCGAAGGCCCGAACGATCGGGATCATATAGGGGGTCCGGGCCGATCTGAACGGCCCCGGCTCAGCCGCGCCCGGCGGCAGCCTCCGGCACTGGTCGGCCCATTGGTCCGGCGTTCGCGGTGGCGGTGGCGTCAGCAGCGCCGCCATCCGCCGGTAGAGCGCCACCGAATCCGGCGAAGCGATCTGCGACATCGGCCAGGACCCTCCTGGTCTCCTGGTGCAGCCGCGCCTTGACGGCTGCGGCGTCGTCGAGCCCGGCGAGCTCCGCTGCCATCCGACCGGGCAGCCCGTCGAGGCCCTGACGGAAGGCCAGCGCGGCGCCGTCAACGACCGCCTCGACGACATCGCGCCGGACCAGCCGTCCTTCCACCTGGTCATTGGCCAGCCGGATCCGCCGCTCCTGCTGCGCTGCAACCGCCTGCCGGCTCGAGGCCAGCGCGCCCACCGCCTTCCCGCCGTTGACCCACTTCACGTAGCCCTGAACCGACGCCGCCAAGTCGTACCGCGCCCGCCCGACCGACTTGATCACACCCTGCTTCGCCAGCTCGTTGACGGTCCTCCGACTGACCCCGAGCACGGCCGCCAACGCATCAGCGTGGATCCTGGTCCCGTCGATCGCCGATAGCTCAACCATCACGTCCCATCAGGCAATCAGGCAACGCGTTTCGAGCAACAAAATTGCTCAAACGCCGAGCCGCGAACACTGCGGCGCGCGCCGCGCATGGAAGGACCCGAAGCCACGCGCTTCCCACATGACCAGACGCGACGCGACCCATCACCAGACCGGCCCTCCCTTTCTGAGGGCTCGATCGAGGGCACTCGACTGCAGCCCGACCAAGCCACCCTGGTCGTGATGATCGTCCGACTGTTCAGATCCCCTACTTGGTAAACTATGAGTGTCCCTCGTGGAGGGACAGGGATGAGGCCTAGAATGGCCTTCACGGTCCCTCGTAGAGGGACAGATTGGCACCCCCTGTCCCTTCTCGAGGGACAGCGTGTCCCTTCTAGAGGGACAGCGTGTCCCTTCTCGAGGGACCGTGTTCTGAATTTCCGATCTCATGAAGTCCTTCGTCGGAAGGTCGTTGCTGCATCCGTATTCGGTCAGCCGCCAGGTGGTCGCGTGGCGGATCTTGCGACGGAAGGCACCTTCCACCATGGGCACGATGAAGCCGGCGCGCTCCAGCTCGTCGAAGGTCTTGTGAGCGAGGTTCTTGCCCACCCCCATCCGGTCAGCCGCCTCGCGCACGCTCAGTCCGATCTCACCATTGTTCTGGCCGTTGTAGAGGCGCTTGAGCTCGATCAGCAGCACCCGCGCATAGCAGGACAGCGAGCGATATCCCGCGCTCGCCAACTCCCACTCATAGAGCCGGACGTGTTTCGGCTCGCCCTTCGAGCGGCCGGTCGCGTTGACCTTCCGCGCCACAGCGGCATCAAGCGGCTTCGACTTGGCGAAGCGCTTCCTGCAGGGCCGCGATCAAGTCCGGTAGTTGGTCGGGCCGCACCGCGACGCCCTTCTTGGTCGGCAGCGGCTCGTCTGAGCCAGTGAAGGCGGTGTAGACCCGGACGTCGACAAAGGGTCGGCCGCGGAACGTCTCGGTGCCAATCCGGATCTCGTCGAGCTTGTTCTTGGGAATCGTCGCTATGTGGGCCAACGCCGTACTCCTTCAGTTAAGCGCGACCGCTGCCGTCGAGGCCGCTCACCAGCGCTCGCAGTTCGGTCTGGCTGATGGACTGGTCTGGGCCGACCTTCGCCAACAGGGTGAACGTGGCGGCCGCTTCTGGTTCCGTGTCTTCCGGCTGCCAGGCGGGGAAGAACAAGAGCCGCTGTCTGCACCCCGGCTGTCTCTGGCGGACGCACATCCAGGCACCAAAGGGCAGCCGGGCGACCAATTCTACTGTGAGCCCTGGGTACTCATGGACCAAAGCGGACCTCAGTCGGTGAGATCGATCGGGGTGACCTTCGAACCATCGAGCGTCGCCATCGCGCGCAACGAAGCTGGAGATCTCAACCATCGGCGTGACTTGACCCTTGAGCATGGTTGCACGCTTTCAGCCAGCATCCAGGCCATCAATGTAGGCGGCGAGTCGATCGGCGCGCACATATGTTTTTCGGCCCATCTTCAGCCTCGGAAAGTCTGCAGCCGAGAAGAGCCGCTTCACCTGCCTCTTGCTGACAGAGAACCCAGTTTCATTTAGCCAGGCCGTCACGGCGTCTTGATCCAAGTACCGGCGATCATCAGGGCGATCACCAGCGTTCGCGGCCTTGGCCGCGTTGGGCATCTTCATGCTGCAGTCCTCGCTGATCAGTCGCGCGCCGCGCGCCACACCGCCGTGCCGCTGTCCTCGTCCGCCATCTCGTCTCGCCTACGCAGGACAAAGCCCAGAGCCCGATCAACGGTCGAGAACAATTCGGTGAGGTTCGTCACTACGAAAGAGAAACCATTGTGGCCTGAAATAGTGTGCGATAGATCTTCGAAGCCAAAAATATATTTGGGCGGATCGTGTGGCTCGGCGAATGGTTGGAAGGCAATAGAAATCCAGGGTTTATGCTGATCCCTGTGCGTGATGATTGCTCGTACCCGTTCCGTCGCTGGCACATCAGAACCTCCGGACTGCCACAGAAATGCATGGTCGTCGTCGGTCGCTTCGGTCATCAAACGTCTCGCCCATTCGATGGCGACGGTCGGCGCCAGCTTGGCGTTCCTCACGTAAGCCGACATGAGCCCTACGCCGTAGACCTCAGAGAGCCTGAAGAGCGTCGGCTTTCCGGCCCTCGCCTCATCAGGGAGGAGGGGGAGCACGCTACGCGCTCGCCAACTCGACAGTGTCGTGACGCTCACTATGCCGGCCAACTCGATCTCGCTGCTTGAGAAGCGTTCGCTGCAGAGATGTTCGAAATCCATGTCCCGCGCTCCTGTTCCGCTCGAGCACACTGTGACACAGATTTTCGCGGCGTGACAAGTTTCACGACGTAGAGAGTTCAAAGATACTGCATCAGACCGCGCAAGCGGACCCCAGCGTTCTGGGAATTTTCTGGGGCCGATCAGGACCGGTGCGGTCCGCATGAGGATTCCTGCGGACTTTTCTACGCTCGTTCTGGGCTGCGTTCAGAACGGAATCTAGGCCGAGATGAGGCATAACTTATTGAAAAATAATGGAGCGGGTGAAGGGAATCGAACCCTCGACACGTAGCTTGGGAAGCTACTGCTCTACCACTGAGCTACACCCGCATCCTGCGCGGCCGGCCGGCCGAG
>JANQSN010000005.1 GCA_028284045.1 Alphaproteobacteria bacterium | reverse complement strand
CTTGGCCATCGGCGGGGACTCTCCGTTGCTTGGCGCGTCGCGCCACTGGCCCCGCCGGCCCTCCCCCCCGCCCGGCCCCCCATTCCAGGATACTGCCGTTGGGGGGCCGGGCGGGGGCGAGGGCCGGCGGGGCCAGTGGCGCGACGCGCCAAGCAACGGAGAGTCCCGGCCGATGGCCAAGATCCTGATCGTCGAGGACGAAGAGATGAATTGGGACATGCTGTCCCGCCGGCTGACCCGCAAGGGCCACGAGGTGGCCATCGCCAATGACGGGCCGACCGCCATCGCCAAGTCCAAGAGCGAGGCGCCGGACATCATCCTGATGGATATCCGCCTGGATGCCAGCGGCAGCCCGTTCGACGGCAACGAGGCGACCCGGCGGATCAAGGCGGACGGCGAGACCGCCGGCATCCCGATCATCGCGCTGACCGCCTGGGCGCTGCAGACCGAGCGCGACAAGGCGATGGAGGCCGGCTGCGACGACTTCGTCAGCAAGCCCATCGAATTCCCGGTCCTGTTGGAGAAGATCGGCGCCTTGGTGAAGTCGTGACCGCGGTCCGCCGGGCGCGCGACACCATGACGGACGTCTTCGTTCCCCTGATCGGCCCGGATGACGGCGTGCCGGCGGCGTGGTGTGTGGCGCCGCTGTCGACGGTCGCGGTGCGTTTCGCCGTCGACCGGGCGGCGTTGGACGGCGGCGCGGCGGCGGCCGTGGTCACCGTCGACGACGGGCCGCCGATCGCCGCGGACCGGGAGACCGTGACCCCGGCGACGGAGGTCTGGCTCGCCCGGGTGACCGTGCCGGCGGCTCCGGCGACGCTGGTGATCCGCGCTGGCGTCAGCGACCGCGCCGGCACCTGGCACTGGCAGGACCCGCCGCGCCGGCTGTTGGCGATCGACGCGCCCGACAGCGTGACGGCCATCCCGCGGACGGTGGAACCCTGCCCGATCGCCGGCGTGCTGGACGGCCCGGTGCCGCCGGGCGGCCGCGGCGCGAAGCTGACGCCGAGCCCGCCGGACTGGCGCCGCCGTCTCTTCTACAACGTGCTGATCGACCGGTTCGCGCTGGGCGATACCGGCCGCGCCGGGCTGGGTCTGGCGCTTTGCGATCCGGACGATCCGGGTGGTGTGCATGGCGGCGATCTCGCCGGCCTGACGGACAAGCTGGACTATCTGCAGGCACTCGGCGTCGGCGCGCTGGTGTTGAGCCCGGTCTACCTCAACGCCGCGGACGGCTATCACGGCTACCACCCCTTGCATCTGTTGGCGGT
Source organism: Alphaproteobacteria bacterium (assembly GCA_028284045.1). Classification (GTDB taxonomy): domain Bacteria; phylum Pseudomonadota; class Alphaproteobacteria; order DSM-16000; family Inquilinaceae; genus JANQSN01. The sequence continues at coordinate 160,406 of JANQSN010000005.1, read as the reverse complement.
GGAGCCGCGGCTGGGCGGGCTCGACGCCCTGAAGGCGCTGGTCGCCGCGGCGCATCAGCGCGGCATCGCCGTGCTGATCGACGTCATCGTCAACCATCTCGCGGACTGCCTGGTGTGGCGGGACGGCGGCGACGGGCGCGCGCACGGGCGGTTCCGATTCGACGCCGGCGAGGCCAATGCCTATCGCCCCTATCCGCGCGACCTGGCCGATCCCGCCTTCTTCCACCCACCGGGCGGGGACGATCTGGTGGGGGTGCCGCTGTTCGGCTTCCTGGCCGATTGGCGCACCGAGCACGCCTATGTTCGCGACCGGCTAATCGATCACCTGAAATACTGGATCGCCGCCGCCGATATCGACGGCTTCCGCTTCGACGCGGTGCGCCATGTCGATCTCGACTTCTGGCGCCGCGCGGTACCGGCGGTCGCCGCGTACGCACGCGCCCTGGGCAAGGCGGATTTCCTGATGTTGGGGGAGCATGCCGGCCACGCGGCGCGGGAGGTCGGCCGCTACAGCCGGGCGGCCGGCTTCTCCGGCATGATCGACTATCCGTTCCACTACCATCTGCGCCGTGTCTTCGACGGGGTGGGGGATCCGGCGGCGGTGCCGGATCTGGCCGCCTATCTGGAGCACGACGCCTTCGCCTACCGCGACAGCCGGCTCAACCTGGCCTTCCTGGACAACCAGGACACCAGCCGGTTCCTGGCTTTTTGGGGGGACCGCTTCGCCTCGCTGGACGCCGCACGGGCGGCACTGCGTGCGGCCCTGGCGGTGGTGATGCTGGGGCCGGCGCTGCCGGCGCTCTATTACGGGACGGAGCAGGAGTTCTCCGGCGCGATCGGCCGGCGGCCGGAGCAGCCGGAAGGCGCGCTCGGCCACGACCACTATGTACGCGAGGACATGTTTGCAAATCCGGGCTGTGCCTGGCTTTACGGGCCGATCAACCGTCCGATGCACGCGCCCTACGACCGGTCCAATCCGAGCTTCCGCACGATCGCCGCGCTCGCCGCGCTGCGCCGGGCGCTGCCGGCGGTGCATGCCGGCGACCGGGTCGGCCTGGTAGCGGGCGCGGATGGCCTCTTGGTTTGGGCGATGTGGGCGGCGGCGACGGGCGATCTTGCGGTGATCGCGGTCAATCTGTCGCGCGGGCGCGCGGTGCGGCACCGGCTGGCCGCGGCGGACCTTGCGCGCCGGCTGCCGGCCGGGGCGCTGGCCCGCTGGCACGCCGCCGTGGGCCAAGGCCAGGCGCTAGTCCCGGCCGACGGGTTCGCCGACGGACCGCTGTCGCTCAATGGCGAAGGGTTGGGCGTGTACTTACCGCCGCTCGGCGTCGCGGTCGGCCGCCTGGGGTGAGATCAGCTCGCCGCGGTAGAGCTGGATGAACGGGCCGTTGGTGGCGAGCAGCCGGGTGAACGGCCCGCATTCGACGACCCGGCCGCCCTGCAGGACATAGATCCGGTCGGCCATGGCCAGGCTGGTCAGCCGGTGGCTGATATGCACCGAGGCGATGTCGAGCGCCTTCAGGCTGGCCATCACCAGCCGCAGGATGTCGCTGTCCATGACATTGGTCGCTTCGTCGAGCAGCAGCACCGGCGGGCGCCGGATCAACGCCCGGGCCAGCACGATCTGCTGGTGCAGCGCCCCCGGCACGCCGCGCGCCGGGTCGACCGGCGTGCCCAGCCCGCGCGGCAGCCGGGCCCGGTCGCGGTCGAGCCCGACCCCGCGCGCCGCCGCCTCGACCTCCTGGTAGGACGCGCCGGCCGGCCCGGCGATATTGGCGGCGACGCTGCCGGCGAACAGCGGGCTCGCCTGCATGACCACGCCGACCGAGCGCCGCCAGTCGGCCAGATCGTAGGCGTCGAGCGGCCGGCCGGCGAGGCGGACGGCACCGGCCTCCGGCCGCTCCAGGCCCAGGAGCAGCTTGACCAGCGTCGACTTGCCGGAGCCGGAGGGGCCGGTCACCGCGATGGTCTCGCCTGGCCCCAACGCCAAGTCTATGCCGTCGACGACCCAGGGCGCGTCGGGGCCGTAGCGGAAGCGCAGGCCCTCGACCGCCAGGCCGGCGAAGGGCCGCGGCACCGGCGGCCGGCCGGCCGCCGTCTCCGCGGGCGCGTCGATCAGCGGCTTCAGGCGGGCCAGCGGCACCACCAGCCGGCTCAGCGTCAAGGCCCCGCCGGCCAGCACCAGGACGGCGAAGAGGAACTGTCCGAAGGCCGCATAGAAGGCCAGGAACTGGGCCAGGTCCGGCGGATCGGGCAGCAGCACCACGGCGGCGAACAGTACCGCCGGGGCCAGCACGCCGAAGGCCGCGTTGATCGCCGTGCCGGTATTGTCGGCGCGCTGGGCCGCCGCGACGGCCGCCTGGTGCTCGGCGAAGCCCTGGCGCCAGCGGGCCATCGCTCGGTCCGTTGCCGCCGCGGCGCGCAGCATCTCCCGCCGGTCCGCCGCCTGCTGGACGAAGCCGACCAAGGCGGCGTCGACCCGCGCCGCCTCCGCCTCCCAGCGGATCTGCCGGGCGGCGTAGCGGTTCGACCACCAGGCGATGACCAGCACCAGCGCGCAGGCCAACAGCGCCAGGCGGCCGTCGACCCAGGCCATGAAGCCGAGATTGGCGACGAGGAACCCGGCCGCCGTCACCAGCCCGACCACGCTGGGGCCGAGCACGCGGTGGATCAGCTCGACATCGCCGATGCGGGTGGCGAGGTCGCCGGCGGCGAAGCGCCGGAAGAGCCTCGGTTCGGCCGCCAAGAGCCGGTCCATCACCGCGCCGGACAGCATGCGGTCGATCGCCTGCATCAGGTCGAGCAGGGTGAGCGACCGGGCGAACTCCAGCGCTGCCGCCAGCACCGCCGCGCCCGCCAGGCCGGCCAGCACCAGCCCGACCAGGCGGGTGTCGGCGGCCGGAATGGCGCGGGCGAAGATGACGCCGGTCAGCGCCGGCAGCACCAGCCCGACCGCGGCGGCGAGCCCGGTGAGCATCAAGAGCGCGACGAGGGAGGACAGCCGGCCGGCCATCAGATGCCGGGCAAGCGCCCACCAGGCGACCGGGGGCGGCGGCAGGCGTCCGCTCACCGCGGCACCGCCGGCATTTCGGCCGCCGCCAGATCGATGCCGGCCTGGCAGCGCCCCACCGTCTCGCCGCGATGAGCGATCACCACGGCGGTGATCGACGCCGCCGCCAGCCGGTCGAGGATCAGCAGCGACAGGCCGAGGTCCAGCGCCTCCAGCGCCTCGTCGAGCCCCAGGACGGTCGGCCCCGGCACCAGCGCCCGCGCGATCGCCAGGCGCTGCCATTGGCCGCCGCTGAAATCGACGCCGCCGGCGCCGGGACCGACGGCGGTGTCGAGACCCTGCGGCAAGCGGCCGACGAAATCGTCCGCCGCGGCCAGGAAGAGCGCGTGGCGGATCCGATCGGCGGCGACCGTGTCGTCCCACAGGGTCAGGATGTCGCCGAGCCGGCCGGTCATGCCCGACAGCTCCCGCCCCACCAGGGCGGTGGTGGCGGCCAGCCGGCCCGGCGGCAGGTCGGCAACCAGGCGCCCGGCGACCCGCACCGTCCCGGCGGCCGGCCGGTCGAGCCCGGCGACCAGACGGGCCAGGCGCGTCTTGCCGGCGCCCGACGGGCCGGTGACCGCGAGATGCCGGCCGGCCTCCAAGACGACATCGTCGACCGTGACGCGATGCCCATCGACGGCGAGCACGACGCCGTCCAGCGCCAGCGCCGGCGCGCCGGCCACCGGTGCGCCTTCGTCGGTCGCCGCGGGCGCGGGGGGCGGATCGCCCGTGGCGGCTGTGCCGGTCAGCGCGCGGCGCCGGGCGGTCTCGGCCGTTGCGTCCTCCAGCCGGCCGCTCGCCTCGATGAAGCGGCGGACGGGATCGCTGATGGCGAAGAACAGGCTCTGGCAGGCTACCAGGTCGCCCGGCGTCATCCGCCCGGCCAGGATCAGCCAGGCGCCGACGCCGAGGATCACGGCCAGCGACAGGCCGGAGACCAGGCCGGGCAGCACGCCTAGCCGCTCGCTGATCCGGCCGAGCGACAGCAGTGCCCGGCCGCGCCGCTCATGCGCCACCGTCCAGTCGGCCAGGACCGCGGCTTCGACGCCGCCCGCCTTGATCACCGGCATGACCGAGAGATAGCGGGTCAGCCGCTCCACGAACCGGCCGCGATGCACGGCCAGCCGCGCCGCCACCCGCGCCCGCCGCCGCGTCACCAGCGCATAGCCGCCGGCGTTCAACAGCGTCAGTGCCAGCGCGATGGCCGCGATCAGCGGGTCGAACCAGGCGAGCGCCAGGAACAAGAGCGGCACCGCCGGCAGCTCGATCACCGCATGGATGATGTCGCCATAGAGGACGCGCGCCGCCTGGCCCTGGCCGCGCAGGATGGCGGCGGCCTCGCCGGGGCCGATCTCCGCCGAGCGGGATGGGTCGGCGCCCAACACCGCCGACATGACCTGGACCGAGTGGTCCCAGGTCCGGTCGATCTGCACCGTCAGCAAGGTCCGGCGCAGCCACCAGGTGACGCCGCCGCGCAAACCGGCTGCCAGGGCGAGCCCGGCGATCAGCGAGACCACCAGGCCGCGGTCGCCGGCGATCATCACGTCGTCGACGAAGGCCTTCGACAACAGCGGCACGGCGTAGCCGGTGGCGATCAGCGCCAACGGCATCAGCCACACGCTCGCCGGCAGGCCGCCGACCGCCTCCATCAACGTGCGGGCGCGCCGGCCGCGCCGCCGGGCGCGGCGCGCGGCCGGCATGCTTGGCGCCCGCCCGGTCATCGCGGCCAGCCGCGCCCCGGCGGTCGCCCCGACGGTCGCTCCCACGCTCGCCCCGACGGTCGCCTCCACGCTCGATTGTAGGGGCGCCGGCATGCCCCTATCCTGGAGCCGCGGCGGCCCGCGGCCGGGCCGCCCGGGGAGGCATCGGCATGGGCGAGAGCGGCGACGCGGGCACGCGCACGCAGCGGATCACACGGGCGCTGACCGCCCAGACCCGCCAGCAATTCGCGCCCGTCGCCCGCGGCCTGGTGGAGCGGGCGCGCCATCTCGCGCGCAATGCCGGCGACCTGGGCATCGCCGATTTCGACGAGGACCTCGACCGCGCCGTCGCCGCGGCGGAGCGGCTGTCGCAGATCCTGGGGGAGCTGGACCGGATCGCGGCGGCGACCCCGGGCTCGCTCGGCGACGTCATCGGGCGGCTGCGCCACGACCTGAAGAACCCGCTGAACGCCGTGCGCGGCTATGCGGAGATGGTGGCGGAGGAGGCCGCCGATCTCGGCATCGACGCCGCCGCAGCCGATCTGAAGGGGCTGATCGACTTGGCCAACCAGGCGATCGGCCAGATCGACCAGGCGCTGCGCCCGACGGTCGCGCCCGACGGCGACGGCGACGGCGCGGCGCCGGCCGGGCGCGGCGACGCGATGAGCCTCGCCCAGATGGCCGAGGCGCTGGTGGACAGCGTGCGGTCGGTCGGGGAGGGGGAGGACCGGCCGGAAACCCCGCCGGCGACCGTGCTGGTGGTCGACGACACCGCCGCCAACCGCGACTTGCTGAGCCGCCGGCTGACCCGCGACGGTCACCGCGCCATTGAGGCGGCGGGCGGGCGCGAGGCGCTGGAGCGCATCGCCACCGAGGCGATCGACCTCGTGCTGCTCGACCTCCTGATGCCCGACATGAACGGGTTTCAGGTGTTGTCGCATCTGAAGCGTGAGGCGCGGTTCCGCGACGTCCCGGTCATCATGATCTCCGCGCTGGACGAGACCGACAGCATCATCCGCTGCATCGAGGCCGGGGCGGAGGATTACCTGACCAAGCCGTTCGACACCACCTTGCTGCGCGCGCGCATCGGCTCGTCCCTGGAGAAGAAGCGCCTGCGCGAGCAGGAACAGGAGATGATCCGCCGCGATCTGGAAATGGCGGTGCTGGTCCAGCGCAGCCTGCTGCCGGCGCGCACGACGGCCGATGCGCCGATCGACGCGGTCAACCGGCCCTACCGCCACGTCTCCGGCGACTTCTTCGACTTCTTCGAGCGGCCGGACGGGCGCTGGTGCTTCGCCATCGGCGACGTGTCGGGCAAGGGCATGGATGCGGCCTTGTTGATGGCCCGGGTGGCCGGGCTGTTGCGCTTCCTCGGCAAGGAATGGACCGATCCGGGGCAGATCCTGGCGGCGCTGAACGACGAGATGGTGGCGATCGAGACGCGCGGCCGGTTCATCACCGCGGTGGTCGGTCTCTATGACGCCGCCACCGGCGAGACGGTATTCGCCAATGCCGGCAATCTGCCGCCCACCTGGATCCTGCCGGACGGCACCTGGCAGTCCTTCGCCGCGGCGGCGCCGCCCTTGGGCGTGCTGCCCGGCATGGCCTACCGCACGGAGGCGGTGCGGCTGGAGCGGGGCTCGCTGGCGCTGTTCACCGACGGCCTGATCGAGAGCAGCCGCGACGGCGGTCATGACGACGAGCTGGGCTTGGAGGGGTCGGCCCGCCTGCTGGCGGCGCATGCGGAGCGCCCGGCGAGCGAGCAGCTCGAACGCCTGATCGCCACGCTGGACGACCAGGCCCTTGTGTGCCGCGATGATCTGACAGTGATGGTGGTGGCCGGGCCGGCGGCCCATGCGTGACCGGCGCGGTCCGCCGGCTGCGGTCAGGCGCTGACCTTGAGGTGGACGTTGCCGCCCTCGACCAGCGACTGTGCGCGGGAATAGGCGTTGGCCGCTTCCGGGTGCCGGTTCAGGGTCAGGCCCCGGGTCTCGGCGAAGGCGTGCAGCGTGGTGATGACCTCGGTTTCCAACGTCCCGTGGCTACCGGGACCGCCGACGCTACGCGCGCCGCGGACCGCGAACCCGGCCCGCGCGGCGCTGTCCGGCTGCAGCCGCGCCAGCGGCTCCACGGCGGTCGCCCACCGCTCTTCCCCCTCCACGCCGGGCCGCACCACGCCGGGCGCCGGGGCGACGGGCGGCAACGCCTCCACCGCGCCCGGCCGGCGCGAACGCACCGGCAGCGGCGGCAGAACGGTCATCGAGACGGGGCGGATCGCCGGAACCATCGGAAAACCTGGATAGTCTCTCAGTGCGCCGGCGCGGCGGCCGCCTCCACGGCGCCCCGGAACCGGTGCTTATGGGTCTTTACGACAAGGTGGGCCGATCGGATCGCATTTGCAACGAATTTTACCTATTTCACCAGACCGTGATCGGTTGCGAGACCGCCGGCCCGGCGATAAGAGGCGCCGGGCCGGCAGGTTCGCACCGGATCAGGCGACCGGCCGCTGCAGCGCCGGGTTGGAGACCGGCGGCTTCTGCGACCAGTCGTAGAACCCCTTGCCGGTCTTGCGGCCGAGATAGCCGAGCAGGACCAGGCGGGTCAGCGTATGCGGTGCCGCCGTGTATTGCTGGCGGACGTCGTCATAGATGTTGTGCGCCATGGCGTTGACCACATCGAGGCCGATGAAGTCGGCCAGCGCGAACGGCCCCATCGGATGGGCCGCCCCCAGGCTCATCGCCTTGTCGATGTCGACGATGGTGCCGGTGCCCTGCTCCAGAAGGCGGATCGCGTTCAGGATGTAGGGGGTCAGCAGCCGGTTGACGATGAAGCCGGTGGTGTCCTGGACCAGCACCGGTTCCTTGGCGATCTGCTTGCAGAAATTCATCAGCTTGGCGATCACCTCGTCGGAGGTCTCAAACGCGTGGATGACCTCCACCAGGTTCATCATCGGCACGGGGTTGAAGAAGTGCAGGCCGGCGATGCGCTCGCGGTTGGAGCACACGCTCATCAACGCGGTGACCGACAGGGTCGAGGTGTTGGTCGCGATGATCGCGTCATCGGCGACGATGCCGCACAGCTTCTGGAACAGCGCCTGTTTGGTTTCCAGGTCCTCGACGATGCTCTCGATGACCAGGGGGCAGCCCTTGACCGCGTCATGCTGGTCGGTGAGCGTGATGCGGCCCTTGGCGGCGGCGGCCTCGTCGCCGGTCAGCGTGCCCTTCTCCGCCGCCCGGTCGAGCGCCTTGTCGACGACCGCCCGCGCCTTGTCGGTGGAGCCGGGCGTGGCCTTGACGACCACCGCGTTGACGCCGCGCATCGCACAGGCCTGGGCCACGCCCAGGCCCATGGTGCCGCTGCCGATGATGCCAACCTGACTGAAGTCCATCTTGCGCTTTCCTCTGGTTCAAGCCGTTGCCGGGCGGACCTTGCTGTTTGGTCCGCTTGAGTGCCGCGCGAAGGTGGGGGAGGCAATCCCGCGGGGCTGTAGCATCTCCTGTCTTTGAAACGCGGGTGGGCGGCCGGCGGCACCGGGGAGGCGCCGCCGGTCCGCGGACGCGCGTCAGATCATGTACTGGCCGCCGTTGACCGACAGCGTGGCGCCGTTCAGGAAGCCGGCCTGGTCGCTGGCGAGGTAGACGACGGCCTGGGCGATGTCCTCCGGCTGGCCGATCCGGCCAACCGGGATCTTCTTCACCTCGGCGTCCAGGATCTCCTGCGGCATCGCCGCGGTCATGTCGGTCAGGATGAAGCCCGGCGCGACGACATTGGCGGTGACGCCCTTGTTCGCCAGTTCCTGGGCGATCGACTTGGTGAAGCCGATCATGCCGGCCTTGGCGGCGGCGTAGTTCGACTGTCCGAACTGGCCGCGCTGGCCGTTCATCGAGCTGATCGAGATGATGCGGCCCCAGCCCCGGTCGCGCATGCCCGGCGCCGCCACCCGGCAGGTGTTGAAGACGGAGTTCAGGTTGACGCCGATCACCGCGCCCCACTGCTTCACCGGGTCCATCTTGTGCATGAAGCCGTCGCGCGTGATGCCGGCGTTGTTGACCAGGATGTCGACCGGGCCGACTTCGCCCTCGATCTTCTGCACGCCGGCTTCCACCGAGGCGTAGTCGCTGACGTCGATGTTGTAGCCGGCAATGCCGGTTTCCTGCTGGAAGCTGGCGATCTGATCATCGACCACGTCGCAGACCACGACGGTGTGCCCCGCCGCCTTCAGCGCCTTTGCGATCGACGCGCCGATCCCCCGGGTTCCCCCGGTCACCAATGCCACCCGCGCCATGTCTCATCCTCCACTGGCTTTTCCGTTGTCGACGCTGCCGTCCCGGCGGCGATGACGCCATCATCGACCCGGTTACCCGATCGCGTGAGCGATCCTGACCGTCAAGCGGGCTTCCGGCGGCGACGAACGATCCCTCGGGGCCATCCCTTCTCTTTCGGAACGGCCGGCCGGACAGTTCGCCGCAGTGCAGCATGCAGAGGGTGATACCTTGCCGCATTGCCGGCGCGCAAGGTTATTCCGGTAAACACGTCGCTTTAGATACAATCTCAGCGGGTTGGCGGGACGCCTCTTCGCCGCTTCAGGCGGCCGTGCGCGCCGCCAGCCAGTCGCCCAACGGCTGCCACGCCGCGCTTTCCGCCCCGCGGGCCGTGACCATGCCGATATGGCCGAGCGGCGGGGTCACCACCGCCGCCCCCGGCATCGCCGCGGCGAGCGCGCGGGAGCTGGCCGGCGGCACGATGCGGTCGCGGCTGGGGATCAGGTGCAGGCTGGGCAGGCGCAGACCCTCCGCCCGGACCGGCACGCCGTCGATGCACCAGCGGCCCTCTCCGGGCGTGTTCTCGCCGTACCAGCCGGCCAGGCTCTCGCGAGCGACCGGGCCGGCCAGCGGGATGCCGTCGTTCAGCCAATCCTCCAGCGCCACGAAGGCGCGCGCCGTGCGGCCGTCGGGGTCGAGCCCGGCGAAGCGGCAGAACTTTCGCATGCCGAGCAGCGGATCGAGGCTGACGAACAGCGCCTGCAGGATGTCGACCGGCAACTCGCCCATCGCCTCGATGACGGCTTCCAGCATGGTGATCAGGATCGCCATCCGGCCGGCCGCGCCCGGCGCCTCGGCATGGAAGTCCCAGGGCGTGGCGAGCGCCACCAGCGCCGACACGCGGTCGGGCCGCCGCTCCGCCAAGGCTGCGGCGAGCAGCCCGCCCATGCAGTAGCCGATCGCCGGCATCGTGCCGGCACCGGTCGCCGCCACCGCGGCGTCCAGCGCGCGGGCCAGCCGGCCGGTGATGTAGGCAGACAGGTCGTAGCCGCGTGCCGCGGCGTCGGGCCGGCCCCAATCGACCAGCAGCGGCCGCAGGCCCCGCGCCGCGAGATAGCGCAGCAGGCTGCTTTCCGGTGCGAGGTCCAGGATATAGGCGCGGTTGACAAGTGACGGCACGAACAGAACCGGTGGGCCGGCGGCGCCGGCGGGATGGGTCCCGCCGTAGTCCAGCAGCCGGGTCGCCCCCTCCTGCCACAGCGTCGGCGGGTCGGCGAGCGCGCGGCGATAGGGATGGCGGCGATAGGCGGTCAGCCCGTCGAGGAAGCGCTTTTGCTGTTCAGCGATCGCGCTCAGAAGGGCTGCGGCCACGTCGCCCGGCGGGTGCGCGGCCAGCGCCGCCGCCGCCGCGGCGAGTTGCGGGTCGGCTAGCGCCGCCGTCGCCGTCTGTGTCGCCTGGCGGCTCAGCCTTGCGGCCTCGCTTGGCGCCTGACCGGCCGCGGCCGCCGCCGCCCGCATCTCCGGCGCCCAGGGCGTCCATCCGGGCTTCGAGAGCGCCAAGCCGACCGGCGATGTCATCGAGGCGGCGTGCGAGATCATCAAGTGAAGGGCCAGCGGCCGTGGACCGGGCCTGGGGGTCGCCGGGTCGGGGGGGATCATCGTCGGCGGTTCCTTCACCGGGCGCGGCCCTGTCAGACGGCGCGGCCGTTGCGGCCGGTGCGCCGGCGAACGGCCATGGTCCGGCCTGCCAGAGCGGCGCCATCGCCGCCATATGCTGTTGCGCCAGCCCGGCCAGCCGGCCCATCGTCTCCCCCAGCTCCGGGTCGGCGGCCACGGCGTTCCACTGGTCCTGCCAGAGGTCGAGATAGCGCCGCGCCAAGCCGAGGAGATCGGTCGGATCGCCGGGCTTATCGCTGCCGGTCGGGTCGTCTGTCGGGCTCATGATGCGGTGCACTATAGGGCTGCGGCGCCGGGTCGGCCAAGAGCCGCAACGCCGTCGCGCCGCCGTGGTGCCGCCGGCCGGGGGGCGCGACATGCTTGCTGCGGTGCAATGAACCTGTTGCTGCACCGTGGGTAGTTCCTGTAGAAATAATAGGTGATATACACGATGGTGCGGTGGAGCCCGGATGCCGACAATCGGTATACCGGACTAAGGCCGCTCCTCTCTGGTGCGTCATCGGTCTCGCTGCCGACTGAGTGCCGGTTCCTTAGCGGGTCTCGCGCAGGCGCCAAGCGCCGCGCAAGCCCGGGATGGACCGGACCCCGGCGACGGCCGTCATCGCCCCGGCCTTTCCCTCTGATCAGATCGAACGGTCGGGCGACAAGTCCCGCTTGGGCGCACGCAATCGAGGCGAGAAAGGTTTGATGGCTACCAAAGACCAAGCCAAAGCCGGTCCGATCACGATCAAGAAATATGCGAACCGACGCCTCTATAACACGGCGACCAGCAGTTATGTGACCTTGGACCATCTTTGTCAGATGGTGAAGGAGGGCGATGATTTCGTCGTCTTTGATGCGAAGACCGGCGAAGATATTACGCGCTCTGTGTTGACTCATATCATCGTTGAGGAAGAGTCCAAGGGCCAGACGCTGCTGCCCATCAGCTTCTTGCGTCAGTTGATCGGCATGTACGGCGACAATATGCAGTGGATGGTGCCGCGGTATCTCGACCATTCCATGCAGATGTTCGCCCGCAACCAAGAGCAGATGCGTGCCTACTTCCAGCAGGCGATGAGCGGCATGTTCCCCTTCGCCGCGATCGACGAAATGGGCAAGCAGAATGCCGCCGTCTTCGAGCGGGCGATGCAGATGTTCTCGCCGTTCCCGATCGGCGGCGCCGACAGCGCGGAACGCGCCCAGACGGCCCCGGCCCCGGCCGCGCCGGCGAAGCCCGAGCCCGCCCCGGCAGCGCCGGCGGCCGGCGACGTGAAGGGCCCGACCGGCGATCCGGACATCGATCGGTCGCTCGCCCAGTTGGAAGAGAATATGGGCGTTCTGCGCCAAGAGATGCGCAAGCTGGACGACGAAGCCGCTGCTGCTGCGGCGGCCGAGGCGGTTGAGCAGGCGGCTTCCGACGCCGCCGCCGAAGAAGTACCGGCCGCCCGCAATGGGGCCGCACGGCGTACCGCGACGGCATCCGGCGGCGGTGCGAAACCGCGGTCGCGCGCGCGCGCGGCGGCCGGCACCAGCAAGTAGCGGCGCGACCGCCCGTTTCCGCCGAACACCGCCGACTGTCCGGAGGCCGGGTGAACCAGCGTCCGGCGCGTCCCGTCGTCGGCGTCGGCATCGTCGCCTGGCGGGACGACCGGGTCTTGCTGGTGCGGCGCGCCTATCCGCCGCGGCAGGGCGAATGGTCGATCCCCGGCGGCCATCAGGAACTCGGCGAGACGGTCTTCGAGGCGGCGGTGCGCGAGGCGCGCGAGGAGACCGGGCTGTCGGTTCGCCCCCGCGAGATCCTCACCGTGATCGACGCGATCCGCCGCGACGACGCCGGCGCGGTCACCCATCATTACACCTTGGTGGAAGTGCTGGCCGATGCGGGGCCGGGCGACGCGGTCGCCGGCGACGATGCCGACGCTGTCCGCTGGGCGACCCTGGACGAGGCGGACCGGCTGATCGCCTGGTCGCAGACGCGGCGGCTGATCCGGTTGGCCGACGACCGGCGTGGGCGGACCGATCCCGGCCCGGTCAGGCCAGGGTGAGACGCACCGGCTCGCGCCGAACTTCGCGCGGCTCGATCACTGACTGAAGCCGGATGAAGTGCTCCAGCGCGCCGTCGCGGCCGAAGGATGGCCGCAGCGTCAGACGGTTCCAGAAGGTCGAGCCGTTCTTGCGATAGTGCAGGATATCGATGGAGATCGGCGTCCCGACGTCCAGCGCCTGGTGGATCGTGTCGACCGAGAGCGGATCGGTTTCCGGCCCGTCCAGAAAGCACGGGTTTCGGCCGATCACCTCCGACTCCTGATAGCCCGTCATCGCCAGGAAGCTCTGCGTGCAGTAGACGATCGGCCCATGGGGCCGGCGTGCGTCGGTGATCGTCGCCGATCGTGCACGCTCGGTCTGCTTGATGCGCGCATACGCCTGTTCAAGCGTCATCAACATCGGTGGCGCCAGATCCAGAAATGCGATTGAACGAGCGCGGCAGGCCACGGTCGGGGAAAATCCGAATTTAATATCCGCAACGGCGAATTTCTTTGTGTTCGCCTCGCAATATGAGCATGCCTGATCGCGATGCAGAGTGCAAATGGTAAATACCTGTGAAACTTTCTTTCTAAATTTCCCGTTTCAATCTCTGCCAAGCCGGCGAATAACCACGCAGGCACGATAGGGTAGGCAACTCTCCTCCGTCATCGCAATGCCCCGTTGCGTCGCAAGATGTCGTAGGTGCGCCACGTCGCGGCCGGTGGCGTCTTGCACATACAGCCGCTCCGGTACGCGCCGCAGCAGGGCGCGCGTGCTCTCGCCGATGCCCGGCTTGATTCGGTTGCGGTCGCGCGTCGCGTGGCGCGCCATCAGGTCCACCACCAAAGCTTCCGACACCGCGGCGAGCCGCCGGCGCGCCGCTGCCGGCCAGTCGGCCGGGCGGATGGCGGGGTCGGCCAGCGCGTCGTTGAGCGCCGGCATCAGCCGGTCGACGAAGTCGCGGGAGCGGTCTTGCGCCGCCAAGTCCTGGAAATAGACGCAGGCATGGAAGTCGCCAGGACCGACCACCTCGTCGTTCAGCACGCTGCGGCTGACCAGGCCGGAGACCACGGCATTGAGGATGGCCGAGGGGATCAGGTAGTCGTCCGCGGTGGCGGCCAGCGCGGCGACCCCGGCAAGGTCGGCGACCGCCACGAGATCGGGCGCCAGCCGCGGCCCACCATCGGCGGCCAGCGCGGCGAGGGTGCGCGTCAGCTCCCCGGCGATCGCGCCCTTGCCGGTCCAGCCGTCGACGAAGACGATCGCTTCGACCGGATGGCGCGCCAGGATCCAGCCCAGCGCCACCCGGTCGATCCCACGGTCGCGGATGATCGACAGGGAGTAGTGCCGGGCCGGCCGGCCGAGCCGGCTGAGCGCGCGCCGCAGCAGCACGCCGACCGGCGTGCCGGCGCGCGCAAGGCTGGCGATGACGATCTCGCCGGGCAGCCGCCCGCGGTCCAGCGCCTTGGCCAGCCGCGCCACATCCGCGGCGAAGCGCGCCTGGTTGGTGGCGAAGGCGTCCTCGAACAGTTTCAGATAGGTCGCATCCGGCGGCGCCTCCGGCGACAGCATCTCCGAATAGTGTCGGCGCCCGGATTGGATCAGCCGCTCCTTGACCGCGACATCCGTCGGGGCGAGGGCGACCGGCTTCATCAGGAAGGTGACATCGGCCGGGTCGTAGCTGCCGGAGAAGCCGGGCGCGACGTCGTCCTCGGTCATGTCACCGGTCCAGCGACGCCGCGAGATGCCTCATGAGCTGGGAGGCGGAGGGCATCGCCGCGATGTCGCAGACCGCCAGATACCCGGCATCCGACAGGCTGTCGCCGAGCGCCAGCGCGAACGGGTGCGGTCCCGCGCGGTGGCGGCGATACCAGGCGACCGCGTGCTCCTTACCCAGGAAGGGCGGCATATAGGCGAGGTTGTTGGCGTTCAGATGGGTCTGCCAGCCGGCCGGCACCGCGTCCGCCAGATCGGCGGCGAGGCGGGCGAGCGCCGGCGCGTCGCGCTGGTTGTGCTTGATCGACAGATAGAGCGGCAGCCCGGCGTCGACGACGACCTGGTGGCGGATGTCCAGGCCGTCGCGCGCGATCCGCCGGGCGGCGGTGGCGTGCAGCGCCGCCAGGTCGTCCGCCGCGGCCGCCGCGCCGTCGGCCATCGCGCCGTGCCAGTCGGGGTCGGGCGTCCGGTCTGCCCGGCGGATGACGCCGCCGAAGCTGCAGATCACCGCCTCGATGGCGAAATGCGACCAGGGATCGGGCGGCGGCCCGCCCGGCGCGGTGGGCAGCCCGAGGCAGACCCGGTCCACTGCGTCGCTGCTGCGCCCGGTCGTCGGGATCATCCGCGTCGTCGCCACCAGCCAGGCCAACAGCGCGTGCTGGGCGGCGCTCATATAGGACAGCGGCCGGCCCTCCCGATCGATGGCGGCGAGGATGGTGGCGTCGGGGTTCTTGTGCTCGGTCTGGAACAGGGTGTCGTCGAGATCGATGAAGGCCAGCGGCCGGCCCCCCGGTGGTGCCGCGGTGGAACCGTCGGTCATGCCGGCCCGCCCATCGCCACGATCTCGGCCCCCAGCGCCGCCACCAGGGCGGGGTCGACCAGGGCCGGCGGCGTCTCCGTGCAGATCAGAACCCGGTCATAGGCGTCAGTGTCGGCGTTGTAGAGATAGTTCTCGATCCCGTCGGCATAGTTGTCGGCGAAGCGCAGCGTCCGGGCGATCGCGTCGCCGGGCAGGATCGGCGAGCGGGTCGTCGCCTGGCACCAGACCGCCGCGCCGCGCGCCGCCAGGGCTTCCGCCAGCAGGATCGGCGGGAAGACGAACTCCCCCGTGCCCAGCACCAGCACCCGGTCGCCCGGCGCCACGGCCGCCGCCGGCCCGTCGAGCCAGGCGGGGTCCGGCACCGGGGGCTCAAGAATGCCCAGGCGGCCGTCATTGCGGGTGAGGAAGGGCTTGACCGCGCCGTCGCCGTCCAGCGCCGGGGCGGCCGGCGCGGTATGGCCGGGGCGGGGCGCGAAGGCGACATGGCCCGCCAGCAGCGAGACCGCATCGGGCCAGGCGCCGGTTTGGGCGGGATCGGCCGACCAGTCGGTCAGCACCGCGGCGGCGACGCGGTCCAGCCGCGGGCAGGCCGGCGCCAGGGCGGCCGCCAGATTGCGGAAGGTGGCGCCGGTGGTGCGCTCGTCATCGACCAGCACCAGGCTGCGCGCCGCCGCCAGCCGCTCGGCCGCTTCCGGCGTGTCCGGCCGGTAGAGCAGATGGTCGGCGGCGTGGCTGTGGTCCTCCCGGAACCCGTCGAGGAGGGGCCGGTCGAGGCGGTAGCGGGTGCTGTGCAGGTAGAGCGCGTCGTCGCGCCCGGTCGCCCGTCGCCATTCGGCGAAGACGCCGCAGCCCAGCGCCACCGCCGTCTCCGCCATGCCGACGAAGGCCACGGGCCCCGGCAAGTCGCCCGGCAGTCTTTGGGCAAGCGCCCGCCAGGTCGCCCGGATGGTCGCCGGCGGCACCGGCAAATGGCGGCCCAGCACGCGGCTGACGAACAGGAAGGCGCGCTTGGGGTTGCGGCGCGTGGCGAAGGCGCAAAGCCGGTCGAGCGGCATCTCCGCCCGGGTCACCGTCACCGTCAGGCGGCCGGCCCGGATCTCGGCATGATGCACGCCCGGTTCCGCCGCGTCGGGCGCGGGTGTCGGGCCGGCGATGTCGTCTGGCGCGAAGGGCGGCATGCGGGTCACGGAGCAAGAGGGGGACGGTTCCTCTTGCCCGCCGCCGCCCGCGCCGGCAAGCGCCAAGTTCACGGCACCTGGGTGCCTCGTGTAAGCTGGCGGCCGTCCGCAGCGACCACCGACAGACGTCTCCTGCCCCCATGATCTCCCTGACCACCGGCCAGAACGCCGTGCTCGACCACGACGCGCTGGAGATCCGTCTCGACCCGGCGCGGCCGATCGCCGGGGCGATGACCGGCGTCGCACTGTTGCTGGACGAGGCGGAGCGGGTGCCGGGCCCGGAAGGCTATGTCGGCGATGCCCGGCCGCGCACCGGCGACGACACCGTCGCCTTCGACGCCCAGGCCGGCTTGTTCCGCGTCGACCTCGCCCGGTTGCCGGCGGCGGTGGCGCGGGTGCGCATCGGCATGGCGCTGCGCGGCGGCCCGTCGGCGGGCTACTCCGTGGCCAATCTCGACCGGGTCTCGACCACCGTGGCCGGCCGCGGGGGGGCGGTGCTGGCGGACTATCACCTGGCGCTCGACGGGCGGACCGAGACGGCGCTGTTCCTGATCGATCTCTACCGCCGCCACGGTGCCTGGCGGGTCAAGGCGGTCGGCCAGGGCTTCGTGTGGGGGCTGAATGCGTTGGGCCGGGCGCACGGCCTGGACATCGTGGAGGGGGCCGACGGCCAGATCCTGGTGCGCGGCGAGGGGGATCCGGGACCTGGACCGGGACCCGGCCCGGTGCCGCCGGGCGATGCCCCGCATCCCGGCCATCGCCGCCCGCAGCCGGGCGACCGCTTCACCGGCACCGGCTTCGCGGTCTCGCCGGACGGCTATTTCCTGACCAACGAGCATGTCGTGCGCGACTGCCACCGTTTCGCCGCGGCCAGTGCGCTCGACCAGTTCGACCTGCGCGTGGTGTTCGCCGATCCGGTCAACGACCTCGCGCTGATGAAGGCCGACCGGCCGGCCGACGGCGTGGTGCGGTTCCGCGACCCGATCGCCATCGCTCCGGGGGAGGATGTGGTTACGCTGGGCTTTCCGCTGTCGGGCCTGCTCGGCGCCAATCCGCAGGTGACGACCGGTGCCGTCTCCGCCCTGTCGGGCACCGCCAACGACACAAGGCTGGTGCAGTTCACCGCGCCGATTCAGAGCGGCAATTCCGGCGGGCCGCTGTTCGACGGCCACGGCCTGGTGATCGGCGTGATCAGCGCCAAGCTGAACGCGGAGAGTGTGCACCGGCTGACCGGCGACATCCCGCAGAACGTCAACTTCGCTATCAAGGCCGCGGTGGCGCGCAGTTTCCTGGATGCTGCGGGTCTGGCCCCGGTGCTGGCCACGCCCCAGGGATCGGCCCCGGCGGCTTCCGCCGTCGCGGCCGAGGCGCGCCGGCATGTCGTGAAGATCCTGGCAGAAGCCTAGAGGCGGACAGCGCCCCTGCTGTTGCATCGCCGCTGGGCGATGCCCAACTATGGGCCGTCATGCCATACCGGCCGAGCGGGCTGCCGCCCCCCGCAGCCCGGACCATAGATTGAGGAGCCGATCGGGATGAAATGGGTCAAGAGGGGGGCGCTGGCCGTCGTGCTGCTGCTGGTCGCCGCGCTCCTGCACTACACGCTGCCCTCCAGCCAGGTGATGCGCGTCACCGACAGCGAGAGCCGCTTTCTAGGCGAGGGCGGCGGCACCGAAGGCGACGGCGCCACGGACGGGCGGCGCGACGTCAGCTTCATCTATACCGAGACGCTGGGCGGTGCGGCCAAGGTGTTCCGCAACGAGGACACCCGCTTCGGGTTCCCGCCTTACTTCAAGTTCAACTCCGAGACGCTGGCGGCGACGGCGCAGGCGATCTCCAGCTCCGCCGAGCCGGCCGATCAGTACGCGCTGGTCACCACCTATGGCTGGCGTATCGAGCTGTTCGACATGTTCCCCAATGTCACCAGCCTGGAGCGCGCCGCCCAAGACGCCAGCCACTTCCCGCTGTTCAACACCGTCTTCCTGGTGGTGCTGGCCGGCGCGACCGGCTTCGTCGTCCTGCGGTTGCGCGGCCGCGCCCAGCGGCGCGAACGGGCCCGCGAACAGGCGGCGGCCGAGGCCGCGGCGCGCGCCGCGGAGGCGGAGCGGACATCGGCGGACGACCTGGCGGCCAGCCTCAACAAGTCCGGCGGCGACGACCCGTGGCGGTCGTGAGGCGGATGGTGTAGAGGCTGCACCTCTGCCGGCCCCGCGAGGGATCGCGGCCAAGACGAATGCGTTCGTAGAATTGAAAGGGACAACGGACCATGGCGCTTGCATGGTTGAAGGACAAGACGAGCAAGGTGCGGGACACGGTCTCCGCCGAGGTTTCCAAGATCAAGAACCGCAGCTTCATGGAAGGCGTGACCGCCGGCTGCGCGCTGGTGGCGGCCGCCGACGGCACCATCGACAGCGCTGAGATCCAGAAGATGATGGGTTTCATCCGCCAGTCCGACGCCCTGAAGAACTTCAAGGTGGACGAGGTGCAGACCGCCTTCCGCAAATATGCGGAGAAGATCCAGTCGGATAAGGACTTCGGCCCGATGGCCGCCTATGAGGCGATCGGCAAGGTCAAGGATGCGACCGAGCAGAAGATGCTGGTGCGTGTGTGCTGCGTGATCGGTGCGGCCGACGGCGAGTTCGACGAGGACGAGCGGGCGGTAGTCGCCAAGATCGCCCGCGAGATGGGCCTCGACCCGGCCGAATTCGACCTCTGAGTCCGGCTCTGAGTCCGGCTGAGCCCCGGCCGGTGCCCAACCGATGAAGGTGGCCGGCAGCCGCGTCTGGGTCGCCGGCCATACCGGGCTGGTCGGCGGCGCCATCGCCCGCCGGCTGGCGGCGGCCGGCGCCACGGTGCTGACCGCCGAGCGTCGCGCGGTCGATCTGCGTCGCCAGGCGGCGGTCGAAGCCTGGTTGGCCGAGGCCCGACCCGACTGGGTGGTGGTCGCCGCGGCGACCGTGGGCGGGATCGGCGCCAACGCCGCCCGTCCGGCCGACTTCCTCTACGACAACCTGGCGATCGAGGCGAACGTCATCGACGCCGCCTACCGCCACGGCGTGGCCAAGCTGGTCTTCCTCGGCTCGTCGTGCATCTACCCGCGCGAGGCGGCGCAGCCGATGCGCGAGGATGCGCTGCTTACCGGGCCGCTGGAGCCGACCAATCAGTGGTACGCGGTCGCCAAGATCGCCGGCATCAAGCTGTGCGATGCCTACCGCGCGCAGCATGGCGCCGACTTCGTCTCCGCGATGCCGACCAATCTCTATGGGCCGCAGGACAATTTCGATCTGGCGGACAGCCATGTGCTGCCCGCCCTGATCCGCCGCTTCCACGAGGCGCGCGCGGGCGGGCTGGACGAGGTGGTGCTGTGGGGCAGCGGCACCCCGTTGCGGGAATTCCTGCATGCCGACGACCTGGCCGACGCCGTCGTCCTGCTGGCCGAACGCTTCTCCGAACCGGGACCGATCAATGTCGGGTCGGGCGAGGAGATCGCCATCGCCGATCTCGCCCGGCTGGTGGCGGAGATCGTCGGTTACCGCGGGGCGGTGCGGTTCGATGCGACGCGGCCCGACGGCACGCCGCGCAAGGTCATGGACTCCGCCCGCCTGCGGGCGCTGGGCTGGCAGCCGCGCATCGGCCTCGCGGACGGCATCGCCGCCACCTATGCCTGGTATCGCGACCGGCTGGCCCGGGGACAGCCGGTGCGCGGCGTGCCGCAGCCGGCGGTCGGCTGAGATCCGCGTTCAGGCGCGCAAGCCGATGGGCGCCGCCAAGAGGTCTGCGACCAGGGCATCGAGGTCCTGATCCTCGCGGAAGGCGTAGCCGGGCAGGCCGGCGCGGGCGGCCGCCTCAAGGTCGCGGTCCTTGTCGCCGATCAGGAAGCTGCGAGCCGGGTCGACCGGCCAGCCGGCGATGGCGCGGCGGATCAGGCCGGGCGCGGGCTTGCGGCAGTCGCAGACCTCGCGATAGCGCGCCAACGCGGCGTTGGGGTGATGCGGGCACACCAGGAAGGCGTCGATCGCCGCCCCCGCCTTCGCCAGCTCCCCCTGCATCCAGTCGTGCAGCACCGCCACATCGGCCTCGGTATAGCGGCCCCGGCCGATGCCCGATTGGTTGGTCACCACGAAGACCAGGTAGCCGGCTTGGTTCAGCCGCCGAACGGCGGCCTGGGCACCGCGCACCCAGACGATCTCTTCCGCCCGCCAGACATAGTCGGTGTCGATGTTCAAGACGCCGTCGCGGTCGAGGAAGGCGGCCGGGCGGAGCGCGGTTGCCGAGCCGATGGCGGCGGGCGCCTCAACCATCGGCGAACCGCGCCTCCAACACGCCGCAGAGCGCGTGGCCCAAGAGGATGTGCATTTCCTGGATGCGGGCGGTGCTGTCGGCGGGGACGACCAGCAGCGGGTCGGCCAGCCCGACGAGATCGCCGCCGCCGCGTCCGCTGAGCGCCGCCGCCGTCAACCCGGCCGCGCGCGCCGCGGCCAACCCACGCAGCACATTGGGGCTGCGCCCGGAGGTGGTGAGCCCGATCGCCACGTCCCCGGGGCGGCCGATCGCCTCGATCTGCCGGGCGAACAGCGCGTCGAAGCCGAGATCGTTGCCGATCGCCGTCAGGGTCGAGGTGTCGGTGGTCAGCGCCAGCGCCGGCAGGGCCCGGCGGTCCGTCTCGAAGCGGACGGTCAGCTCGGTCGCCAGATGCTGGGCGTCGGCTGCGCTGCCGCCATTGCCGAAGAACAGCAGCTTGCCGCCCGCCGCGACCGCGTCCGCCGACAGCGCCGCCAGCCGCTCAAATGGTTCGGCCAAGGCCGCGACCGTCGCCGCCAGCACGGTCCGGTGCTCTTCGGCGATCTCGCCAAGATGCCCGCGGGCGGACGGGAACGGAGCGGTCATGATGGGTGGCCGGACGACGAGAGGGGCGGGTGCACGGCACCCTCGCCGGTCATAGCACGGACCGCCGGTCCTCAGAACACCGCGGCGTCGAGACCGACGGCCATGAACAGGCCGAGATCGTGCACCTGGCCGACGAAACCCGGATCGAACGCCCCGCGGCAGATCACCGGGTCGTGCACCGGGCGCCAGGACAGCCCCGTCGTGATGCTGTCGATCGCCCGGCGCGTGCCGGTGCCGTCATGGCCGGCCCGGATATAGACGGCGAAGGGGCGGCCTTGCGTCTCCTCCAGGCAGGGATAGTAGATCCGGTCGAAGAAGTCCTTCAGCGCCCCGCTCATGTAGCCGAGGTTCTCCGTGGTGCCGAGCAGCAGGGCGTCGGCGGCGCGGACCTCGGCCGGCCCCGCCTCGAACGGCGACAGTGCGGTGGCCTCCACCCCCTCGATGTCCGGATGGCGCGCGCCCGCCAGCGCCGCATCGCGCAACGCCACGGTGTTGGGCGAGGGCGCGTGCGCGACGATCAGCAGGCGTCGGTTGCCCATCGGCGCGACCCCGGAAGCGCTGGTCCGCGAATGCCTCAGTCGATCGCCGGATCACGCGACAGCCGGCCGCGCACGACGCGAATCAGCTCGCCGTCGGTGAGGCGGCGGAAGACCACGGTCAGCCGGTCGGGATCGTCGAGGTCCTCGAACTGGCGGTCGAAGATCAGCAACTCGTGCCCGCCCTGCGCGTTCAAGGTCATCTGGTAGACGCTGAGCGTCTGGCCGTGCAGCCGCGCCCAGCTCACCGTCTCGCCGGCCAGCAGGTCGCCGCTGCTGCGGGCGCGGAAGAGGTGCGGCCGGTCGCCGGGCTCGAAGACCAGGCTGGCGACGCGGAGCCGCCGCTCCGGATCGCTGGTGTCCTCGCCGCTGCGGATGAGCGTCTGCCAGGAGACCTGGAACCCGCCGTCGACGGCCACGATCTGGACGTCGAGGTCGCGCTCCATCAGCGCGAAGAAGGCGAGGTCCTGGTCTTCCGCGACGCCGGTGCCCGTCCAGTCGCCGTAGAACGCCTCCAGCGGCACGGTCGGCGCGTCCGCTGCCGCGTCCGGCGAATCGGCGGCCGGATCCTGGTTGATCGTCTCGCCGGTGCCCTCGTCGATCACGATGTCGGCGATCTCGGCCTGGGGCGGGCCGTTCTGGGCGCGGGCGTCGGCTACCAGCCGATCCTGTGCCGGCCAGGCGGCAGCGGCCCCGATGGCGATCGCGAAGACCAGGGCAAGACCCCGCGGGAATCCGGGACGGCGGCGCATGATGATCGCGGCTCCTAGCGCATTTTCGAGCCGGGTGGACTCACCCGGCGCCTCGGAAAATGCGTCAAAACAAAGTGATAGAGCGCATTGGGTTGACCGGGATCAACCCAATGCGCTCAAGGCATCGGTTGCCCGCATCTGACATCGACGGGCGGCCGGCGACTGTGATCCTGCCCACAGACGCCCGGTCCTTGCCAGCACCTTGGCCGTGGCGATCTTCAGGGGCTTCAGAAGTCGCAGAAAGGTGGTGCCATCGGCGCGGCGGCGAGCACGTCATCCAGCGTCTGGGAGAAGCCGATCAGCGTATAGGCGTGTCGGTAGTCCGGCCGCGCCGGATCCGCCGCCGTCACGATCACCGTATAGCCGCGGCGGAAGGCGTCGACGACGCGGGCGATGTCGTCGACATGGGCGATGTTCAGGCTGCCGTCCAGGCCCCAATACTCGACATCGACCAGGAAGGGCGGCTCGTCGTCGATCGCCAGGCGCACCGCCCCGCTGACCCCGTCGCCCAGTGTCGGCACGGAGACCGACGTCACCGCGCCGCCGTCCACCAGGACGATCAGCCGCGGTGCCCCGGCTCCGGCGGTTTCCGCCCAGCACATCGCATACTCGCCGGTGGTGCAGGCGCTGCACCCGCCCAGCCAGTAGCGGTGCGCGGTCTCATAGGCGATGTCGCCGGCGGACAGCCCCGGCCCGGGCCCGTCATCCGGCGGCGGTGCGGCGCCGGCATCGGCGGTGAAGGCGATCTCCGGCTCGATCATGCCCTCGCCCGTGCCGAAGCGGACGATGCTGTCGTCGTCGACCAGCACCCAGTGATAGCCCACCTCGTAGCAGCGGGACGTCATCACCGGATAGGCGTCGAGCGGCGCCAAGGTGGCGAGCGTCGGCGGCATCGGGTCTTGCATGTCCCCCCAGGCCGCCTGCCCGTCGCGGATTTCGGTATAGAAGCCGGTCAGCGCCTTGCCGGTCAGGCGGTGGAAGAAGACCGCGCAGCCGCTGGTCTCCACGCCCGGATCGTCCAGCCCGACCTCGCCCTCCTGCACCCAATGGGCGGTCTGGTGGGTGTAGCCGTCCTGGCGGATCTGGAGCCAACTGCCGTCGTCGCCCTGCCATTCGCCGGCCAGCAGCGGCCAGACCACCTCCGCGCTGCCGTCCTCGGTCGGCGGATCGGCGGCCTGGGCGGTCGGCAAGGACGCCGGGCCGGCAGCGACGGTCAGCCCCGCCAGCGCCGCGCATAGGACTTCGATCCTCATGGCCACTCTCTCCGCGCCGCGCGCCATTCGTGTCGGCACTTTACGGTTTCGGCCGGCGGGAGGGAAACGCTTCGCCACACGGCGGATCGGGTGTGGGCCGCTTGGCGGGACAATTGAATTTATTGCATGGATGGTATCGTCACAGAATATTTGACTGTTGGCTCTCCAAGTCGCCGAATTGAAGGCGAAGGAGGGAGTCATGTTTAGTCTTCTATGGAAGGCCGGCTATGTGATTGCCGGTTGGTTTCTTTATAATTTCTTGTTGATATTGGCGTTGGAACCGCTGGAGACGTTCACGCTGATGTTTCAGAAGGTGGAGTGGTTCTGTGGCACCTTCGAATGCATGCTGAAACAGCCGATCTTCGTGGTGGTGAACCTTCTGTATCTCGGCTGGGTGCTGTCGCTGATCTGGGTGGCGCGCCGGGACCGCCGCGACGGCCGGGGGCACGCCTGAACCACGTCTCTCGCGTGCGCCATCACCCCCTGCGTCATGGTCGGGCTTGACCCGGCCATTCTCGACGGGACTCGTTGAGCCGGAGAACCGTGGGGAAAACCCCGCTATGGCCCGCAGTCGCCGGGATGGCGACCTGCGCATCAGGTCGGCAGTTCGGGGCCTTCGAAGGGGTTCAGGCCGGCCGGATCCTCGATCTCGACCACCCAGAGATCGGGATCCCGCGCGATCGACCGGGCGATGTAGGCGTCTGCCTCCTCGTCGGGCACCGCGCGGCCGGCGAAGGCCGGCAACCAGCCCAGCCGGCCATCGAGATCGCGCGCCTGGCTGAAGACGCGGGCATGGCCTGCCCAGGGCGCAAGCCCGGCGTCGTCCGGCGAGACGGCGACCCGGCTGACCTTGACGATCAGGGCACCGCCCTGGGGCGGTCCCTTGCGCAGCACATAGCCGGACCGGCCGTCGGCCGCCAGACGCGCCAGGCAGGCGGATACCCAAAGACCGGTCGGCAACGGACCTTCGACCATGAGGCACGCTACCACGATCGGCCCGACCGCGACCCGGCGGTCGTAGACATACCCCGACAATCTGGTAGCATCCCGATCTGACGCGCCGACGAAGCCCGTGGGAGAGATCGGCCGCCGCCAGGCAAGCCCGGTATCGGGCGCGGCCCTCGGCGGACGGCCGGCGCCGAAGGAGCAACCTCCCCGGAAACTCTCAGGCACCAGGGACCGCGGGTCGAGGCGCAGTCTGGAAAGTGGGCCGACAGCCCCACCGACGGGGTAAGTCCCAGGCCGGCCGGTTGCTCCGGGCGCTCTGCGACCAATCTCTCAGGTTTCCGACAGACGGGGAGGCCGGTGCCGGCGCGGCAAACGCGCGGGCGGCCGGCCCTCACCCTTGTGTCGGTCTCGATCTCGGTCGAGGTCGCAGAGACCCGGGAGGTTCGCTCGCCATGTCGGACTCCGATACGCCCACCGGCACGCCGGCCGGCGCCGATCTCACGGATACCCCGCTGACCGGGCTGCACCGCGCGCTGGGCGGCCGGCTGGTGCCGTTTGCCGGCTATGCCATGCCGCTGCAATACGACGACGGGCCGGTGCGCGGCATCCTGGCCGAGCACCACCACACCCGCACCGCCGCCGGCCTGTTCGACGTCAGCCATATGGGCCAGGCGATCCTTACCGGCCGCGGCGTCGCCGGCTGGCTGGAACGGCTGGTGCCGGCCGATCTCAGCGAGCTGCGGGCGGGGCGGATGCGCTACACCCAGCTCACCACCGAAGACGGCGGCATCCGCGACGACCTGATGGTCGCCCGGCCGACCCCCCACGCGCTGGACGACTGGGGCGACGACGCCCTGTTCCTGGTGGTCAACGCCGCCACCAAGGAAGACGACTTCGCCCATATCGCCGGCGCGCTGGCCGGTCAGGCGCAACTGACGCCGCTGCCGGCGCGGGCGCTGATCGCGCTGCAGGGGCCGCAGGCCGCCGCCGTGCTGGCGCGCATCGCACCGGCGGTGGCGGAGATGCGCTTCATGGAATGGCGGGCGCTGGCGCTGGACGGCATCGGCGCCTGGATCAGCCGCTCCGGCTACACCGGGGAGGACGGGTTCGAGATCTCCGTCGCCGCCGACGAGGCGGAGACGGTGGCGCGGCGCCTCTTGGCGGAGCCGGAGGTGGCGCCGATCGGCCTCGGCGCCCGCGACACGTTGCGGCTGGAGGCGGGCTTGTGCCTCTACGGCCAGGACATCGACCGGACCATCAGCCCGGTGGAGGCCGGCCTGGCCTGGAGCATCGGCCGCCGGCGCCGACGCGAAGGTGGCTTCCCCGGCGCCGAGCGGATCTTGGGCGAGCTGAGCGATGGCGCGCCGCGCCGGCGCATCGGCCTGCTGCCGGAAGGCCGCCAGCCGGTGCGCGCCGGCCAGACTGTCGAGGCCGGCGGCCAGCCGGTCGGCCGGGTGACCAGCGGCGGCTTCGGCCCCAGCGTCGGGCGCCCGGTCGCCATGGCCCTGGTCGACGCCGCGGCGGCGCGGACCGGCACCCCCCTCAGCGTGACCGGCCGCAGCCGGGCGGTCGACGCCAGCGTCGCGGACCTGCCCTTCGTGCCGCCGCGCTATCATCGCGGTTGAGGCCGCATGCCCCCCAACGATCCCAGCCAAGAGGACCGACCCCCGATGACGACCCTGCTGTTCACCCGCGATCATGAGTGGATCCGCCGCGATAGCGCCGACAGCACCGACGGCACCATCGGCATCACCCATTACGCCCAGGACCAGCTTGGCGACATCGTGTTCATCGAGCTGCCGGAGGTCGGCCGCGCCGTGGTCAAGGGCGAGGAATTCGCCGTGATCGAGAGCGTCAAGGCGGCCAGCGAGGTCTATGCCCCGGCCAGCGGCACCATCGCCGCGGTCAACCCCGCGCTGGCCGACAGCCCCGCCCTGGTCAACGAAAGCGCGGAGGCCGACGGCTGGCTGATCCGCCTGACGCTGGCCAATCCCGCGGAGCTGGACGGCCTGTTCGATGCCGACGGCTATCAGGCCTATCTGGCGGAACTCGGCTGATGCGCTATCTGCCGCTGGATGACGCCGACCGGGCCGCCATGCTGGCGACCATCGGCGTGGAGACCGTCGACGACCTCTACCGCGACGTGCCGGCCGGCGCCTACCTGCCGCGGCCGCTTCCCGACCTGCCGCCCCATGCCGGCGAGATGGCGGTGATGCGGTCGCTGCAGCGCCTGGCCGACCGGTCGGTGCCGGCGGGCAGCCGGCCCTTCTTCTGCGGGGCGGGCTGCTACCGCCACCATATCCCGGCCAGCGTTGACTATCTGATCCAGCGCGGCGAGTTCCTGACCAGCTACACGCCCTATCAGCCAGAGGTCAGCCAGGGCACGCTGCAGATGCTGTTCGAGTTCCAGACCCAGGTGGCCCTGCTGACCGGCATGGAGGTGGCCAACGCCTCCATGTATGACGGCGCCACCGCGGCGGCGGAGGCGGTGCTGATGGCCGGGCGCGTCACCCGGCGCCACCGGGCCGTGCTGGCCGGCAATCTGCACCCGCACTACCGCGACACCATCACGACGCTCGCCGGCTTCACCGGCTTCAACGCCGTCTCCGCGGACCCACGGCCGGACGGGCGCGAGGATCTGGCGGGCCTGATCGACGGCGAGACGGCGGCCGTCGTGGTGCAGACCCCGGACCTGTTCGGCAACCCCCATGACCTGCGCGCCCTGGCCGAGGTCGCCCACCAGGCCGGCGCCCTGCTGGTCGCCGTGGTGACGGAGGCTGTGTCGCTCGGCCTGCTGACCCCGCCGGGGGCGATGGGGGCCGATATCGTCGTGGCGGAGGGGCAGTCGATCGGCAACCCGATGGGCTTCGGCGGGCCGCATGTCGGCCTGTTCGCCACCCAGTCCCGCCATGTCCGCCAGATGCCGGGCCGGCTGTGCGGCGAGACGGTCGACGCCGACGGCCGCCGCGGCTTCGTGCTGACCCTGTCGACGCGCGAGCAGCATATCCGCCGGGAGAAGGCGACCAGCAATATCTGCACCAATAGCGGGCTGTGCGCGCTGGCCTTCTCCATCCATCTCAGCCTGTTGGGGGAGGCCGGGCTGATGCGCCTGGCCCGCCTGAACCACGCCCGCGCCGCCGCCGCGGCCGACCGGCTGGCCGCGGTGCCCGGCGTGGCGGTGGTCAATGACGGGTTCTTCAACGAGTTCACGCTGCGCCTCGACCGGCCGGCCGCCGCGGTGGTCGACCGGCTGGCGGACGAAGGGGTGATCGCCGGGGTGCCGGTCTCGCGCCTTCACCCCGACCGCGCGGACCTCGACCACCTGCTCCTGGTGGCGGTGACCGAGACGGTCGAGGACGAGGATATCGAGGCCCTGGCGCGCGGCCTGGCCGCGGCCGCGGCGTAGACGGAGAGGCGGCAGCGAGATGAACCGTACCGGACGCGACACCCGCCCGGCCGGCAACACCGCCAGCGACGGCGAGACCCGGCCGCTGGTCCTGGAGACGCCGCTGATCTTCGAGCAGGCGGGGCCGGCGACCACCGGCGTCGACCTGCCCGACCCGCCGCCGGGGCCCCCGCGCCTCGGGCCCGTCGCCGAGCGCGCGTCGATCGGCCTGCCCGGCCTGTCGGAGCCGGAGGCGATGCGCCACTACACAAGGCTCAGCCAGCAGAACTTCGCCATCGACAGCACGATTTACCCGCTGGGCTCGTGCACCATGAAGCACAACCCGCGGCTGAACGAGGCGGTGGCCCGCCTGCCCGGCTTTGCCGATGTGCACCCGCTGCAACCCGAAGCGACGGTGCAGGGTGCGCTGGCGGCGATCGATGCGCTGGCCGGCTGGCTGAAGGACCTGACCGGCATGCCGGCGGTCGCCATGACCCCCGGGGCGGGCGCGCATGGCGAGCTGGCCGGCATGATGGCGATCCGTACGGCACTCGCCGACCGCGGCGAGACCGACCGCACCCATGTGCTGGTGCCGGAGAGCGCGCATGGCACCAACCCGGCGACCGCCGCCGCGCTGGGCTTCGAGGTCGACCGCATCCCGGCGGATGCCCGCGGGCGGGTCGATCTCGCCGCCTTCAAGGCGCGGCTGGGGCCCGATGTCGCCGCCATCATGCTGACCAACCCCAACACCTGCGGGCTGTTCGAGGGCGAGATCATCGAGATCGCCGCAGCCCTGCACGAGGCCGGCGGCTTCTTCTACTGCGACGGCGCCAATTTCAACGCCATCGTCGGGCGGGTGCGGCCGGGGGATCTCGGCATCGACGCGATGCACATCAACCTGCACAAGACCTTCTCCACCCCGCATGGCGGCGGCGGGCCGGGGGCGGGGCCGGTGGTCTTGTCCGACGCGCTCGCGCCCTATGCGCCGTTGCCGAAGGTGGTGGCCGCCGGCGACGGCCGTTTCGCGCTGGCGGAGCGGGCGGAGGGCGCACATGCCAAGAGCTTCGGCCGGCTGAAGGCGTTTCACGGCCAGATGGGCATGTTCACCCGGGCGCTGGCCTACATCCTCAGCCACGGGGCGGACGGGCTGCACCAGGCGGCGGGCGACGCCGTGCTCAACGCCAACTATCTGATGGCCCGGCTGTCGGCGGTCATGACGCCGTCCTTCGACGGGCCGTGCATGCATGAGGCGCTGTTCGACGACCGGTTCCTCAAGGGCAGCGGGGTGCATACCCTCGACCTCGCCAAGGCGCTGATCGACGAGGGCTTCCACCCGATGACCATGTATTTCCCGCTGGTCGTGCCGGGCGCCCTCTTGATCGAGCCGACGGAGAGCGAGCCCAAGCGCACGCTGGATGCCTTTGCCGACGCGCTGATCGGGCTGGTGGCGCGGGCTGCGGCCGGCGAGGCGGACGCCTTCGCCGCCGCGCCGCGCAAGACGCCGCGCCGGCGTTTGGACGAAACCACGGCGGCGCGCCGCCCGGTGCTGCGCTGGACGCCGCCGGCGCCGACCCAGGAGGCGGCCGAGTAGCGCCGCACCGTTCCCGGAGCTGATGCGAATGAAGACCGTTCTGGTGACCGGCGCCAACCGCGGCATCGGTCTGGCGATCGCCGCCGGGCTCGCCGCCCGCGGCGACTTGCGCGTGCTGATGGGCAGCCGCGATGCCGCGGCCGGCGAGCGGGCGGCGGCTGGGCTGTCCGGCCCTGTCGAGGCGGTGGCGCTGGACCTCACCGACCGGGCGGTGCTGGTGGAGCAGATGGCGGCCATCGTCGAGCGTCACGGCGGTGTCGACGTTTTGGTCAACAATGCCGGCGTGCTGGAGCATGCCGGCGTTCTGGACCTCGCCGACGACGCCTTCGACCGATCGATGCGCGTCAACCTGGCGGCCCCGTTCGACCTGGTCCGCGCCGTGGTGCCGGGCATGATCGCCCGCGGCTACGGCCGGATCGTCAACCTGTCCTCCGGTTGGGGGTCGTTCGGCGAGGGGCTGGGCGGGCCGGCCGCCTATGCGATCACCAAGGCGGGGCTGAACGCGCTGACGGTCAAGCTGGCGGCGGAACTGCCGGCGGGTGTGAAGGTCAACGCGATGTGCCCGGGCTGGGTGCGCACCGCCATGGGCGGCCCCACCGCCACCCGCTCCCCCGAAGAGGGGGCGGAAACCGCCCTGTGGCTCGCCACCCTGCCCGACGACGGCCCGACCGGCGGCCTCTTCCGCGACCGCCGCCCGATCCCCTGGTGAGACGGGCGCCCAGCGAAAGCCCTCCCCCATCAAGGGAGAGGAACTCTTTCATGTCGATTCGGCTTACATCCGGCTGCCCTGCACCAGGGCGACCACCACCAGGAAGACCAGCACGGCACCCAGGGCGACGGCCGCGGCCCGGCCGATCAGGCGGATGACGAGGCGCCGGATGAAGGGGATCAGCGTGAGGCCGAGCAGGGCGATCAGGGCGGCTTGGATCATCGCGGGGCATCGTGGGTGGCGGAGCGGCGATCCTGGCCGCCCCGGCGGCGAAGGGCAAGCCGAGGCTGGCGGCCGGCCGCCGGGCCCCTATGATGGCGCGCCATCGCCGACTGATGGGAAAGGCCGTCACCCATGCCCACCGTTCTGATCACCGGCGCCTCGCGCGGCATCGGCCTGGAATTCGCGCGGTCCTATGGCGAGGCCGGCTGGACGGTGATCGCCACGGTGCGCGATGCGGCGGGGGCCGATCGCCTCGCCGGGCTGGCCGGATCGGTGACGCCGGCGGTGCTCGACGTCGCCGATCCGGCCAGCGTGGCGATCCTGGCGGAGCGGCTGAAGGGTGTCGCGCTGGATCTGCTGATCGCCAATGCCGGGCAATACGGGCCGCGCGGCTACCGCCTCGGGCACATTCCTTATGCCGCCTGGCAGGAGGTGCTGACCGTCAACACGATGGGGTCGATGCGGGTCATCGAGGCGTTCCTCGACGCGCTGCGCGCCGGGCAGGGCCGGCGGATCGCCGCCATCACCAGCAAGATGGGCTCGATGGCCGACAACATGTCGGGCGGCAACTACCTCTACCGTTCGTCGAAGGCGGCGCTGAACGCGGCGATGCGCAGTGTGGCACTGGACTTGGCGCCGGAGGGCTTCGCCGTCGCCACGGTTCATCCGGGCTGGGTGAAGACCGATATGGGCGGTCCGGGTGCGCTGATCGACACGGCGACCAGCGTTGCCGGCATGCGCCGGGTGATCGACGGCGTCACCGTCGAGACCACCGGGCGCTTCTGGAACTACGACGGGCGGGAGATCCCCTGGTAGCGGACCATGGCTGTCCGGTTCGGGCGGCAGTTCCCAAAAGACACCCGTTCGTGCCGTCCCTTGCCCTCCAACGATCGTCATGGCCGGGCTTGACCCGGCCATCCACGGCTCTCCGCTGGCGCTGTTGCGCTATCATTCCGAGCGACGGTGCCGCTGGCAGCCCGTGGGTGCCCGCATCAAGTGCGGGCATGACGAGTTAGGTTGAACCTAAGTCGAACAGCCTTGGGTAGTGGACAAGTCGCCCGTCCACCGTCTGCTACTGGCCGTCGTCGATGGAGTCGACGAGGAACAGGCCGCCCAGGATGATGCGGCCGCGCTCGGCATCGGCGACCGGCAGATGGACCGCCTCGAAGGTCGCCCAGGCGCCGCCGCCGGCTTGGACATGGCCGGTCGCCACCACCGGGCGTCCGCGCCGCAGCACCAAGCGGTAGAGCCGCCGGGCCTGGGCCGCCTCCTCCTCCGCCGCGAACAGGCGTTCCACCGGCACGCCGCCGGCGATGGCCGAGGCGCTCGGCCGCACGGAGGGGGCGCAGGGCGCCAGCGTGCCTGCCCCGGTGTCCAGACCGAAGGCCGAGCGCACCGCGCTGCCGATGGTGGCGAAGGCGAAGTCTTCCGCCGTGTCGTCGCGCGTCGTCGGCGCGACGGTGAACAGATGCTTCACATAGGGCGCCAGATTGCGACCGCCGAAATCGCCGCGCGCGGGCAGGCCGGCCGGCCCGCGATGGGGCGACCGGTCGCGCAACCGGCGCCACCGGTCGCGAAGGTTGCGTGTCTCCCGGAACTGCGGCGGAACGTCGATCTCGACCGTCCAGCGCCACGACTCCGGGTTCGTTTGGAACTGCATGGTCGCCCAAGCTCCCCACGACCCGCGCCTCATGCCCCCGGAGCGCGGCACCCGACCCGATCGGCGAAACGGGGGCGGGCATGCGCCGGGTCGGCCTGTTCGGCGCCCCTCAATCGGCGCCCCGGCAGCGGGCCTGTAGTCGACCTTCTTCTTGACACTATCAAATCAAATTCGACCTGGCGAGCGTAGAATAGGCGGGATCGATGATGAGTTTGATAACTATTCTGCAAGTGCAGCAATTGCCGCAGCCCGGCCGAAAGTCACGATTAGATTGACATCACAGTGTCATCTGGACCTGACGGATGACGTCGCGGGCGACCCGGCGTGTCGAACGCGGCGGCGGCGGGCACGGACGGACCCTTACCCTTTCTAACAATTCCGCGCAGGCGCCGAATAGCGGGCTAACCCGGCTATGCGAGGATAATTGAGCCGATCCGCGGCCCGAGGTCAGCGCGGTCGCTGATGCGCGAGGTCGGCAGTGCGCCACCGGTACGGCAGGGAAGGCCGTTCACAAACATCGCGTTCTTAGAAACCTGCTTGATGGCGAGACACGGCGGAGATGGGGCCGGCGAGCCATCCGACGATGGAGCGGAGTCCGATGTCGACTGGGAATGAGAGACACTTGTCCACCTGCATGCGACGCCATGCCGCAGAGTTGTGCAGTGAATGCCAGACTTTCTCGCCGGACGGGAGCTGTTTGCACGGCCCCGTCTGCGTCGCCGATCGTCTGCTGGACATCGCCGAGGTCTGCGAAGAGGCCGCACCGCATCTGGAACCGGCCCTGCAGCTCAATCGCATCTAAGGGGCGCATCTAAGGGGCGCATCTAAGGGGCGCATCTAAGGCGCGCGCCTAGGGAGCGCGTCTGAGAAGCCCGTCTGAAGGGCTTTGACCCGCGCGGGCCAGCCTCCGCCACCATCCGTCTTGAGGTTTCCAAACCGGCCGGGTTCGATCGAGCCCGGCCGTTGTCGTATCGTTGCCGGAGAGCGAGCTGACCCTCGCCGCAGCCTGCCGGAGCGAAACTGTCATGACCGAACGGCGCAGTCCTAGCGGTCCGACGGAAGCTGCCGCCGGGGCCGGGCGGGCAGTGCGGTGGCTGCGCCTGCGGTGGCCGCGCGTCCGGCGCCGGCAGCGCGCGGGCACCGGTGCCGGCCGCGCAGGGCCGCGTCGGCCCTGGGGGCTGCTCGCCGGGCTCGCCGTCGCGCTGGGCGCGCTGGCCGCCGGCATCTGGCTGCCGTCCTTGTCGGTGGAGACCTTCCCGCTGATCGAAGACAGCGTCTCGATCTGGCAGGGGCTGGGCGTCCTGTGGGCGGACGACCAGTATTTCCTGTTCGCCGTGCTCGGCGTCTTCTCCGTGCTATTCCCGACGGCCAAGCTGCTGGTGGCGCTGGCCGTCGCCTGGCGGCTGGATGCGCCCGATCCGCGGCGCGCCCGCCTGATCGCCGTCATGGACGGGTTGGCGAAATGGTCGATGCTGGACGTGCTGGTCGTCGCCATCATCGTCGCCGCGCTCAATCTGACCGTCATCGGCGGGGTGGCGGTGCATCCGGGCCTCTACCTGTTCGCCCTGTCGGTCATCCTGTCGAAACTGCTGATCGGCCGCCTGGCGCGGATCTGCCGGCCGCCGCAATGAGGGAGACGCCGTCCCATGCTGAAGCTTCGCGATCCCGACCTGATGCGCGGCCGCTGCTTCGTCGGCGGTGCCTGGGTCGACGCCGATGACGGCGGCGTCATCGAGGTCACCAACCCGGCCGACGGCGCCGTCCTCGGCACGGTGCCGGCGATGGGTGCGGCGGAGACCCGGCGCGCCATCGAGGCGGCGGACCGCGCCTTCGCCGCCTGGCGCGCCCGCACCGCGAAGGAGCGCAGCCAGATCCTGCGCCGCTGGTTCGAGCTGATGATGCAGAACCAGGAGGACCTGGCGCTGATCATGACGGCGGAGCAGGGCAAGCCCCTGACCGAGAGCCGCGGCGAGATCGCCTATGCCGCCAGCTTCGTCGAATGGTTCGCCGAGGAGGGTCGGCGGATCTACGGCGACACCATTCCGACCCATCGCGGCGACGCCCGCATCCTCGTGGCGCGCGAGCCGATCGGCGTGTGCGCCGCGATCACGCCGTGGAACTTCCCCGCCGCCATGATCACCCGCAAGGCCGCCCCGGCCCTGGCGGCGGGCTGCACCATGGTGGTGAAGCCGGCCTCCTCCACGCCGTTCTCCGCGCTGGCGCTGGCCGATCTGGCCGCCCGTGCCGGCCTGCCCGACGGCGTCTTGAGCGTCGTCACCGGGGCCGCCCGCGCCGTCGGCGGGGAACTGACCGGCAACCCGATCGTCCGCAAGGTCACCTTCACCGGGTCGACCGCCGTGGGTAAGCAGCTCATGGCCCAGTCGGCGGCGACGGTGAAGAAGGTCTCGCTGGAGCTGGGCGGCAACGCGCCGTTCATCGTCTTCGACGATGCCGATATCGACGCCGCGGTCGCCGGCTGCATCACGTCGAAGTTCCGCAATACCGGCCAGACCTGCGTGTGCGCCAACCGCATCTTCGCCCAGGACGGCGTACACGATGCCTTCGTCGCCAAGCTTGCAGCGGCCGTCGAGGCGCTGAAGGTGGCGGACGGGCTTGAGGATGGCGCAGAGCAGGGTCCGCTGATCGACATGGCGGCGGTGGAGAAGGTGGAGGAGCATATCGCCGACGCCACCGAAAAAGGCGCTCAGATCGTGGTCGGTGGCGGCCGCCACGCGCTGGGCGGCACCTTCTTCCAGCCGACGGTGCTGAGCGGCCTGACCGCCGACATGAAGGTCAGCCGGGAGGAGACGTTCGGCCCCCTCGCCCCCATATACCGCTTCGGCGACGAGGCGCAGGCGCTCGCCATGGCCAACGACACCGAGTTCGGCCTTGCCGCCTATTTCTACGCGCGCGATGTCGGGCGGATCTGGCGGGTGGCGGAGGGCCTGGAATACGGCATCGTCGGCATCAACACCGGCCTGATCTCCACCGAGGTCGCGCCCTTCGGCGGCGTGAAGGAAAGCGGCATCGGCCGCGAGGGGTCGAAATACGGGATCGATGATTTTCTGGAGGTCAAGTATCTCTGCCTCGCGGGCCTCGACCGCTGACCGGCGAAACCTTCCGCGCCGCGCCGGCATCGGAGGCTTGGCCGTCTTGACGGGCGCCGCCGCCGCCGGTGAGGCGACGACACTGCCCGTGAGGCGTCATCCCCGCGAAGGCGGGGATCTCCATGGGCCGGAGAGGATGCCTGTGAGGGGAGATTCCCGCTTTCGCGGGAATGACGGATGAGGCGAGGGTCGACGTGTTTCGGCCGTCGAACGCGGCGGGAACCCGGGACTTCGAGGACCAGTTGGATGAGCGATTACGACTACGACTACTTCGTCATCGGCGGCGGCTCGGGCGGTGTGCGCTCCGCGCGCATCGCCGCGGCGCATGGCGCGCGGACGGCGCTGGCGGAGGAACGCTATCTCGGCGGCACCTGCGTCAATGTCGGCTGCGTGCCGAAGAAGCTGATGGTCTTCGCCTCCCAGTTCGCCGACGCCTTCCGCGACGCTGCCGGCTATGGCTGGACGGTGGATCCCAGCGGCCACGACTGGTCGACGCTGATCGCCAACAAGGACCGCGAGATCGCCCGCCTCAACGACGCCTACCGGCGCAATCTGGAGGCGCCGGGGGTGACGATCTACGAGCAGCGGGCCCGCCTGGCCGATCCGCACACCATCGAATTGGCCGACGGCCGCCGCGTGACCGCCGACCGCATCCTGATCGCTACGGGCGGCTGGCCGCAGATGCCCGACCAGCCGGGGGTGCGCGAGCACGCCATCTCGTCGAATGAGTTCTTCCACCTGCCGGCGATGCCCCGGCGCGTGGTGATCGCCGGCGGCGGCTACATCGCGGTGGAGTTCGCCGGGATCCTGAACGGCCTGGGGGCGGAGGTCACCCAGCTCTACCGGCGCGACTTGTTCCTGCGCGGCTTCGACATGGATGTCCGGCAGGCCTTGGCGGAGGAGATGCCCAAGCGCGGTATCGACCT
Source organism: Alphaproteobacteria bacterium (assembly GCA_028284045.1). Lineage (GTDB taxonomy): Bacteria > Pseudomonadota > Alphaproteobacteria > DSM-16000 > Inquilinaceae > JANQSN01. The sequence continues at coordinate 124,024 of JANQSN010000005.1, read as the reverse complement.
GCGCTTCAACACGGTGGTCACCCGGATCGACAAGCCTGGCGGCGATCTGCAGGTGACGCTGAACGGCGGCGAGGTGCTGATGGCCGATGCGGTGATCTATGCCGTTGGCCGGCGCCCGCTGACCGAGGGCCTGGGCCTTGAGGCGGCGGGCGTGGCGCTGAGCGACAGCGGCGCGGTGATCGTCGATGAGGGCTATCGCAGCTCCGTGCCGCATATCTTCGCGGTCGGCGACGTGATCGACCGGGTGGCACTGACGCCGGTGGCGATCAACGAAGGCCACGCCCTGGCCGACACCCTGTTCGGCGGCAACCCGCGCGGCATCAGCTACCAGAACATCCCGTCGGCGGTGTTCTCCCAGCCGCCGGTCGCCTCGGTCGGCCTGGCGGAGCACGAGGCGCGCCGCAAGCACGGCGAGATCGACGTCTACCGGACGCGCTTCCGCCCGATGCGGGCGACGCTGGCCGGCCGCGATACCCAGACGATGATCAAGATCCTCGTCGACCGGGCGACCCAGAAGGTCGTGGGCTGCCACATGGTCGGCGACGACGGGCCGGAGATCATCCAGGGCGTGGCGATCGCCATGAACCTGGGCGCCACCAAGGCGGATTTCGACCGCACCATCGGCCTGCACCCGACGGCGGCGGAGGAGTTCGTCACCCTGCGCACCAAGGTCGCCGACCCGGTGGAGGCAGCGGCGGAGTAGGTCCCGTCAGTCCGCGGCGAAGCAGCCGCCGGCGATAAGGCCGGCCAACCTGGCTTGCAGGTCGAGCCCGGGTTCGGCCATCACGGCCGCCTCGGCAGCTTGGCCGAGGGTCTGGCCGTCCGCCAGCGCGGCGACCAGCGCGTGGCCGCCGGGCGACAGGGTTTCCTGCACGACGGCGCCGCCGGCGGCCCGATAGACCAAGACGGTCTCTCCACCCGCGGCCAGGTCGACCCGGGCGACGGTCTCGTGCTCCGGCTGGTTGACCCGCCAGATCCGATCGATCGGGAAGGTCGAGGCCACCAGGCGAACGGCCGGATGGAGCGTCAGCACCCGTGCCGCCAGCCGGTCGGGCGGGACCGATGCCAGGTCCGCCGCCGTCAGCCGCGCCGCCTCACCGGCGAACCAAGCCTCGTTGCGCGCCCATTCCAGCCGCGCCACATCGCCGAGATAGGGCAGGCTGCGCGCCGGCTGGAAACCGTCGAGGAAGGCGGGGAAGTCCCCGCCATAGGCCAGAAGCTGCGGGGCCTGCGGCGGCGCTTCAGCCACGAACCGCCGCGCGGCCGCCCGGAAGAAGTCGGGCCCCACCAGCCGCTCCACCACCGGGAAGGCGGCGGCGAGCGCGATGGCCAGGGAGCCCAGCGTGTTGTTGCGGTAGAGCGCGAGCCGCCGGGCCGCGGTGTCGGGCGCGCCGCCGATCAGCGCCAGGGCCGCGTCCGGCCGGTCGTCCAGGATGCCGGTGCGGAACGCCGCCTGCAGCTCACGCAACATGGCGGGTTTCGGGCTCCGTACCCGACCAGGCGAGCAACAGGCTCTCCGCCTTCTCCCGCTCCCCCATCAGGACGGAGAGCGGCGGCAGCTCGGTGTCCCATTCCACCAGCACCGGGCGGCGGCCGGCCCGCGCAAGGGTGCGCGCCAACAGCGCCCACACCGCGTCGCTGACCGGGCTGCCGTGATCGTCGATCAGCAGCGTTTCCGCCGGCGTCTCGTGGATGAAGTGGCCGGCGACATGGATCTCGCCGACCGCGTCGAGCGGCAGGGCGTCGAGATAGGGATCGGGGTCGAACCCGTGATTGTGCGCGCTGACATGGATGTTGTTGACGTCCAGCAGCAGGCCGCAGCCGGTGCGCCGCACCAGTTCCGCCAAGAAATCCCATTCCGGCATGTCGGCGCCGGGGAAGGCGATGTAGGAGGACGGGTTCTCCACCAGGATCTGGCGGCCGAACGCCTCCTGCGCGCGGTCGACGTTCCGCGCAACGGTCTGAAGCGCTTCTTCCGTATAGGGCAGCGGCAGCAGGTCGTTGAGATAGGTGCCGTCGGCGACGCTCCAGGCCAGATGCTCCGACACCAGCCCGGGCTGGATGCGCCGGTAGAGATCGGCCAGCCGGCGGAGATGGGCGGGGTCGAGACCGTCGGCGGAACCGAGCGACAGACCGACGCCGTGGCAGCTTACCGGATAGTCGCGGCGCAGCGTCTCCAGCGCCTGCAGGCGTGGCCCCCCACCCGCCGGACCCAAGGGCACGAGATAGTTCTCCGAATGCACCTCGATCCAGCCGGCGGCCGGCCGTTCGGCCAAGAAATCCGGCACATGGGCGTGGCGCAGGCCGATCCCCGCCGAAGCGGGGATCGGTGCGGGCGCGAACCGAAGGTCGGCCATTGTCGGCGTCAGGCCGGCGGGTTCGGGTTGATGCCCTCGAACGGCTCCAGCGCGCCGCCCATGTCCTCGCAGGACCCGGCCGGCACCAGCTTCCAGTCGCCGCCGTGGAAATCCTCGGTGGACTGGCCGGCGCAGCTATGCGTGCCGGCGGCGTTGGCGCAGTCGTTCTGGCCGGCCTCGGCGACGCCGTAGCACTTCACCTGATCCTGAGCGACGGCGGCCGACGGCATCGCAGCCCCGGCCAGGGCGACGGCGCCCGCCAAGGCGGCGGCCAGCTTCACGGTGGTCATGGTCATGGTCGATCTTCCTTCCAAAGAGGCAGTTTCGGTCGCAACAGAGCTTCGCAAAGGGATGAGCGCGCGGCGGTCGCATCCCCGACGCCGCCACGCCTCGACGTTCCCACCACCGGCGCCGCCTGTCATTTGACGTCGCATCAAATGGGCGTGACGCTTGCGTCAGCCGCAACCCTGTTGCCCGGCCCGACCGGCCGGCCCGGCGGGGCCCCACCGTTGCCAGGGCCCGGTGAGCCGGCGTATACGGCTAGCCTCCGTGATCGCCGATCCGGGGCCGATAAGGAGGGTCAGATGAGCGCCGAGAGCTGGAGCCCGTCGCGCTGGCGCGCGCGCCCGGCCGAACAGATGCCGGTCTACGAGGACGCGGCCGCGTTGGCGGCGGCGGAACGGACGCTGGCCGGCTATCCGCCGCTGGTGTTCGCCGGCGAGGCGCGGTCGCTGACCCGGTCGCTGGCGCGCGTCGCCGAGGGCGAGGCGTTCCTCTTGCAGGGCGGCGACTGCGCGGAGAGCTTCGCGGAGTTCCATCCCGACAAGATCCGCGACACCTTCCGCGTCCTGCTGCAGATGGCGGTGGTGCTGACCTTCGGCGGCGGCCTGCCGGTGGTGAAGGTCGGGCGCATGGCGGGCCAGTTCGCGAAGCCGCGCAGCCAGCCGATGGAGGCGGTCGGCGGGCAGGAGCTGCCGTCCTATCGTGGCGACATCATCAACGGCTTCGACTTCGACGTGGACAGCCGCCGGCCGGATCCGGAGCGTATGGTGCGCGCCTACAACCAGGCCGCCGCCTCGCTGAACCTGCTGCGCGCGTTCGCCCAGGGCGGCTATGCCGACCTGCACCAGGTGCATCGCTGGACGCTGGACTTCGTCGCCCGCTCGCCGCAGGGCGCGCGCTACGAGCATCTGGCCGAGCGGATCGACGAGACGCTGCAGTTCATGGCGGCCTGCGGGGTGACGGCGGAGACCACGCCGCAGATCCGCGAGACGGAGTTCTATACCGCCCACGAGGCCCTGCTGCTGCCCTATGAGGAGGCGCTGACCCGCGTCGACAGCACCACGGGCGACTGGTACGACGTCTCCGCCCATTTCCTATGGGTCGGCGACCGCACCCGCCACCCCGACGGGGCGCATGTCGAGTTCTTGAGCGGTGTTGGCAACCCGCTCGGCTTGAAATGCGGGCCGAGCCTGGATCCCGACACGCTGATCCGGCTGATCGACCGGCTGAACCCGGAGAACATCCCCGGGCGCCTGACCCTGATCGCCCGCATGGGCGCCGGCAAGGTGGCCCAACACCTGCCCGCGCTGGTGCGCCGGGTCCAGGCGGAAGGCCGCACGGTCATCTGGGCCTGCGATCCGATGCACGGCAACACGGTGAAGTCCTCCAGCGGCTTCAAGACCCGGCCCTTCGACCGCATCCTGGCGGAGGTGGAGGAGTTCTTCCCCGCGGTGCGGGGCGAGGGCGCCTATCCCGGCGGCGTGCATTTCGAGCTGACCGGCGACGACGTCACCGAATGCACCGGCGGCGCCCAGCAGATCAGCGACGAGGCGCTGGCCTCGCGCTATCACACCGCGTGCGACCCGCGGCTGAACGCCTACCAGGCGCTGGAGCTGGCCTTCCTGATCGCCGAGGCGATGAAGGGCGCGCGCGAGGAACAGGACCGGGCGCGCCGGGCCGCCGCGGCGGCGGAGTAGCCGGGAAAGCCGGCCGCCAGCCGACGGGCGGCGCCCGCGCCGGAGGGGATGGCGATGTACCCGCCCGAGGACCGGATCGGCGACTGGACCGATACCTATTTCAAGCGCTCCAAGGCGGCGGTCGGCCAGTTCGGCGATGTCCAGGCGACCTATGCCATCTTCATGCGCCGCCCGGTGATCGCCGCCCACCGGCTGGCCATGGAATGGCTGGAGACGGTGTCGGCGGCGCGCAACAGTCCCGTCGCCATCGACCTCTGCTACGGCGAGGGCAAATGGGTCGGCGCCGGCGAGCCGATGGTCTACGTCACCGGCTCCTTCTTCCATCTTCTGGAATGCGAGACGCTGCTGTTGCAGAAGTTGGGGCCGGCCTCGGTCGCCGCCTACAACGCCTACACCATGTGCACCGACCTGCCGAAGACGGCGTTCCTGGCGATGGATGCGCGCCACTGTGCGGGGACGGAGATGGCGGAGCTGATGGCCTATGCCGCCAGCGTCGGCTCGGCGCGCGCGCAGCGCAAGCATGGCGCGGTCGGCTTCGTCGGCAACGCCACCGACGCGACGGCGCATTTCTTCGCCCAGCCCCGCGGGCTCGGCACCATGCCGCACGCGTTGATCGGCTATGCCGGCGACACCGTGCGCGCGGCGGAGATGTTCCACGAGGCCCATCCCGACCTCGACCTGACCGTGCTGGTCGACTATTTCGGGCGCGAGGTCACCGACAGCCTGGCCGTCTGCCGGCGCTTCCCGGACCTGGCGCGGGCCGGCCGGCTGGCGGTGCGCATCGACACCGCCGGCGGGCGCTATGTGGAGGGGCTGGACCCCCCGACCTCCTACGCCGTGTTGGAACGCCACGCGCCCGACGCGATCCGCGGCTACCGCGACGAGACGGAGCTGCGTTATCTGCTGGGCACCGGCGTGTCGGCGGCGGCCATCCATCACCTGCGGGACCGGCTGAACGAAGCGGGGTTCGAGACGGTGCGGATCGTCGCCTCGTCCGGCTTCAACCCGGCGAAATGCAAGGTGATGGCCCAGGCCAGCGCCCCGGTCGACGTGATCGGCACCGGCAGCTTCCTGCCCGACCGCTGGTCGGAGACCTACGCGACGGCCGATGTGGTGGCCTATGACGGCGTGCCGCGGGTCAAGGTCGGGCGCGAATTTCTGCTGCGCAAGCCGCCGCCGACCGGCTGATCCGCCCGCGACGGCCCACGGCGTCCGCGCCGCGACGGCGCGGGCCAGTCGCTATGCCGATCCCGGCTTGATGCGGCGGTTCCTCGACTGAACGGCGAGCCGGCGAGTCAGTTCAACCGGCCGTCGAAGACCCAGGTCTCCACCACGTCGCGGGCCAGCGCTATGGCGGCCGCCGGATGATGATAGCGATAGACGCGCGTCGCCACGTCCAGCGCTACCTGTTCGCTGACGCCGGAGACCAGCATCTCGCCATAGGCGCGCGTCACCGCGGCCTGGCAGCGGCAGCGCGCGGCGCTGGCCGCGGCGCGGCAGTCGTCCTCGTCTGGCCGCGGGCGCCCGGAGAACATGTCGTCAAGTCTTCTTGCGGCCATAGAGTTCCAACCTGTGATCGACCAGCTCGTAGCCGAGTTCGTCTGAGATCTTCAGTTTCAACAGCTCAAGCTCGTCGTTCTGGAACTCCAGCACCTCGCCGGTCTCCAGATCGATCATGTGGTGATGATGCTCAAGATTGAGCTCGAACCGGGAGAAGCTGTCGTTGAAGTCATGTCGCTGGACCAGCTCCATCTCGCTCAACAGATGCAAGGTCCGGTAGACGGTGGCGATGCTGATCGAGGAATCCGCCTCTCTTGCGCGCTGGAAGACCGTCTCCACCGACGGGTGATCGTCCGATTCGCTCAGCACGCGAAGCACCAGACGCCGTTGTTCGGTCATCTTCAGGCCGGCTTCGATACACCGCTGTTCAAGCAACGTCATGAATGGGCGCCTCCTCCTGGATCCCGCGTCGGGACCGGCGCAGTATGCCGCCCAGCGTAAACCAGCCTGGGACTTATGGGAATGGGTGTGCGGCGTTGGGGACGGTGGGCCGTGGGCGCAGCGCTGGTCTGGGCCATGCTGGTTTGGACCATGCTGCCGGGGGCGGCGCTGGGCGAAGGGGCCGTCCTGCACCGTGGCAACACCGGCGCCGTGACCAGCGTCGATCCCCATCGCGCGGTCGGCCACTACGAAGCCCATGTGCTGCGCGACCTCTATGACGGGCTGGTCATCCGCGGGCCGGACGGCGGTGTGCTGCCGGGTGCGGCCGGCGCCTGGCAGGTCTCGCGCGGCGGCACGGTCTACACCTTCCGCCTCGATCCCCTGGCCGCCTGGTCCGACGGCACCGCGGTGACGGCGGCGGATTTCGTGCGCTCGCTGCGCCGCGCGGTGGATCCGGCCGAAGGGGCGCCCCACGGTGCGCTGCTCGCCCCCATCGACGGGGCGGCGGCGATCCTGACCGGTGCGGCGGCGCCGACGACGCTGGGGGTCGCCGCGCCCGACGACACCACCGTGGAGATCACGCTGGCCGCGCCGGCTTCCTATCTGCTGGACCGGCTGACCCACCCGATCGCCATGCCGGTCGCCGCCGATATCGATGGTGCGGACAGGCCGGCCACCAATGGGGCTTTCCGTTTGTTGGAGATGGCGTCGGCGGGGCCGCTGGTGCTGGCGCGGAACCCGCATCACCCCGTGGCGGCGGAGATCGTCCTCGACCAGGTCGTCTACCACGCCACGCCGGACCGGGCGGCGGCGTTGGCGGCGTTCCAGACCGGCGCGCTGCACATCAACAATGATGTGCCGGTGGAGCGCATCGGCTGGCTTCTGGACGCCATGCCGGTGGAGTTCCGGCGCCATCCCTGGCTGGCGGTGGAGTACTACGCCCTGGCGCTCGACCAGCCGCCTTGGGACGACCCGGCGTTGCGCCGCGCGCTGTGGCAGGCGCTGAACCGGGCGGCGCTGGCCGGCGAGGCAATGGGCGGGGCCGCCTTCGCTGCCGACCGCCTGGTGCCGCCGGGCATCGACTGGTACGACGCGGTCGCGGACGATCGCGTCGCCGTGCCGGCGGTGGCGGCAGAGGGTGATGATCCGGCGGCGGCGTTGATCGAGGCGTTCGCTGCGGCCGGCTATGGGCCGGAGAACCCGGTGGCGCTGGATATCCGCGTCAACGACGTCTTCCACCATCTTCAGGTGGCCCGCGCGGTCGGCGCGATGTGGCGGCCCTTGGGCGTCGACGTCTCTTTGACCGTCGACGACACGGCGGCGCATTTCCGCCATCTCGGCGAGGGCGGCGCCTTCCAGGTGGCGCGCGCCGGCTGGGTCGCCGATACCCGCGATCCGCAGGCGATCCTCGGCCTTTTCCGCTGTCCCGGCGATCCGCCGCTGCCGGCGCCCGGCAATCCCGGCGGCTACTGCAATCCGGCGGTCGACGACCGGCTGGACCGCGCCGCGGCAACCCGCGATCCGGCGGCGCGCGCGCGCCTGTTGGCGGAGGTGGAGACGCTGATCCTGGCGGATATGCCGCTGCTGCCGCTGTTCCACCACGCTTCGCTCAACCTGGTCTCGACCGCGGTGACCGGCTGGCAGGACAACGTCATGGACGTCCACCCCAGCCGCTTCCTCGGCCTCGATCTCGGCGAGTAGGAGGATCAGGCCTCCGCCAGGGCCTTGGCGCGGATGGCGCTCAGCGTCGTGCGGGTGGTGATCGCCTCCGGATCGATCGCCAGTTCGATCAGGGCGGCCCGGTCGGCGGTCATCGCCTCGGCGAAGGCGTCGGCGAAGTCGGCCGTGCGGTCGACGCTGAGGCCGAGCGCGCCGAACGCCGCGGCATAGGCGGCGAAGTCCGGGTTGCGAAGGCCGGTGCCGTGGACGCGGCCGGGGAACTCCCGCTCCTGATGCATGCGGATGGTGCCGTATTGGCGGTTGTCGAACACCAAGAAGACCGGTGCGGCGCCATATTGCCGGGCGGTCGCCAGCTCCTGCCCGTTCATCAGGAAGCAGCCGTCGCCGTTGAGGCTGATCACCGGGCGTTCCGGCGCCAGCAGCTTCGCCGCGACGCCGGCGGGCACGCCATAACCCATTGCCCCGCTGGTCGGCGCGAGCTGCGAGCGATAGCGGCGATACTGGAAGAAGCGGTGCAGCCAGCCGGCATAGTTGCCGGCCCCGTTGGCGAGGATCGCATCGTCCGGCAGCACGCGGTTGAGATGCGCCACCACCTCCGACGGGTTGACCGCGCCCGGGGTGGGCACCGGCGCGAGGCTCGCCAGATAGTCGGCGCGTGCCGCCGCCCGCCAGGCGCCCCAGGCCGGGGCGGCCGGTGGGCGGGTCGCCGCCAGCGCCCGGGCGAGCGGCGCCATGCCCGCGGCGAAGCCGAGCGTCGGCTGATAGACCCGGCCGATCTCCTCCACCCCGGTATGGACGTGCACCAGACGCTGGCGCGGCACCGGCGCCGCCAGCAGCGTGTAGCCGCTGGTGGTGATCTCCCCCAGGCGCGGGCCCAGCGCCAGGACGAGATCTGCCTCCCGCACACGCTGCGCCAGGTGCGGGGCGATGCCGATGCCGACATCGCCGGCATAGGCGTCGTGGCGGTTGTCGAAGCAGTCCTGCGCGCGGAAGGAGGCGGTGACCGGCAGATCCCAGGCCTCGGCGAAGCGAGTGAGGTCGGCCACCGCCTCGGCGGTCCAGCCCGACCCGCCGAGGATCGCCAAGGGTCGTTCCGCCGCTGCCAGCAGCCCGGTCAACGCCGCCACCGCGCCCTCCGGCGGGGCCGGTTCGATGCGCCGGTAATGCTCCGGCAGCCGGTCGGGGGGCACGGCCGCCTCGCCCAGCATGTCTTCCGGCAGGGACAGCACCACCGGGCCGGGCCGCCCGGATGTCGCTGTGGCGAAGGCGCGGGCGACGTATTCGGGCACCCGCTCCGGCCGGTCGATCTCCGCCACCCATTTCGCCAGGGGGGCGAACATGGCGCGGAAGTCGACCTCCTGGAACGCCTCGCGGTCGCGCATGTCGCGGCCGACCTGGCCGATGAACAGGATCATCGGCGTGGAGTCCTGCCGCGCCGTGTGCACGCCGATCGCCGCGTTGGCGGCGCCGGGACCGCGGGTGACCATGGCGATGCCGGGCCGGCCGGTCAGCTTGCCGGCGGCATCGGCCATATTGGCCGCCCCGCCCTCCTGCCGGCAGATGATCAGCCGCAGCGCCTCGGCGTGGTCGTAGAGCGCGTCGAGCACGGCGAGATAGCTCTCCCCGGGCACCGCGAAGACATGGTCGGCACCGTGGGTCAGCAGCGCATCCACCAGAAGGCGGGCGCCGGTCGAAGAGCGAGGCATCGAAGCAGTCCGGTCGGCGAAAACGGGCGCACGGCAGAAGGCGGTGCGCCGCCCGCCGACAATGGTAGCGCGACCGGGCGGCCCGCGTCACCGATGGGCGCTGCCCGCGGGGGCGGTCCAAGAGTTAAAGGGATCTTAGGTAAATTGTCGGAGAGTTCGCGGGTAACCGTGGCATTGTGCCTGTCCCCCTTTCTGATCGTGCCTGGGCATGCAAATTCCCCAAGCTGATCGCGCGGCCGCTCGGCACCCCTCAGACCCAACCGGTGGCGGCGAACCGGCCGCCGGATCGATGGCCGCCGGATCGATGGCCATCGAGCAGCCGGGGTCGACGAGCCCGGGCCCCCCGGTTTCCGTTGACCGCTGCGCGAGGACCGGATGAGATCAACCGTCCTGCAGCGGGATACGCCGTCCCCTCCTGTCGACCTTTCCCGGCCGGCCGCGCGCGAGGAACCTGCCATGGAGGCCGCGTCCAAGGCTCAACAAGACGCCGCGTCGGCGGGCTGGCGGGTGCTCCTGGTCGGCGGAGCGCCCGACGAGCGCGCGCGCCTGAGCGCGGCTGCCGCGACGACCGATCTGCCGCTGAGCCAGTACCCCGACCTGGCCGCCGTGCCGGCCGCTACGGCGGGGGGCGGGACGTCCGTCCTGGTCGTGCTGGGTGGACCTGCGGCGGTTGGGCTGCCCGACCGGGCGGTCCTGACGGCGGCGTGCGCCGACCGGCCGTGTGTGCTGGTGGTCGACGACACCGATCTTGCCCGGGCCGCCGACCTGCGCGCGTGCGGCATCGACCGCATCCTGGTGCGCACCGACGGCGGCCGCTGGATCGACGAGGCGATCGCGCTGGCCGCGCGGCTCGGCCGCATCCAGGGAACCCGCCGCGAGGTCGACCGCTTCGTCGCGGAGAACGCCGACCTGCAATCGCTGATCCTGCGCGCCAGCGCGGGCGTGGCGATGATCGATCTGGCGCATTGCGTCGTCGCCGCCAGTCCCGCCTTCGAGCTGATGATGGGGTATGCCGAGGTCGGCGTCGTCGGACGGATCTACACCGACCTGCTGTCGCCGGTGGAGCACGCGGCCTATCTGCGCAATGCCGCCGCCATGGCCCGCGGCGAGTCGCTGCCGGCGGCGATCGAGCGGCGGTTCCTGCGGCGCGACGGCACCGAGCTTTCGGGCTTGGTGCGCCTGACCTCGTGCCCGGTCGAGGGCGGCAGCAGCACGGCCGCCGTCATCGTCGTGCAGGACGTCAGCGAGCTGAAACGCTCCGAGCAGGCGTTGGCCAAGAGCGAACAGCGCCTGCGCCAGGCCGAGGCCATCGCCGACATGGCGCATTGGGAGCAGCGCGGCCCCGAGGCCCCGCTGGTTGCCTCTCACGCGCTTCACCTGCTGTTCGGCGTGCCGGCGGCGGAGAGCCTGACGCCCGATCGCCTTGTGCAGGCGGTCGTGGAAGAGGATCGCCCGCAGGTCCACCGCCTGTTCAGCGAGTACGGCGGCGATCAGGATTGCGAGTTCCGCGTCCGCCATGCCGAAGGAGACATACGCCATCTTGCCTGCCGCGTACGGCCGCTGGATGCGGAGGTCGGGGCGGACGAGACGGCAGGCAACTTCTGCATCGTCCTGGACATCACCCGGCTGAAGTTGGCCGAGGTCTCGCTGGAGAACGAGCGGAACTTCGTCTCCACCGTGCTGGACAGCGAGGCGGTCCTGTTGATGGTGCTCGACCCGCTGGGGCGCGTCGTGCGCTGGAACAAGGCGCTCAGCGAGTTGAGCGGCTATGCCTTCCGCGAGGTCCGCGATCTGCGCATCCAGGACTTCCTGTTGCCGCCGCATGAGAGCGAGACGGCCGGCGCCGATCTGACGCGGTTGATCGAGACCGGCGAACCCGCCAATGCGGAGACCCTGATCCTGCAGAAGGACGGCGGCGTGCGCATCGTCGCCTGGTCCAACACGCTGGTGCGCAACCCGCAAGGCCAGGTGGACTACGTCGTCGCCACCGGCATCGATGTGACCGAGCGCAAGCGGGCCGAGGCCGTCATCCGCCACCAGGCCAACTATGACAGCCTGACCGGCCTGCCGAACCGCACCCTCTTCCAGGACCGGCTGACCCAGGCGATCGCCGCCGCGCGGCGGGCCGACAGCCGATTCGCGCTGTTCTACATCGATCTCGACCGGTTCAAGTCGATCAACGACACGCTCGGCCACCGGGCCGGCGACCAGCTTCTGGTGGAGGCGGCGCGGCGGCTGGAGACCGGCGTGCGGGAGACCGACACGGTGGCCCGCCTGGGCGGCGACGAATTCACGGTGATCGTCTACGACCTGGCCTCGCCGGTGGAGTGCGAGGCGGTCGCCCGCAAGGTCCTGGATCGGCTGGGGGCGCCCTATCCGATCGGTCGCGGCGAGGAGTTCATCACCTGCTCCATCGGCATCACCGTGTTTCCCAACGACGGCGACACGTCGGAGATCCTGATGCGCAATGCGGATCTCGCGATGTACCGGGCGAAGGAGCTGGGTCGCAACGGCCATGTGCTGTTCGACGACCAGCTCAACGTCACCGCGGTTCGCCGAAAGGAGCTGGAGCGGGAGCTTCGCCAGGCAGTCGACGAGCAGGGGTTGACACTGGCCTACCAGCCGATCGTCTCGACGCCGACCGGGCGCATCGTCTCCGTGGAGGCGCTGCTGCGCTGGATCCATCCGATACACGGCAATGTCCGCCCGGACATCTTCATTCCCATCGCCGAGGAGACCGGGTTGATCATCCCGCTCGGCGAATGGGTGCTGCGGACCGCCTGCGAGGCGGCGCGGCGCTGGTCGGATGCCGGCATGCCGTCGGTGTCGGTCGGGGTCAACGTGTCGACCCTGCAGTTCCACCAGGAGGACTTCCCCAACGCGGTGCGGCGGATCCTGCGGGAAACCGGGTTGCCGCCGGACCGGCTGGCCCTGGAGATCACCGAGAGCCTGATGATGGAGGATATCCAGATCGCCATCGAACAACTGGCGGTCTTGCAGAAGGCCGGCGTCCACATCTCCGTCGACGATTTCGGGACGGGCTATTCCTCGCTGAGCTATCTGAAGCGGCTGCCGGTGAACTCGCTGAAGATCGACCGCTCCTTCGTCATGGGGCTGCCGGATGACGAGGAAGATGCCGGGTTGGTGCGCGCGGTGATCGCCATGGCCCACGGCTTCCATCTGCCGGTGATCGCGGAGGGGGTGGAGACCAGCGAGCAGCTTGAGTTTCTGTCCAGCCTCGGCTGCGACCTCGCCCAGGGCTTCCTGTTCAGCAAGCCCGTGCCGGCCGACGACCTCGCCCGCCAACTCGCCGCCGGATCGCAAGTCGCGGGCGGCGGTGAGGTGCTGGGCCGCGGTCCCTCGACCCCCTGAGACCGGCGCGGCCCTCGCCGCCCATCCGCTCAGGCGGCCGCCTTGGTATCCAGCGCGGCGGCGTCCAGCGGCGCGGGCGCTGGGGCCAGGTCGGCACCGACCAGGCGCACCTCCGGCGGCGGGGACAGCTCCTCCGGCACCGCGCACAGGCCGGCGCGTACCATCCAGCGCCCGAGCGCCGGGCTCGACGTCGCCATGGCGAAGGGCACGGCGCCCAACAGCCCGAACAGCACCGGCAGCGCCCAAGGCAACAGGCCCGGCGCCTGCCACGCCAGGCCGACCGTCCAGACGGTGCCCAACAGGCATTGCGGCCACAGCCCGCGCAACGCTTCGCCGAAGCCGAGCACATGGCCGTCGCGGTCCTGCGCCTCCCAGCGGATGCGTCGACCAAGCGCCAGGCCGACGATGAAGATCGTATGGGCGACCGCCATGGTCGGCGCCATCAGCGAGGAAAAGACCACCTGGGTCAGCGTGCCGGCGAGGACGGGGCCGGTCCCGCCATAGGCCTGGCGGCGCTGTCGGCTGGCGAGCACCTCCGCCAGGCCGAACAGCACCGGCGACAGCACCAGCACCATCATGCAGATGAACAGGCCGAGGCCGAGGGCCGGATCGGCGATCCCGGCCACGGCCAGCCCGTCCTGGCCGGCGCCCGTCGACGCGGTGACCGCTTGGTAGAAGGCGAAGCAGAGGAACCCGAGCCAGAAGGGCGAGCCGAGATACATCAGAATCGCCAGCGCGAGCTGCAGGCGGCCCAGCGGGCGAAGGCCGGGCAGGCCGAGCAGGCCCAGATACTGCATATTGCCGTTGCACCAGCGCAGGTCGCGCACCGCGAAGGCGGGCAGGGTCGGCGGGTTCTCCTCGAAACTGCCGTCTTCCAGCGGCAGAACCCGCACGTCGTACCCCGCTCGGCGCATCAGGGTTGCTTCGACCTGGTCGTGGCTGAGGACCTCGCCGCCCAGCGGCGGCCGGCCGGGCAGGGTCGGAAGGGCGCAGTGGGCGCGATAGGGCGCGATCCGCACGATGGCGTTGTGCCCCCAGTACGGCCCTTCGTCGCCCTGCCACCAGGCGGCGCCGGTGGCATAGCTGCGCATGCCGTGGCGCATGCCGAACTGGAAGATGCGGGCGAAGGGGCTGCGGGCCGGCAGGCCGACCGTCAGGTGCTGCGCGATGCCGAGGCGCGGGTCGGCCTGCATGGCGCGCACAAGGCGCAGGATGGCGGCGCCCGACATAACGCTGTCGGCGTCCAGCACCACCATGTAGTCGAAGGCGTCGCCGTGCTGGTCGAGGAACTCGCGCAGATTGCCGACCTTGTGGCCGGTGTTGCGGGTGCGCCGGCGGTAGTGCAGCCGCCAGGGGCTGGTCTCGGTCGCCTGCCAGGCGGCGAAGCGCTCCTCCTCCTCCGCCGCGATGGCGGGATCGGTGGTGTCGCTGAGCATGAACAGCTCGAACGCGTCGGCCTCGCCGGTCGCCTTCAGCGACTGATAGACCGTGGCGAGATGGCGGAACACGCGCTCCGGGCGTTCGTTGTGGGCCGGCATGACGACGGCGACGCGGCGGGTGATCGGGGCGGTGTCCGCGATCCCGGCCGACGGTCCGCCGGCGACGGTGCGCAACAGGAAGCCGATGACGGCGTTGAAGAAGCCGATGACCACCCAGGGGGTGGTGAAGGCGAAGCAGATCAGCATGCCGATATCGGCGGCCGACAGCCCGTCGGCGCCGAGGACGCGGGCCATGGTCGCGACCAGGCCGACGACGGATGCCAGCACCAGGACCAGCATCAGCCGGCGCCGGACGCTCAGGCGCTCCGTCTCCAGGCGCCCGCTCTCCACCGGCGCCGCCGCGGCGTGCGCGGCCACCGGTCCGCTGTCCTCGATCATGAACGCGTCTCCTCGGGCGCCCGGAGAGGGGACCCGGATCGGGGGCCCGCCGGTCGCCCCGGCACGCCGGCCGACCGGTTCGGGAGGGCTTGGGGATCCGCCCGATCGGCGGCCAGCCCAGGGGATCGCTGTCGCCGTCGGCGACCGCCGACTCCGATCGGGCGGTACGCTGGGTGCGACAGGCTGCGTCGGACGATGCAGCGGGTTGCCCATATACGCTGAAATGGGGCAAAGAAAAGGCCACATTCCCGGTCCGGTCTTCACGTTTGCGCGCGGTCGTCGCTAGCGATATCGCCGCCGAGGGCCGCGTCGGACGCCGGAACTGGAGAGGCAGAACGATGGATCTCCGGCTGTGCTTCGAGAACAAGGCGGGCGTCAATATCGACGACGAATCCGTCTTCCAGCACTATGCGGTCAATTATCTAAGCGGTTTTCCGGCCGAATGGGCCGGCAGCGTCAGCCTGCGCCATGGCGACCGGCTGACCGGCACGATGCAGCCCGTCTGGCAGTATCGGATCACCGACGCGTCGAACGCGTGCCGCGACTATCTGTGCGAGTACCTCACCCGCAACCCGATGTGCGGCTATCACGTTCACGTGTTCGAGAAGCTGCCGGGCCAGTTGGAGACCCGCATCTTTCCCGCCCGAGACGGTTAGGATCAGTCGACATTCAGGACTTCCCTCCCCCTCGATGGGGGAGGGTTAGGGTGGGGGTGATGTCGCCGCACGGCGCCAGCGCCTGCGAGGTGCCCCTGCCGCGCCACAACGTCGGAATCCATCGAATGGCGCCGTCGAAAGGTGCTTCTCTATCCGGCTTCCCCAACGACAGGAATCACCCCCACCCAACCCTCCCCCATCGAGGGGGAGGGCTTCAACGGGAGGCGGCGATGAATGTCGCTTCAGCCGACAGCGACTAGCGGGAATAGGCGATCAGCGCGGCGGAGACGTCCTCCGGCTCGGTGTAGTCGATGCGCGGGTGGTTGAACGGCAGCCAACGGTGGCGCTGATAGGCCAGCCGGCCGGCATGGGGCGGTCGGGCATAGTCGTAGGCCGCCAGCGGGCGCAGGCATTCCTGGTCCAGCTTCAGCGCGTCGAACTCCTCGGGCTTGGAGGCGTAGGCGGCGATCGCCTGCGTCTTGGTCTCCCGGTCGGCGCCGTCGAGGGGGAAGACCCGCTCGCTGCCGATCGGGCGGGCGAAGTGCTGCGCCTTCAGCCGGCCATCGGCATTGTTGTAGAGGGCGTACTCCCAGACCTCGATATCGGCGTTGAACAGCGTGCCGAGATAGCTGACGACATCGTGGTCGGGGTGGCCGCCCTCATAGGCCGGTACCCAGATCATGTCCGGGCGCAGGCGCTTCACGGCGGAGCGGACGGCGCGGTGCGCCTCGCGGATCTCGTCCTTCAGCCGGCGCGCGGCGACCGGCCGGACGGTCAACGGCTCGATGCCCAGGACGGCGGCGGTGGCCTCCGCCTCCCGCCGGCGGGCGGCGACCATCTGGTCGCGCTCCGGCCGCTGCCAGGACCACAGATGCGCCGCCAGGGGCACGCCACAGGTCAGGTAGAGCGCGTGCACGCGGCAGCCTTCGTCGACCGCCTCCAGGCAGGCGACGGTCGCGCCCATGACCTCGTCCCCGGGATGGGGGATCAGCAGCAAGATCCGCTCGCCGAGCATGGCGTCAGCCGGTCGTCCTCCGTCCGGTCGGGTGTGCGCTGGCCGGCGGAGCGGCCGATCAGGAGGCCGCCGCCGCGCCGGCGCGGGCGGTGAGGCGCACGGGCTGACGCCGCCGGCCCCAATCGCCGGGCGCGGCCTCGATCACGCCGTCGATCGGCGTGCCGCAGGACCGGCACCGGCCGGCCGCATCCAGATGCCAGCGGCCGAGCGCATAGTGTTCCCGGCCGATCAGCCGTTCGCCGCAGGTCTTGCAATAGGTGCTGCTGCGCGCGGCGTCCAGCACGTTGCCGACATAGACGTAGTCCAGGCCGTTGGCGCGGCCGATGCGCTGGGCGCGGATCAGGGTCTCGCGCGGGGTGCGCCCGCGGTCGCGCATCCGGTAGTCGGGGTGGAAGGCGGTGAGGTGCAGCGGCACCGAAGGTCCCAGCCGGTCGGCGATCCAGCGGGTGAGTTGGTCGATCTCCGCGTCGCCGTCATTGGCGCCGGGGATCAGCAGGGTGGTGATCTCTACCCACACCCCGGTCTCGTGCACCAGGTATTCCAGCGTCTCCTTCACCGCGTCCAGATGGCCCTTGCATTCGCGCCGGTAGAAATCCTGGGTGAACGCCTTCAGATCGATATTGGCGGCGTCCATGGCGCCGAACAGGGCGGCGCGCGGCTCGGCCAGGATGTAGCCGGCGGACACGGCGACGGAGCGCACGCCGCGTTCCCGGCAGGCGGCGGCGACGTCGACCGCGTATTCCAGGAAGATCACCGGGTCGTTGTAGGTATAGGCGACCGACCGACAGCCCAGTTGCACCGCCGCCTCGGCCAGCATCTCCGGCGTTGCGGCATCGGCCAGGGTGTCGACGTCGCGCGACTTGGAGATGTCCCAGTTCTGGCAGAAGCTGCAGGCGAGGTTGCAGCCGGCGGTGCCGAAGGACAGCACCGGCGTGCCCGGCAGGAAGTGGTTCAGCGGCTTCTTCTCGATCGGGTCGACGCAGAAGCCGCTGGACCGGCCCCAGGTCTTCAGCACGATCGCCCCGCCCTCCGCGGCGCGCACGAAGCACAGGCCGCGCTGGCCGTCGCGCAAGGCGCAGGCCCGGGGGCAGACATCGCATTGGATGCGGCCGTCGGCCACGCGGTGCCAGTACCGGGTGGCGACCGCCTCGGGCGGGGCGTTCGGCAGAACCGACATTCAGGTATCCCTCCCCCTCAATGGGGGAGGGTCAGGGTGGGGGTGATGGTGCCGCACGTCCGGGCGCCGAAACGACCGTGATCGCCCGACGGGGCCGTAGAACGCCCTGTCTCGTAAGGCATTTCCGCTGAGACGATCACCCCCACCCAACCCTCCTCCATCAAGGGGGAGGGCTTTCAACGGGGGCGGCGGCGAACGTCGGCTCACGAGGCTCGAGTCGCCGGGGCAGCTTAGCCGCCAACGTTCCGTGCGCGCCGCTGCGCTGGCCGACATTCCCGTGGGCGCCGGTCCGATCGCCCCCATGAGATGCTCCCCGCAATCCGTCGGCGGTTGATCCAGGCACCTGACGGTGCACGTCTCATCATATACGCTCTGGTGAGAATTTGGCGTTTACCGTCGTCGCGGGCCGGTGCGTCCGGGAAGGAGTGACGATGCCGCTGAACCTCCGCGTTGGTCCCGTGTCGCGGGCCACGGTCTCCGGCAAGCTCGGTGCCGGCCGGCCGGGCGCCGGCATGCCGGATGGCGGCGTCCGGCCGCCGCAGGTCGCCGGGCGCTTCTATCCGGGCGATCCGGCGGATCTGGCCGGCACGGTCGACCGGTTTCTCGCCGCCGGGCAGGACGCTTGGGGCATCCGGCCCAAGGCGATCATCGCGCCGCATGCCGGCTACGTCTTCTCCGGCGCCGTCGCCGGCACGGCCTTCGCCGCCGTCAGCGATCTTGGGCACACGATCACCCGCGTCGTCATCCTGGCGCCGGCCCATCGCCTGGCGGTCGCCGGGCTGGCGGCGCCGGCGGCACGGGCCTTCGCCACGCCGCTCGGCGCGGTCGCGGTCGACCGCACCGGCCTGGCGGCGGCGCTGGCCGAGCCGGGCGTCGCCGTGGTCGACCGGGCTTTCGACGGGGAGCACGCCATCGAGGTCGAACTGCCCTTCGTGCAGCGCTGTTTTCCCCAGGCCCAGATCGTGCCGCTGTTGGTCGGCGGCGCGGATCCCGGGGTGGTGGCGCGGGTGCTGACCGCGCTGTGGGGCGGTCCGGAGACGCTGATCGTCATCAGTTCCGACCTCAGCCACTATCACGCCCGCGTCGAGGCCGCCGCGCTCGACGAGCGGGCGAGCCGCGCCATCGAGACGGCCAGCCCCGGCGACCTGTCCGGCACGCTGGCCTGCGGGCACCGCGCCATCGCCGGGCTGCTGCACCGGGCGCGCGGGCTCGACCTGCGCGCCACCACGCTGCACCGGGCCGACAGCGCCGATGCCGGCCTGACCGCCGACGACCGGGTCGTCGGCTACGGCGCCTACGCGCTGGAATACGGCGCCCGGGCCTGCCTGCCGCCGCCACTGCGCGCGCGGCTCGGGGCGCTGGTCGGCGAGACCCTGGCGCGCCTGGTCGCCGGAGCGGAGGATCCGCTGGCCGGCCTCGATCCGGCGGCGGAACCGGCGCCCTTGCGGGCCTGGCGGAACAGTTTCGTGACGCTGGAGATCGACGGCCGCCTGCGCGGCTGCGTCGGCTCGCTGAAGCCGCACCAGCCCCTGGCCGCCGATGTCGCGGCGAATGCGGTGCGCGCTGCCTCGGCCGACCGCCGCTTCGCCCCGCTGACGGCGGCGGAGCTGCCGGCCGTCCGGGCGAGCGTGTCGATCCTCAGCCATCCGCGCCCGATCGCCTTCGCCGACGAGGCCGGGCTGATCGACGCGCTCAGCCCCGACGTCGACGGGGTGATCCTGCAGGACCGGGGGTGCCAGGGCCTGTTCCTGCCGAAGGTCTGGCAAGGAGTTTCGAGCCCCGGCGACTTCGTGCGCCGGCTGAAGGTGAAGGCCGGACTGCCGGCCGACCATTGGTCCGCCGAGGTCAAGGCCTGGCGGTTCTCCACGGAGAGCTTCGCCGCGGCGTGAGCCTCCTCAACGGCCGACGCCGCCGTCCGGAAACGCGCTGACCTCCCCCTTCGGCCGCCCTGGCCCTGCGCCATTGAGGCGCCGCGCCCAAATGGGCGCGGAAGCCAAGGGCCCGCAGGGGCCCGCCGGCGATTGAGGAAAACCAGGCGAGCCACGTCAGTGGCTCGCCGAAACTATGCCACGCGCACGTCGCCGAGGAACTGCTGGACGACGCCCCTCAGCCGGTCGGCCCGGCTGCTGAGGTCGCCGGAGGCCTTCAGCATGTCGTTGGCGGAGCCGCCGGTCTGCTCTGCCGAGGCGCTGACGCCGACGATGTTGGTCGAGACTTCCTCGGTTCCCTGGGCGGCCTGCTGGACGTTGCGCGCAATCTCCTGCGTGGCGGCATTCTGCTCCTCCACCGCGGATGCCACGGCCGCGGTGATCTCGTCGATCGCCTTGATGCGGGAGCCGATCCCGTGGATGGACTCCACGGTCGTCTCGGTGGAGGTCTGGACGGCGGTGACTTGGGCGGCGATCTCCTCGGTCGCCTTGGCCGTCTGCGTGGCGAGGGTCTTCACCTCCGAGGCCACGACCGCGAAGCCTTTGCCCGCATCGCCGGCGCGCGCCGCCTCGATCGTCGCGTTCAGGGCCAGCAGGTTGGTCTGCTCGGCGATCGACGTGATCAGATCGACGACCTCGCCGATGCGCTTGGCACGGTCGGCGAGCTCGTTGACTTGGCGGTTGCTGGCCTCCGCAGCATCCACCGCCTCGCTCGCCAGATTGGCCTGCTGAGCCACCTGGCGGCTGATCTCTTCGATGGAGCTGTTCAACTCATCCGTCGCCGTGGCGACGGTCTGGACGTTCGAACTCGACTCTTCCGACGCGGTGGCCACGGCGGCGGCCTGGTTCTTGGCGTCCTCCGCCGTCGTCGACAGCGTATCGGCGGTCGATCGAAGCTGCGTTGCCGCGGAGGCCAACGTATCGATCGTGCCCGCCGCCTCGGCATCGAACGCCGAGGTCAACGCGTCGATGCGCCGGGTGCGGCGGTCGCGGGCCTCCTGCTCCTCAGCCGCGGCGGCGGCCAGTTCCGCGTTCCTGATCATGTTGTCTTTGAACACCTGCACGGCGGCGGCCATCTGGCCGACCTCGTCCCTCTGGTGGCGGGCAGGCACGTCCACGACGGTGTCCCCGTCGGCGATCGTGCGCATGGCCTGCGTCATGGTAACCACCGGGCGGGAGATGCCGCGGCCGATGACGAAGGCGGCGACCAGGCCCGTCGTCAGGGCAACGCCGGCCGCGACGAGCATGATCGTCACCGCGTTCTTCATGGCCGCCATGGCTTGGGGGCCCAGCGTGTCCTGACGGTCTTTGATCGCCAGCGTGAAGTCGTCCACGGTCGACGCGATGACCGGCCCAAGACGGTCGAGCTCGTCCGTGATGATGGCGTTGCGGTCCATGATCGTGTCATGGACGTCGTTGAAGGCGATGCGGTACGCGGCGGCCATCTCGTCCACCTCGGTCGCCAACTGCCGGCGTGCGGGGTTCTGCAGGCTGGCCAGCAGCGTTTCGGCGGCGACCCCGAGATCGTCGAATTCCTGCAGGACCCGCTGATAGGACGCCTCGTCGTTGTCGACCAGGAAGCGCATCACATAGAGCCGCCCCAGGAGCAGATTGCGCAGGACGCGACCGGCATAGACGGCGGCTTCCGCATCATCGTCCTCGAACGCGCTGTTCATGATCTCCGTCAGCTTCTGCTCGATCTGCGGTCCGATCTGGTTGAGCTGACCGTCGACGATCCGGTTGCGCTGATCTTGATGTGCAACGACGTCTTCAAACCGCGTTTCGTAGGTAGCAATGTCCGCTTCGACGCTCCGCAGCAGCCGGACATGCTCTTCTTCCACGACGAGGTCGAGCGCTTCTTCGATCAGACCGGCCGTCAACGTCGCGTAGTGGCGAACCTCGTCCGCTTCCTCGGTGGTGCCGCGGATAATGAAGTCTTTGACGTTCATGCGCGTCATCAACATGTTGGCCTGCACACGGCCGACGGCGTTGGTGGACCGGGCCAAGCCCCGATAAACGCCGAAGCTTTGGTTGGCGCTGTTCAGCGAGAGATAGCCGACGGCACTGGTGATCAACAGCAACGCCAGCACAACGGCGAAGCCGAGCCAGATTCTGATACCGATCTTCAGATTGATAAGAAACTTCATGGCGAGTTTCTCCGTTGGACTTTCGACCATCGGATATGACTCGAATCATTTAAGATATCGCTAACCTATTCTCCGATATCACTGTTTTGTACTGGCGAATAGTGCGGCATCTGCTTGGCACGCAATAACCTCGCGGGAAAGTATGCGCTATTCCGATAAATTCAAGAATGACTGGTGGTGTGCTGTTTTGCACTATTCTATCGAGGAGGCGGCAAAGATGGCCTCGGACCCGCGATTGGGCTTCTCGGATCTTGCCGTTCTGGCGGATCGAGACATCAGGCCGGATCGATGTTCATCGCCGCCCGTTGAAGCCCTCCCCCATCGAGGGGGAGGGCGTTTTTGACGGTCGATCGATCCTAAAGCGCGCCTTCGATCCAGTCCTGCAGCGCGCCCTTGGGCAGCGCACCGATCTTGGTGGCGGCGACGGCGCCGCCCTTGAACATCATCAGCGTGGGGATGCCGCGCACGCCGTACTTCATCGGCGTGTTCGGGTTCTCGTCGATGTTCAGCTTGGCGATGGTCACCCGGTCGCCCAGCTCGTCGGCCAGCTCTTCCAGGGCCGGCCCGATCATCTTGCAGGGGCCGCACCACTCCGCCCAGAAATCGACGACGACCGGCAGGTCGGACTGCAGCACATCGGCATCGAAGCTGCCGTCGGTGACGGCCTTGGGCAGGGTCTTGACGGGATCGCTCATGTAAGGGGTCCTCTCTCGCCGGTCCGGACGCAACCGCTGTTGCGCGGTTCTCCGCGGCGCCTGTCTCACACGACGGGCGCCCGCCTCCGCCCCATCGGCCGCCGATCCGGCGGCAAGGGCCGGAGGGTGTGGCCGAGGGCGGCGGACGGGCGCCCGCCATCTCAACGCGAAGATTAGGGGGCGCCCGGAAGCCAGGTCAAGATGCGCGCGGCCGGCAAATTGTTCCGGATACAGTCCGATCCAGCCGTTCTGCGGGCAATTCCATCAGCGTCCGGGTATCGGTCCACAACAACGCGCAGCGCACCGGCCGGTCCGGATAGAGGCGCTGCAGAACCGCGCGATAGGCCGCCATCTGCCGCCAATAGAGCGGCGCGACCCCGTCGAGATCCGCCGGCGGCGGGCGGTTGGTCTTGAAGTCGACGACCAGTACCTGTTCCGGGCGCACCACCAGCCGGTCCACGCGGCCATGCACCGCGACGCCGCCGATGCGGCCGGTGATCGCCACCTCCGCCCGGCTGCCGGGCCCGAAGACGGGGGCGAAGTCCGGGTGGTCCAGGACGCTCAAGGTCTCCGCCGCCAGCGCCGCCGCCTCCGCCGGCGCCAGGGCGTCGCCCGCGGCCTCCCGGTCGAGATAGCGTCCGGCGGCCGCGGCGCGCGCCGCCGCCGGCAGCTCCGGCAGGGTCTCCAGCAGCCGGTGGACCAGCAGCCCGCGGCGGAAGCGCGCGCGCCCGCCGGCATCCGGCAGCGGGGAGAGGACCGCCGGCTCCGACCCATCGTCGGTCAGGCCGGCCGACGGCGCGAGGCGGCGCGGATGCGGCGGCTCCGGCGGTGCCGGGCGGTGCGCCCAGTCCGGCAGGATCGACGCCGGGGCTGTGTCGGCGGCACTGTCGCCTTCACGGACCGTGCCGCCGCGCACCAGGTGCAGAAGACCGTCGGGGATGTCGTCGAAGTCGGCACGTTCCGCCGCGGCCAGCGACTCCAGGGCGTCGCGGCAGTGCAGATACCAGCTCTCCGGCCGTGGCGGCTTGTCGCCGTGCCAGCCGCAGATCAGCAGCCGGTCCTCCGCCCGGGTCAGCGCGACGTAGAGCAGCCGGCGCTCTTCCGCCTGCTCCGCCTCGATCGCCTGCGCGCGGACCGCCGCCGTGGCCGCATCGAAGCCGGCGCCGCCGATCCAGACCGGCACCGCGTCGTCGTCCCAGCGCACCGGCATGCGCCGCGGCGGTGCGGCTACCACCGTATCGGGCAGGATGACGATGCCGGCCTGCAGCCCCTTGGCACCGTGCACGGTCATGATGCGCACCCGGCCACCGGCGGCGGCATCGTGCTCGCGCTTGATTTCCGGGTCGTTGCGCCGGAGCTGGTGGACGAAGCCTTGCAGCGGGATCGCGCCCAGGGCATCGGCGCGCACGGCCTCGGCCAGCAGCTCGTCCAGCGGGTCCTCCGCCTCCGCGCCGAGACGCGCCAGCATCGCGTGGCGGCCGCTGATGGCCGAGACGGGGCAGGGAGCGGCCAGCACATGGGCGAACAGCTCGAAGGGCCGCAGTCGGTCAGCGAGGCCGCGCAGGCCGTCGAGCCAGGCATGCGCCGCCGCCGCCGCCGGGTCCGCCGAGGCGGCCAGGCGCGGCCACAGGCGCACGCCGTCCCGGTGGTAGGCCAGATCGAACAGGGCCGCTTCGTCGAGGCCGATCAGCGGCGACTTCAGGACCGTGGCCAGCGCCAGGTCGTCTTCCGCCAGCAGCAGCACATCGGCCAAGGCCAGCAGGTCGCGCACCGCCAGTTCCTGGGCCAGATGCATGCGGTCGACGCCGGTGATGGGGATATCCGCTTCCTTCAGCCGGCGCACCAGGGTGTGGAAGAAGCGGTTGCGGCGGCGCACCAGGATCAGGATGTCGCCGTAGTCGATCGGCCGGCCGGTGGAGGCGAGGATCTCGCCGCCGGCGCGCCATCCCCGGATCTCGCGGGCCAGGCGGTCGGCCAACCGGGCCGCCGGGTCGGGCACCAGCATCTGGGCATCCGGCACCGACCAGGGCGCTTCCGGGTCGGTGGGCGCGGGCGTGAACAGCGGCCACAGCGCCACCCGGCCGCGGTGGTCGTACCGGGTCGTGCGATGGTCGGGCCAGGGCACCGCGACGCCGCGGCCGGCCGCCGGATCGGCGAAGACGGCGTTGACCAGGTCCAGCACCGCCGGTCCGGAGCGGAAGGAGGTGTTCAGCCCGATCCGCCGCAAGCCCCCCCGTTCGGGCGGAATGCGTTCGGCGAAAAGCGCCTGCATGCGGTGGAAGGCGGCCGGGTCGGCGCGCTGGAAGCTGAAGATCGACTGCTTCTCGTCGCCGACGACGAACAGGGTGCGGGGCCGCGCCCGTTCATCCGTCTCGTCCAGGCCGGCGAAGAACTCTGCCGCCAGTGTGGCGGCGACCGCCCATTGGTCGGGGTTGGTGTCCTGCGCTTCGTCGATCAGCAGATGGTCGATGCCGCCGTCGAGCTTGTAGAGCACCCAGGGCGCCACCCCCGGCGTCTGCAGGAGGCGGGCGGTGGCGTCGACCAAGTCGTCGTAGTCGACCCGCCCTTCCGCTGCCTTGGCGTGCTCGTAGTGCTCGATGACCCGCCAGCCGAGCGTCAGGACGGCCTGAAGGCGGCCCATCCGCTCCGCCGCCGCCCGATGGGCGACGACATCGGCCAGCCGGACCGCCTCCGCCGCCAGTATCTCGCCGATCTCCAGACGCGCCGTCAGCAGGGGTTTGTTGGCCGGGGCGACGAAGGGTTTTTTGTCTTTCGTCAGGAACGCGCCGATGTAGAGGTCGAACAGGGCAAGCCGGCCGGCCGCGTCGGGAGCCGCGAGGAACGGCGCGATCGCGTCGGCCTTCTTGCGGTCGTTGGGGCCGCCGGTGGCCAGGGCCTGGCAGGCTCGGGTCAGTCCCGCCCGGTCGAAGGTGCCGTCGGCGACGGCGGCGGCGGTGATCGTCTCGGCCGTCTCGCCGGGCGCCAGGCCAACCTTCCGCCAGGCCAGCGCCAGCAGGGGGGCGAGCCCGCCATGGGTGGCGATGGCGCGGGCGAGGGGCAGGCGGTCGGCGGCCAGCCGGCCGATCTGCCGGCCAAGCTCCTCGATCCCCAGCGCGGCGACGGCGGCGTCGCGGGCGGCCGACACGGCCGGGTCGGGATCGGCCGCGACGGCGGCGCGGGCGGCGGCCAGCAGGTCCGCCGCGGCGCGCTCGTCGATCGGCGTGAAGCCCGGCGGAAGCCCCGCTTCCAGCGGGAAGCGGCGCAGGACCGACTGGCAGAAGGCGTGGATAGTGGCGATCTGCAGCTGGCCGGGCGCGTCCAGCACGCGGGCCAGCAACTGCCGGGCAGCCGCGCGCTGGGCGGGCGTCGGCCGGTCGCCCAGCAGGTCGGCCAGCGCGTCTTCCAGCGCCGCCTCGCCCATGGTGGCCCATTGGGTCAGCCGGGCGGTCAGCCGCGTCGACATCTCCGCCGCGGCGGCGCGGGTGAAGGTGATGCACAGCAGGCGGGCGGGGTCGCTGCCCGCCCGGTCCGCGCGGTCGGGCAGCATCAGCCGGAGCACCCGGTCGGTCAGCACCTTGGTCTTGCCGGTGCCGGCCGAGGCGGCGACCCAGGCCGACGCGGCGGGGTCGGCCGCCGCGCGCTGCACGGCGTCGGCGTCGCGGGTGGGGGTGTGTGGGCTCATGGCGCGCCGCCGCTCGACCACTCGTCCAGTCGGGCGAGGTGGTCGTAGTTGTCGGCCCGGTCCGGCCGGCCCCAGGGATGCGCGAGGAACGGCATCTCAGCTTCGGCGAAGCGGGCGAGCAGCCGGGTGAGGCCGTCGCGCGCCGCGGCAATCAGGTCGTTCGGCGCCGCGCCGCCGACGCTGACCAGGCCGGTGTTGCTGGCGCCGCCGCCGAGGCGCCAGTATTCCAGGCCGGCGACGGGGGCGGCTTCGATGCCGGCGAACCCGCCCGCCTCGGCGATCAGGGCCTCGATGGCGAGCTGGGGGGCGCGCGCGGTGACGATCTCGCCGGCCGACGGCACGCCACCCGTCTTGTAGTCGACGACGATCAGCGCGCCGTCGGCGCGGCGGTCTATCCGGTCGGCGCGCGCCTCCACCCGGACCGGGCCGCCGGGCAGCGCCAGGGTGAGCGCGCCTGTGGCCTCCACCGCCACGACCTGCCGATCGGCGGCGATGGCCGACTGGGTCTCGACGAACCAGGCGGCGGCCCGTTCCAGGCGGGGCCGCCAGATCGCCGTGATCGCCGGATAGGCGGCCGCCAGTGGCGCCAACTCGCGGTCCAACAGCGCCAGCAGCGCCGCCAGGGTCGGGGCGGCATCGGCGCGCGCGGGGTGCAGCCAATCGGCCAGCGCGGCGTGCACAACCTCGCCGCGGTCGGCGGCGTCCGGGTCGGCCTCCAGCGCGTCCAGCACCCGAAGGCCGAGCACGCGCCGCGCGTAGACGGCATAGGGGTTGGTGCGCAACAGGGCGATATCGCTGGCCGAATAGCGGTCCGGCCGGGCGCCGGCCGGCGGTGTCGGCGCCGGCGGGCGGGCCGGCGTCACCGCCGCCGGGCGGTCGATCGCCGCCGCCCAATGGCGCCAGCGATCGGCAGCCTGGTCCAGTTCCAGGCCGGCCGCCGTCAGCACGGCGTCGAGCCGCAGCAGCCAGCGCGAGGGCATCTGCGGCGTGCCATCCACCCGGCCGGCGCGGGTCAGTAAGACCTCCGCGCCGGCCAGTGCCTGGGTGAAGTCGTGGGCGGCCAGGCCGATCCGCCGTTCCGGCGCCGGCAGGCCAAAGCGCTGGCGCATCGGCCGCGACATCCACGGATCGGCGCTCGTCTCGGCCGGCCAGGTGCCTTCGTTCAGCCCGCCCAGGATGATCCGGTCGGCCTGCTGGAGGCGCGCCTCCAACGGTCCCCAGATGGCCAGGCGCGGATGGGTGCCGAAGCGCGGGCGCACGACGGCGTCGGCCATCGCCTGGGCGAACAGGGCCGGGTAGTCGCCGGGCCGGATCGGCGCCAGGGCGGCGAAGGCCTCCGCCAGTTCCGCGGTCAGGGCGGCGGCGGTCTCGCCGTCCTCACCGGCCCACAGGGCGGCCGCACCGGGCTCCGTGGGCGATGCCGCCAGCGCTTCCGCCGCATCGATATGAAGCCGCAAGAGGTCGGTGGGCGGTGCCGGCGGGCCGCCGAGGGCTGCCGCCAGCGGTCCCAGAAGATCGGCGAGCCGGGCCGCCAGCGCGGGCAGCCCGCCGTCGTCGCCGCCCCGCGCGGCGACCGCCTGGCGGACGGCCTCGCCAAGACCCGCCAGGCCGGGTGCCGGGCGCGGGCCGCGCAGGACCCGGCGGTCCAGGCGCCGGGCCTGGCGGCGCAACGCGGCCGGGTCGCCGCCCGCCGCGGCCAGCGGATGTTTCAGGAGGCCGAGCAGGGCGACCGGCGGAAACCCCGCCGCGGCCGTGTCCGCCAAGAGGGCGAGGAAGGTGCCGACCGGGGTGGCGGCGAGCGGGCGGCCCCCGCTGTCGTCCACGGCGAGGCCCCAGCGGCCCAGCGCCGCCGCCACGCGCCGGGCGAGCGCCCGGTCGGGCGTGATCAGGGCGGCGGTGCGCCCCGGTTCCTCCAACGCCTCGCGCAGCAGCAGGGCGATGACCTGCGCCTCTTCCCGGCTGTTTGCCGCATCGATGCGGGCAAGGCCGGCGATCGCCTCGGTGGCGAGGCCGCCATCGGCCAGCGCGCGCCAATCCTGGCTGGTCGCTGCCGGGCGCATGACCTCGCTGACCAGGCGGGCGCGGTCCGGCCGACGGTCGGCACCCTGCCGCGGGTCGGTACCCGGCCACGGCCGGACATCGCCGCGCCGGCAGCCGATCCGCTCCAGCAGGTCGCGCATCGCGATCTGCGGGTGGCTGTCGTCGAGGCTGTGCCAGCTTTCCGCATCCAGCGTCTGGTCGAGCCCGGGCAGCACGACCGCACCCTGCGGCAGCCCCGCCACCACGGCCAAGAGATCCGCCGTCGCCGGCAGCGAGCCGGTGGAGCCCGCCGCGATCACCGGGCCGGCCGGCGGGTCGGCTTGCCAGCGCGCCGTCAGCGCGGCCATCAGGCGGATACGGTGGCGGGCCGGGTCCTCGCGGTCCTGGTCCGCCAGGATGTGCGGCCAGTGTTCCGTCACGATGCGCAGGAACTTCAGCGTTACCTGCCAGTGCGTGGCCAGCTCGTCGGGCACCAGATCGGCCAGCCGGTCGAAGCTCAGGCGATGGGTATGCACCTGATCGATCAACCGTCCCAGATCGCCGGCCAGCGCGAACGCGCTCGCCGGGGTAAACCCGAAATGGGGATGCTTCAGCACCTGTTCCGCCAGCATCGCCTGGCGGGTGCGCGGGCCGATCGGCGGGGCCAGGTCCAGGAGATCGGCCAGCACCGGCCCGTCGGCGGCGGTCATCACCAGCGCGTCGGCGTCGACGTCGCCCAGCGGCATCAGCCGCGGCAGGATCGCGGCCTGCGCGTCCGGCGCGGCGCGCAAGAACGCCTCCGCCAGCGTGCGGACGGCCCGGCGGGTCGGCACCAGCACGGTCATGTCGGCCAACGCTTCCGGCGCGCCGCCGGCCTCCGCGATCAGGGCGGCGGCCAGCCGGTCGGTGAAGGCCGCACCGGCCGGGATGGAGAAGACCCGCGGCCGCGGCGGGGCGAACAGTCCGGGGGCGGGCGGCCGCTCAATCGCCATGACGGACCAGGGTCAGCTCCTGGCCTTCCAGGAGGCGGCCGACATGGCGCAGCGCAGCCGGCGTGCCGACATGCGCCCAGGTGCCGTCGAAGACCAGGCCGGCCATGCGCTCCCGGGCGACGGCGCGGCGCCAGCAGGGCGCCATGTCCGCCGGTCCGTCGGCCAGGCCGTCGAACAGCCGCGGGTGGACGAGCTGCATGCCGGCATAGGCGAAGGGAGCGACCACCCCCTCGCCGGGCCAGGAGATCAGGCCCATCGGGTCCAGCTCGAAATCGCCATGGTCGCCGATGCCCAGGGCGTAGACCGTCGGCACGACCACGGCCAGCGCATCCATGCGCCGGTCGTCCCACAGGCGGGCGAGGCGGTCGAGCACGCGTTCCGGTCCGTCCAGCCAGACGATGTCGCCGTTGATCACGTAGAACGGGTCGGGCCCCAGCCGGTCCAGCACGGCGCGCACCCCGCCGGCGGTGCCGCGCAGCGTCTCTTCGTGGGAGATGGCGATCTCGGGGTGCCGGCGCTCGCCGAGATGGCGGGCCAGCACCTCGCCCTGGTGGTGCAGGTTGACCGTGACCCGCTCGATCCCCGCCGCCTCCAGCCGGTCGAGGATGTGGTCGATCATCGGCCGGCCGCCGACCTCGATCATCGCCTTGGGCCGGTCGGCGCTGAGCGGGCGCATGCGCGTGGCCAAGCCGGCGGCCAGCACCATCGCCGTCCGCGGGCGTGGCCCGGCGGTGTCGGACACCGCGCTCATGGCTCGGGCCAGGCCAGACGGTCGACCAGGGCCGCCGCGCGGGGGCCTCGGCCGATCAGGCGGAACCGCCGCGGGCCGCCGACGTCGCCGTCCGCTTCGTCGCAGCCGTGTGCCGGTATCTCCAGGACGAGGTCGAGGCGGGCGCCGGGCATCCAGCGGCCCAGCCGGTTGGGCCATTCCACGGCGACGATGCCGTCGGTCAACGCTTCCTCCCATCCCAGCTCGAAGACCTCTTCGGGCGCGCTCAGCCGGTAGAGGTCGAAATGCCACAAGGGCCCGATCGGCAGGTCGTAGGTCTGCACCAGGGTGAAGGTCGGGCTGGGCACTTCCACCGGTGCGCCGGCGGCCGCGGCGATCAGGGCGCGCATCAGCGCGGTCTTGCCGGCGGCCAGCGTGCCCCACAGGCACACCACGTCCGCCGCCGCCCCAGCCGGCGGTTCGGCCAACCGGGCGGCCAGGCGCGCGGCGAACGCCACGGTGGCCGCGAGATCGGCGATGGCGATGTCGGCCACGCGGTCCGCCGGGCCGGCGGGCGGGCAGCCGGCCGGATCCGCGCGGTCGGCGATCGGCCAAGGGGACGGGTCGAGCGTCATCGGCGTATTGTCCCGGGCCGACCGGGGCATCGGCAAGGGCAAAGCGTGCGGCCCCTCGCCAATCGGGGGCGACGCGATGGGCCGCGTTGACAGCGGGCGGGAGCGGCTGGCACGTCATCCTCGGCCCGGTTGAGTGCCGGCGCCCCATCCGGATTTTCAGGAGCGCTCCGTTGGTCGACTCCATCGCGGCGTCCGAGCCGATCTCTGCCGATGTCGTGGTCATCGGCGCCGGCCCGGTCGGCCTGTTCGCCATCTTCGAATGCGGCATGCTGCAGATGCGCTGCCATGTCGTCGACGCGCTGGATGCGGTCGGCGGGCAATGCACCGCGCTCTATCCGCAGAAGCCGATCTACGACATCCCCGCCTGGCCGCGGATCGGCGCGGCGGAGCTGATCGACCAACTCATGCAGCAGGCGGAGCCTTTCAAGCCGGTGTTCCACCTGGGCCAGCAGGTCGACCGTCTGCATCGCACCGAAGACGGCGCGTGGCTGATCGGCACCTCCGCCGGGCGCTGGCTGAAGACGTCGGCGGTGATCATCGCCGCCGGCGTCGGCGCGTTCGGGCCGAACCGGCCGCCGCTTGAGGGTATCGAGCGGTACGAGGGCGCCGGCGTGCAGTACCTGGTGGGCGATGTGGAGAGCTTCCGCGACCAGCGCGTGGTGATCGCCGGGGGCGGCGACAGCGCCATAGACTGGGCGCTGGTGCTGAGCGACATCGCCCGGTCGGTGGCGATCGTGCATCGCCGCGACAAGTTCCGCGCGCAGCCGGAGAGTGTGGCGCGCCTGCATGCGCTGGCCGAGGCCGGCCGGCTGGACCTCGTCGTGCCCTATCAACTGGCCGGGTTGGAGGGCACGGGCGACCGGCTGGAGGCGGTGCTGGTCAGTGATCTCGACGGCGGGCAGCGGCGGCTGGAGGCCGACCGTCTGTTGCCGTTCTTCGGGCTGTCGATGGCGCTCGGGCCGATCCTGGAGTGGGGGCTGGCGGTGGAGCGCAACCATATCGCCGTCGATCCGGCCACCGCGGCGACCAATCTGCCGGGGGTCTTCGCGATCGGCGACGTGGCGCAGTATCCGGGCAAGCTGAAGCTGATCCTGACCGGCTTCGCGGAGGCCGCGGGAGCCGCCCATGCCGCCCACCCGCTGGTTCATCCCGAGCGAGTGCTGCATTTCGAGTACTCGACCACCAAGGGCGTCCCGAGCCTCGGCTGAATCGACATTCATCGCCGCCACCCGCTGAAGCCCTCCCCCTCGATGGGGGAGGGTTGGGTGGGGGTGATCCATGTCGGTGGGGAAGCCGGATGAAGATGCACCTTTCGACGGCGCCATCGGATGGGCACGGCGGTTGCGGCGCGGGATGGACGCCTCCCAGGCGCCGGCGTCGTGCGGCGACATCACCCCCACCCTAACCCTCCCCCATCGAGGGGGAGGGAAGTCCTGAATGTCGATTGATCCTTAGGCTGATCAGTCTGTCGGCGGCTCGCCGGTCAGCGCGCCGATCGCCGACAACAGCGGCTCGTCGCCGTCGCGGCGCTGCCAGCCGTCGAACCACACCAGATCGGCGAGCGGCAGTCGGGCGCGCCAGCCGGCCGTCTGTAGATCGGGCTCGGCCGCGAAGCCGTCGACATGGCCCAGGCACAAATAGGCGACCGGCTGGATCTCCGGCGGGATGCCCAGCGCCCGGCGCAGGTCGTCATAGGCGAGGATGCTGACCCAGCCGACCCCGATGTTCTCCGCCCGCGCGGCCAGCCACAGCGTCTGAACGGCGCAGACCACGCTGTAGAGGTCCATCTCCGGCTGATGGGTACGGCCCAGCACGACCGGGCCGGCGCGCGACCGGTCGCAGGTCAGGCAGAGATTGATCGGCGCCTGTCTGATCCCCTCCAGCCGCAGCCGCCGGTAGGCGTCGCGGCGAGCATCGGGGAAGCGGTCGGCCGCTTCCGTGTTCGCCCGCGTGAAGGCGTCGAACACGGCGCCCTTCACCGCCGGATCGCGCACCACGATGAAGTCCCAGGGCTGCATGAAGCCCACCGAGGGCGCGTGGTGGGCGGCGTTGAGGATGCGCGCCAGCACGGCGTCGTCGATCGGGCGGTCGGTGAACTGGCGGCGCACATCCCGGCGGTTCAGGATGCATTTGTAGACCGCCGCGCGCTCCTCTTGCGTCAGCTCGGGCTGCGCCGGGCCGGGAGACGTGGTCATGGATCATGCCGATGGTGGACGGACAGGACCGGCCGCGATCGGCGGCCGGGGCGAGAGGGGGACGCGCGCGGCCGGTCAGGCCGCGTCTTCGGCGGGGGGCAGGGGCTCGTCGGCCGAGGGCGGCGGCCGGTTGTCGGCGTCGGCCGGATCGTCCGGCACATCGATGACTTGGGCGCCGGTGTCGTCCAGCGGCAGCGTGCAGATCACCGTGGTGCCCTGGCCGACCTCGCTGTCCAGCTCGACATGCCCGCCATGCAGCTCGATCAGCTTCTTGACCAGCGACAGGCCGAGCCCGGCGCCGCTCTGGCGCAGGTTCTGATGCGCCTTCTCGAAGCGGTTGAACACCCGCTCATGCGCGTCGGCCGGGATGCCGATGCCGGTGTCATGCACCAGGAGGTTGAGCGTGTCGCGGCCGCGGTCGGCGGCCAGGGTGATGCGCCCGCCCGGCGGGGTGAACTTGATGGCGTTGCCGATCAGGTTGAACAGGGCCTGCTTCAGCCGCCGCTCGTCGCCCGACACGGCGCCCACCGTCTCCTGGCACTGCACCTCGATCGCCAGACCCTCCGCATCCGCCCAGTTGCGGGCGAGATCGGCCACCGCCTGCAGCATGATGCGCACATCCACCGCGCGGCGGGTCAGCGTGAGCTGGCCGGCCTCGATGGTCGCCAGGTCGAGCATGTCGTTGATCAGCTTCACCAGCAGATTGGCCGCGTCCATCAGGCTGTGGGCGTAGTCCTGCTGCTGGGCATTGAGCGGCCCGGCGATCTGCTTCTCCAGCAGCTCCGCGAAGCCGACGATCGCCTGCAGCGGGGTGCGGAGCTGGTAGGAGACATTGGCGATGAACAGGCTCTTCAGCTTGTCGGCTTCCTCCAGCGCTTCGTTGCTGGCCCTCAGCGCGCGTTCGACCCGGACATTGTCGGTGACGTTGAGGAAGCTGAGCAGCACACCGCCGTCCGGCAGCCGGACGGTGGAGTAGTCCAGGACCAAGCCGTCCTGGCGATTGAGCCGGCCGCGCTGGATGTGCTGCTCCATCGCCTCGACCGACAGCGCGGCGCGCACCTCCTCCCAATCCTGGCCGTCGGCGAACTGGCCATGCATGCTCTGGGCGAGCTTGGTGATGTGCGGGGCATCGGCCAGGGCATCTTCCTCGATATCCCACAGCCGGGCGTATTCGGGATTGCTGAGGCGCAGCCTGCCGTCGCTGCCGAACACCGCGATGCCCTCGGCGAGGTTGTCCAGGCTCTCGCGCTGCACGGCGATCATGGTCTTGTAGTTCGCCTCCAGCGTCAGGGCGCTGGTCACGTCCTCGATCACCCACATCAGCCCGCCGAACGGGTGCGGCGAGATCACCGAGCGGATGATCCGGCCGTCAGGCAGGTATTCCAGCTCCTCCTCCAGTTCGATGACGCTGGTGAACAGCGCCAGCCGCTCGTCACGGAAGGCTCGGAAATCGGCGTATTCGGGCAGGCGCCGGTGGGTGCGCAGATCCTCCAGGATCTCCGTGAAGCTCGGCTTGTCGTCGAGCCAGCGCTCCTCCAGCCCCCAAAGCTGGGCATAGGCCTGGTTGTAGAAGTCGAGATGCTTGTCGGCGCCGAAGATCGCGATCGCGGTGCGCATGCGATGCAGCACCTCGTTATGCGCCTCGATATGGCGGTCGCGTTCGCTGCGCACCACCTGGACCTCGGTGCGGTCCAGCGCGTAGCCGCCGATCGCGCCCGGCAGCGCGGCGAGCCCCGGCAACGCCGCCTCCGTCAGGCCGAGGCAGCGGCGCTGGCCCTGGACGACGACATAGTGTTCGGCACTCTCCGTCCGGCCGCTGTCCCGGACGCGGCGGGCCAGCGCCCGGCCGTCGTCGTCCAGCGCGCCGGCGGCGATCTCCGCCGTCGGCGGGCCGTCGCCAGGCGTGGCGTCGACCGGGGCCTCCACCGCCCGCCGGTAGGCGCTGTTGCACCAGGCCAGCGACAGGTCGGCGTGGCGCAGCCAGATCGGGACCGGCACCAGGTCCAACAGAGCTGCGGCCTGTTCTGCGGCCGTCTCGCGGTCGGTCAGGGCCTGGCGCTGGTCGGCGGCGGCGCTGGTGTCGCTGAGCCAGAGGACCGCGCCTTCCTCGCCCATCGCGCGGGTGTCGGCGCGCACCTGCCATTCGCCCTGCCCGTCGGCGGTGCCGGCGCTCAGCGTGAAGCCGACACCGGTGCGCCGCAGCGTCGCCACCGCGGCGCGCAGCCGCGCCGCGCCGTCCTCGTCGAGGGTGGCCAGAAATCGGGCCAGCGGGTCGTCTTTGCCATCCCGGCCGGCACTGCCGTCGGCCTCGGTCGGCTGGCCGATCCGCCCGTCGAGCACGAGATGCGGCGGGGCCGTGTCGGCGATCGCCCGCGCGCGGGTCAGCGCCTGGGTCAGCGCGGCGGTGCGGGCGTCGCGGTCGCCCAGCCGGCGATGGGCGCGATAGAGCAGTCCCGCCAGGACCAGCGCCGCGGCGGCGGCCAGGACGGCAGTGATCAGCGCGGGCGAGGTCGCCGCGCCATCCATCGGCGCCGCCCAGGCGGCCGGGATTGCCAGGGATGCGGCGGTACCGGCCATGCCCACCCGGACGACCGCGGCACGCAATAGGGTCCGGCGGCGCGGCGGCGGCGGCCGAACCCCCTTCGCAAATCGGTTACCAATCAAGTTCATTTTTGGTAAACGCATCGGCGCAGTCGACCGGAAATCCAAGGTCAAAGCGAATCTATTGTATCCGACCGGACCAAAACAAGAGAAACAATGTCTCGGTTATTGATCGTCACTCGGTTCGAGTGGTTCGAGCTGTGCGGGATGGGTGAGGTCGATGGCCGGGCCGTTGAACCAATAGAGCCAGCCGCGCACCCGGACGCGGGTGCCGGCGAGGCTCAACGGATTGGGATGGGCATCGGCGAACCGGTCGGTATCGCTGGGCGCGATGGTCACCGTGAAGTCCTCGCGCCAGTCTTCGCCGAAGTTCAAGTAGATGCGGCCGCGAACCTCCGCCGCCTGCAATACCCGGCCTTCGACAAGCTGGAAGGTGTCGATGTGCTGACCGGTCTCCGCCGGCGTCCGCACGGCATAGAAGGGGTCGGACCAGATGCCCCGGCCGGCGGCGCGCGCAGCCTCCTCCAGCGCCAGCATCTCCGCCGCGGCGGCGGTGTTGTCGGGGAAGGTGTAGACGCGGGCTTGGCCGGCCGCCAGCATCCGGCCCTGGACCCACAGCCCGTCCTCGCGCACCAGATGGGCGAGCCGGCGGCCGTGGCGGTCGAGCCGGTTGCCGCCATAGGCGAGCGTCACCGTCTGCCCGTCGACCAGCGCGGCCAGCGCGTCGCGCGCCGCCGACGCCCCCGGCCAAGCGACGAAGCCGGGGCGGCCCAGCGGCAGTTTCGGCGCCTGCAGGCCGACCAGCCGAACCTCCGTCCCGTCGTCCAGCGCCACCGTGTCGCCGTCGATCACCGCGGTGACATGCGCGCGCTCGTCCGTCGCCAGATCGGCCGGCAGGCGGGGATCGGACACGTGCTCTTGGCCTAGGGCAGGCACTGAGGCTAGAAAGGCGAGAAGAAGGGTGACAAGGCGTTGCATCGCTTCGCCGTCCGACGGCCGGATAAGGCGCCGGCGGGCGGCGCGCGCGACCATCCATACCGTCCGCCGATCGCACAGCCAATCCCGCAGCCCATGCCCCGCGACGCCATCCATCCGCCGATCGAGCCGTATCAGACCGGCTATCTGACGGTCGACTCGCCGCATATCCTCTATTGGGAGCAGAGCGGCAATCCCGACGGTGCGCCGGTGGTCTTCCTGCATGGCGGGCCGGGCGCCGGCGCCTCGCCGGTCCATCGCCGATTCTTCGATCCGCGGATCTACCGGATCATCATCCTCGACCAGCGGGGCGCCGGCCGCTCCCGGCCGCTGGGGGAGCTGGACGGCAACACCACCGACGCGCTGGTCGACGACCTGGAGCATCTGCGCGAGACGCTGGAGATCGAGCGTTGGCACATCTTCGGCGGCTCCTGGGGCAGCACGCTGGCGCTGGCCTACGCCCAACGCCATCCAGAGCGCTGCCGGTCGCTGATCCTGCGCGGCATCTTCCTGATGCGGCGCCGGGAGATCGACTGGTTCCTGACCGGAATGCGCATGATCTTCCCCGAGGCGTCGCGCCAGTTCATCGAGTTCCTGCCGGCGGCGGAGCGCGCCGACCCGCTGGAGGGCTATTGGCGGCGCCTGACCGATCCGGACCCGATGGTGCAGCTTGCCGCGGCGCGGTCGTGGAGCCGGTACGAGGGCGCGTGCTCGACGCTGCTGCCCAATCCGGAGACCGTGGCGGCGGCCAGCGGCGACACCCATGCGCTGGGCCTGGCGCGGATCGAGGCGCATTTCTTCCGCAACAACGTGCCGGATCCGGAAGACCGGCTGTTGCGCGACATCGACCGGATCCGCCATGTGCCGGCGGTGATCGTCCAGGGGCGCTACGACATCGTCTGCCCGATCGCCACCGCCGACGAGCTGCACGCCGCTTGGCCGGAGGCGCGCTATATCGTGGTGCCGAATGCGGGCCACGCGGCGATGGAGCCGGGCACCCGGGCGGCCCTGGTGGAGGCGACCTATGCCGTGCGCGAGCTGCCGTGACGGTGCGGGGCCGGACGCGCCGGCATCGCCTTCGCCTTGTTGAGTGACTTCCCGCTTTGCCGTAAGAGGAAGGATGTCCGCTCGCTGAGTGCCGCCGTTCCCATCTCCCGCGACAGTCAAGGATCCGCCATGACGCACCCCGTAAGACGGCCGCATCGCCGGCTCGCCGCTGCGATGAGCGGATTGCTTGCCCTGTCGGCCGGGGCGCTGGCGGCGGCCGACCCGGCGCGGGCGGACGGCCCGGACCATCTGTTCTTCGGGGCCGGCGTGTCCGGCGTCCTGGACGACGACCAGGACGCGATGTTCGAGGCGGAGTTCCGCCCGGGCTTCCGCCTGGGCGACGGCCTGATCGCGGAGGATCTGGGCATTGCGCCGATGATCGGCGGGTTCGTCACCACGGCCGGGGCGGCCTATGGCTATGGCGGCTTCGGCGTGGAGTGGGTGATCGACGACAGCTATGTCGTCATGCCGTTTACCGGCGTCGGCCTCTACAACCGCGGCGACGGCCCCCATCTCGGCAGCTATGTCGAGTTCCGCTCCGGCCTGGAGCTGGGCTACCGCTTCGACAACGAGATGCAGATCGGCCTGACCGCCGCGCATCTCTCCAACGCCGGCATCGGCGACAGCAATCCGGGCCTGGAGGTCATCACGCTGCGCTTCGGCCTGCCGCTGGGCGGGCCGGGGGACTAGACGCGACCGGCGAGGCGCGCGCCGCCGGTCTGGCGGGGTTACCGCTCGGTCAGTTGTTCAGCCCAACGGTCAAGGGCCTCGCCATTCTCCTCGATGATCTCTCCGGCCAGCGTTCGCAGGCCTCTCAGGGACCCGGGGCTTGCATCGTCCATCTCATCGCTGAAGCGATCGGGGTCGAGCTTGCCGTCGAGGCGGCAGAACCGGTCTTCCAGCATCTGCTGCATGTTCCAGTTGGTGCTGTCGGCCTGGCCATGCATCAGAATGCTGATGATTGGGGCCCCCTTCATCGGGTTGATCCAGTGCACCGGTCCCCAGTCCTTCATCTCCTGGAGATGGTAAGGGCGCACATGGTAACCGGTGCCGAGTGACAGCATGGAAACGGTGTTTGCCGGCCATTCGAGCGCAATCGCCTGGGCCAGGCCGCAGACGGCGGGCTGATTGGCGAAGACGCCACCATCGATCAGCGTGCGAACCTTCTTGGACCTCAGGTCCGAGACGGGTTCGGGCTCGAAGAAGGTCGGCGCCGCGGAGGTGGCGCGTGCCGCGTCCCTGAAGAAGTAGTTCGCATGCGTGAAGGGCGGCGTCGCCTCATCGTTCTCGTCCTTCGAGTAGTCCAGGTCATTGATGTTCGGGCCACCGCGCAGATAAGCGGTGACGCGATTGCGGACGTCGTAGGCCGTGATGACGACATTGGTCAGCGCGTCGCGAAGCCGAACATCGCCGAGATGCTCGTCGAGCAGTTCCTCCAG
This sequence comes from Alphaproteobacteria bacterium, assembly GCA_028284045.1. Taxonomy (GTDB): domain Bacteria; phylum Pseudomonadota; class Alphaproteobacteria; order DSM-16000; family Inquilinaceae; genus JANQSN01. The sequence goes on along the minus strand of JANQSN010000005.1, from coordinate 85,200 downwards.
CCGCTCGGCGCTGTACTTCTCCTGGCTGAGCGCTTCGATGTTCCAGGTGCGGAACACCTCGCGGATGTTGCGGAACTTGCTGCGGCTGAATATCTCGCCGCCGCGCCGGTTGTAGAGATCGACCAGCTCGCCGGCGCTCATCGCCGGTCTATCGGCAGCCGAGGGATGCGGTGCCGTCAGGCCGGCGGCGATGATCCCGCCGGTCGAGGTGCCGACGATCAGATCGAAATACGCATGAAGCGGCTTGGTCTTTCCCAGGACCGCGAGCCGACGCTCCAGATCCTTGAGGATGATGGCCGGGATCAACCCTCGGATGCCGCCGCCATCAATACAGAGCAACGCTCGACGACCATCGCTAAGAGGCATTGAAAGATCCTCCCCTCTTAAGTTTTATGAGTTTTAACTATATCTCATTTTTGAGGCGGCGATGCGAGTCGATGCTGCGTGCCGCGCTGCAAGCCGGCTCGCCTGCACGACCCGCATTGCTGCGGCCCCGCCCCGCCACGCGACGTTCACCGATCCGTCATTCGGCTATCGTTCAGAAGGACGAACGGTTTTCAGAGACAGCCCGGCCGCCGTACAGGCCACGAACAGTACTTCTGGAAAATTCAGAAATTCCCGACAGTCGGAAAGCACCCATGCGCCGGCGGGTCCCCGCCCTGCGTCGTGGTCACGCCATCCCGGCGCCGTCCGATCAGCCGCCGCCGAGCACCTGTTCCTTCCGCCAGAACACGATGCGCGCCTGCAGCCAGGTCACGAAGGTGTAGAGCAGAATGCCGATCACGCTGAGATAGATGATCAGTGAGAAGACCCGGGGCGTGTTGAGCTGGGTTGCCGCCAGGCGGATCAACTCGCCGAAGCCTCGACCGCCGCCGAGGAACTCCCCGGTGATGGCGCCGGCCATGACGCCCGCCGCGCCGATCTTCAGCCCGGTGAAGATCTGCGGCAATCCGGTCGGCAGCTTCATCTTCCACAGCGTCTGCCAGCGCGACGCGCCCATCGTCTTGAACAGCATGCGGGCGTTCTCGTCCGCCGCGTGCAGCCCGGCCGCCGTCCCCACCACGATGGGGAAGGTGGCGATGAAGGTCGCCAGCGCCACCTTCGAATGGATGTCGAAGCCCAGCCAGGCGACGAACAGCGGCGCGAACGCCACCTTCGGCATGGCGTCGAGCCCGACCAGATAGGGCATCACCGCGCGTTCGCCGAACGCCGTCTCGCCGACCAGCACGCCCAGCGAGAAGCCGATCAGGATCGCCAGCAAGTACCCGTAGAAGATCGTCTTCAGCGTCGTCCACAGCGCCGGCCCCATATAGCCGCCGGTCGCCAGGTTCTGGGTGACGAAGATCAGGTCCTCCAGCGTCTCCAGCGGCGACGGCAGGATGATGGGCGAGACCAGCCCGGTCGCGGTCAGCCCCCACCAGACACCGATGAACAGGGCGAAGACGAAGGACATGCCGAGCCATCGCGGGATCCGGTCGATCCAGGCGACGCGCTCCGCCCAGACGGTGTCCCCGGCGATCGGCTGCCCCGGCGCCGGCCGCTTCGGCGCCGGCGGTGCCTGGTCGACGGCGCTCACGACCCGGCCCCTTCGTCGAGCCGCGCGCGGATATGGCGAACGATGTCGCTGAAATAGGGCGTGGTGATCATGTCGAGCGTCCGTGGCCTGGGCAGATCGATCGGGACGACTTCCGCAACGCGCCCCGGCCGCGGCGCCATGATGTAGACCGTGTCGGACAGGATGACGGCTTCGGGGATGGAATGGGTCACCAGAAAGGCCGTCGCCTGCCGCGCCAGGCAAATGCGCTGCAGCTCCATATTCATGAAGTCGCGGGTCAGCTCGTCCACCGCGCTGAACGGCTCGTCCAGCAGCAAGACGGCGGGTTCGGTGATCAGCATCCGGCAGATCGCCGCGCGCTGCGCCATGCCGCCGGAAAGCTGGCTGGGATAGGCGTCGGCGAAGCCGGACAGGCCGACCAGATCCAAGAGCTCGCGGCCGCGCGCCTTGGCCTCTTGGGCCGCCCGGCGGCCGTCGCGGATCTCGATGGGCAGGACGATGTTTTCGATCGTCGTGCGCCAGGGAAACAGCGTCGCCTGCTGGAACATCATGCCGATGTCCCGGCGCGGCCCGAGCACGGGCTTGCCTTGCAGGACGACGCGGCCTCGCGATGGCGGGATCAGGCCCGCCATGATCTTCAGTAGGGTGGACTTGCCGCAGCCGCTGGCGCCGATCACCGACGAAAAGCTGCCGCTGCGCAAGGTGACCGAGACGTCCTGCAGCGCGACCACGGCGTTGCGCTCGTAGGTCTTGCTGACGCCGGTCAGCTCGTAGACGGTTTCGGCTTCGCTCGGTGTCACGGCGGCGACGGCTGCGGTCGCGTCCATCAGTCCAGCGCGTCCTGGACTTGCAGGACGAAGTCGTTGGTGAAGGCCGCCGACAGGTCGTCCAGCGGCGCCTCCAGCCCACCGGTCTCCACCAGCACGTCCTGCCAATCGGCCCAGACATCCGGCGGCAGCCAGCCCAGCCCTTCGGAGCCGTCCATCGGCGTCGCATTAGCCACCAGCGCATCGAACAGCGCGCTGGCGAAGGCGGGATCCTCGCTCTCCTGCGGGTTGGCGTCGGCCAGGTAGCCGAGCGCCGCCTCGCGGTTCGCGTCGTCCATGGCGAAGGCGTGACCGCGGGCGACGGCCCGAACGAACCCTTCCACCAGGGCGGGATCGGTGCTGATCAGATCGCCGGTGGTGATCAGCCCGTTGCCGAAGAACTTCTGATACTCAGCCGGCGTGATGTCCCGAACCGGAACGCCGCGCAGGTTGAGGATCGCCGCGTCGGCCAGCGACGCGGTGTAGGCAGCGATGTCGCCGCGATTGAAGGCGGTCGCCGCGGGACCACCGTCGCCCACCGACATGAACTCGAAATCCGCATCCTCCGCCAGGCCGGAACCTTGCAGCACATTGCGCGCGAAGCCAACCTCCGCCCCGTCGGCGGTGGCGACGCCGACGACCGTGCCCTGCAGATCGGCGGGCGTCTCGACGTCGCTGTCCTCGGGCACGACGACCCCGAAATTGGAGCGCGCGGCAACATTGTAGATGAACACCACATCCGCCCCGCGCGCCCGGGCGTTCAGCACCACGGCGGGGCCGGGCCGCGCGAACTCCGCCTGGCCGGCGGCGACGGCCTGGGTCGCGGCGCCGGACCCGTCGACGGTCTCGACGCGGACCTCAAGGCCTTCTTCGGCGAAGAAGCCGGCGCCGATGGCGACATGGATCGGGAAGGAGCTGATCGCCGACGGGTGCGGCTGGACGAAGGTGACGGATTGCGTCTCCTGGGCGGCGATCGATCCCGCCGCGAGGCCGGTGGCCAAGCCGCAGGCGACTGCCAAAGCTCTCATCATCATGGTCTGACCTCTCCTGTCGATGTTCTTCGGGGTTTTCGTTCCTGTAACCTCAGTCATCACCCGGTTTGGCATCATCCCTTCGGGCCGTGCCGCACGCCGGATCGGCTGCGTCGTCCGGATCGATCCTGCTAATCTGTCCAGCGACTTTACAGCTTGTCTGATAGTGCGGGCTTTCGACAACTTGTCAAGACGGTGACCGGCAAGATCGCGGGCCGATCTGCCGAAAAACGGACCTCGGAGGCTGACTCTGCCGAAAAAATGGACAAATTGTCCAACAAAGCATCACGGCTTGCCGGTCGCGGTGCGCTCAGGCGCGCAGCCGCGTGTCGGCCGCGGGCGTCGGGGGGCGAACGGCGTGTCCCAAGCGCGCCTCCAGGGCCCGGGCAGCGGCCAAGAGCGGCGTGTCGCCGCCGGGCGCCGCCGACAACAGGGCGCCGACCGGCAGGCCTTGCCCATCGACGCCGATCGGCATGCTGACGCCCGGCATCGCCAGATAGTTGCCGAGCATCGTGTTTCGCAGCGCCAGCAGATTGGTGTGTCTGAAGGTCTCGTCGCTCGCCAGGGGGGCGATGGCGGGCGCGGTGATCGGCGTCGTCGGAAACAACAGAAACCGGTTGCCCAGGCTGGTGCGGGTTTCCGCTTCCAGGCGACTGCGCGACCATTGCAGGCGAATGTAGTCCTGAACGGTGAAGTCCAGCGCCGTCTGCAGGCGCGCGCGGATATGGCGGTCCATCCGGTCCGCATCGGGGCTGTTCAGCAGCGCTTCGTGCAGCGTGTAGGCCTCCGCGACCGTCAGCGTGCCATGCGCGCGGAACAGCGCATCGGTCTCCGCGAAAATCGGGAACGCGCCCCGCTCGATCGCCACGCCGGCCTCCGCCAGCGCCTGCACGAGGGTCTCGAAGCAGGACACGATGTCGGCGGACACGTCGTCGAAGACCACCGTGTCCGGCACGACGATGCGGATGTCGGCGATCGCCGTCGGGTCGATATCGCTGTGCCGCCGGCCGCGCATGAAGGCATCGATCTGGCACAGATCGGCCGCGCCGTTGGCAAAGGCGCCGAGGGAGTCGAGGCTGCTCGACAGCGGGAAGACGCCCGCCATGGCGTAGCGGTTCTGGCTGGCCTTGAACCCCCAGATCCCGCAGAAGCTGGCGGGCACGCGCACCGATCCGGCGGTGTCGGTGCCGATGGCCGCCGGCACGAGACCCGCGGCGACCGCGACGGCCGACCCGGCGGAGGAGCCGCCGGGCGCCCTTGGGTCGCCAGGCGGGCTGAACGGATTGGGCGGGGTGCCGAAATGCGGGTTCAGCCCGAGGCCGGAATAGGCGAATTCCGACAGGTTCGTCTTGCCGACCGCCACCAGACCCTGTGCGGCGCAGGCCGCCACCACATCGGCGTCGCGGGCCGCCGGCGGCCGGTCGCGGTAGACGGCCGACCCGGCGGTGGTCGGAACCCCCTGGAGGTCGAAGAGGTCCTTCCACGCCACCGGGATGCCGTCCCAAGCGCCGAGGCAGGCGCCGCGGACCCGCCTGTCGTCGCTCGCCTGCGCCTCCTGCAGGGCACGCTCGCGGGTGAGGGCGATGAAGACGCCCGGGTCGGCGCGGCGGTCGATCGTGTCGAAGACCGCCTTTGTCAGTTCCACGGCGCTGAACGACCCTCGGTCCAGGCCGGATGCCAGGTTGGTAGCCGAGCCAAGGCCCGAATCGACGTCGATCATGGCGGTTTCCTGGGGTCAGGGATGAAGGCCGTTCGCCCGATGCGCGGCGTCTGCAGACCGCGGCGGCGGCAGCGGCGGGGATCTGCGTCCCATCCGGCGGGCCGGCGTCGTGCCGGCCGGTCAACGGGTTACAAAAACTGTCAAGCCTGTGTACAGCTTGTCCAGATGAACCAAGACTAGACTTTTTGTCAAGATCAATGACAGAGCGTCAGATATCCAGAAGGCACCATGACGAAGACCCAGAGACTTGATCCTCGGCCGGCCGATCCCCAGCCGGCGAAACGCGCAAAACCGGATGCGTCCACCGAGACGGCGATCCGCACGGCCTCCTTGATTGCCAAGGCGATCCAGCCCTCGGTCGGCGACTTCTGCGAGGTCGTGGTGCACGACTTTCGCGACCTGAAGAAGTCGGTCGTCGCCTATGAGGGCAATGTAACGGGGCGCGATGTCGGCGCACCGGTGACGCCCTTGTCTTTGGAGCTTCTGTCCGACAAGCAGGCGACGATCATCGCCGACCGCATGCTGAGAACCGACGACGGCCGGATCATCAAGTCTACGGTCGCCGCCCTGAAGAACGCCGACGGGGAGATCGTCGGCTCCTTCTGCTTCAACCTCGACGTGTCCAATCTGAAATACGCCCTCCACGCGCTGGAGAGCCTGGCCGGCGCGGCGCAGGAGTCGCGGCCCTATACCTTTCCCGAAGATCTGCCGGAACTGATCTCGACGATCATGGATCAGGAGGAACGCCGTCTTGGCCGCTCCCTGATCGGCCTGGACGCAAAGGCCCGGCAAAGCGTCATCGTGTCCCTCGACTCCCATCAGATCTTCGCGATCCGCAAATCGGCCAATCTGGTGGCCGAACGGCTCGGCGTCTCCCGGGCGACGGTCTACAGCGATCTGGACAAGGTTCGCCGATGACGCCGCGCCGCTGGGTTCGGTCTGAGTCCCTCCCCCTTGATGGGGGAGGGATCGGGAGGGGGTGATGGCGTCGCAGCTGCCCTCTCATGCCGGGACGTGCGCGTCCCTCCGATCGCACCTTCGAGAGGGTGTTTCTTCGCCGGCCTTTTCCACGTGCGAGGATCACCCCCACCCAACCCTCCCCCATCGAGGGGGAGGGCTTTTAAAACAGGGCGCTACTCCACCGTCACGCTCTTCGCCAAGTTGCGCGGCTGGTCGACGTCGGTGCCCTTGTGGATGGCGGCGTGGTAGGCCAGGAGCTGCACCGGCAGCGCATAGAGGATCGGTGCGACGAAGGGGTCGACCTCGGGCAGGGTGACCGTCGCCATCGCACCGTCGCCCAGGCGGTCGATCCCGGCGGCGTCGGACAGCACGACGACCCGGCCGCCGCGCGCCTTCACCTCCTCCACATTGCTGGCGGTCTTGTCGAACACCGGATCGGTCGGCGCGATGACGATCACCGGCACCGCCTCGTCGATCAGCGCGATCGGCCCGTGCTTCATCTCGCCGGCGGCGTAGCCTTCGGCGTGGATATAGCTGATCTCCTTCAGCTTCAAGGCGCCTTCCAGGGCGATCGGATAGCCGGTGCCGCGCCCGAGATAGAGCACGTCGCGTGCCTCGGCCACGCCATGGGCCAAGAGGCGCAGCCGTTCGTCATGGGTCAGCACGTCGACCGCGCGCGCCGGCACCTCGCGCAAGGCGGCGGCCAGCGCGGCCTCGCGGGTCTCGTCGATGGCGCCGCGGTCGCGCGCCGCGGCGATCGCCAGGCAGGCCAGCACGGTCAACTGGGTGGTGAACGCCTTGGTCGACGCCACGCCGATCTCCGGCCCGGCCAGGGTCGTCAGGACGGCGTCGCTCTCCCGCGCGATGGAGCTTTCCGGCGTGTTGACCACCGAGACGACGTGCTGCAGATGCGTCTTGGCGTAGCGTAGCGCGGCCAGGGTGTCGGCGGTCTCGCCGGACTGGGAGATGAACAGCGCCAGCCCGCCTTCCGGCAACGGCGCCTCGCGGTAGCGGAACTCCGACGCGATGTCGATTTCCACCGGCAGGCGGGCCAGCGTCTCCAGCCAGTATTTGGCGACCAGGCCGGCATAGTAGGCGGTGCCGCAGGCGACGATGGTGATGCGCGGCACGCGGGCGAGGTCGACCGACAGTTCCGGCAGCGCGATATGCCCGGTGGTCGGGTGGACGAAGGCGGTCAGCGTGTCGCCGATCACCTGCGGCTGTTCGTAGATCTCCTTCAGCATGTAATGGCGGAAGCCATCCTTGCCGATCATCGCGCCGGACAGCGCGGTCTGGCGGATCGGCCGCTCGACCGGGCGGTCGCCTGCGTCGTAGACCGCGGCATCCGTGCCCGACAGCACGGCATAGTCGCCTTCGTCGAGATAGCAGATGCGGCTGGTCAGCGGCGCCAGCGCCATGGCGTCGGAGCCGAGATACATCTCCCCGTCGCCGTAGCCGATGGCCAGCGGCGAGCCGCGCCGCGCGCCGATCATCAGGTCGTGCTCGCCGGCGAAGATGATGGCCAGCGCGAACGCGCCCTCCAGCCGGGCCAGCGCCGCCGCGGTCGCCTCGCGCGGGGCCATCTGCTCGTCGAGGTAGCGGCTGATCAGATGGGCGATGATCTCGGTGTCGGTGTCGGTGGAGAAGCGGTAGCCGAGACCCTCCAGCTCGCGGCGCAGGCTCTGGAAGTTCTCGATGATGCCGTTGTGCACCACGGCCACGCGGTCGGTGGCGTGAGGGTGGGCGTTCACCTCGTTGGGCTTGCCGTGGGTCGCCCAGCGGGTGTGGCCGATGCCGGCGGTGCCGGCCAGCGGCTCCGCCTCCAGCCGGGCGGCCAGGCGGGCGAGCTTGCCCTCCGCGCGCCGGCGGTCGATGCGACCGTTGACCAGGGTCGCGATGCCGGCGCTGTCGTAGCCGCGATACTCCAGGCGCTTCAGCCCGTCGACCAGCAGCGGAGCGACCTGGCGTTCGCCCAGGATGCCGATGATGCCGCACATGGCGTCTCGTCCTCTATCCCTTCGGCTCGTTCGTTTGCCGGGCGCGCGCGGCCTTTTCCGCCTGCTTGCGGGCGCGCAGGCGGGGTGCCGCGCCGTCCTTTTGGACCAGCGGGGCGCGGGTGAGCGCCAGCGCGTCGTCGGCCACGTCGCGGTCGACGGCGCTGCCGGCGCCGATTAGCGCGCCGCGGCCGATGCGCACCGGGGCGACCAGCACGCTGTCGGAGCCGATGAAGGCGCCGTCCCCGATCACCGTTTCGTGCTTCAGCACGCCGTCGTAATTGCAGGTGATGGTGCCGGCACCGATGTTGACGCCGTCGCCGATCCGGGCATCGCCGAGATAGCTGAGATGGCTGGCCTTCGACCCGGCGCCGAGCCGGGTCTTCTTGATCTCCACGAAATTGCCGACATGGGCGCCCGCGCCCAGCGTCGTTTCCGGCCGCAGCCGGGCGAACGGGCCGACCGAGGCGCCGGCGCCCACCACCACGCCTTCCAGATGGCAGAAGGGCAGGATGCGCGCGCCGTCCTCCACGACCACGCCGGGGCCGAAGACGACGTTCGGGCCGATCTCGACATCGCGGCCGAGCACCGTGTCGGCCGCCAGGAAGACCGAAGCCGGGTCGACCAGCGTGGCACCGCCGGCCATCGCCCGGTCGCGTAGGCGGGCCTGCAGGGCGGCTTCGGCCGCCGCCAGCTCCGCCCGGCTGTTGATGCCCATCAGCTCCGCCACCGGGCCTTCGGCAACCGCCGCGCGGCGGCCCATCCGCCGGGCGACCGCCACCGCGTCGGTCAGGTAGAACTCCCCCTTGGCGTTGTCGTTGCCGATCGCCGCCAGGATCGGGCCCAGCGCGGCCCCGTCGATCGCCATCAGCCCGGCATTGCACAAGGCGAGCGAGCGCGCGGCGGCATCGGCATCCGCCGCCTCCACGATCCGGTCGAGATGGCCATCGGCGTCCAGCACCAGCCGGCCATAGGGGCCCGGATCCGCCGGCCGGAAGCCGAGAACGGCGACGGCGGGTGCGTCGCCCGGCCCGACCGCGGCCGCCAGACGGGCCAGCGTGCCGGCGGTGATCAGCGGCGTGTCGCCGTAGACGATCAGCACCGTGCCGGCAAAACCACGCCACAGCGGTTCCGCCGCACGGACCGCGTCGGCCGTCCCGTTCTGGGCCGCTTGCACCGCCACCGGCCAGGGGTCGACCGCGGCGGCGACGGCGTCCATCGCCGGCCCGATCACCACGGCGCGGGCCGCCGGGTCCAGCGCCTCCGCCGCCGCCAGCACATGCGCGACCATCGGTCGCCCGGCCACCGGGTGCAGCACCTTGGGCCGGTCGGAGCGCATGCGCGTGCCCTTGCCCGCGGCCAGCACCACGACCATCAGCGGGGAGGCCGTGCGCGGAGACGGGTCGGAGATCGGCGAAGGTGCCGCAGCGGACATGGACCGGGAGTCTCGCTAAAGATTGGTCGTCTTGAGGCGGCACCGCGAGCGTTTCGGCGCCGCGGATGCTGTGCCACAAGTCCTCTCGGCTCGGAAAGTCAACAATTGTTGCCGCATGTCGCAACGTGCCGGAGATGAAGGAATGCGTGAGGCATCCGCGATGTCCACCACCGCGCCGGCCGCGCCGGAGGGCGGCGCCGTGGTCTTCGACCTGGACGGCACGCTGGTGGACACCGCGCCGGGCATGGCCACCGCGCTGAATGCGCTGCTGGCCGACGCCGGCCGGCCGCCGCTGGCGCTGGCCGCGGTGCGCCGGTTCATCGGCGACGGCATCACGCGGCTGGTGGAGCGGGCCTTCGAGGCGACGGGCGCGCCGGCGGCCCCGGCGCAGGCGGCGGCGATCGGGGCCGATCTGTCGGCGGTGCTGGAGGCAACGCCGCCCGGCCGCGATGCCCTCTATGCCGGCGTTGCGGACGGCGTTGCCGGCCTGCGCGCGGCGGGCTGGCGCCTCGGCGTGTGCACCAACAAGCCGCAGGCGGCGGCGGTGCGCGCCCTGGCCGCGACGCGGCTCGACCCCTTCATCGACGTGTTGATCGGCGGCGGCAGCCTAGCCCAGCGCAAGCCCGATCCGGCCCCGCTGTTGGCGGCGATCGACCGGCTCGGCGCGACGCCCGGGACGGCGATCTATGTCGGCGACAGCGAGGTCGACGCTGCCACCGCGGCGGCAGCGGGGGTACCGCTGATCCTCGTCACCTATGGCTATTTGCGGGGGCCGGCCGACGCGGTGTCGGCATCCCTCAAGATCGACCGCTTCAGCGATCTCGGTCCGGCGGTGGCACGCCTCGCCGCGGCCTGACGCCGGCTATTCGGCGATTCGCAGGTTGCTCAGTTCGGTGGCGATCTGGGTGAAGGTGCCTTGCAGGTCGCCGTTGGACGGCGAGTTGAAGTAGTGATCGACGTCCGTCGCGCAGTCGCGGAACAGGTCGCGGGTGTCGGTGTCGTCAACCTGGAAGGTGATGGTGTAGATCCGCATGCCTGCACTCTTCATCGCCGTGCAGGTTTCCAGCATGCGCCGGTCCAGTTCGGTCTTGGCGCCGGCCGACGCGGTGAGCGGCACGCCGAAGCCGTCCTCGCGCACGCGGCCTTCGCCGACCCGGCCGAAGCCGGTGTAGTCGCTGCCCAGCGGGCCGCCGCCGTCATGGTCGTAGACCTGATTGACGCCGTCGGTGAGGATGATCACGACCTTCTCCAACAGCGGCTCGTCGTAGTCGTGGGGCAGTGCGCTGTCGCTGACCGCCCACAGCCCGCGCCAGTCCGGCGAGAGGGCGCGCCACCCCCAGGACAGGCCGAGATTGCTGGCCGTGCCGCCGCGGTGCCAGGGCAGCATCTCCGCGATCGCCGCCTCGATGGTGGCGCGCTGGTCGGTCAGCGGCGTGATCGCCGGCCCGCAGCCGAGATTGGGGCCGGTGCCGTCGTTTTCCCAATGGTTCTCCGCGCGCACCAGCGGGGCGGTCCAGTCCTGGCTGTCGGTCAGCCCCTCATAGGCCCGGCGGAAATAGGCGGTCAGCACCAGGTCGATCCGGCCCTGCTTCTTGGTCGGCCAGGTGCCGTAGTCGTGCGGCGATACCCAGTCTTGCAAGAGGTCGTGCAGGGTCGAACTGCCGGGGATGCTCTCCTCCGCGGTGTAGCCCAGCACGACGCGCGCCACGCCTTTGTAGAGATTGCCGTTGTTGGGCAGGCTGTCGGTGGGGGCGAGCCCGAGTTCCTGGCGGATCCACTCCTCGATCATGACCTCGAAATGCAGCGGCTGGCCGTCGACGATCGGGCGCGTGTTGCCGTGCGGATAGCCGAGCGCGTCGTTGAGATGGGCGATCAGGATCGGTTGGCCGAACTCGTCCCAGTCGTCGCGCTCGCTCGCCTGCGAGAAGTCGTAGTCGATATGGTGCCAGTAGTTGTCGACATCGTTGGGATAGAGCGCCGGCTGCCAGGTGTACGGCACCGTGTTGCCCAGGATGTCGACCATGGGCGCATGGTTGTAGGTGTCCGCCGTGGTGTCGAGCGGATAGCCGCGCGCCTCCACGCACCCCGCCCAGGCGGTCGGCGTGTAGCCGGTCAGATCGGTGCTGTCGACCCACAGGCTGTTGGCCGTGCCGATATTGACCATTGAGGTGTAGGGCACGACGCTGATCCAGAACCGGTCGATCTGGCTCTCGTCGCCGTAGAGAATGTCGACCAGCGACTGCGCGGCGGTGCGCATCGCGCCGATCTTGTCGCCGCTGCGCATGGAGCCGGTGTTGTCCATGACCAGCGACAGCTCCATGCCGGAGCGTTGGCGCGTGATCACGGAGCGGGCGGAGACGGCGTAGTCGTCGACGCCGAGGATGCGCATGAAGGTGGACGGCACGGTGGCCGACACGTTCATCGTCAGCGTGCGGCCGTCCGGGCTGGTGGTCAGGGTCGGGCCGATCAGCGTCGAGCCCATGTAGCCGTCGGGGAAGTTCGCCTGGAAGAAGGCCTGGAAATCGGCGGCGGCGATATCGGCATTGCTGGTGGTGCCGGCGGCGAGGCCGGCGGCGTCCAGCGCCTCCGCCAGGCGGTAGCGGACCATGGTGCCGATCGCGGCATCTGTCGACAGGCCGATGGTGCCGACCACGGGGACGGCGGTGACGGCGAAGAACATGAAGCTGGCGCCGCCGAGATCCCGCGCGAACCGGGTACCGCGCGCGGCGAACCGTCCGGGCAGACGGTTCAGCAGATGTTTCACCTTGATGTTCATCGGTCGCGTCCTTGCAAATTCGGCTCTTCGTCCTCCGCTTGCGGGGCGCAGTGTTTATGATTTGTCAGTCATAAAGAGACAGTATCATTCTCGTGAACGAGAATCTAATAAAAGTATTTGTGCTGAATTCTACTTAAAAATAGCGAATGAACTGCGGAATGTTTCGAGAAAATATTTAACAGTTTTTTAGAGGGTCAGGAGCGCGCTGACAGCTCGTTGCGTAACACCTTCACTAACGTCATCCCCGCCTGTGCGGAGATGACGTTGGGAAAGTACTTCTTCTCAGCAGCCTGGATCGAGGGCGCCGCCTACTCCGCGATGCGCAGATTGGCCAGTTCCGTCGCGATCTGGGTGAAGGTGGTCTGCAGCTCGCTGGCGCTCGGCGAGTTGAAATAGTGATCACTGTCCGTCGCGCAGGCCTGGAAGAGGTTCCGCGTGTCGTCGTCGGAGACCATGAAGGTGATGGTGTAGAGGCGAATGCCGGCACTCTTCATCGCCGTGCAGGTCTCCAGCATGCGCCGGTCGAGCTCGTTCTTGGCGTCGTAGATGTTGGTGATGGCCGTGCCGGTGCCGTTCTGCAGGATCCGCCCTTCGCCGACCCGGCCGAAGCCGGTGTAGTCGCTGCCCAGCGGCCCGCTGCGGTCGTTGTCGGCCATCTGGTTGACGCCGTCGGTCAGGATGATCACCACCTTCTCCACCAGCGGCTCGGAATAGTCGTGCGGCAGCGCGCTGTCGCTGACGCTCCACAGCCCGCGCCATTGCGGCGAGATGCTGCGCCAACCCCAGGACAGGCCGCTGTTGCTGGTGGTGCCGCCGCGGTGCCAGGGCTCCATCGCGGCGATCGCGGCCTCGATGGTGGCGCGCTGGTCGGTCAGCGGCGTGATCGCCGGTCCGCAATTGAGGTTGGGTCCGGTGCCGTCGTGGCGCCAGTAGTTCTCGTCGCGCACGTCCGGCGATACCCAGTCGTAATACTGATTGCGGTACTCGTACCAGCGCCGGAAATAGGCCGTCAGCAGAAGGTCGATCAGTTCTTCGTCATAGCTCGGCCACGGCGATGTCGAGTGCGGATAGATGTAGTTCTGCAGTCTATTGACCAGTGTCGAGCCGGTGGGCAGGGCGTAACCGTCTTCGTCATTCGTGTTGTAGCCCAGAACGATGCGGGCGACGCTGTTGGCCAGGCTCTCGCCATAAGGGCGCGGGTCGTCGTCAGGGATGTCGTAGACATCGTGCACCCATTCGTCGACCAGGGCGTCGAAATGCAGCGGCGTGCCATCGACCACCGGCAGCGTGTTGGCGTGCGGATAGCCCAGTGCGTCGGTGAGATGGGCGATCAGGATCTCCTGGCCGAACTCTTGCCAGTCCTGGCGTTCGCTCGCCACGTCCCAGTCGTAGTCGGTGTGGCGCCAGTAGTTGTCGACATCGTTGGGATGGTGCGCGGGTCGCCAGGTATAGGGGACGGAGTTGCCCGACCCGTCGATCATCGGCGCGTGATTGTAGGTGTCGTCGGTGGTGTCGAGCGGGTAGCCGCGCGCCTCCACGCAGCCGCCCCAGGTGGTCGGCGCGTAGTCCGACAGAACGGTGTTGTCGACCCACAGGGTGTTGCCGGTGCCGATATTCACCATGGAGGTGTAGGGCACGACGCTGACCCAGAAGCGGTCGATCCGCGATTGATCGCCGAACAGTTCGCCGACCAGGGTCTGGGCGGCGGTCCGCATGGCCCCGATCTTGCCGGACCAGCGCATCGACCCCGTATTGTCCATGACCAGCGCCAGTTCCATGCCGGACTGCCGTCGCGTGATCACGGTCCGGGCGGAGACGGCGTAGTCGTCGACCCCGAGGATCTGCATGAAGGTGGTTGGGACATCGGCCGACACGCTGAGGGTCAGCGTCCAGCCGTCGGCGCTGGTGACCAGGTTCGGGCCGTCGACCGTCGCCCCCATATAGCCGTCGGGGAAGTTTGCCTTGAAGAAGGCCTGGAAGTCCGCCGCGCCGATGTCGGCATCGGTGGTCGCGCCGGCGGCGAGACCGGCGGCGTCCAGCGCCTCGGCCAGCCGATGGCGCACCATGAAGCCGATCGCCGCATCGGTCGACAGGCCGATGGTGCCGACCACCGGGATCGCCGATAGGGCGAACAGGGTCAGGCTGGTGCCGCCGACCTGCTTCAGCAGGCGCAGTGCAGGCTGAGCGAAGCGGCGGCGAAGACCGTGCGGCAGGCTCCTTGGCATGGGTCGCATCCTGTCCTTCTGGTTCGGCCGCGATGGCTGCATGCCGCATCGCTCGCGGCGGCGAACCACATCTCTCTTGTGTCGTGGCCCGAGACCCCGGGGGCTTTGGCGCGAGCCTGTCGACCGGACCATCAGACCGGCGGCACGGCCAGGCCGCGCCCTGGGCCCGACAAATCTGCCTCTGCGCCTCCAAAGTAATCAGACAAGATTAAGATCTCATTAACCAGATACATAAAAATTTAACCAAATCACCTTGGTTGGTGTCGCCAATCGATCGATATTCGCACGCAATTTGCCGCCATTTATCGGTCGTTTTCGCGGCTTAATGGTCGGCGAAATCACTGCATATTCGACTCTATGAAATCAGCAATTTTAAAGAGCATTCCACCTAACATCCGCTTAAACAGAAAATATTACTTATTGAACAAAATCTCAGAATTCAATCCATCCTTCATATAAATCGTTCCATCTTTCTGTTCGACTGAATTCGATCGATCGGGAACTCTGTCATTAATGAGTTATTAAGGATTCAGTGCCATATTCGGCGATATCGGCAGACGCACTGGGTGAACAGTTGTCGGCCGCAACCCAATCTGAGGAGTTAAGTCGATGCTTCGCGCCATTCGGAAGTTCCTGCGTCGTGACGGCGGTGCCACGGCGATCGAGTACGGCCTGATTGCCGCCCTGGTCTCCGTCGCTGCCATCGGTGCCCTGCAAGCCATGGGCGGCAGCCTGGACACGATGTTCTCCCACGTCTCGACCCAGCTCAACGAAGCGGTTTCGTAGGAGGCGGGCTCGGGTCGACAAGCGACCACTTAACTCCCCGAGGGGCATGGGCGGCTTCGGCCCCCATGTCCCAGGGGGAGCGCAGCCCCAACCAGTGCGTTGCTGCGCGGTCGCCGCCGGGATCGAACCGGTTGCGATCGCCTTTTTTCGTTGGCGCGCGAGACGGTTGGCGCCGGTCGAGGGTGACCGGTTCGCCATCACCGCCGCCTCAGGGTAGGGAACCTCAAGAGCCATGGCCTCGCAGTTCCTCCCCTGGCTGATCGCCGCGCTCGTCCTCTACGCCGTCGCGTGCGACGTGCGCGCCTACGTCATTCCCAATTGGATTTCCGCAACGATCGCCGGTCTGGCCCTGGTCCAGATCGTGCTGCTCGGCCTCGGCTGGGCGGCGTGGCCGTACCTGGCCTGCGGTGCCGCGGTGCTGGTCGTCGGATTCGGGCTGTTCGTGTGCAACTGGCTCGGGGCGGGCGACGTCAAGCTGCTGGCGGCGCTGGCCCTGTGGGCGGGGCCGTCGGACCTGGTCGGGCTGATCGTCTGGACCGCGCTGGGCGGCGGCGGCCTCGCCGGCGTGGTGCTGGTCAAGGATCGGCTGCGCCGCCGGACCGCGGCCGGCGATGGCGTTAACGCCGGGCCCGTGGCGGCGCTGAGTCCTGCCGGCGGGGCCGTCGCGCCCGGCTCGGCGAATCCGGCGGAAACCGGGCCTGCCGCGGGACGGCGTCCCTTGCCCTACGCCGCCGCCATCGCCTGCGGTGTTGTTTACCTTTTTGTGCACGGTCGGGGCTTAGTCTGGCCGGGTATCTAGAGCATTTCCAGGCCGCGTGGTCTCAACCCGGCGACTCGGGAAATGCGGAAGGACAACGGATTGGAGCGGTTCGGCTGACGACGGTCGGCCAACCGCTTCCCTAAGGACCTGGAAGCCGGGGGGAACGCGATGCGCGCACGAATTCTCGTTCTGGCCATTCTCGCGATCGCCGTCGGCTACGGCACCTTCGCCTTCACCCAGCAATGGCTTGCCGCGGAGCGCGCCAGCCTCAGCCAATCGGTCCGAGAAGTCGTCGTGCAGCCGGAGCCGGCGCGCCTGTTCGTGCTGGTCGCCCTTCGCGACCTGCCGCCGGGCCGCTTCCTGCAGGCGCGCGAGGACGTCCGCTGGCAGGCCTGGCCCGACGAGGACGTGCCCGAGACCTATATCGTGCGCGACCGCGAGATGGCGCCGGAGACGCTGGAGGAACTGTTGGGCGTGGTCAGCCGAACCGATCTTCCGGCCGGCCAGCCGATCGGCACCAATCAGATCGTCCGCCCGGGTGAGCGCGGCTTCCTGGCCGCCGCGCTCAGGCCCGGCATGCGCGCGGTCACCGTCTCGATCGGCGACCGCTCCGGCATCGCCGGGCTGATCCATCCCGGCGACCGGGTCGACCTGCTGCTCGGCCAGTCGATCGCCATGTTCAACGTGGAGAACGAGGACGACCGCATACCGGTTCAGGTCAGCGAGACGATCATGCGCGACGTGCGGGTGATCGCGCTGGACCAGCGGATGGGGCCGCCCGGCGAAGGCGCCAGGATGCCCAGCACGGCGACGCTGGAGGTGACGCCCCAGCAGGTCGAGATGGTGCATGTCATGGCGCAGCTCGGCACGATCTCGCTGTCGCTGCGCAGTCTGTCGCATACCCGGCCCGACGGGACCGAGGTGCCCGACAAGCAGTTGCCGCTGGCCAGCATGGCCGATCCGCTGCGCGGCGTGTTCGCCCGGCTGGACCTGCCGCAGCCCGCCGCCTGGCCGTCGATCGCGCCGGGGCGGTCCTTCACCACCGACCGGTCGATCTCGCCCGTCCTGGGCATCCTCGACGACCTCTATACGCCGATCCCCGAACCGGACGGCGCAACGGCCGAGGAGCCGCCGGACGACCTCACGGTGACCATCTTCCGCGGCAGCGCCGGCGGCGGATCCTCGACCACGACGGTCGTCGGCCCGTCGGCCGATACCCTCGACCCGGCGGAACCCGAGATCATGCTGGAGGGACCCGAGACATGAGGCTCTGGCTCACGCCCCGTGCGCCCGCCCTGACGGTCGGCGCGCCGATGCGCATCGGTCTCCTGCTGGTCGCGCTGGCGGCGCTGTTGACGGCGGCGACCTGGCTGGTCTCCACCCCGGCCGCAGCCCAGCGGGCGATCGCCGGCGATGGCGTGCCGATCTCGCTGGAGGTCAGCGCAGGCGAGCTGATCCAGCTCGACGGCGACGCGGCCTCGGTCTTCATCGCCAATCCCGAGATCGCCGACATCGAGGTGGTCACCCCCAACCTGATCTACGTGTTCGCGCGGGCGCCCGGCCGCACCAACATCATCGCCGTCAACGAGGCCGATGGCGTGGTCGGCAACATCCTGCTGATCAGCCGCTTGCCGGTCGGCGAGGTCAACCGATCCATCGCCAGCGTCGTCCCCGGCAGCACCATCCGCGCCGAGGCGGCCGGCGGCAGCGTCATGCTGACCGGCATCGCCGGCAGCGCCATCGAGGTCGCGAACGCCGTGCGGGTGGCCGAGGCCTTCGTCGGCGATCCGAGCCTGGTGATCAATCAGACCAGCGTCGACGGCCCCAACCAGATCAACCTGCGTGTCCGCATCGCCGAGGTCTCGCGCACGGTGACGCAGGAGCTGGGCGTCAACTGGCAGGCGCTGGTGCAGAATGGCGATTGGAGCTTCGGCGCGCTGAGCGGTCGTGCGCTGGGCGCGGCGATCACCGGCGGGCTGGCCGGCGTGGTCGGCGACGCCACCGCCGCGGGCTCGCTGGGCGTCACCTACGACTTCGGCGACGGATCGGCCGCGACCGGCCTCTTGGATCTGTTGGACGACGAGGGGCTGATCAGCGTCCTGGCCGAGCCCAACCTGACCACCGTGTCGGGCGAGACGGCGAGCTTCCTGGCCGGCGGCGAATTCCCGATCCCGCTGATCAATCCCGACGGCCAGGCCACCGTGGAGTTCCGGCCGGTCGGCGTCACGCTGTCCTTCACGCCGACGCTGCTGGCGGAAAACCGCATCAGCATGCGGGTGCGGCCGGAGGTCAGCAGCCAGGTCGGCACCACCGTCTTCAACAACACCACGCTGCCGGAGCTGCAGATCCGCCGGGCGGAGACGTCGGTGGAGCTGGGCAGCGGCGAGACCCTGGTGATCGCCGGCCTGTTCCAGAGCGACGTGCGTCAGTCGATCTCCGGCCTGCCGGGGCTGATGGACCTGCCGGTTTTGGGGGCGCTGTTCCGCTCGGAGAGCTTCCAGAACGAGGAGACGGAGCTGTTGATCTTCGTCACGCCCTATCTGGTCGGCCCGGTGGGCGACCAGCGGCTGGTCGCGCCCAACGATCCGCCGGGCAATCTGGTGGAGACCCCGGACTTCGCCGGCCCCCGCCGGGACGTCGCGGCGCAAGCCGTGCCGGTCGGCGTGGCCGGCAGTGCGGCGGCCGCGGAGCCGGCGTCAGGCAGCTTCGTGGCCCCGGGTTTCATCCTGAAATAGGCGACGAGCAAAGGAGCCCCTGCCCGTGATCGACCGCCTCTTCTCTTTGCGTCTCCCGCGCATCTCCTTCGCCGGCCTGGCAGCCGTCCTGACGCTCGGGCTCGCCGCGTGCTTGTCGACGCCGCACCAGCAACCGGTTCCCTTCGCCAGCGACTTCATCGAGAGCCCGACCGTGCACAGCCACGCGGTGCGCTTCGTGCCCTACGACACGGCGCTCAGCGAGGTGGAGCACGTGCGCCTGACCGGCTTCGTCCTCGGCGTGCGGCCCGACCAGGCGGATCGGGTCATCGTCAGCGGCGGCGGCGCCCTGGCCGAGCCGCGGGTCGCCGCGGTCGCCGGCGCGCTTGGTGAAGCCGGCGTCTTCGTCGCCGAGCGGCGGCCGGTCGCCGGCGATCACCCTACGGTCGTGGTGACCGTCGAGCGCGAGAGCCTGATCCCGGTGCGCTGCCAGCCCGGCGCCGTGCCGCTGTTCAGCGACTATCGCATGGCGCCGCCGCCGGGCTGTGCCAACGATCTGGCGCTGGCACGCATGATCGCCAACCCGGACGACCTGACCCATGGCCGCGAAGTCGGGCCGGCGGACGGGACGGGCAGCGTCATGGCGGTCGGCCGGTACCGCGCCGACACCGGCGGCATTCTCGCTCAGCGGCGACCGTTGATCGTCTACGGCTCCACCGAGGGTGGCAGCTAGGGGGAGGCCGAGGGCCATGAACGTCAGCGTTGCCAAGCCTGCGCTGTCCAAACCGTCCGACGGCGCCAGTGTGCCGGTGCTCGCCTTCCTCGGCGACCTGGAAACGCTGGATCTGGCTTGCCGAGTGATCCCCGGCGCGCGGCGCGGGGTCGAGGTGCGGGAAGGCGGCCTGCGCGACGCGATCGCCCATGTCCAGAGCGGCCCGGTGCCGACGCTGCTGATCGTCGACATCTCCGATACCGCGCAGCCGGCCGCGGACATGGCGCATCTGAAGGCGCTGTGCGCCGGATCGTCGACGATCGTCGCGCTCGGCACGGACAACGATGTCGCCCTCTACCGGTCCTTGGTCACCGCCGGCGCCACCGACTATCTCGTCATGCCGGTGAGCGCGCAGGAGCTGCGGCGCGCCATCCTGTCGGTCAGCCCGGCCGACCACGAGCCGCATGAGAGCCGGGACGGCCGGCTGATCTGCCTGGTCGGTGCGCGCGGCGGCGTCGGCACCAGCAGCCTGGCCGTCGGCATGGCCTGGAAGCTCGCCCAGGACTTCGGCAAGCAGGTCGCCATCCTCGATCTCGACCTGCATTTCGGGACCACGGCGCTGAGCTTCGACGTCGATCCCGGCAAGGGGCTGCGCGACGCGCTGCGCGATCCGGAGCGGATCGACAGCTTGTTGGTGGCCAGCGCGCTGGTCAATGTCTCCGACAGCCTCTACGTGCTGGGCTCGGAGGAGCCGCTCGACGAGCCGGTCCATATCGGCGGCGAGGCGATCTCCCGGCTGATCGAGGAACTGCGCAGCGAGGTCGATCACATCGTCATCGACCTGCCGCGCCATCACCTCGCGGAGAGCCTGGACCTTCTGGGCCGGTGCGACGGTGTCGGGCTGGTCACCGATCTGTCCTTGCCGTCGCTGCGCGATGCGGTGCGCATCCGGCGCGTGATGGACAGCCATCTGGGCCTCGAAAACTTCCGCGTCATCGCCAATCGGGTCGGGCACGCCAAGGCGTCTGAGCTGTCCGTGAAGGACTTCGAGCAGAGCCTCGGGGCCAAGCTCGACTTCCAGTTCAGCGAGTTGCCGCAGGCCGCCAAGGCGGCGATGGACGGCAAACCGCTGGCCATGGGGTTCAAGGTCAAGGGCTCGGCGGAGGCCTTCCTCGACATGGTGCGCGCCCTGTCGCAGTTGGAGGATGCATCGGTCCTGAAGAAGAAGCGAAACCTGTTCGGCCTGAAGTTCTAGCTTCGGTCGCCGATCCGCGAGACTGCCGATACGACATGGACACGCCCACCCTCACCGACATGCTGGATGCGGTTCGCGCCGGTGGCGACGTCCGGGCGGAACCCGCGCGCGCGTCGGACGCCGGGGCGGGCGTCGGCCTGGACACCGGCCAGCCGGCGCCGGACGACCCGATCCAGGCCAACCGCCTGAAGTTCCTGGCGCTTTTGGTGGAGCTTCTGCCCGCGGACCGAGCCCGCCGGCTGTCGCGCCGCGAGATGGCCGGCATCGTCACCGATGTCGTCATCGAGCATCTCGACGACGACGGCATCGCGCATCTCGACCTGTTGCAGCAGCGCCAACTGGTGTCGGTGCTGATCAGCGATCTGGCGACCGGCCGGGCAACCACCGTGCTGCGCGAGGCGCGCGAGCGGACCGCGACGGACCTGTTGGCCAAGTCGGCGACGCCCGCGGCGTCTGCGGCCGACGCGCCGCCCGACGAGGCAGGCGACGGCGACGCGGGCGACGCCCCGCGCTCGGAGGTCGCGGTGCCGGCGCCCGGTGAGGCACCGGCGGTGGCCGATCGCCTGGCGGCCCCGGAAGCGCCGCCGGTGCCGACCCAGAAACAGGCCATCCCGACCTCGCTGGAGGAAGCCAAGCGCCAGGTCAAGCCGCTGGTGCTGGAACGCATCGATGTCGGCCTGGCGTCGTCGATGGAGCCGGAGACCCTCAAGGCCGAGTTGCGCGAGGTGGTCGGCGACGTCTGCCGCGAACTGCGCATCCAGATCAACCAGTCGGAGTTCAGCCGCCTGGTGATGGCCTTGGTCGACGACATGATCGGCCTGGGCCCGTTGGAGCCGCTGCTGGCCGACGAGTCGGTCAACGACATCATGGTGAACGGGCCGCACCAGGTCTATGTCGAGCGGCGCGGGAAGCTGGAGCTGAGCGACGTGCAGTTCCAGGACGACCAGCACGTTATGAACATCGCCACGCGCATCGTCACCCGGATCGGCCGGCGCATCGACGAATCCAGCCCGATCTGCGACGCCCGCCTGGCCGACGGCAGCCGCGTCAACGTGATCGTTCCGCCGCTGGCGATCGACGGGCCGTCGATCTCCATCCGCAAATTCTCCCGCCGGCGCATCACGTTGGACATGATGGGCTCCAACGGCAACCTGTCGCCGGCGATGAGCCAGTTCCTCAAGATCGCGTCGCGCTGCCGGCTCAACATCCTGATCTCCGGCGGCACCGGGTCCGGCAAGACGACGCTGCTGAACGCGCTGTCGCAGCTCATCGACTACGGCGAGCGCGTGGTCACGGTCGAGGACGCCGCCGAACTGCAGCTCCAGCAGCCGCATGTGGTGCGCCTGGAAACCCGTCCCCCCAGCCTGGAAGGCAAGGGCGAGGTCACCATCCGCGATCTCGTCAAGAACACCCTGCGCATGCGCCCCGACCGGATCATCGTCGGCGAGGTGCGCGGCGCGGAGGCGCTGGACATGCTGCAGGCGATGAACACCGGCCATGACGGCTCGATGTGCACCCTGCACGCCAACCGGCCGCGCGATGCGCTGATCCGGCTGGAGAACATGGTGACCATGGCGTCGGCGAACCTGCCGCCCAAGGCGCTGCGTACCCAGATCGCCAGCGCCATCCACGTCATCATCCAGATCAGCCGTATGCGCGACGGCATGCGCCGCATCACCTCGATCAGCGAGGTCTGCGGCATGGAAGGCGATGTGATCATCACCCAGGACCTGTTCGTCTACGAGTTCGAGGGCGAGGACGATCACGGGCGCCTGAAGGGCCGCTACCGGTCGGCCGGCGTGCGCCCGCATTTCACGCCGCGGGCGGAGTATTACGGCCTCGGCCCGGCCTTGCAGGCGTTGATGTGATGGACGGTATCGATCCGCAATTGCTGGTGGTCGCCGCCGGCGCCGCGGCGGCGATCGCCATCCTCGGCCTCGCCGTGATCACGGTGGGCGGCGACGGGCGCCGCGCGCGCCGCCGGGCGCAGCAGGTCAGCCTGCGTCTCACCAAGGGATCGCTCGACCACGATGCCGCCCCGGTCAGCGTTCGGCGCTCGGTCGGCGATACCTCGCCGCTGGAGAAGCTGGCCGGCCGGCTGTTGCCGCGGCCGGGGATCCTGCGCGATCGGTTGAGCCGGACCGGCCGGCCGCTCACGCTGGCCCGCTACCTGCTGATCAACCTGATCGTCGGGGTGATCATCGGGATTGGTCTTTGGCAAGCGACCGGCAAGGCATCGGTCGGGCTGTCGGTCGGTTTCGGCGGCGGGCTGCTGCTGCCGCATCTGTGGGTCGGCATGGCGATCGAGGGTCGGCTGAAGCGGTTCGTCAAGCTGTTCCCCGACGCGCTCGACCTGATCGTCCGCGGCTTGAAATCGGGCCTGCCGATCACCGACAGCATAAAGGTCGTCTCCGACGAGCTGGCGGAACCGCTGGCCGGCGAGTTCCGCACCGTGGCCGGCGATCTCGGGATCGGGCGGACGCTCGACGACGCGCTGTGGGCGACGGCCCGCCGGCTGCAGCTTGCGGACTTCAACTTCTTCGTCGTTGCGCTGTCCGTTCAGCGCGAGACCGGCGGCAATCTCGCCGAGACGTTGGAGAACCTTTCGGACATCTTGCGCCGGCGGCAACAGACGAAACTGAAGATCAAGGCGCTCTCTGCCGAGGCGAAGGCCAGTGCTGTCATCATTGGAGCACTGCCTTTCATCATGTTCGCGCTGATCGGGAGCATGAACCCCGAATACATCCAGCCGCTGATCCATGATCTGCGCGGTCAGGTCATGATGGCGGTGGGTCTGGGCTGGCTGGCCATCGGCGTCCTGGTCATGGCGAAGATGGTGCGCTTCGAGATATGAACATCTGGGACAACCTGCCGCTCGGCCTGTCGCCGGAGATGGCCATCAGCCTGATGGCGATGCTGGCGGCCGCGTTCACGGTGGGGGCGGTCTGGCTGGCCGCGCTGCCGCCGTCGGCCGGCACGGCGCGCGCCCGCGCCTTGCAGACGCGCCAGAAGCAGCTCCGCCGCGAAAGCCAGATGCCCAAGGCGCGCGAGCGCCTCGTCCAGACCATCGGCATGATGTCGCGGGTGGTCGATCAGCTCAAACTGATGAAGTCGAAACAGGCGGACCAGGCCGTGCGCAAGCTGGCGCGCGCCGGCATCCGGTCGCGCGACGGCCAGGTCATCTATCTGTTCGCCAAGGCGACGCTGCCCTTCGCGCTCGGGATCGGGGCGATCCTCTTCCTGTTCGTCCTGCCGGTCACCGACTACAGCACGGCGACCAAGTCGTTCTTGGCCGTGGCGGCGATCGGCGCCGGCCTCTATGGCCCGGACATCTACCTGAAAAATCAGGCCGATAAGCGCAAGCTCCTGCTCAACCGGTCGCTGCCGGATGCGCTGGATCTCATGGTGATCTGCGCGGAGGCCGGGCTCAGCCTGGACTCGGCGTTCCAGCGGGTGTCGCGCGAGCTGTCGGAAAGCTTCCCGGAGATGTCCGACGAGCTGGGGTTGACGGCCGTCGAACTCGGCTTCCTGCCGGAGCGGCGTCAGGCGCTGGAGAACCTGTCGGCCCGCAACGACCTGCCGGGTCTGCGCGGCATGGTCGGCACGCTGATGCAGTCGGAGCGATACGGGACTCCGCTGGCCCAGTCGCTGAGGGTGTTGGCGCACGAGCTGCGCAACGAACGGATGATGAAGGCGGAGGAGAAGGCGGCCCGCCTGCCGGCGATCCTGACCGTCCCGATGATCCTGTTCATCCTGCCGCCGCTGTTCGTCGTGCTGCTGGGGCCGGCGGCCCTGGCCGTGATCGACAAGCTGCTGACGATGTGACGGGGGGCGGGCGGATGACCAGGCCTCTACGCCGATCCGATGGGCGCGCCGCCGATCGCCCGAGCGCGCGCCGCGCTGGACGGCAGGTCCAACAGGCGCCGGTAGTAGTCGAGCGCCGCCGACACCCCGGCCTCGTCGAGGTCGCGGGCGGCGGCGGCGGCGGCCTCGTCCGTCCGTCCGACCAGCGCCAGGACCAGTGCCCGCGCCTGGCGGTGGCGGCGATCCGCACCGGGTGCCGCGACGATCGTGTTCATCGTCTCGATCGCCAGGCTGTCGTTGCCGGCGAGCGCGTGCGACAGCGCGAGATTGGTGCGGATGTCGAGATCGGCCGGGTTGAGCGTCAGGGCCTGGGCGTAGCTGCGTTGCGCCTCGCCATGGCGGCCCAGCATGTCATAGGCCACCGCCAGGCTGCTCAACAGCCGCGGATCGCTCCGCCCCTGGGGCGCGGTGTTCAGGACGTCGATGGCGCCTTCCGGCTGGCCGCTGGCGATCAGCGCATTGGCCAGGGCGCGCGACACCTCGCGGTTGGCGGGCTGCAGGGTGGCGAGCGCGCGATAGGCGGCAACGGACTCGCCATGGGCGCCGATCGCCGACAAGAGCGTGGCGAGCCGGATCAGCGGTTCCGGATCGGACGGGTCGGCGGCGTGGGCGCGCTGATAGAACTGCACGGCGGTCGCCAGATCGCCGCCACCTTCGGCGAACGCGCCGAGGCGGAGCAGGGTCTCCGGCGAGCGGGCGGCCGCCAGCGCCGGGTTCATCTCCTCCTCCGCCTCCGGTTCGAAGAAGGCGCAGCCGCCGATCAGACCGGCCAGGGCAACGGCCAGGGCGATCCGTCCGGTGCGTCGCGCGGCCGATCGCCGTTCGGCGCGCAGCCGACCGTCTCGCGGCTGACCGTCTCGCGGCTGACCGTCTCGCGGCTGACCGTCTCGCGGCCAATCAGCCCGCCGGTGGTCCGTTCGCGACCTCTCGCCCATACGCCGTCCCGTCTCGTCCCCATGCCGGCCTGGTTCGCCCACGCCGCGGCGGCGGCCCGCTTATCCGTCGATCCACTAGCACATTCAAGCCGATGAGTAACGTCACACGAGCGCTTCGCACCCTGACGCGCCGCCGGCGCGCCGACGCCGGTCAGCCGATGGCCGGCCGGTCGGGCGCGGCCGTCCTGGAATTCGCCCTGGTGGCGCCGATGCTGCTGGCCATGGTGATCGGGGTCATGGAGTTCGCGCTGGTGATCTTCGTCAGCGTCCTCTTGGAGGGCAGCATTCGCGAGGCGTCGCGATTCGGACTGACGCTGCAGTCCGTCAGCGGGACGACCCGCGAGGCCCATATCGCGGAAGTGATCAACGACGGCACCTATGGCCTGGTCACGATCGGGCCGGACGATGTGGAGATCACGGTCTATCCCGACTTCGACGAGATCGTCGAAGCGGAACACTTCACCGATCTCGACGACAGCGGCGACTACGACGTCGGCGAGCCCTTTGTGGACGCCAACGACAACGGCAGTTGGGATGCCGGCAACGGCACGCCCGGGGCGGGCAGCGCGGGCGACGTGGTGGTCTACCGGGTCACCGCCGACTGGTCGACGGTGACGCCCCTGGTTGGGGCGGTGCTGCCGAACAACGGGCTGTTCTCCCTGAGCGCCAGTATCGCGGTGCGCAATGAGCCCCCCTGACGCAGCAACGCAAGACGGCCCGGCGCGCCCGGCGGAAGGGGTCGGCCGTCCCGCGGCGCATCCCGGCTCCACGGATCGCCTGAGAGGGAAGACGATGATCGCTCGATACCACCGGCCAGCGCGGCGGTCTGCGGGCGCCGTGTCGCGTTTCCTGGGAGACACCCGCGGCAGCCCGATCATCGAGTTCGTCCTGATCGCGCCGATCCTGGTCACCATGGTGATCGGTGCGGCGGATATCGGCCGCTATGTCATGCTGAACCAGAAGCTCAGCCGCACCGCCTCGACGCTTGGGGACCTGGTGGCGCGCGAGAAGCAGTTGGTGGCCGCGGACTACGCCGGCATCTTCGCCGCCGCGGATCAGACGCTGACCCCCTTCGAGATCGGCGACCATGGCCTCCTGGTGCTGACCATCGCGGAGGTGGAGTCCGACGGCACCGTGCGCATCACCGATCGTCAGTCCTCGCCCGCGTCGTCGACCCTGTCGGGCCGTTTCGGCAACGTGTCGGAGACGTTGACCGGGGAGCCGGCCGGTCTGATGTCCAATATCGGCGACCGGCTGATCATCTCCGAGGTGCGGTACGAGTACGATGCCTGGATGCTGGACCTTCTCAACCAGGACAGCGATCTCTATCACGTCGCCTATTTCCGGCCGCGCCATTGACCCTGCGACCGATCAGGGTTGCCGCGCCACCGGCGGCCGGGACCGGCGGCCGCGGGCCCTCGGGCCGGCCGAGCGGAGCCCGTTCCCGTCCGCCGCCGGACTGGTGTAGACTCTGTTGCCAAAGGTCCGGCGGTGCCTCGACGACGACCGTTCGATCGTGGGCCGCGCTCTGATGATCGATGAGCGCACGGCGAAACGGTTGTCGCGCGGGCACCCAGACGTTGAAGGACGATGCGTGACGAGCCGGTTTGACACCGCGCCCCCGGCGCCCGACGGCACCGGCTCGGCGGAGGATGCCCCGCCCCGCAAGTCGGCCCCAGCGACCACGCGGGGCCGCAAGGCCGACACGCGTGCTGCCGACACGGGCGCGCCTGACACGGTCGCGCCTGACACGGTCGCCCCCGACACGGTCGCCCCCGACACGCACGAAGAGGCGGCGCGCGACGCCGGCGGGCACGAAGACGCCGCGGCGGCTCTCGACGCCGTCTATGTCGAGACGACACGCCTGTGCGAGCGGCTGCATCGCCGCTATCTCGATATCGTCCGGGTGGCGCTGTCGCGCGCCGGCGACGACGCGATCACGCCGGTTCAGGCGCTGATGCTGCTGGATCTCGGCGACGGCGAGGTGGAACTGCGGGATCTCTTGGACCGCGGCTACTACCTGTCCACCACCGCCACCTACAACATCCGCAAGCTCGCCGAATCGGGGTATCTGGAGCAGACCCGCTCCCAGCGCGACCGGCGGATGAGCCGGCTTCGCCTGACCCGCCGCGGTCAGGCGCTGCGCGATCGCCTGGAGGATCTCGACGCCGAGCGCGGCCGCGCCTTTCTCAGCCGGCCGGAGATGGCGGAGAAGCTGGAGACGACGCTGGAGGTGCTGCGCGAGCTGGAGCGCAGCTTCTTCGACCAGATGTCCTATCGCCGCCTGTAGTCGCTCGCCGGCCCTGCCGGCGGGCGAACCTGCTGCCGCAGGGTCAGCCCAGCGCAGCCAACGGATTGGCCGGGGCCTCCGATAGCGGGTCGGCCGGGGGCAGCAGCGCGTCGGCGAGATCCGCGCCGTCGAGGCGGGCGCCGCGCAGGTCTGCGCCACGCAGGTCGGCCCGGTGCAGGATGCTGCGCCGGAGATCCGCCGACCGCAGGCTGGCGCCGGTGAGGATCGCCCCGCTGAGATCGGCATCGCGCAGATCCGCCAGGTCGAGCCGGGCATGGCCGAGATCGGCGCCGATCAGCCGGGTCGGCCAGTCCAACTGACGGCCGTCATGCGCGATCGGCATTGCCGACAGATCGGCGCGCCGGAGATCCGCCCCGCGCAGGATCGCCTGGCTGAGATCCGCCCCGCGCAGATCGGCCTGGTCCAGAGTCGCGCCGGCGGCGTTGACCTCGCTGAGATCCGCCATCGCCAGGCGGCATTCGCTCATCTCGACCCGGCACAGCACGGTCCGGTTGAGCTGGGCGGTTGCCAGGTCGAGCCGCGACAGCGACCGCCCGATCAGCGAGATGCCGGTCAGCACCGCGCGCTGCCCGTCGCGCCCCAGCGACGCCACCCAGCGGCCATGCGCCTCCACGATCTCGGTGAAGGGCCGGTCGATGGTCTCCAACGGCAGCGCCAGGCGCGCCGTGCTGAGGTCGACGCGGGACAGGTCGATGTCTTCCAGGATCGCGGTGGTCAGGTCGGCGTCGGTCAGCGCCGCGCCGTCGAGGCGGGCATCCGCCAGATTGGCGCCGTTCAGGTCGACCCGATCGAGCCGGCAGCGCGACAGGTCGGAGCCTTCCAAATTGGCGCCGCGAAGCCGGCAGTCCTGCATCATCGCGCCCTGCAGCCGGGCGCCGCGCAGATTGGCGAAGCTGAGATCGACACCGCTGCCGACGGCGCGGCTGAGATCGGCGTTCGCCAGATCGGCCCGCGCCAGCTTGGCGCCCGCCAGATCGGTGACCAGCAGCCGGTTCGACGGCGCCGACAGCTCGCCGTCGGACCCGCGCCGGAACATGGTGCCCTCGCGCAGGTCGGCATCGACCAGCGTGGCGCCTTCCAGATTGGCTTCGCGCAGGCGCACGCCGCGCAGGCTGGCCCCGGTCAGGTCGGCGCGCTGCAGGTCGGCCGCATTGAGGTCGCCGCCGAAGAAGTCGGTGCTGCGCAGATCGGCCCCGTTGAACACCGCGTTGCACAGCCGTGCGCCGCGGAACTCGCCATAGGCCATCTGGTAGCCGCTGAAGTCGACGCCGGAGGCATCGCGCAGGCTGAGCACCAGGCGCCGGCCGCCGCGCACCCGCGCGAGATAGTCGCGGTGGCGGGCGACCATCTCTTGCAGTTCCTCGGGCGGCAGGGGGGTGAGCGGCGCCATCGGGTCGGCCAACGCCTCCAATACGCTGTCAAGGCCAGGCGACGCGGTCGGACGGACCGGCCCTCCGCGCGCGCGTGCCCGTGGGTGCCGGCCACACGCCAAGCGTCGGCGGGTCCGGCGGGTCGATCCACCTCGCAACCCTTCCAGTGAAGCATCGAATGGTCGACAAGCGGTTAACGCCGCGGCAACCAATCCTGGAGGACGCGCGGCCGGCCATGGTAACCGGGGATCTGCCCGCCCGTGCCGGCCGAGAGCCAAGGACCGGCCGAGAGTCAAGGAGTTGAACCGCCCGTGTCCGAGACCGAGATCCAGCGCATCGTGCTCGCCGCCCGTCCGAAGGGCGAACCCCGGCTGGAGGATTTCCGCCTGGAGACGGCGGCGCTGCCGGCGCCCGGCGACGGCGACTTGCTGTGCGAGACGATCTATCTGTCGCTGGACCCCTATATGCGGGGGCGGATGATCGACGGGCCGTCCTATGCCGCGCCGGTCGGCCTCGGCGAGGTCATCGTCGGTGGCACGGTGGGCCGGGTGGTCGCCGGGTCGGCCGGCGGCTTCGCCCCGGGCGACTTGGTGCTGGGCGATGGCGGTTGGCAGACGCATTGGCTGGCCGCACCGGCGGATCTGCGCCGGGTCGACCCCGCGGTTGCGCCCTTGTCGACTTATGTTGGGGTCATGGGCATGCCCGGGCTGACCGCCTATGTCGGCCTCGGCGAGATCGGCCGGCCGCAGCCCGGCGAGACCGTTGTGGTTGCCGCAGCCTCCGGCGCCGTTGGCTCCGTCGTCGGCCAGCTCGCCCGGATCGCCGGGGCGCGGGCGGTCGGCATCGCCGGCGGCGCGGACAAATGCGCCTTCGTGCGCGAGGAGTTGGGCTTCGACGCCTGCATCGACCACCGGTCCGGCACGTTCCGCCAGGACCTGGCGGCAGCCTGCCCGAACGGCATCGACGTCTACTTCGAGAATGTCGGGGGGCCTGTCCTGCGCGCCGTTCTGCCGCTGATGAACCCGTTCGGCCGCATGCCCATCTGCGGCACCATCGCCCACTACAACGCCACCGGCCTGCCCGACGGCCCGGACCGCGTGCCGCAGTTCATGCGCACGGTCCTGGTGAACCGCCTGACGGTCCGCGGCTTCATCATCTACGACTTCGCCGACCGCCAACCCGATTTCGACCGCGACATGGCCCGCTGGCTCGCCGAGGGCCGCATCCGCTACCGCGAGGATGTTCGTGAGGGGCTGGCGTCGGCGCCGTCGGCCTTCATCGAGCTGCTGCGCGGCGGGAACTTCGGGAAGATGGTGGTGCGGGTCGGGGAGGATCCGACGGGGTAAGGGGGGCGGGATCTCGTGTTCGTTCGCCGGCTTCTCACACCTTCGGCTATGTGCCAGGAGCGGAATTCGAACATCTTGACCGGCACGACCGCTGTGCGGACTTTGCGGACGTTCTCGCTCGGCTTGTGGTTGCGATTTCGTAACGCGCGGTCTAAATGCAAACCACACTGCTTAGTCGCGTTTCCCAGAGTGCTGGGTCAAATGCAGGACCAACTAGATCTCCGCATAGAGCGACAACGCTCACCAGTCGCCGATGACGTCTCTGCGATGTTCGCAGTTGTTCGCCCTATACTACAAGGTCTTCTGCATTCCTTGCAATCGGAGGTTGTGCAAAAAGCTGGCGGCAAGACAATAATAGATTTGCAGATGCTTGGGCGTCTCCGCAGACATGGCGACGGTGATTGCGGAATCTGCTACGAATACGCAGTCCATGAGGCAATACAGAACCAAGATGCGAAAGTGCTAGACCGCGTGTCTGATGCTCTCAAGCAATGCAAAGTGCCCGGAGACGCTCATCAGTCTATTTTATTCGGGGTCGAAAAGAATGGGACACAACAAATCATTGCAACGGCCCGGGAGATATTAACAGATGATTCTAGATTACTGACTGGAAAGCAATCGCAACCTCCCAAACTGAGAAACTACCTCACGCGATTAGCAGCCGCATTTCGTCGCCCTACGACGCGTGCTTCGCTACCAACATCTATAAATGGGCTCTGGAAGGCCGATCTGTTTTTGGGCTGTACTGATAGCGATCGCTGGATCGGAACGTCGGTGAAGATAAACCCTCGCGCTTTGGAGGGAGCGAATGGCCTCAGGGTCGGTATCATTCCGGCAGCTGAAGGAAAGTCGGATCAGCTCCGGAAAGATGACTCGAAAAATCTGATAATTTGTCCGTTGCCTTATGACGGCTCGTTCATGGAGACTTTTTATTCTGCTTGGAATATCGTTCAGCAGTTCTTCACGGCAGACGCGAAGCTCCCGCGAGAAGTCGCGCTACCGAATGGCGCACATCGCCAAGTGGCCAGATGGCTTGAAGAACGTCGAAACTATCCTGTTGTCGAAGTTATTGACGTGATGGGAGCTGTCGCTCAGCCGGAATTGCTGGATACGGATGAGACTGAAGTTTCTCTGATCCTAAAATCTGATGAGGGTTCTCGAACTGAGGCAGTCATCTCACCGATCGCGAAGACCCTCTGACCGATGTGCGCGAGGTCCGCAATGGTCTCAAACCGGTCGCCGCTCGCAGAGAGGTAAATGGCCGCTCAGGGTCATTTGCGGACCAGTGTTGGGCCAGGGCGGAGCCCCGCTTCGAGGCTACGCATCGACAGATTCAATTAATGCGCGGCCCCCGGCACGCCAATCACATCCCGACGGTGTCCGGCTTTACTCCGTGCACCACACCGACGGCCGCGTCACCCGACCTTCCCAGAAACCGCTACGGTGGGCATGGGCGCCTTCCGCGGCTTCGCAGCGGTGGGAGTATGCACGGTCGGAGAAGGCCCAGCCGTTTTGCACCATCAGGCCGCCGGTATCGGTGTCGCCGGCGAAGTGGAGGCCGCAGATGATGACGGAACCGGCACCGGCGCAAGCAGGAGGGCGGCTGGTGTCAGGCTTGGCCCTGACGCAACGTCACCCACCAAGCAGCGTGAAGCTGGGCAGTGTCGCCCAGCTTCCCGAAAACCCAAGAAAACAATCGGATAGAGCGGTTCGGCGGGCGCCGTCGAACCCGAAACCGCCCTCCTACCCACCCCAAACCAGTTCCCCGATCGCGTCGGTGCGTCAGCCCCAGACGCGGGCGTGGGTGAGGGGGTAGTCGTCCTCCTGCCCGGCACCCGTCATCCATCCGAACGGCTGCTGGACGATCATGAAGCCCAGCGAATCCAGATAGCGGATGGCCGTCGACGCCTTCGCGCGGGAATCCGTGTCATGCGGGCGCATGTCCGCCGGCGCGTCCGATGCCATGTCGAAAACCATGTCGTCGTGCGCCGCACGCTGTGTGCCTATTGCGTCCATCTCTTCCTCCCAAACAGTCCAAACGGACCGCGATTGTCAGAGGAGAAGGGTGACCGGCCGCCATCCGGAACCGGACCATTCTCCACGCAACAAACGTTACCATAGCTTTCTAATGAATGGAACAATCCGTTGATGCGGCCGCCGTTAACGAAATTAAGTAACGTTATGCGCCTATTCGGGTGTCACCGGCGGCCAAGGGTCAACGCGATGGGAGCAGTGCGGCGGGCTTGAGCGGCGGGTACCCGCCCCTCGATCACATCCCGCCGGCCTCGCGCATCTGTTCCGTGCGCCACACCGAGGGCCGCATCACCCGGCCCTCCCAGAAGCCGCGGCGATGGGCCTGGGCTTGGCCTTCCGCGGCTTCGTAGCGGTGGGAGAAGGCGCGGTAGGAGAAGGCCCAGCCGCTCTGCACCATCAGGCCGCCGATATCGGTGTCGCCGGCGAAGCAGCGGCCGGTTTCCAGCCCGTCGATGGTGTTGGCGTAGACCTCGCATGCCAGGGCCCGGCCGGTCACGAAGCGGGTCAGCACGTTGCGCGCCGCCGCCCCGCAGTCATAGAGACGGCCGCGCCGGTCGCGGCAGTTTTGGCCCAACTCCGGCGCGTCGATGCCGTAGAGGCGCAGCGTGCGGCCGCCGACCGCCAGGATGTCGCCTTCCTCCGCCTGGCCGGTGCCGGTGACGGTGTCGCCGGGCTCGAACTGCATCTGGGCCGCACCAGGCGGGGCGGCGAGCAGGGCGCCGGCCAGCAGGACGGCGGCGCAGAGGATCCGGGCGGGGTGCGACATGGCGGGCATCAGGCTATCGCGCGTGGTTTTCCGATCGGTTAACCGGCGCGTCCCACCCCGACCCGGCCAATCGCCGGTCGACGGGCTGGACCCCCGGCGCCCCAGGCTTCATATTTCCGAAACCGCAAGGTCGTGGGCGACCGCGATCGGTCCCACGGCCGGCCCACGCCGACCCTGAAGCAGCCCGATTTTCAGTCGGCCCGCCTTTCCGTCGATTGAGTGCGCCGATCCCGCCCGTGAAGCCCCTTGCCGACAGGCCGCCGGGGCGACAGGGCGGAGGCACCGCCAGGAAGAATACGCCCAGCGGCATGACCCATATCGTCCGCCTCAGCGACTACCAGCGGGACGCGCGCCGGCGCCGGGGACGGGTCTATTTCAACCGTGCGGAACTGTCGCGCATCCTGTCGGCCTACGCCGTACGCGTGGCGTGTGGGGAGTGGCGGGACTACGCCGTCGACCACACCGTCGGCATGGCGCTGTTCAGCATCTTCCGCCACACCAGCGAGCAGCCGGTCTTCACCGTGGTGAAGGTCTCCAGCGCGCGCGGCGTCGACTATTCGCTGTTCGACGGCCAGCGCCGCCTCGCCCGGTCGGTCGACCTGGCCGAGGCGCTGGCCGCCCTGCCGCCGCCGCTGTCGCTGGTCCGCTAGCCCCGTCGATAGGGCGTTTTCTCAATCCGCCTCTTGCACCGACGTGACCACCCCCTCCCAACCCTCCCCCATCAAGGGGGAGGGCTTCAGGTCGATTGGACCTGAGCAGGGTGGGTGCCCGCCCGCTTGCCAGCCTCGGCATGTACGACCTGCCGGCGCTGCGCCCGGCGACCGATGCGCTGTGGGCTGGTATCGCGGCACGGCTGCGCCGCGGCGGTGTCGCGCGGGTCCCGGCATACTTGGAGCGCAACCAGTCCCTTGCGGCGGTGTGGCGCGATCCCGGTCTGCTGCTCGCCCAGACCTGCGGCGCGCCCTTCGTGCAAACCCTGGCCGGTGCCGTCCGGCTGGTCGCCATCCCGGCCTACGACGCCCCCGGTTGCGAACCCGTCGGTGGACGCAGCGCCTATCGCAGCGCCATCGTCGCGGGCGTCCGCGGGGCGGTCGACGCGCTCGCGGATCTGCGCGGCGCCACCGTCGCGGTCAACGAATGGGGCTCGCATTCCGGCTGCGTCGCCTTTCGCGCTAGCCTGGCACCCTTGGCGACGGCGGCCGACGACTCGGTGGTCGGCCGGGTCCTGCTGACCGGCAGCCATCGCGCCAGCCTGTGCGCGGTCGCCGCGGGCGAGGCGCACGCGGCGGCGATCGATGCGGTGACGCTGGCCCTGCTGCAGGACATCGCCGCACCGGAGGCGCTGGCCGTGCGCCGCATCGCCTGGACGGATTGGGCGCCGCCCCTGCCGTTCATCACGGCCGGCCACCGCAGCGACGCGGCGGTCGCGGGCCTCTACGCCGCCCTGGCGGCGGCCATCGACGACCCGGCGGTCGCACCGCATCGCCGGCGCCTGCGCCTTGCCGGTATCGGCCCGCCGCAGCCGGACGCCTACGACCGCACCCGCGCGTTGATCGCCGAGGCGGCGACGCTGGGCGACTGGACCCCGCACGCCGGCCCCGCTATGCAGGCCCCGACCGAGGGACCCGCGCGATGACCCAGATTCTGAAGCACACGCAAGTCTTCGACCGGCTGCTGCCGCTGGCCGGCCGGCTGGTGGTGGAGGTCGGCGCCGGCGACGGGGCCCTCGCCCGCCGCTTCGCCCGGGAAGGCGCCGGCGGGGTTATCGCGGTGGAGCCGTCGCGGGCGATGCTGGCGGCGGGCCGCGCCGCATCGGCCAAGGCGGCGGCGGAGCGCGGGCAGACCGCCGCCCCGGCCTATGTCGGCGGCGTGGCGGAGGCGCTGCCTTTCGCCGACGCCGTGGCCGATGCCGTCGTCTTCCTCAACGCCTTCCATCACGTGCCGACGGCCGCCATGGGCCCGGCCGTGGCGGAGGCGGCCCGCGTGCTCCGGCCCGGCGGCCGCTTGCTGGTGGTCGAGCCGCTGGCCGCCGGCGCCTATTTCGAGCTGGTGCGCGCGGTGGAGGACGAGACGGCGGTGCGCGCCGCCGCCTATGCCTGCCTGGTCGAGGCCGGCCGCGGCCCCGGCTTCCGCCTGGCGCAGGAGATCGAATACGACGCGCCCGTACGCCACCGCGATTTCGACGCCTGGCGGCGCCGGTTCATCGCCGTCGACCCGGACCGCGAAGCGCAGATCGCCGCCGTGGAGCCGGCCTTGCGCGCGGGGTTCGAGCGGGTGTCCGAACCCGACGGCGACGCGCGGCGCATCCTGCAGCCCAGCCGCGCCACGCTCCTGGAACGCTGCGCCTGATCGGTCACGCCTCGGCCTTGAGATCGGCGGCTTCCAGGCGGTGAATGGCGCCGAAGCCGGCGATCAGAAGGCCGGCCTGGGGCGTGACGGCGTAGAGGCGGAAATCGGCGAAGCCGGCATAGGTCCGCGCGCTCGGATGGCGGGCGACGAAGCGGTCGACCAGCGCGCCGTCGTCGAGGGGAGCGGCGCGCCCGGTGACGGTCAGCCGCGGCTCCGTCAGGTCGCGCTCAGCGCGGGTGGCGCCGTCGATCAGCAGGCTCATCCGCGGATCGGCCTTCAGATGCGCGGCATGCTGGGAGAGGTCCGACAGCAGCATCAGCGGTGTCAGGTCCGGTGCCGTCGCCAGCAGCACCAGCGAGGCATGGGGATGGCCGTCGGGGCCGAGGCTCGCCAGCGCGGCATGGCCGGCCTCGGCGAGCAGGCGGCGGGCGGTTTCCGGGGGCTGTGGGCTCATCGTCGCGTCCTCAAGCGGCCGCAATGGCCGTCAATCGGGGCGGAGATGCGGCAGAGATTGGGGCGGATTGCCCGGTTGCGGTGACATCGCCACCGCAAATGGGCCATAGTGCCGCGGCAGGGTCTTGCCCGACGGCCGACGCCTTATCCGGCCGCGCCGCCCTTTCTCGGCCGCCGGCCCTGCAGCTTGGAGCAAGAGAGCAAGGTGACCAACACCATCGCGCTGGTCGACGACGACCGCAACATCCTGACCTCAGTCTCTATGGCGCTGGAAGCCGAAGGCTACGAGGTCAAGACCTATGCCGACGGCGACGAAGCCTGGCGCGGGCTGTCGACCCGCCCCGTGGATCTCGCCGTCTTGGACATCAAGATGCCCCGCATGGACGGCATGGAGCTGCTGCAGCGGCTGCGCCAGGACTCCAACGTCCCGGTCATCTTCCTGACCTCCAAGGACGACGAGGTGGACGAGCTGCTCGGCCTGCGCATGGGGGCCGACGATTACATCAAGAAGCCGTTCTCCCAACGCTTGCTGATCGAGCGCATCCGCGCCCTGTTGCGGCGCGAGCAGCTCACCCAGGATGGGGGCGAGGCGAAGTCCGATCCCAACGAGGTGATGGTCCGCGGCGACCTGGTGCTGGACAGCGCGCGGCACGCCTGCTCCTGGGTCGGCCAGATGATCGACCTGACGGTGACGGAGTTCCTGCTGGTCAAGGCGCTGGCCCAGCGGCCGGGGCACGTCAAGAGCCGCGATCAGCTCATGGACGCGGCCTATGGCGAGCACATCTATGTCGACGACCGGACGATCGACAGCCACATCAAGCGCATCCGCAAGAAGTTCAAGCTGGTGGACGGCGCGTTCGGGCATATCGAGACCCTGTACGGCGTCGGTTACCGATACAAGGAAAGCTGAGATTGGACGACCGCCGGGGCAGGCCATCGGATGACGACACCCGGCCCGGCGGTGGCGATGGCGGCGCGGTCCGCCGGCTGAGGCTGGTCGCCGACAGCGGGGTCCTGGCCGCGCGGGAATCGACCGCGCCGAAACCGGCCGAGCCCGATCCCACCGAGACCGAAGAGGCGGCCCCGGCGCCGCCCGCGACGAAGCCAGCCCCGCCGCTCCGCGCATCGCCGCCCGCCACGGGCCGGGCGTCGGCGCCGAGCCTTGGGCCGACGCCATCGCCCGCCCGCGCGCCGCATCTCCGCCGCACCCCGGAGCCGGCCGTCGCCGCGCCGCTGCCCCCCAAATCCGATGCCGTGCCGCCAGCGGGACTGGTCGCGGCGGCCCGGCCCCGGCCGGCCGCGCCGCCGACGTCACCGGGGGGACGGCCGCCGCTGGCGGCCGACGGTCATCGCCCGCCCACGTCCGCGCCGCCGACGGGCACCCCACCGCCGGCCGATCAGCCGCCCTCGATCGGCAAGCCGCCCGTCGCCGAACGACCGCCGATCGCCGGCAGGCCACCCCGATCCGACAGGCGGCCCCCGGCCGCGCCGGCCGCGCCGGTCGCACCGGTCGAACAACCCGCCGCCGCGCCGGCCGAGGCGGAACCCCGCCGCCTCACCGACCGCGCGGCGCGTCAGCGCCGGCGGTCGGTCTCGAAGCTCACCCTGCGGGTCCTGGCGGTCAACATCCTGGCCCTAGCGATCCTGGTGGCCGGCCTGCTCTATCTCGGCCGCTACGAGGATCGGCTGATCCAGGCGGAGCTGGGGGCCCTGCGCACCGAGGCGATGATCCTGTCGACGGCGCTGGCCGAAGGGGCGGCCGTCGGCCGCTATGACGAGCCGCAGGGGGTGGATCCCGGCATCGCCCAGCAGATGGTGCGGCGTCTCTACGAGATCACCGACACCCGCACCCGCGTCTTCGACGTCGACGGCCGGCTGATCGCCGACAGCCGCCAGCTCGGCGAGCCCGGCGGCGTCATTGAGGTCCAGCCCCTGGCGCCGATGGACGACCGGGGCTGGATCATCCGCGGCCTCGACGACGCCGTCGGCTGGCTCTCCCGGCTGGTGCCGGACCGCCGGGAATGGCCGACCTATCGCGAGCGGGCGGCCCAGCGGGCGGGCGACTACCGGTCGGTGGTCACCGCGCTGACCGGGGATGTCGACGACCAGATCTGGGCGGCCGACGACGGCGGCCTGATCCTCGGCACGGCGGTGCCGGTGCAGCGCCTGCGCATCGTCATGGGGGCGGTGCTGGTGACCACCGATTCCGTGGATATCGAGCGCGCCATGCGCTCCGTGCGCGCCGACATCCTCAGCGTCTTCATCGGTGCCCTGATCGTCACCGTCCTGTTGTCGGTCTATCTCGCGTCGTCGATCACCCGCCCGATCCGCCGGCTCGCCCAGGCGGCGGAACGGGTGCGCCGCGGCCATACCCGCGAGCACTCGATCCCCGATTTCAGTGCGCGGCGTGACGAGATCGGCGATCTCTCGCGCTCGCTGCGCGACATGACGGAGGCGTTGTGGACCCGCATGGACGCGACCGAGCGGTTCGCCGCCGATGTCGCGCATGAGATCAAGAACCCGCTGACCTCGCTGCGCAGCGCGGTGGAGACGACCGCGCGGATCAGCGATCCGGAGCAGCAGCGCCGCCTGTTGTCGATCATCGTGGAGGATGTGCAGCGCCTGAACCGGCTGATCAGCGACATCTCCGACGCCTCGCGCCTGGACAGCGAGCTGAGCCGGGCCAGTGCCGAACCGGTCGACATGCCGGAGATGCTGCGCATGCTGGCGGATCTCTATGTCGGCACGGCGGAGGAAGGTGGACCCCTGGTCGTCGCCGTGCCGGTGGCGGGCGACGCGCCGCTGGTGGTCGCCGGGCTGGAAGGGCGCCTGGTCCAGGTGTTCCGCAACCTGATCGGCAACGCCATCAGCTTCTCCCCGCCCGGTGAGCGGATCGAGCTGGCTGCCCGCCGCGACGGCGACATGGTCGAGGTCACGGTCAGCGACCGCGGGCCGGGCATCCCGCCCAACAAGCTGCAGGCGATCTTCGACCGCTTCTATTCCGAGCGGCCGGCGCGCGAGAAGTTCGGCGCGCATTCCGGCCTCGGCCTCAGCATCTCCCGCCAGATCGTCGAGGCGCATGCCGGCACCATCGCCGCGGAGAACCGCCAGGATGGGCCGGGCGCCCGCTTCACCGTCCGGATCCCGGCGCTGTAGAGTGCGCGTGACCCCGACCGACTGGGCCGACGACCCTCGATACTCTCTTCAACAAGGACTCGACCGATGACAGATCAAGACGGTGCCGGCTGCGGCCTCCCGGTGCGGCCGCGCGCCGGGCGCATCCGCGCGCTGGCCCCGGTCGCCGCCGGTGCCCTGGTCATCGCCCTGGCCGCCGGCCCGGCCACCGCGCAGACGGACGACCCGTCGGAGAGCGACGCCGACGCGGTCGTGATCGCCGAGCCGATCGACGGTCCCTATTTCGTCACCTGGGTCAGTGCGGCGGTGCGGGCGGAACCGGATGCGGCCAGCGAGCGCCTGGCGACCTTGGACTTCGGCGACCAGATCTTCGTCACCGGCCGGGTCGCCACCGGCCCCTGGTATCGCGTCGAACTCGACGACGGGGCCGTCGGCTATGTCTGGCAGCCGGTGCTGGAGCCGATGCGGGTGATGCTGCCGGGCGGCGACGGCGCGGCGCCGGGCGAGGGTGGGTTCGTCGCCTCGGCCGACAACTCCATGGACGCGGCCCAGCCGCTGGGCTTGCTGGGCGCCCAGCCGATCACCCGCCAGGCCTTCGTCGGGCCCGAGGACGTCTCCGACTTCTACAGCTTCGAGGTCTCCGACTGGACGGAGCTGGAGGCGACGCTGACCGGCCTGCAGGCCGACGCGGACATCACGCTGTTGGACGGCAATGGCGAGTATATGACCGACAGCGCGGCCGCCGGATCGTCGGACGAGGCCTTCTTCCTGACGGTGGCGCCCGGCTTCTACTTCATCGAGGTCTATATGTATGAGGGCGAGACGCCCTATTCGCTGACCCTGACCGGCCTGCCCGGCGATCCGCCGCCCGACGATACGGTGGGCGACGAGCCGGCCGCGGCGACCGATCTCGGCGACCTGACCGGCGGCGGGGCCACCGTGTCGGAATGGGTCGGCCCGGGCGATCCGGCGGATGTCTACGCCTTCTCCGTCACCGAGCGCTCGACCGTGACGGTGACCATGGGCGGCCTCAGCGACGACGCCGATATCAGCCTGGAGGACGATTTCGGGACGGTCCTGGCCTCCTCCGCCGAGGGCGGCAGCAGCGACGAGTGGATGGAGACCCAGGTGTCGCCCGGCACCTACTACGTCGTCGTCGTGCCGTTCTCCGGCAGCACCGACTATGAGGTCAGCGTCGCCGCCGTCGCCGCCGGCCCGATGCCGGAGGACAACGCCGGCAACAGCGTCGGCGAGGCGCGGCCGGTGACCCTGACGGCGGGGCAGGCGGAGACCTTCTCCGACTGGGTGGGGCCGGGCGACGAACAGGACTTCTATGCCGTCACCGTGGACGCGCCGCAGATGCTGACGGTCGAGCTGTCCGGGCTGGCCTCGGATGTCGATGTCGAATTGCTGGACGGCGACGGCTCGACGGTGCTGGCCAGCTCCCTCAACCCCGGCCGGGAGGACGAGTGGCTAGAGTGGTCGCTGATGTCCGGCACCTACTATGTCCGCGTCTATGTCTTCGACGGGCAGTCGACCTACAGCCTGGACCTTGCCGCCGGGAGCTGAGCCGCCGCCGGCCGCCCCGGACCGCGGTGGCGCGCCGGCCGGGCTGCACGCGACGGCCGTCGCGTGCCACGGCAAAGGCGTGCTGCTGACCGGCCCGGCGGGGTCGGGTAAGTCGTCGCTGGCCTTGCGGCTGATCGCCGGCGGCGGCCGTCTGGTCGCCGACGACCGGGTGCGGGTCGCAGCCGTGGACGGGGTGGTGTTCGCCCGTCCCGTGCAATCGCTGGCCGGGTGGATCGAGGTGCGCGGCGCCGGGCTGGCGCGGCTGGCCCATGACCGGGCGGCGCCACTGGTGCTGGTGGTCCGCCTGGACGCCGCAGCCCCGCCGGAACGGCTGCCGGCGCCGGCTGAGACCGTTTTGGCGGGCGTCGCCCTGCCGCTGTTGACCCTCGACCCGTGGCGACCCGACGCCGCGGCATTGCTGTGGTTGGCGGTGGCCGCCGCCCGCTTTACAACGGAGCCGGCATGGCCCCTTCTGGTGGAGGGCTGGCCGTCGCGCTGAGTCGGGATCGGGGAGACGGGTCTCTTCCCCTCGATCCCGGAGAGCCTGCTAGCGGGGAAGACCGGGGCGATGCATGAGGCAGGCGAGGCGGCCGCGGACGGCCCGGCGGCCGACCTTGAGGATCGGGCGGACCCGCGCCGTCCGGTGGTGGTGCTGACCGGGTTGTCCGGGGCGGGGCTGTCCACCGCGCTGAAATGCCTGGAGGACCTCGGCTACGAGGCGATCGACAACGTCCCGCTGAAGCTTCTGTCGGCCCTGGTGGACGGGGCGGACCAGGCCGGCCGGCCCCTGGCCGTCGTGGTCGACAGCCGGACCCGCGGCTTCGCCGCCGACACCTTCCTCGACCAGATCGCCGCGCTGAAGGCTCGGGCCGACTTGTCGGTACGCCTGGCCTTCATCGTCGCCGATGTCGAGGTGCTGCAGCGGCGGTTTACCGAAACAAGGCGGCGCCATCCGCGGGCGCTCGACCGGCCGGTCGCCGACGGCATCCTCTACGAGCTGAGAACGCTGGCGCCGATCCGCGACCAGGCGGATCTGGTGATCGATACCTCGCTGTCCGCGACCCCCGATCTGCGCCGCCACATCCATGGTCAGTTTCGCCTGACCGGCGATCCGGGCCTTCTGGTCTTCCTCACCTCGTTCTCCTACCGCGCGGGCCTGCCGCGGGAGGCCGACCTGGTGTTCGATGTCCGCTTCTTGAAGAACCCGCATTGGGACCCCGCCTTGCGGCCGATGTCGGGCCTGGACGAGCCGGTGGGCCGGGCGGTGGCGTCCGATCCCGACTTCCCGCGGTTCTTCGAGGGACTGACCAGCCTGATCGGCCCGCTGTTGCCGCGCTATGCGCGCGAAGGCAAGAGCTATCTGACCATCGCCGTCGGCTGCAGCGGCGGCCGGCACCGCAGCGTCTATGTCAGCGAGCGGCTCGCCCGATGGTTGGGCGAGGCCGGCGTATCGGTCGGCTTGACGCATCGCGATCTGGTGGTTGATTAGATCGGCGAAGGCTGGAGCAGGACGGATGACGGGCAACCACACACCCTCCGATCGCGGCCCTGGTGACGCGTTGGCGCCTGCCCAAGGGGGACCGTCGGAAACGGCGGCGGCGAGCGACACGATCGGCCTGGTGCTGGTGACCCATGGCCGGCTGGCCGAAGAGTTCATCGCCGCCCTGGAGCATGTGGTCGGCCCGCAGGAGGGCATTGCCGCCGTCTGCATCGGCCCTGACGACGATATGGAGCAGCGCCGCCGGGAGATCCTCGACCGCGTCGCGGCGGTGGACCGGGGCCGCGGCGTCGTCCTGCTGACCGATATGTTCGGCGGCACGCCGTCCAACCTGGCGATCTCGGTGATGGAGAAGCAGCGCATCGAGG
The DNA here is from genome assembly GCA_028284045.1 of Alphaproteobacteria bacterium. Classification (GTDB taxonomy): domain Bacteria; phylum Pseudomonadota; class Alphaproteobacteria; order DSM-16000; family Inquilinaceae; genus JANQSN01. Next base: position 42,494 of record JANQSN010000005.1, on the reverse strand, counting down.
TGATCGCCGGCATCAATCTGCCGATGCTGATCAAGCTGGCCTCGGTACGGGTCAGCGAGAGCCTGCCGCGGGCGGTTGCCGCGGCGCGCGATGCTGGGGTCAAATACATCAACGTCGCCTCGGCCCTGCTGGCCGACGGACAATAGCGGTGTGGACGATTAGGGATCGATACCGCGCAACCGGGCAGCAACCCCCCTGATCTGCCCTGCGCATCGATCCGCCAAAAATGAGATTCGGGGGAGGAAATGGCTGAATTCGAGGGGGAGGCCGGCCGCCACGCCACCCCGGGCGAGGGTGCCGAGGGCGCCGGCGGCCTGTCCGATACGGCGATCCAGCGCACCGTCGCCATCCGCAACCGGCGCGGCCTGCACGCCCGGGCGGCGGCGAAATTCGTCAAGCTGGCCGGGCAGTTCGACGCGTCGGTCGCGGTCACCCGCGACGGCATGACCGTCGGCGGCGAATCGATCATGGGCCTGATGATGCTGGCGGCGGGCTGCGGCAGCGAGATCTCGCTGACCGTCGACGGGCCGGAGGCGGTGGCGGCCGCGTCGGCGCTGGCCCAGCTTGTCGATCGCCTGTTCGATGAGGACTGAGCCGCCGCCGCGCCGCGATCCCGCGTCGTCGCGCGAGCGGGTGCTGACCGGCCTCGCCGTCTCCCCGGGGGTGGCGATCGGCCCGGCGCATGTCATCGAAAGCGGCCTGGCGCGGGTGCCGGAATACTTCGTGCCGCCCGACGAGGTGGCGGACGAGGGCCGCCGCTTCGCCGACGCCACGGCGAAGGCGCGCCGCCAGCTCCGCAAGCTGATGAACAAGGCCGCCGGCCTGCCGGAATCGGCGGCGGAGGAGATCCGCTATCTCCTGGAGGCGCATCTCGCCATCGTCAGCGACAGCCGCCTGGTGCGCGGCGTCGCCCGGCGCATCGCCGAACACCGGCTGAACGCGGAATGGGCGGTGCAGGCGGAACTGGCCTTCATCGTCCGCCAGTTCGCCGCGATGGACGACAGCTATCTGGCCGGCCGGGTGCAGGACATCCGCGACGTCGGCAGCCGGCTGATCCGCAACCTGGTGGACCGCCGCTACCCGACCTATTCCGCGATGGCGCCGGACGCCGTCGTGCTGGCGGAGGAGGTGACCCCGGCCGACACCGCGCTGATGGACCCGGAGCGCATCGGCGGCTTCGCCACCGTGCTGGGCGGGGCGGAGGGGCATACCGCGATCATGGCCCGCTCGCTGGGCCTGCCGGCGGTGCTGGGCGTCGCCGGGCTGCTGCATGGGATCGAATCCGGCCAGACCATCGTCGTCGACGGCACCGCGGGCCAGGTGGTGGTCGACCCGGACCCCGCCACGCTGGAGCATTTCCGCCACCGCCAGGCCCGCATGGCGGCGGAGCGCGCCCAGCTCCGCGCCCTGATCGCCGTGCCGTCGGTGACCCGCGACCATGAGGCGGTGCATCTCCAGGCGAATATCGACCTGCCGCACGAGGTGGCGGCGGCCTTGGATGTGGCGGCGGAGGGGGTGGGCCTGCTGCGCACCGAGTTCTCCTTCATGAACCGCAGCGACGTGCCGACGGAGGATGAGCAGTTCGAGACCCTGCGTGCGGTGGTGGAGGGCATGCAGGGTCGCCCGGTGACCCTGCGCACGCTGGATGTCGGCGGGGAGAAGCTGGCCTCCGCCCTGGGCGACCGCTTTCCGCCGTCCAGCAACCCGGCCTTGGGCGCGCGGGCGATCCGGCTGTCGCTGAAGGAGCCGAGCCTGCTGGAGGCCCAGTTCGCCGCGATGCTGCGGGCCGGCGCCCTGGGGCCGGTGCGCATCCTGTTGCCGATGGTGGCGACGCAGGGCCAGCTCCGCCAGGCCAAGGCGATCCTCGACCGCGTGGTGCGGCGGCTGGAGCGCCGGCGGGTGGCGATCGCCGATCCGGTGCCGCCCTTGGGTGCGATGATCGAGATCCCCGGCGCGGCGCTGGCCGCCGACGCTTTGGCCCGGGAATGCGATTTCTTCGCGCTCGGCACCAACGACCTGATCCAGTACACGCTGGCCATCGACCGCGGCGACGAGCAGGTGGCGGAGCTGTACGAGCCTCTGCACCCCGCCGTCCTGCGCCTGGTTCAGTTCACCACCCAGGCGGCCTTGCGCGCGCGCATTCCGCTCAGCGTGTGCGGCGAGATGGCCGGCGATGCCCGGCTGACGGCCCTGCTGATCGGCCTCGGCATCCGGGATCTCTCGATGTCGACCAGTTCGCTGTTGCGCATCAAGCAACGCGTCCGCCAACTCGACGCGCTGGCCGCCCGCCGCCGCGCCGACGTCATCATGGACCAGAGCGACATCGCCCGCATCGCCTCCCTGATCGCGGATTTCAACGAGGCGTTGTAGGGGTATTGCGGCGGTTCCGGCGCGCGAGACGGCGATCTTGCCGTCAGTCCGGCCATTTGCGCTATCCTGCTGTGCGAAGAGGACAGCCGGGAGGGGTGCAGTGGTCGACGGCCTGCTACTGATGATCGCCGGTGGTCTTCTTGTGGTCGTCGGCATCGCCGTTGCGGGCGGGACGCGCCGCCCGGACACGCGGTACACCCAAACCGGCATCAGCGTGTTCGGCGACGTCCGCCAGACCATGACCCATGTCGGTGCCGGCCTCAGCGGTGCGCGCGGGCGCACGCCCCGCGACTGGATCGGCTTGGGCCTTTCGGTGGCCGGCCTGGCGGTCGGCCTGATTGGCCTGGCGGTCGGGTAGGGCTGGGCGATGGGGTCGTTGCATCAGTTCGCCTTCAGCTTTGGCGGCAACATTGCGCAGGCCAACGGCGCCGGCGGTGGCGTTCCGTCACCGACCGGCATGCCGCCGGCGACCCAGCCGGTGCTGCCCGCCCATTCGCTCGCCGAGGCCTTCGAAGACGGTGAACCCGACCTGTTCCGCGTGCTGCGCTGGGATTACGGCCTGGTGGAGACACTGTACGGCCGCGACGCGGAGCGGCAGGCGATCCTGGAATGGGCGCGTAGCCCCACGCAGGCGGCGACTGTCCGGCTGGTGACGGGTGAGGGCGGCGCGGGCAAGACGCGCCTCGCCGCGACCGTGGCCCGCGAGCTGAGGGCGGAGGGCTGGACCGCCGGCTTCCTGCCGCGCAGCGAGGCCGTGCTGTTCGACGTCGATCCGCCGGGCCTGTTCCTGATCCTCGACTACCCCGAAGAGCAGCCAGTGCGCACCCATGCGCTGCTCGCCCGTCTGGCCGACTGGCAGGACGGCCCCTACCCGATCCGCCTGCTCCTGCTATCGCGCCGATCCGCGCAGGCGTGGGAGCGGGAGGCTGAGGTGATGGAAGGCCGCTTCGCCCGCCAGGCCGTCGCGGTACCGGACTCCTTGGCACAGGCGGATGCGCTGGGCTTGATCAAAGAAGCGGTAGGAAACTTCGCGCAGGAAGCCGGGTGCGCGCTGCCCGACCTGTCGACAGCGGCGGACTGGCTGGCGCGGTCACCGGAGAATGCCCTGCCGCTGTTCGCCGCCGCCGCCGCCGTGCATGCGGTGCTGGCACCCGACGACCCATTCGGCCTGGGCGGCGGCGACCTGCTGCGTGACCTGGCACGGCGGGAGCGTCGGCGGGTGCACCACGCCTCCAAGGCGGTGGGCCTCGGCGACGCTGGTCTGGAACGGCTGTTGGCCCTAGCGGTGCTGGCCGACGGCTTGGCGCCGCCAGCGATCCGGGAACTGGTCTCCGCCGGTGCCGCCCAGGCGCCCGCAGGCGACGTCGTCGACCTGCTGAGCGGGACGTCCTGGTGGCGCGATGGACGCCTGGCACCGTTGCAGCCGGACCGCCCGGCGGCCGCCTTCGTCGACCTCGCCCTGTTCCCGAAAGCCTTGCCTGTCGGCCATGATCGCCTGCCCGACTGGCTGTTCCCGGCACTGCGGGACGGCGCCGCCACCCTGGGCGATCGCCTCAGCCGCATCTTCTACGACCTGGCGGCGTTGGAGCGCACGGCACACGGCAGCCATCCCCTGGACGTGTGCCTGGCCGAGATGCTGCGCCGCGACCCGACGCGTGCGGCGGCGTTCGAGGTGACCGTCAAACAGCGGGCGCCGCACTGGGCAGCGGGCTTCGGGGCGGCCGTTTTGTCGGTTCTGGCGGATCAGGCAGCCAACCCGGAAGACCGCGCCCGGCTGCTGGGCAACCTGAGTGTGCATCTATCTGATCTTGGTGAGAGGGAGGCGGCGCTGGCGGCGACGCAGGAGGCCGTGGAACTCCACCGAGCCCTTGCGGATCTCGAACCGGATGCCTTCACGTCTCACCTCGCTCGGTCACTCACCAACTTAGGCGTCGATCTGTCTGCTCTTGGGCGACGAGAAGAGGCGCTGGCGGCGACGCAAGAAGCTGTGGAACTTCGCCGCGCCCTTGCGGACGCCCATCCGGACGTCTTCACGCCCGATTTGGCACGATCTCTCATCAATCTGGGCGGTGATCTGGCAGATCTTGGCCTTCAGGAAGAGGCGCTTGCGGTAACGCAGGAGGCTACGGAGCACTTCCGTGACCTAGCGCGGGACCGTCCGGACGCCTTCACGCACAACCTTGCGGTGTCTCTCAACAATCTTGGGAAGATGCTGTCGGACGTCGGCCGACATGAGGCGGCGTTGGCGGCAATCCAGGAAGCAGTTCAGCTATATCGGAACCTTACGGACACTCATCCAGACGCCTTCACTCACCATCTAGCCCGGTCACTCAACAACCTGGGCAACGCTCTTTCGGCCGTCGGCCAGCGGGAGGAAGCGCTGTCGGTCACGCAGGAGGCCGTGGAGTTCCGCCGCGCCCTGGCTCGCGCCCGCCCAGAAGCCTTCTCGGCCGACCTGGCCGCGTCGCTTAACAACCTGGGCATCCGCCTGTCGGGTGTCGGTCGGTCGGAGGAGGCGCTGGCGGCGGCTCGGGAGGCTGTGGAACTCTGCCGCGGCTTGGCGCGCACCCGTCCGGATGTCTCAACGCCCGATCTGGTTCGGTCGCTCACCAACCTGGGCAATCGCTTATGGGGTCTCGGACGGCGCAAGGAGGCGCTGGCGGCGACGGAAGAGGCGGTCCGGAGTCTGCGGCCGTTCTTCCTGCGCAACTCGGCCGCCTTTGCCTCGTTGATGGCGACCGTTGTCGGCAACTATCGAGAGGTGTTCAACGCCACCGGACGGTCGGTCGACGAAGACCTGCTGGGTCCGATCGTTGAGATCCTGGATGCAGATGCGCCGGACTGATCCGTCGCCGCCGCATGACGACCCTCAGGCGCCGTGCCGCTCAGACCCTCAAGTCCACCAGCATCCCGCGGCGGAAGGGGCCGTCGCCTGGGGGGTGGCGGAAGTCGCTGCCGGGGCGGTCGCCGGCGTCGGGGGGGAAGACGGCTTGGCGCGTTTCGGCCGGGGTGCCGGGCGCAGCCTCCGGCCGCTCGGCCGCGACCGGCGGCGGGGGTGGGCGGACCTCGGCGAACCGGGTGATCCGGGCGAAGGCATCCAGCAAGGCGCTGGTGGAGGGCAGGTGCATGGGGGTGCGGGGGCCGCCTCGTGTCGGACCCTGCCATCATGCCTTAGAGAGCTTAAGATCCGCTGAAGGGTGCTGGCGGTTTCTGCGCCGGTCCCGCCCGATCGGCGCCTGGCGGCGCCGCACCCACTTCCTCGTCGTTGCGGAACTCGGGCACCAGATGGTGCAGCAGCGTCAGCACGCGGGCGATGTCGTCGCGGCCGGCGGCCTCGTCGAGATCGGTCAGGGCGCGCGACAGGATGGCGTGGTCGGCGGGGCGGGGGGCGGCGATCAGCACGCCGTCGACCGGGCTGGGCGACAGCGGCTCCGCCGGGGCGAACAGCTCCTCCGTCAGCTTCTCGCCCGGGCGCAGGCCGGTGAAGCGGATCGGCACGTCGCGCTCCGGCTCCAACCCCGCCAGGCGGATCATCTGGCGGGCGAGATCGACGATGCGGATCGGCCGGCCCATGTCCAGCACCAGGATGCGGCCGCGCTGGGCGTCGCTGCGCATCCCGTAGGCGGAGGCTTGCAAGACCAGCTCCACCGCCTCACCGACGGTCATGAAATAGCGCTCGACATCCGGATGGGTGACGGTCACCGGGCCGCCGCGGGCGATCTGCCGCTCGAACAGCGGCACGACGGAGCCGGTGGAGCCCAGCACATTGCCGAACCGCACGGTCATGAACCGGGTGCGCCGGCCTTCCGATCCCGCGGTCGCGCCCGGTTCCGGCGCCAGCACGTCGGAAGCCTGGCAATAGCCTTCCGCCAGGCGCTTGGTGGCGCCCATCACGTTGGACGGGTTGACCGCCTTGTCGGTGGAGACCTGCACCATCGCCGCCGCCCCGCACAGCCGGGCCGCGTCGGCGACGTTGCGCGAGCCGATGGCGTTAGTCAGCACGCCCTGGCAGGGATTGGTCTCCACGATCGGCACATGCTTCAGCGCGGCGGCGTGGAAGACCACGGCCGGCGCCTCGTCGCGGAACAGGCGGACCATCTGCGCCCGGTCGCGGATATCCGCCAGCACCGCGGTGCGGGCCTGGTCGGGGAACCGCTCGGCGAGGTCGAGGCCGATGGCGTAGAGGTTGAACTCCGCATTGTCGACCAGGATCAGCCGCTCCGGCGCCAGGGCGGCGATCTGCCGGCACAGCTCCTGCCCGATGGTGCCGCCCGCCCCGGTCACCAGCACCCGCCGGCCGGCCAGCAGCCGTTCCACCGCCGCGCGGTCGAAGCGGGTTTGCGGCCGGCCCAACAGGTCGGCCAGGGCCACCGGCTCCGGCGTCACCAGCCGGTTGGTGATCCGCTGGGCGGAGGCGAAGTCGCCCGGCAGCCGGGCCAGCGTCGCGCCGCGCGGTTCCGCCGCCGCCATCAGGTCGCGGATGGCGGAGCCGTCGATCCATTCCCGCCCCTTGGTGAGGATCAGCCGGGCGGGCATGCGCCCCTCCGCCGCCAAGGCGTCGATCACGGCACCGGCGACATCCAGGCCGCCCAGGACGGGGATACCGCGGATCAGGCGCCCGACCCGCCGCTCTTTCTCGTCGAGCAGGCCGACGACGCGCACGGTGCTGCGCGGGTCTTCCTCCGTGGCGCGGATGTAGCGCTCCGCCGCATCGCCGGCACCGACCAGGAGGACGCGCTCGCGCGGCCGGCCGTCCGGTCCGGCGCGCTGGGCGCTGCTGTCCTTGAAGACGCGGTAGATCAGGCGCGGCCCGGCCAGCATCGGCACCATCAACAGCCACAACACGGCCAGCATCCGCCAGGGCAGCAGGTTGGCCGGCTGGGCCACCGCCATGACGGGCAGGAACAGGACGATCGCCGCGGCGCTGGCGACGACGATGGCGACCAGGTCGCGGATCGAGGCATAGCGCCACACGCCGCGATACATGCCCGAGGCGCGGAAGCAGATCGCCGCCGCCCCGGCGAACAGCGCCGTCGCGGGCAGCACCTCCGGCCCGTCGGCGACCAGGCCGCCCCAGGCACCGATCAGCGCCAGCGCAACCGGGAAGGCCAGCGCCGACATGGCGATGTCGTGCATCAGGGCCAGGGTCGCCGGGCGGACCGGCAGGCGGAACAGGCGCGCGGGCAAGGGGGCGGGTCTCGCGGGCGGTGGGCGGGTCCGGCGATCGGCCGGGCACCCCGTAAGGCTTTGACTCTCCCGATATACCCGCTCGCCGGCCGCGCTGTCCCGGGAAAAGCCGAAGGCGTGCGGGGTCAGCGGTCGCGCCACCAGCGGGCAAAGGCCGCCAGGCCGGCCTGCGGCGTCTCGATCGGCTGCCAGTCGAGCCTGGCCGCCAACCCGGTCGGCGTCACCGCGAAGTCCGAGAGCAGCCGTTCCGCCAGGTCCCGCCGGCCGGAGGCCGCCGCCGCGACGGCGAGCAGCCGCGGCGGCACGGCGACCAGCCGGGCGGGCCGGCCGAGGGCATCGGCGAGCGCGCCGATCAGCGCCGGCGTCGACAGGTCCTGCCCATCGCTGACGAAGGCGGTCAGGCCCGGGGCGTTGGGATGGACCAGCATCCGATGGACGGCGTCGACCAGGTTGGCCAGCGATACCAGGCTGCGCCGATTGTCGACGCTGGCGAAGGGCAGGGGCACGCCGCGCTCCACCCAGCGCGCGAGGCGGGCGATGTTGCCGGCGACGCCGGGGCCGTAGACCACCGGCGACCGCAGGATCGCCACCTCGATCCCCTGGGCGTCGGCGATCTCGGCGAGGTGGATCTCAGCCTTGCGCTTCGACTGGGCGTAGCGGTCGCCGCTGGCCGGGTCGGGCGGGTCGGTCTCGGCGAAGGGCCGGCCGGGCGGGCTGGCGGCGCCCATGACCTTGGCGGAGCTGAGAAAGACCAGGCGCCGCACGCCCGCCGCGGCGGCATCTTCCGCCAGCTTGCGCGTGCCCTCGGCGTTGACCCAGTCGTAGTCTTCCTCCGGCGGCGGTGCGTCGCGGCCCATGACATGCACGCGCGCGGCCAGATGGATGACCGCATCCACGCCGTCCAGCCAGGGGCGCCAGTCGGTCTCAGGGCCGATGCCGCCGGTCTCCGCCCGGCCGGCGCCGCGGACGTCCAGACCCTCGTCGCTCAGCCGCAGGACCAGCGCGCGGCCGACGAAACCGCCGGGTCCCGTGACGAGAACGCGCATGGGCGGCCCGCGCTCACCGCGGCGGCCGGGCGGCCATGCGCCGCAGGGCCACCAGCAGGCCAACGGCCACGACCGCTCCGCCGGCCAGCAGGGCCGCATCGGGCGGTCCGTCCGGCAGTGCCGCGGCGATGGCGAGGCCGATCAGCACCGCGTTGCCCGCCAGGATCAGCAGCGACACCCGGTCGTGGCGCCAGCCGGCGGCGACGGCGCGCTGATAGGCGTGCTCGCGATGCGCCTGCCAGACCCGCGCGCCGCGTGCGGACCGGACCAGGAGCGTCAGCGTCGCATCGGCGAGGTAGTAGGCTGGCAGCAGCAGGGCGGCCGCCCACTCGCCGCGGGCCGCCAGATCCAACAGCAGCCAGCCGGCGAGATAGCCCAGCGGCACGCTACCGACATCGCCCAGGAAGATGCGCGCCGGATGCCAGTTGAAGACGGCGAACCCCAGCACCGCGCCGGCGAGCGCGGCGGTCAGCGCGGCTTCCGGCGCGCCGAGGCGGCCGGCCAGCAGCGCGATGGCGACGATGCCGGCGGCGATGGACAGCGTCTCCACGGCGCTGATGCCGTCGATCCCGTCCATGAAGTTGTAGAGGTTGACGAACCACAGCCAGCCGAAGAAGCAGATGGCGCGGTCCAGCCACAGCGGCAGCATGTCCTGGAATACCACCACGTCGGGCGGCAGGGCGCCGAGGCCGAGGCCGATCGCCAGCGCCTGGGCGAGCAGGCGCAGGCCCGCCGGCACGCTGTGCAGGTCGTCCCGCCAGGACACCCCGACCAGCAGCAGGCTGCCCGCGATCAGCGCCGGGATCGCCGGTCCGCCATTGCCGTAGAGGCCGAGCAGCGCCCAGGCCGGCAGCACCGCCAGCACCACGCCCCAGCCGCCGCCGCGCGGCACCGGGCGGTCGTGGCTGCTGCGGTGGTTGGGCTGGTCGACGATGCCGCGCCGGGTCAGCACGCCCAGCGCCAGCCGCGTCGCCAGGGCGGCCACGGCCAGGCACGCCCCGAACACCAGAACAAGAAGGACGGGAGGCGACACGAGAGGTTGGCTCAGGCCGGCTGATGATGGGGGTGGCACGCGGCACGCGGCGTCGCCGGGGCGACCCGCGATCCAAGCGGCGGCCGATCGGGCAGACCTGGGTACTGCCGGGTCGGGCGATTGTCCAGTCCGGCCCGCCGTCGCGCCGCGACCGCGTCCGATCGGATCGGCGCGCCGATCAGGGCATCGCCGGCAGCAGGGTCGGTGTCGCGGGGGCGGGCAGATGCACGCCTTCGCTGGGGCTGCGCCAGCTCATGCTGGCGAAGGCGCCGCAGGCGGGGCAAATGGCGCTCCAAGCCGCCGCGACGGTGCCGCAGGCATCGCAGACCCAGGCGCGATCCGGCGGGGCACTGGCCGAGCGCTCCAGCCAGCGGCGCGCCGAGTCGCCATTGCCGGTCTCGGCGATCTCCAGCTCCGCCAGCCGCCGGAACACCCCGCGGGTCGCCGCCTGATGGGCGTTGCCCTCGGCGATCTGGGTCAGATGAGCGCGCGCCGCCCCGTAGAGCCGCGCCGCCATCTCCGCATCCGCCAGCGCCAGCAGTCCCGCCGCTTCCAGCGGTGCGGCCTTGTTCAAGCCCTCCAGGCGCTTCACGCGGGCGACCGGGTCCTCGTCATCGCCGCCCAGGCGGCGGTAGACGGCGGCGAGATCGTCATGTGCCTGGGTCGGCCAGGCCCGTTCGATCATCTTCGCCGCTTGGCGGGTCTTGCCGAGGCGGCCCAGTAGGGCGGCCCCCGCGGCGATCGCCGGCACGAAGTCGGGCTGCTGGCGGGCGGACTCGTTGGCCAGTTCCAGCGCCCGGTCGAGGTCGCCCTCGCCCTCCGCCTCGCGGCTGCGCTCCAGCAGGATGGCGGCGCGCATCCGCTGGCCTTCCGCGTTGGTCAGGCTGCCGACCCGCACCATCTGGGCCAGCGTGTTCTGCGCGTCCAGCCATTTGCGCTGGCGGATCTCCAGGTCGAGGGAGACCTTCAAGAGCCACGGCGTGTTCGGGCTGAGCCGCCGCGCCCGGTTGGCGATGTCGAGGGCGCCCAGCCAGTCCTCCCGACGGATCGCCTCGGCCAGCAGGCCGCGCAGGCCGAGAAATTCGGTCTCCGGCTGTTCGGCCATCGCCTCGAACCGGTCATGCGCGGCGCTTTCGTCGCCGCCGAGTTGGGCGGCCTGGGCGGACAGAAGCTGGGTCAGCGGCGGGCCGTCGAGCAGCACGCTGGCCCGCTTCGACAGCCGCTTCGCCCCTTCCGCATCGCCGGCGGCGACGGCCACCAGGCCCTGGGTCAGGGCTTCATAGCCGCGCTCCCGGCGCGCCAGCATGCGCGACCGCGCGATGGTCTGGGGGGAGCGGATCAGCACCCGCCAGAGCCAGTAGGCCAGGCCGGCGATCGCCATCAGAAGCGCGATCGCCAGGACGAACAGGGCGAAGGAGATCTCCACCACATAGCCTTGCCAGACGATCTGCACCGAGCCCGGCCGGTCGACCAGCCAGACGGCGATGGCGACGAGGATGGCGATCTTGAGGATCAGGAAGAGGGTCGCGCGCATGGCAGGGGCCCGTCGTGCAAGAGGCGTGGCGTCAGATCAACCGGCGTCGGATCAGCCGGAGGTGTCCGAGGGCTCGGTATCGGCGGCCGGCGCCTCGGCAGGCTCGGCGTCTTGCGCGGGCGCCGTGTCGTCCGGGGTCTCGCCGGCGGCCTCGTCGGCCGGCGGTGCGTCCGCAGCCGCGTCCTCGGCCGGCGCCGCATCCTCCGGCGCTGCGTCTTCTGCCGCCGCGTCCTCCGGGGCCGCGTCCTCGGTCGCCATGTCCTCGGTCGCCATGTCCTCGGTGGCCACTTCCGCCGGTGCGGCTTCCTCGGCAGGGGCGGCCTCTTCCGGCGGCGCAGCCTCCTCGGCCGATGCGGCGTCCTCCGCCGCCGGGGCGTCCTCGGCGGGATCGGTGGCGCCGGTCAGGCGGCCCACCGCCTCGTCGGTCAGGACCTGCAAGGCCGCTTCGGCCGCCAGCCGGGCTTGGGCATCGGCCAGCCAGCCGGCCGCGGCGTCGGCCGCCGCACCGGTCAGGTCGCCGACCGCCGCCACCGCACCGTCCAGATCGCCGCGGGCCACCCGCGCCTCTGCGCGGGCCAGGATGAACGGCGTGGTGTCGCCGGAGACCTCCTGCGCCACCGGGCGGACGCTGATCAGCCCTTCCACCGCGGCTTGCGTGCGATCGATCCAGTCGGGTTCGTCGGGCAGCCGCTCCGCGGCGCGCGCCGCCTCCGCCATCGGGAAGAAGCGGTCGACGAGCTGGGCGCGGGTCGGCACGCCGCTCTCGCCATGCGGGCGCAGCCGGTCGAGTTGATCGGCGAAGGCCGGGTCGTCGGCGGCGACGTCTTCCAGGGTGGCCAGCGCCGCGGTGAAGCCCTGTCCGCGTTCCACCGACACCTGAAGCTGGCCGACCGCCAGCAGGATCGCCTGGGTCGTGGTATCGGCGGCCAGCAGTTCTTCCACCGACGCCTCCACGGTGGCGACCCGCGCGTCGGTCGCCGCGGCGGCGGCGGCCACCTCCGCCTGCAGACCGCCGACGGTGGTGCCGACGTCGGACTGCAGGTCGGCCACGGTGGTGCCGACCTCGGACTGCAGATCGGCGACGGCGGCGTCGACATCGCCGCGGATCCCGACGATCTCCGCGTCGAGCGTTCGCTCCGTCTCGTCCAGGGCGCCTTCCAGGCGGGCCGTGGCGTTGTCCAGCGACCGGCCGACGGTGTCCTCGGTCTGGGCGACGACGGTGCCCAGCCCGTCGATGCGCTGGTTGACGTCGTCGATCGCGCTGGACAGCGTGTCGCGCAACATGTCGTTGGCGGTCTGCGCGGTCTCCAGGGCCTCCATGCGGACCCGCACGGCCTGCAGCGCGCCGACCGCGCCGTCCACCCGGTCGAGCCGCGTCACCAGGCCCTCGAAGCGCTCGATCGCCTCCGCCCCGGCGAGCGGGTCCCGTTCGATCAGCGCGGCGAGATCGCCGGAGAGGCCGCCGACGGCCGTCTCCATGGCCGACAGGCGGCCCAGCAGGTCGTCCAGGCCGCCGGCCGTGGCTTCCACCTCATCCAGGCGCGCACCCAGCGTCGCCACCGCATCGGCCGAGCCGCCGACGGTGTCGCCCAGGCCGAACAGATCGGCCTCCAGCGCGTCGAGGCGCGCCACCAGCCCGTCGACGTCGATGTCCGGGGTCGGTGCCGGGTCGACGGTGCCCGCATCGGTCGGCGCCGGTTCGGTTGCCGGGTCTTCCTCCACCGCCGGTTGGGCGGCCAGGTCGGCCAAGGCGGCCAACTCGGCAGCCAGACTCTCCTGGGCCGCCTCAAGCTGCGCCACGGTGCCGGCCAACGCATCGAGCTGGTCGGCCGAGGCCGGGGTGGGTGCGTCGCTCGGCGCCTCCAGCGCCGCCAGGCGGTCTTCCAGATCGCCCAGCCGGCCTTCGATGCCGGACAGGTCCGGCGCGTCGATGGCTTCCAAAGCCGCCAGCCGCTCGTCGATCTCCGACGCCGGGGTCTGGCCCAGCCAGCCGGCCAGTCGCTCCGGTGCCCACCAGGGCGCGGTTGCGGCGGCGATCGCGGCGATCACCGCGACGATGGCCGCCAGCCAGCCCGTCGTGCCGCCGCGCGCCGGTTCGGGCGCCTGGGTTGTCTGCGTGGTCACCGGCCGCTCCTCCCCGCTGACGGTCTTGCCATGGGTGTCTGCGCCCTGGCCGTCCTGCTGTTCGTTGTCGTCGGTCGCACCGTCGCCGGGCGCCGATCCCGCGGGCGGTCCGGCGGTCAGCGTCGGTGCCTCCTCGGCGTCGGTCTCCGCGCGATCGCCGCTGGGCGGCGTGGTCGCCGCCAACAGCCCGGCCGGCAGGTCGATGCCATGGCGTTCGGCCGCCGCGGCGATGTCGCTGTGCCGCTGGTCGGGGATGTTGCCGCGCTTCTTCCAGCCCTGCACCGTCGTGAAGGGCATGGCGAGCTTGGTGGCCATCGGGCGGATACCGCCGAACAGTTCGATGACGGCGCTTGTCGCCTCGCTCGACTCGGAGGCGGCGGGCGGATCGGTCGGCGTGTCGCTGGGCGTCATGAGCGGTTCCGCAAGGCTCTCGTCGGGGGCGATGGTTCGCCCCTCGTCATCGTCGTCAAGCAGGGCCAGGAAGGCGCTGCGGTCGGGATGGGCCGCCGCGCGCACGCGCGCCCAGCGGACCGGTGAGCCGGCGGGGCCGGCCGCGCGGCTCGCCGACAGGAGGGCATCGGCGACCGGCCGGCTGAGGCACAGCGCCTCCAACCCCGCCAGCCGATCGGCCAGACCCGCCTGTACCGCCAGCTTAACAAAGACCTCGGCGGTACGGGGAGAGAAAAACAGGACACCGGCGGTCGTACGGTCGGACAAGGCCGAGACGGCGGCTTCCGGTAGACGGTCGACCGCCGCCGCGCGATAGAGCACCACGGTGCGCAGCTCGAATCCGAGACGCTCCAAGGCCGGGCGCAGCTCGTCGGTGACATGCGCGCCGGCGCCGTGCCAGAGGGCGCCGGCCGCGGGGTCAAGCTCCCGCTCCGCCAGGCGCACCAGATCGCCGGCCGCGCCGGCGGCACTGTCGACCATCGCGAAACCGGCGTCGCGCGCCGCCGTTGCCGTGCGGTCCCCGACGGTCAGGACCCGGATGTCCCGCCGGGTCGACAGGCGGGCGAACATACGTACGCCGTTCGTCGAGGTGAACAGCAGGGCCTGTACGCCGTCCAGGTCCGCGCGTGCCCGGCTGCCGGCGCGGATCTCCAGGATCGGCGCCACGATGCCGGCATGACCGCGTTTCGCCAGGACCTCGGCGAACTCCTCGGCCTCTTCGGCCGGCCGCGTGATCAGCCAGGGCAGGGGCATCTCAGGGTCTCCCCGGCCAAGGCTGCCGCTGCGGCGGATCGGTCGGGCGTCGGCGGAAAGGACACCGACCGGGATATCGTCGGTGGTTTCGCGCGATCCGGCATCTGATCTATGACCATGGCCGGATAGGGGGCCGCGTGAAGACGGGTGAGGCCGTCGCAACGGCCGCCCCTCAGATACACCAGGGTGAGGCGGGATTGCCACCATCTGTTCAGAATTGGGCCGGTGTTTCCCGGCGTGGCTGTGGCCGGCGCCGGCTGGACGACTGACCGGCCATGCATGTCCTGGGGATCGAGACCTCTTGCGACGAGACCGCCGCCGCCGTGGTGGATGGCGACGGCCGGGTGCTGTCCGCGCCGCTGACCGACCAGGTGGCCGAGCACGCGCCCTATGGCGGCGTGGTGCCGGAGGTGGCGGCGCGCGCGCATCTCGCCCGGCTGGGCGGTCTGGTCGGCCGGGCGTTGGACGAGGCGGGGCTGACGCCGGATCGCCTGGACGGTGTCGCGGCGACGGCGGGGCCCGGGCTGATCGGCGGCGTCATGGTCGGCTCGATGATGGCCAAGGGCATCGCCGCCGCGGCCGGCATTGCCTATCTCGCGGTCAACCATCTGGAAGGCCACGCGCTGACGGTGCGGCTGACCGATGGCGTGGATTTCCCCTATCTCTTGCTGCTGATCTCCGGCGGGCATTGCCAGCTTCTGGTGGTCGACGGCGTCGGCCGGTACCGGCGGTTGGCGACGACCATCGACGATGCGGTCGGCGAGGCCCTGGACAAGTCCGCCCGGCTTCTCGGCCTCGGCTATCCCGGCGGGCCGGCGATCGAGCGGGCGGCGGCGGCGGCGCGGGATCCCGGCCGGTTCGCCCTGCCGCGGCCGATGGTCGGCCGCAGCGAGCCGCATTTCTCGTTCTCCGGGCTGAAGGCGGCGGTGCGCCGGGCGGTGGCCGGGCTGCCGCCGGGCCCGATGGATCCGTCCGACCAGGCGGATTTGGCGGCGGCGGTGCAGGTGGCCGTCGCCGACTGTCTGGTGGACCGGACGGCCCGGGCGATGTCGGCGGCGGCCGCTGCCCAGCCCCAGATCCGCTGTCTGGTGGCGGCCGGCGGAGTCGCGGCGAACCGGATGATCCGCGACCGGCTGGACGGCTTGGCGGGCGCGCGCGGCTGGACCTGCACCGTCCCGCCGCCGGCGCTGTGCGGCGACAATGCCGTGATGATCGCCTGGGCCGGGGTGGAGCGGCTGCGCCTGGGACAGGCCGATCCGCTGGACTTCGCGCCGCGACCCCGCTGGCCACTCGATCCCGATGCCCCGCCCGCCACCGGGGCCGGCGTCAAAGCTTGATCATCCCGGTCCTGACGTCCCGCGCCGCGGAAATATTGAAGTCATCGCAGGCTTGTTCTTGCGGCGCGGTAGGCCGAGCCGTTAAGAAGAGCGTCCGAGGCAAGATCTCGCGACAGATGGACCGCTAATTATTCGTCTTCTAAGCAAATTTAGGTGATCTTCTTTATCCGAGAAGTGATCCAAGGTTCGACGTTGCGAGTATTAAGCTGGTGGAGCACCTAATAACGTCCTTAAGGGCAGGATCGAGGAGTGAGACAATGACCGGACGGTACCTCACGCCCGTAAGCGTGCAGCTCGCCTACGTGCAGACCTTCTTCGAGATGGCGAAGACGGTCACCACCTGCTCGCAAGCCGTGCTGTCCGTTCAGTCGCACTGGCTTCGTCACGCGCGCCGCCAGATGACGTGAGCCCGGGCTGGCGGGGGCCGACGCGGCCTTGTGACGGCCCGCGGTCCCCGGGCCACGGCGTGCGCGACGGGCGGCGCCGATTGCGGTATCCGAGCGATGATCGAAGTGGTGGCGGGCGAGAATGCTGTTCGCGTTGACCTGTCGGGACAAGCCCGGCTTTCTTGAGGTGCGCAAGGCCAACCGGACCGCACATCTGGACTATCTGGCGCAACAGGGTCCGATGATCCGGCTGGCGGGACCGTTGTTGGACGACGCCGGGGCCGCACCGGCCGGCAGTTTGATCATTCTCGACGTGCCCGACCGGGCGGCGGCGGAGGCCTTCGCGGCCGGCGATCCCTATGCCCGAGCCGGCCTGTTCGCCTCCGTGGCGATCGACCCCTTCCGACAGGTGCTGCCGAGCGAGTAGAACGCCCGTTCAGGTTTCCCTGGATCGGTGGTGGCGATGGCCTATTGGCTGGTGAAATCCGAACCCGACACCTGGTCTTGGGACGACCATGTCGCCGCCGGCGTGGACTCCTGGGACGGGGTGCGCAATCACCAGGCCGCCAACAATATGAAGGCGATGCGCCTGGGCGATCGCGCCTTCTTCTACCATTCCAATCAGGGTAAGGAGATCGTCGGCATCGTCGAGGTGGTGCGGGAGTACTATCCCGACCCGTCGGATGCCTCGGGCCGCTTCGGCATGGTCGACATGCGCGCGGAGCGGCCGCTGGCGCATCCGGTGACGCTGGCGGCGATCAAGCAGGATCCCGCGCTCGGCGATCTCGCGCTGATCCGCCAGTCCCGGCTATCGGTGATGCCGGTCGATCCGGCCCATTGGGCGCATATCTGCCGCCTCGGCGGCATCGCGCCGGAGATCCCCTAAGACGTCGCGCGCCCGGCGCGGCGGCCGGGCGACCGTCGCGCGTCCGCGGTCAGGCGGAGATCGGCTCGGCCGGGCGCAGGGTGGAGACCCGGTCGGCCTCCGGAAACAGGTCGCTCGCCATCTCCGAGACACTCTCGGCGACCACCTTGACGGTATCGGCGGCCTCGCCGAAGCGGACCGGCTCGGCCTCCACGGCGCTCATGATCGTCTCCAACGCGGCGACGCAGATCCGTTCGCCGGCATCGGCCAGCTCGTGGGCACAGTCAACGGCGACCATGGGCGACGGGGATGACCGGTCATGCGACATGGCGGAACGTCCTGTCCTGGTCAGTTGGCGGGCCGGCTGAGGCGGCCTCTCATCCCGGCATTCTTGTCGTCGAGCCCTTAAGCTCTGGTTAACGACGCCACCTACCGCCGCCCGGGCGCTCCGGCGATCGTCGGGCGCGAACGGTTAACGCATCCCTGCCGCCGGGCGTTGAGGGGGACACCAAAAGATGGATAATGCGAGAGCATGGCCTCGGCGCCGGCGCTCAAGGACGGGGATCACACTCCGCCGGGCGGCGGCGTCGCCTACGCCAAAGCGGCCGAAAACGGCTCAACAACCGATAAACATCGTCGAGGGGACGTCCGGCAATGAGCAGCGAATCCACCGTATTTCCGGTGCCCGCCGGTTGGGCCGACACGGCCTGGGCCAATGACGGGTCCTACCAGGACCTCTACCAGCGCTCGGTCGACGATGCGGAAGGCTTCTGGGCCGAGCATGGCCGGCGGGTCGACTGGATCAAGCCGTACAGCCAGATCAAGGACGTCTCCTATCGCGGCGACGTGCATATCCGCTGGTTCCACGACGGCACGCTGAACGTCGCCCACAACTGCCTCGACCGGCACCTGGCGACGCGCGGCGACCAGATCGCCATCCTGTGGGAAGGCGACGACCCGGCCGACGACAAGGCCATCACCTACCGCGAGGCGCATGAAGCGGTGTGCCGCCTGGCCAATGTGCTGAAGAGCCGCGGCATCAAGAAGGGCGACGTCGTCACCATCTACATGCCGATGATCCCGGAGGCGGCCTATGCCATGCTCGCCTGCGCGCGGATCGGGGCGGTTCACTCCGTGGTGTTCGGCGGCTTTTCGCCGGAGAGCCTGAAGGACCGCATTCAGGACGCCGACAGCGTCGCCGTGATCACGGCCGACGAGGGCCTGCGCGGCGGCCGTAAGGTGCCGCTGAAGAAGAACGCCGATACGGCGATGGCAGCCTGCCCGACCGTGCATACCTGCGTGGTCGTCACCCGCACCGGCGAGGCGGTGGATTGGGACGACGCGCGCGACGTGCGCTACGAGGACGCCGCCGCCGCCGCCTCGCCCGACTGCCCGTGCGAGGAGATGGACGCCGAGGCGCCGCTGTTCATCCTCTACACCTCCGGCTCGACCGGTAAGCCGAAGGGTGTGCTGCACACCTCGGGCGGCTATCTCGTCTATGCCGCGATGACCCATCAATACGTCTTCGACTACCACGACGGCGATATCTACTGGTGCACCGCGGATGTCGGCTGGGTCACCGGGCACTCCTACATCGTCTATGGGCCGATGGCCAACGGCGCCACGACGCTGATGTTCGAGGGCGTGCCGAACTATCCCGACGCCGGGCGGTTCTGGCAGGTGGTCGACAAGCACAAGGTGAACATCTTCTACACCGCGCCGACGGCGATCCGCGCGCTGATGCGCGAGGGCGAGGCGCCGGTGAAGGGCACCAGCCGGGCGTCCTTGCGGGTGCTCGGCTCGGTGGGGGAGCCGATCAATCCCGAAGCCTGGATGTGGTACCACACCGTGGTCGGCGACGGCCGCTGCCCGATCGTCGACACCTGGTGGCAGACCGAGACCGGCGGCATCCTGATCACCCCCTTGCCCGGTGCGACGGCGCTGAAACCGGGCTCCGCCACCCGGCCGTTCTTCGGCGTCCAGCCGGTGCTGGTCGACGCCGAGGGCCACCCGCTGGACGGGGCGACCGACGGCAATCTGTGCATCGCCGATAGCTGGCCTGGGCAGATGCGCACGGTTTTCGGCGACCATGAGCGCTTCGTTCAGACCTATTTCTCGACCTTCCCGGGCTACTACTTCTCCGGCGATGGGGCGCGGCGCGACGAGGACGGCTATTACTGGATCACCGGGCGGGTCGACGACGTGATCAACGTCTCCGGCCACCGCATGGGCACCGCGGAGGTGGAAAGCGCGCTGGTCGCCCATCCCAAGGTCGCCGAGGCGGCGGTCGTGGGCTATCCGCACGACATCAAGGGCCAAGGCATCTACGCCTATGTGACCTTGAACGTGGGCGAGGACCCGACGGAGCCGCTGCGCAAGGAGCTGGTCGCCTGGGTGCGTCAGGAGATCGGGCCGATCGCCTCGCCGGACCTGATCCAGTGGGCGCCGGGCCTGCCGAAGACCCGCTCCGGCAAGATCATGCGCCGGATTCTTCGGAAAATCGCCGCCAATGACTATGACGCGCTGGGCGACACCAGCACGCTGGCGGATCCGACGGTGGTCGGCGACCTGATCGATAACCGGATGAACCGCGGGTAGGCTGAATCGACATTCATCGCCGCCGCCCGTTTTTTTGGCCCTCCCCCTCGATGGGGGAGGGTTGGGTGGGGGTGATCCTGGTCGGCGGGGAAGCCGGATCAAGAAGCACCCGTCGACGGCACCATTGGATGGACACGGACGTTGCGGTGCGAGACGGGCGCCCCACAGGCGCCGACGGCGTGCGGCAACGTCACCCCCACCCTAACCCTCCCCCATCGAGGGGGAGGGGAGGTCCAAGTCTCAACTGGGTCTACCGCGCGATCAGATCGTCGCCAGCAGGCCGCCGTCGACATACAGCACCTGGCCGCTGACGAAGCCGGCGGCGTCGCTGGCCAGGAAGATGCAGGCGCCTTGCAGCTCCTCCACCCGGCCCCAGCGGCCGGCGGGGGTGCGCGCCTCCAGCCAGGCGGTGAAGGCGGCGTCTTCGGCGAGCGCGGTGTTCATCTCGGTCGCGAAGTAGCCGGGGCCGATGGCGTTGACGGTCAGCCCGTGCGGCGTCCATTCCGTCGCCATCGACCGGGTCAGGCCGACCACGGCGTGCTTGGCGGCGACGTAAGGGCCAATGGTCGGCCGGGCGACCTGGGCCATCAGCGAGGCGATGTTGACGATGCGGCCGCGCCGGCGGGCGATCATCCGCCGCGCCACCGCCTGGCCGACCAGGAAGACGGCGGTGGTGTTGGTCTCCAGCACCGCGTTCCACTGCGCCGGCGCCATGTCGGCCAGCGGGGCGCGCGCCTGGATGCCGGCATTGTTGACCAGGATGTCGATCGGCCCCTGCTCCGCCTCGATGGTGGCGACCGCCGCCTCGACCGCGTCGGCGTCGGTAACGTCGAACGGGTAGGCGCTGGCGGTGTGGCCGGCGTCGGCCAAACTGCCGACCGCGGCGTCCAGCCGGGCGGTGTCGCGGCCGTTCAGCACGATCTCGGCGCCGGCGGCGGCGAGGCCCCGGGCCAAGGTGAGGCCGATGCCGCGGCTCGATCCGGTGATCAGCGCGCGCCGGCCGGTGAGGTCGAACAGGGTGGTGGACACCGGATGATCCTTAGGCGACGGCCGCTTACGGCCTGAGGCGGGGGCTCTTCGCCACGGTCCGGACCGCGGCAACCCACAACATAGCGGTGGTCGCCACGACCACCGTCAGCGACAGCCAGACCGGCGCCGCGCCGTCGCCCAGCACGCCGGCGCGGAACCCGTCGATCAGGTAGAAGACCGGGTTCACCTGCATCAGCGTATCCAGCGGCGCCGGCAGCGCGTCGACCGGCGCGAACACGCCCGACAGCATGGTCACCGGCCCGACCAGGAAGACGAACCAGGCGGCGACGTGATCCCACTTCACGGCGGTGATGCCGATGACGATGCCGGCCAGCGTCAGCATGATGGTGCCGAGACCGGCGAAGGCGGCGGCGACCAGCGGCATCGCCGGCACGACCGCGAAGGCGACCGCCACCGCCGCCAGCACGATGGCGCCGGTCAGCAGGCCCGCCGCCATGCCGGCCAGCACATAGCCCAGCGTCAGCTCCACCGAGGACAGCGGCGGCATCAGCACGTCGGCGATGGAGCCTTCCAGCTTGTCGAAGACCAGCGAAAAGGCGGTGGTCTCCACCGAGCGCTGGATCAGCGCCAGCGCCACCAGCCCGGGCAGCGCGAAGGTCAAGGCCGCTTCCCCGGCCGGGCTGTCGCGGTCGGGGCCGAGTGCCAGCGACAACACCGCGATATAGACCAGGGTGGAGAAGACCGGGGCCAGGATCGTCTCCGGCCAATCATTCAGCACCCGGCCGAAATCGCGCCGGGCGACGAAGGCGATGCCCAGCCAATGCACGCGGCCGAAACGGCGGTCGAGCCGCGGCGCCGGTACCGGCGGCAGGGCGCGCCCGGTCACGGCTTCAGCTTGTAGCCGGTCGCCAGCATGCGCAGCAGCACCAGCCAGAGCGCCAGATTGCAGACGGCCATGACGGCGAGCCCGATCATCAGCGTGCCGTCGCTCTGCCCGATGAAGCCGTAGCGGAAGCCGTCGATCATGTAGAAGAACGGGTTGAGATGGGCGGCGATCTGCCAGCCTTCGGGCAGCCGGTCGACGGTATAGAAGGTGCCGGACAGGAAGGTCATCGGCGTCACCACGAAATTGGTGACGGCGGCGATGTGGTCGAACTTCTCCGACCAGACGCCGGCGATGGAACCCAACAGCGCCATCATCATCGACGCCGCCACGGCGTGGTAGGCGATGAACAGCGGGTCGTGGACGGCAAATCCGGCGAACGGCAGGATCGCCGCGGTGGTGACCAGCCCGACCAGCACGCCGCGGGTGATGCCGGCGGCGATCCAGGCGAAGGCCAGCTCCGCCGGCGCCAGGGGCGGCATCAGCACATCGACGATGTTGCCCTGGATCTTGGAGATGACGACGGACGAGGAGGTGTTGGCGAAGGCGTTCTGCGCCATCGCCATCATGATCAGGCCGGGCCCTAGGAACTGCAGAAACGGCACGTCGCCGGCCTGGCGGACGATGCCGCCCAGCGCCAGGGCGAACACCGCATAGAACAGCAGCGTCGTCACCACCGGGGCGGCGATGGTCTGGGTGAAGACGTTGAGGAAGCGCTTCACCTCCTTGCGATAGAGCGTCCCGGTCCCGATCCAGTTGACCCGACCGATGCGCCGCGGCGCCATGGACGCCGCGGCGACGGGCCGGGTGGCGGAGGGATGGGGGGGCAGGGCGTTCACGAAAGGCGCTCAGGCGGCGGCAGGTCGGGAGCATCGGCCGGCTGCCCACCGCGGACCAAATCGGGCGCGGCTGGGCCGGTGGGGCCGAGTGCGGCGGACCTTAGACCACGCCGGCCGACCGCGGAAGAGAGACGCGATGCCTGGCCGGTGCGCTGCGTTGCCCGCTGGCTATTTCTGCATCGGGCCCAGCGGGCAGACCGTACGTCCATAAACCTCGTTCAGGACCTGGGCGAGGCCGGTGTAGATCGCCGCTGCGCCGCAGACGATGCCCTCGTAGCCGGCGATCCGGGTGATCTGACGGTTGCCCGTCAGGTCGCCCAGCACCAGCAGGAAGAACAGCACGACCAGCAGGAAGAAGACGATCTGCAAGGCTCTGTTCAGTCGGAAGGTGCCGATGAACAGCACCGTGGCGAAGATGCCCCAGATGCCCAGATAGGACGCCATGGCCAAGGCCGACGGGGCGTCGGCCAGGCCGAGCTTCGGCAGCATGATGATGCCGGCCAAGCTGAGCCAGAAGAACCCGAAGGAGATGAAGGCGGTCGTGGCGAAGGTGTTGGCCTTGCGCCATTCCATCACCCCGGCGAACACCTGCGCGATTCCGCCGTAGAAGATCCCCATGCTGAGGATCATCGCGTCCAGCCCGAAGAAGCCGGCATTGTGCAGGTTGAGCAGCACGGTGGTGAGCCCGAAGGCGCACAGGCCGAGCGGCGCGGGATTGGCCGTCGTGTCTCGCATCTCCAGGGGCGGCATGGCGACGAGGCGAACCGCGCTGTCGTCGGCGTGGTTCGCCGGCTGGCCGGCATGGGTGTCCATGGGTACTCCCTATCACGCAGGGGCTCGGCGGTCTGGGACCGACGCCAAACGACGATCCGCAAGCGCTTGGCAAAACTTGCGTAGAGTCTCCGGTGGAACAAAGTAGATTTCAGGCAATACTCAACCATGCAGCAGCTTAACCTCTCAGGAAAAGCAGGCTTGCTCGGGGATCATCTCTTGCCGGGATGGAGGGGTATTGCCTCGGTGATTTAACTGTGCGGGGTTGCTCAACCCTATCTAAGGGTGGTTTCTCCGCATCGTCTTTGATTTCGATCAATTCCAGATTCGAATTACAACCCATAGAATGGCTGTCGATGGCGGCTGGTGTCGAGTCCCGCGCCGCCGATCAACAGCGGATGCCCAATCAGTAGAGGATGCGATGACGCAGGGATCCCCCTTCCGTCTGGCCCTCGCGGCCGCCTTGGCCGGCCTGCCGCTCGGCGCCGTGGCGGGCGACATTCCGGTCGGCCATCTGGCGACCACCACCGGTGAGACCTCGCCGGTCGCGCAGGTCTATGCCCGGGGCCTGATCGACGCGATGGACTACATCAACGCCGAAGGCGGCGTCGATGGCGACCGTATCGCCTACGAGACGGTGGACTACGGCTATGACCCGCTGCAGGCGGTGGCCACCTACGCCGCCTGGCGCGACAGTCTGCGCCCCGTCGTCGTGCTGGGCTGGGGCACCGCCGATACCGAGGCGATGGTGCCGTTCGTGACGGGCGACGAGGTGGTGTTCATCTCCGGCTCGTCCTCCGGTCACCTGACCGATCCCACCGGACGGTCGCCGCACACCGAGACCCCGGCTCCCTACAACTTCTTCTACGGGCCGTCCTATTCCGACGGCTGCCGGGGCCTGGTGCAGTGGGCGGCGGCGGACTGGCGGCGGACGGGGGGTGCCGACGTCTCGGCCTTCTTGCAGGACCTGACGCCGCCGCGCTTCTTGTACATGGGCGACAACCACCCCTTCCCCAACGCGCCGATGGCGGCCTGTCTCGACTATGCCCGCGATCTCGGCTTCGAGGTGCTGGAGCCGATCCGCTACTCGCTGGCGCCCGGCGACTTCTCGGCGCATTGCGCGGCGGTCCGCGAGGCCGATGCCGGCTACGTCTTCCTCGCCAACACGACCGAGTCGAATGTGCGGCTGGTGCGCGACTGCGCCCGCGCCGGCGTCAATGCCCAGTTCATGACGAATGTCTATGGCTGGGACGAGACCGCCATCGCGGCGGCGGGCGAAGCGGGCAACGGCATGGTCTGGGTCGTCACCGCGGGCACCTGGGCTGCGGATGTTCCGGGCATGGACCTGGTTCGCGCCGTGTCCCGGATGTCCGACGAGACCGGCCAGATCGAGCGCCCCATGCACTACATGCGCGGCGTGTGTACCGCCTTCTTCATGCACGACGCCCTGGCAGCGGCCCGCAGCACGGACGGCGAGGTTACCGGGCCGACCGTCAAGGCGGCGCTGGAGCGGATGCAGGATCACGTGCCTGAGGGACTGGAAGGGGTGTGCCTGCCTTCCACCTGGACCGCGGAGGATCACCGCGGCACCACGCAGATCACGCTCTACCGCAGCAACTACAGTTTTGGGCAATGGCGCATGGCGGAGATCTTCGCCACCAACATCCCGCTGCGCCCGGACTGGCTGGGATGGTGAGAGACGCGCGGACCTATCCGCGGATCTGGGCGACGATCACGGCGCCTTCGAAGGCGACGGCGACGTAGGCGTCGGTGCAGCGCACCACGGTTGCCTCGATGCGGCCGGCGCTGGGCAGGTCGAGCACCAGCGTGTCCCCGACCGACAGCATGCGATCGGCGTGCAGCCGGGCGCCCTTCGCCGACAGCTCGACGATCCGGCAGGCCTCCGACTGATCGCCGACCGACAGGGTCAGCGGCACATCGACGGGGTAGCGGTCGGCACTGCGCCGCTCAATCTCGGCGACGGCTGACGGCGACTGGGCGTCCTTGTACATCGGCGGCGATCCCCGGCGCGAACGCAAGCGCGGGCGTTCGCATTGGTTGTCCGGTGTGTGTGTCAGTTTGCCGCTTTTGGAGTGAACAACTCGTTGACGTTGTTCGGGTAGCGGTCACGAACCGTTAATCAACCCGCGATAGCCGGATCGGCTGCGGGCGGGTCAGTCCAGCACCAGCGCCAGCGCCTTGAGATAGCGCGTCTCCGGCAGCAGGGGGTGGACCGGGTGGTCCGGCGCGGCGCCGGCCTCGCGGATCACCCGGCCACGGCGCTTGGCGTCGACCAGCCCGCGGCGGACCTGGTCGGCGAAGCCGGCGGCGTCGAGATGGTGGCTGCACGAGCAGGCGACCAGCGCCCCGCCGGGAGCCACCAGCGGGGCCGCGAGCCGCACCATCTTGCGGTAGCCGCGCTGGCCGGCGCCCAGGTCCTTGCGCGTCTTGACGAAGGCCGGCGGGTCGACGACCACCAGGCCGAAGCGCTCGCCATCGGCGGCCAGCCGCTCCATCGCCGCGAACGCCTCGGCCTTGTGCCAGTCGATCGGGGCGGCAGAGGGGTTGAGCGCAGCGCCGGCCGCCGCCAGGTCCAGCGAGGGCTGGGACCGGTCGACCGCCAAGACCGATGCCGCGCCGGCGACGGCGGCCTGGACGGCGAAGCCGCCGGTATGGGTGTAGACGTCGAGCACCCGGGCACCCGCCGCCAGACGGCCGGCGAACGCCCGGTTGTCGCGCTGGTCGTAGAACCAGCCGGTCTTCTGTCCGCCCGTCAGATCGGCCTGGAAGCGGCAGCCGTTCTCCTCCACCGCCACCGGGCCGTCGAGACGGCCCTTGGCGACGGCGACCTCGGCCGCCAGCCCTTCCAGCGTCCGTCCGGCGGCATCGTTGCGCAGGACGATCGCGGCGGGGTCGAGCACCGCTTCCAGGGCCGAGATCAAAGCCGGCCCCAACCGGTCCATCACCGCGGTGTTGCATTGCACGACGACACAATCGCCGTAGCGGTCGATGATCGTGCCGGGCAGGCCGTCGGCCTCGGCATGGACCAGCCGGTAGAAGGGGCGGTCGAACAGCCGGTCGCGCCAGGCGAGCGCGCGCGCCAGCACGCCGGCCAGGAAGTCCTGGTCGATGGCCTGTGCCGGATCGGGCGTCAGCATGCGCGCGGCGATCAGCGCATGGCGGTTGAACCCGGCCAGGCCGAGCTGGCGGCCCTGGTCGGTGATGACGCGGACGATCTCGCCGGGCGGAATCGCCTTGGCGGTCGCGTCCATGGCGATTTCGTTGGCATAGATCCACGGATAGCCGTTGCGGGCGCGGGAGTCGCGGCCCGGCAACAGGCGGATCACCGGCCGGTCGGGGGTGCGTTGGGCGGACATCAGGGGCTAACGGACGGGCGGCGGCGCCGGCCCTTTTCCTCGCCGGGCAGGCGGGCTCACAGCCGGCTCGGGGCCCGCGCCACGCGCACCAGCCGGCCGCGGCCAGCCGGGCTGCCGCCCGTCGGCCGCGGGTCGCCGCCCAGACGGTCGGCGAGCGGCTTGCCGAGCTTCAGGCTGTCGATGCTGTGGCCGAGATCCTGGAACTGCTCCATCATCCAGCGCCGCGCGGTGCCCTCCATCCGCTCCGTGCTGGGCACGCAGGTCTGGATGGCGCGGCAATCCAGCGCCACGGCCATGTCGTCCATCACCTGCAACAGCGCGGTCATCGCCAGCTTCGGGCTGAACAGCTCCAGAACCGCCACGGTATCGACCAGCAGGACGCGGTCGTGGCGCAGGCTGCGGTCGACCCGATAGGCGAACAGCCCATGGATGTATTCGAAGGCCTGCACCGTCATGATGCCGGCCTCGTCCTGGGCGCGGTCCAGGATGGCGCGCGCATAGCGGCGCCACTCGTCGATCGACACGTTGGCGGCGATCGACTGGATCAAGGGGAACGCCTGGTCAATCTGCCGTTCGCCAAGGGGTATCGGGGAGAAGCGATCGGGCATCCGGACTCCGCAGGCTGGACCGGGCGACTTTGGAGAGGCGCCGAGGCGGGCGCCTTGACCTGGATCAACGGCGTCCGCGCAGGGGTGGCGCGATGACGGTGCGGCGATGATGGGGAAATGTTCGCGTTCGTTGACGTTCGTTAGCGTTTGCGCTGGGTCCCGACTTGCCTCACTATCAAAAGTTACAGGGGAGGGTCGCGGGAGGCGGCCCGGGGGCGGGGTGCGATCCAGGCCCGGCGTCAGCCGGCCCAATCGTGTCCCGACATAAAGTGCGGGGAACGCCAATGCCTCCGTTCGACATGGGGCGCCCGTTGCGCATGGGTGCCGTCGGGGTGCATCCGTGCGGGGCCTGTCCGGTGCGCAGCCTGACCGTCTGCAGCGCACTGGAAGAGGAAGAGCTCTCCCGCCTGGCGGATATCGTCCAGCTTCAGCGGCTCGACTCCCACCAGACCATCTTCTCCGAAGGCGATGCCGCCTCCAGCCTGTTCAACGTCACCGCCGGCACGGTGAAGCTGTACAAGCTGCTGCCGGACGGGCGCCGTCAGATCACCGGCTTCCTGTTCTCCGGCGACTTCCTCGGGCTGTCGGTGCACGACCGCTACGCCTATAGCGCGGAAACGGTGGTCACCACCTCCATCTGCCGCTTCCCGCGCCGCCAGATGGACACGCTGCTGGAGGAATTCCCCAAGCTGCAGCGCCGGCTGTTCTCCATGGCGTCGACCGAGCTGGCGGCGGCGCAGGACCAGATGCTGCTGTTGGGGCGCAAGACGGCGCGCGAGAAGATCGCGTCCTTCCTGCTCGGCCTGTCGCGCCGCGCGGCGCGCCGCGGCCAGCGCGACAATCCGGTGCAAGTGCCGATGAGCCGGTCGGACATCGCCGATTTCCTCGGCCTGACCACCGAGACCGTCAGCCGCACCTTCACCCAGCTCAAGGCCAACGGCGTCATCCGCCTGTTGGAGGGCTCCAAGGTCCAGATCCTCGACGAGGGGGTGCTGACCGATATCGCCGAAGGCGGTTGAGCCGGCGGGCTACAGGCCGACTCGCCATCGGCCGGCCGGTCATCGCCGGTCCGGTCGATGCCGGAAGGGGCGGTCGGTGTGGCCCGATTGCCGCGGACAGGCCCCGTTTGCGGCAGCGCGCGCGAAGGCTCTGGAAAACCTTGCTTTGTGGGGTATAGTGTGATCCGCGTGTTGGGTGTGGATGGGCCGATGCCGGGGGCAAGGCAGGCCGGTCCGCTGCCACGGCGTGTTTCGTCCGTTGGTCTCGGGGTTGGAACGCCTAAAGATCGACGCGGCGGGCGCGTTCGCGTATGAACGGCTGAGAAAAGTCGGTGGTGGAACTGCGCGGAAGTCGGCACAGGGGTTTCCCGGCGGTCGCGTCCTAACGAGCGAGGGTGTCGCGCGGCGGCACGATCGCCATCGAGCATCGAGGGGATGAAAGATGAGCAAGATTCGCAACGTCATGATCGCCGCCGCAGCGGGCCTCGCCACGGCCTTGACGGCGTCGGCGGCGTCGGCCCAGGCGAACCCGCCGCCGAGCCACCTGAATGTCGCGGAGCGTCTGGCGGCGGCCGGCGGCTTCGATACGCTGCTGGCGGCGGCCGCAGCGGCCGGCTGGGATGCCCGTCTGGCGGGCGAGGCGCCCTACGACCGGACCGAGTACACCGTGCTCGCGCCGACCGACGAGGCCTTCTCCGCGCTGGGCGCCACGCTGGACGAGCTTCTCCTGCCGGAGAATCGCCTGGCCCTGCATGAGATCCTGGCCGCGCACATCCTGCCGCGGGAGTGGCGCTACGACGATTTGGAGAACAACTTCAACTCGCCGCTCGACTTCAACATGGCGTTCCGCCACCAGCACCAGGAGCTGGTGATCGACGACGATCCGATCTCCATCGGTCTGCCGGACATGCGGGCCTCCAACGGTGTGATCCATGTGATCGATTCGGTGCTCGGCCCGCAATAAGCGGCCAGCCGATTCGGTTCCAGGGCCGGGTCCTGCCGCTCAGGTAGGGCCGGGCCGGGGATCTTCGACGGGGGCGGCGAACCGCGGTTCGCCTCCCTCTTCTTTTCTGGCGGGATGTTCGGTGCCGGGCATCCCCAGCGTGATGCGATGGGCTCCGGAGAGACGGTGCGCGTCAGATCCCTCTCGGCGATCACGGATGTCGCCGGTCTTCTTGTCGGTCAGGCTGAAGACGCCACGCTACCCACCGGCGTGACCGTGGTGCTGCCGGACCGGCGCGCCGTCGCCGCGGTGGACGTGCGCGGCGGCGGCCCGGCGACCCGGGAGACCGATGCGCTGGCGGACGGTCGGCTGGTCCAGTCGGTCGATGCGATCGTCTTGGCCGGCGGATCGGCCTATGGCCTGGCGGCGGCCGACGGGGTTGTGGCCTGGTTGGCCTCGGCCGGCCGCGGCTTCGACGTCGGGCCGATGGAGGATCGGCGCATCGTCGTACCGGTGGTGCCGGCGGCCTGCCTGTTCGATCTCGGCTTCGGGCCGCCGCGCGGCTGGATCGGCTCCGACGCCACGGCGGAACCGCCCTTCCGCGCGCTGGCCGTCAACGCCTGCCGGGCGGCCGGGCGCGACGTCCGCGAAGGCAATGTCGGCGCCGGTGCCGGGGCGACCGCCGGGCCCTATAAGGGCGGTGTCGGCACGGCATCGGCGCCGGTCGCCGCGCTGGGCGCCACCGTGGGTGCACTGATGGCGGTCAACGCCCGCGGTACGCCGGTGATGCCGGGCCAGGACTGCCTGTGGGCCTGGCCGTTGGAGCGGGCGGGCGAACTGGGCGGCCAGCCGCGGCCGGCCGCCGCCGGCGCGGATGACGGCGATGGCGGCTGGCCGGCGGATGGTGGCCCGGCGGCGGCCGACGCGGCGGGCGAGCGCGCGCATACCACGCTGGGCGTCGTCGCCACGGACGCCATCATCGACCGCGACGAGGCCGCCCGCATTGCCGTGATGGCCCAGGACGGGCTGGCCCGGGCGCTGCGCCCGGCGCACACGCCCTTCGACGGCGACGCGCTGTTCGTCCTGTCGACCGGCCGGGTGGCGTTGCCGGCCGAGGCGGGGCTCGACCGGGCTGCGGCCATCGGCCGGCTGGGCGCGGTCGCCGCCGATGTGGTGGCCCGCGCCATCGGTCGCGGTGTCTTCGCGGCGGAGCCGGCGGGCGGCTGGCCGTCCTACCGCCAGCGCCACGGCGCGGGGCTGGGCGGCGGCGCGGCTTGAACGGGTCCGCGCTGCACCGCAAGATGACCGGCTGCCGCGCCCGGTTAGGGCGTTTCAGGGGGCCGAGGGAGAGGCACATGGTCCGACCGACGACAGCATCCGGCATCACCGCCGCCGCCGCGCTTGCCGGCGTGTGCGCGCTGTTGGCCACGCCGGCGCTCGCCAAGGACGAGATCGTTGTCGGCATGACGCTGGAGCCGCCGCATCTCGACCCGACGGCGGATGCCGCCGCCGCGATCGACGAAGTGGTCTATGCCAATCTGTTCGAGAGCCTGACCCGGATCGATCGGACCGGCGCCGTCGTGCCCGGTCTCGCGGAAAGCTGGACCGTCGACGGCGACGGGCTGACCTATCGTTTCGCGTTGCGCGACGGCGTCACCTTCCACGACGGCACGGCCTTCGACAGCGCCGATGTCCGCTTCTCGCTGGAGCGAGCAGCCGCTGAGGACAGCACCAACGCGCAAAAGCCGTTCTTCGAGCCGATCGCGGCGATCGACACGCCGGACCCGAGGACGGTGGTGGTCACGCTCGACCGTCCGGACGGCCTCTTCCTGTTCCATATGGGCTGGGGCGATGCGGCGATGGTGGCGCCGGAGAGTGCGGAGACCAACCGGACGAACCCGATCGGCACCGGACCCTACCGGTTCGACGAGCGGCGCGAGGGTGAATGGGTCCGCCTGGCGCGCAACCCGGATTTCCGCGACGCAGACGCCGCGGCGTTCGAGCGCGTGACCTTCCGCTTCATCACCGACCCGACCGCCCAGGTCGCCGCGCTGTTGGCCGGCGACCTCGACGCCTTCCCCAATCTGTTGGCGCCGGAGGCGCTGGCGCGTCTGGGCGAGGATGATCGTTTCGTCGTCGAAGTTGGCACGACGGAGGGCGAGACCGTGCTGGCGGTCAATCACCGGCGCGCGCCCTTCGCCGATCCCCGGGTCCGCCAGGCGCTCGCCCACGCCATCGACCGTGCGGCGCTGATCGAGGGCGCGATGTTCGGCTACGGCACGCCCATCGGCAGCCATTTCGCCCCGCATCATCCGGCCTATGTCGACTACAGCCAGCGCTACCCGCACGACCCGGCCCGCGCCCGCGCGCTGCTGGCCGACGCCGGGCTGGCCGACGGCTTCGACGCGGTGCTGACGGTGCCGCCGCCGTCCTACGCCCGGCGCGGCGGGGAGATCGTGCAGGCGCAACTGGCCGAGATCGGCGTCGAGGTCACCTTGCGGCAGGTGGAATGGCCGCAATGGCTGGAGCAGACCTTCTACGGCTTCGACTACGACATGACGATCGTGTCGCATACCGAGCCGCTGGACATCGCCATCTACGCCCGCGGCGACGAGTACTACTTCGGCTACACCAACGCGCTGTTCGACGGGGTGGTGGAGCAGCTCGGCGCGACCACGGACAGCGAGGCGCGCTATGCCCTCTATGGCGAGGCCCAGCGCATCCTGGCCGACGACGTGGCGGCGGTCTTCCTGTTCCAGCTTGCCAAGCACGGGGTGCGCGACCGGCGCCTTCAGGGCCTGTGGGTCGACAGCCCGGTTCAGGCGAACGATCTTACCGCGGCGCGGTGGGTCGATTGAGGGGCGCCAAGGTCGAGCGGGCGGCCCGCCCGTTCGACGGGGAGATTGACACAGACAGATGATCGCCGATGGGACCGGCGGCCCCGGCCAGCCCCGTCGCCGACGACCGTAGGCGTGGAGAGAGCACCATGATACCGGCCGTGATGCCGACCTATAACCGGACCGACACGACGTTCGAGCGGGGCGAAGGCGCCTGGCTGATCGACGCAGAGGGGCGCCGCTTCCTCGACTTCGCCGCCGGCATCGCCGTGTGCAGCCTCGGCCACTGCCACCCGCATCTGGTGGCGACCCTGCAGAGCCAAGCGACCCGGCTGTGGCACACCTCCAACCTGTTCCCGATCGCCGAGCAGCAGCGCCTGGCCGACCGGCTGGTCGCCGCGACCTTCGCCGACACCGCCTTCTTCACCAATTCCGGCGTGGAGGCGTGGGAATGCGGGGTCAAGGTGGCGCGCAAGTACCAGTCGGCCATCGGCCATCCGGAGCGTTGGCGCGTCATCACCGTCGGCGGCGCCTTCCACGGCCGCACGCTGGCCGCCATCGCCGCCGGGCGCAGCGAGAAGCTGGTCGGCGGCTTCGGCCCGATCGTCGACGGCTTCGATCAGGTGGCCTGGGGCAATCTGAACGAGCTGCGCGCCGCGGTCAGCGACGAGACCGCCGCCATCTGCGTCGAGCCGATCCTCGGCGAAGGCGGGATACGCGCCCTGGACGACGCCTATATGGCGGGCCTGCGCGCCACGGCGGACGAGTTCGGCCTGCTCTTGCTGTTCGACGAGATCCAGACCGGTTTCGGGCGTACAGGCCGGTTGTTCGCTCATGAATGGACCGATGTCCGGCCGGACCTGATGTGCGTCGCCAAGGGCATGGGCGGCGGCTTTCCCACCGGCGCCCTGTTGGCCAGCGAGCGGGCCGCGATCGGCATGGTCCCCGGCACCCATGGCAGCACCTTTGGCGGCAATCCGCTGGCCATGGCGGTCGCCAACGCGGTCCTGGACGTCATGCTGGCGCCCGGGTTCCTGGCGCAGGTCGAGGCGATGGGCGCGCGCTTCTGCGACGGATTGTTGGCGCTGGCCGACCGCCACCCGGCGGCGATCGAGGACGTGCGCGGCCGCGGCCTGATGGTCGGGCTGAAGGTGCGCTCGCCGGCCGCGGAGATCATCGCCGCGTTGCGCGCCGACGGCCTGCTCAGCGTGCCGGCCGCCGACAACGTCATCCGGCTGCTGCCCCCCTTGATCGTCGAGGCGGCGGAGATCGACCACGCGCTGGGCATCATCGACCGGGTGGTCGCGGCGAAGGTGCCGGTGGATGCCTGAGCCGCGCCACTTCCTCGACCTGCACCAGGTGGGCGCACCGCAGCTTCGCGAGATCCTCGCCGACGCCGCGGCGCTGAAGCGCAACGGCCGCGACGCGGCGGAACGCCCGCTCGCCGGGCGTACGCTGGCGATGATCTTCGAGAAGCCGTCGACCCGCACGCGCGTGTCGTTCGAGGTGGCGATGCGCCAGCTCGGCGGCGACGTGGTGATCTTGAGCGGGCGCGAGCTGCAGCTCGGCCGCGGCGAGACCATCGCCGATACCGCGCGGGTGCTGTCGCGCTACGTCGACGCCATCATGCTGCGCACCCATGGGTCGGAGCGGCTGCAACAGCTCTCCGAGGCGGCGACGGTGCCGGTGATCAACGGGCTGACCGATGAGAGCCATCCCTGCCAGTTGATGGCCGACGTGCTGACCTTCGAGGAGCGGCGCGGCCCCATCGCCGGCCGCGTCGTCACCTGGTGCGGCGACGGCAACAACGTGGCGCGGTCGTGGATCCGGGCGGCCGTCAGCTTCGGCTTCGAGCTGCGCCTTGCCTGCCCGGAGGAGCTGCAGCCCGACGCCGACCTGATCGCCTGGGCGCACCGCGAGGGCGCGCGCATCGTCGTCGGCACCGACCCCGACGCCATGGTCCGCGACGCCGACTGCGTGGTGACGGACACCTGGGTGTCGATGGGCGACAAGGAGGCGGCCAACCGCCACAACCTGCTGCGTCCCTATCAGGTGAACGAGCGGCTGATGAGCCAGGCGGCGAGCACGGCGGTGTTCATGCACTGCCTGCCGGCCCATCGCGGGGAGGAGGTGACCGACGCGGTCATCGACGGCCCGCAATCGGTGGTGTGGGACGAGGCGGAGAACCGCCTGCACACCCAGAAGGGCATTCTGCGCTGGTGCCTGACATGACCGGCGGCGCGGGCGAGGGCGGCGTCATCGTCGTGGACGACGACGGCGATGCCGGGATCGATGCAGTGCTGCCCTTTCAGATCGAAGCCTCGGGCCTGCGCGGCCGGCTGGTCCGGCTGGCCGATGTGGCCGACGCGGTGATCGCCGCGCACGACTATCCCGAGCCGGTCGCCCGGCTGATGTGCGAAACCCTGGTGTTGGCCAACATCCTGGCCAGCACCTTGAAGTATGACGGCATCTTCACCCTGCAGACCAAGGGCGATGCGGCGGTGCCGACGCTGGTGGTCGACGTCACCTCCACCGGCCATGTGCGCGGCTTCGCCAAGGTCGTCGCCGACCGCCTGGCGCCCGACACGCCGGCCACGGTGCCGGGGCTGCTGGGCCAGGGCTACATCGCCTTCACCGTCGACCAGGGGCCGCAGACCCAGCGCTACCAGGGGCTGGTGCCGCTGGAGGGCGAGACCATGGCCGATTGCGTCAACGCCTATTTCCGCCAGTCGGAGCAGATCGACACCGGCATCAAGCTCGCCGTCGACCGGACGTCCGCCGGCTGGCGCGGCGCTGGCATCATGGTCCAACGCCTGCCGGCCGAGGACGGCGCCCGCCCGGCGCCGGCCAGCGATGCGGAGGATGACTGGCGACGCGCCATGGTGCTGCTGGAGAGCGCCACCGAGGCGGAGATGCTGAGCGAGCACCTGCCCGCCAATCGCCTGCTCTATCGGCTGTTCCACGAGGACGGGGTGCGGGTCTATCGGCCGCGTCCGCTGAAGATGGTGTGCCGCTGCTCGCGCCGCCGCCTGATCGAGGTGCTGGCGTCCTTCTCCGCCGAGGAGCTGGCGGAGTATGTCGAGCCCGATGGGATGTTCCAGGTGGTGTGCGAGTTCTGCGCCACCGAGTACCGGCTGAGCGAGCAGGACCTCGCCCCCGTCCGCGACGCCGCCCTCCAATCCGAATTCCCTCCCCCTTGATGGGGGAGGGTTAGGGTGGGGGTGACGGCGCCGCAACGTGTCTGCCCGCGGTTCGCGCCGACAAGGATCACCCCCTCCCAACCCTCCCCCATCGAGGGGGAGGGCTTATGCGGATGACGTTGAAAGGTCCTAGGCGATCAGCTCCACGGCGAGCGGGGCGATGCCCTCGAAGGTCGCGCCGTCGAGCGCCGCGCCGAGGTTGAGCAGCGTGATCGTACCGCCGGGGTGGACGATGACGGCATCGTCGCCGTCCCGCTGGATCCGCCAATCGGGCGACGCGTCGAGATCGCCGATATCAAGGTCCGCGACATCGATCTGCAGCGACCGGGCGACGTCCGCGGCGGAGAGCTGGATCAGATCCTCGCCCACCGCGAAATCGGCGACGATGTCGTCGCCCTCGTTGCCGTTCGACGGATCGAAGCGGAACCGGTCGATGCCGGCGCCGCCGACCAGCAGGTCGTCGCCGCTGCCCCCGGTCAGCAGATCCGCGCCGGCCTCGCCATTCAGCAGGTCGTCGCCGCGGGTGCCGTCCAGCGTGTTGTCGTCGCCGTCGCCGTTCTGCAGGTTCAGCGCCGCCGGGTCGAACGCCCCGGCGAGGTCCAGGAAGCTCTGACCGGCGAAGTTGATCCCTTCGAACTCGATCCGGCCGCCGGGGTGCACGACCTCGACATTGCCGCGGGCGCTCTCGACGATCGCCCAGTCGGCCGCCCCGTCCAGGGCGGTCAGCAGCGCTGCCGCGTCGGTGATGGCCGAGGTATCGCCGCCGGCCAGGGCGGTCAGGATCTCCGGCGTCGCCTTGGCGATGTCGGCGGTGGAGAGCTGCAGGAAGTCCTCGCCCAGTGTGAAGTCCTCGATGGCGTCGAGACCCTCGTCGGGGTTGGAGGGGTCGAAGACGAAGAAGTCGCTGCCGCGGTTGCCGGTCAGGTCGTCGTTGCCGCTGCCGCCGGTCAGCGTGTCGGACCCGTTGCCGCCGAACAGGTCGTCGTCGTCCGCACCGCCGTCCAGCAGGTCGTCACCGCCGTTGCCCCAAAGGCGGTCGTCGCCGTCCTCGCCCAACACCACGTCGTCGCCGCGTCGGCCGCTCAGCCAGTCGTCACCCGCGCCGCCAAGAACCAGGTCGTCGTCGTGGCCGCCGCGCAGGCGGTCGGCCTCGTCGGTGCCCGCGACGACATTGGCGATCTCGATCACCGGAAGAAGGTCGGCGAAGCTGAGATCCGCGGAGAAGGCGAGGCCGTCGATCGTGATGCTGCCGCCGGGGTGATTGACGACGACGAAGCCGTCGGCGCTCTCACCGATCGACCAATCCGGATCCTCGTCGAGATCGGCGGCCTCCACCGCGCCCGGATCACCGAAGGGCGAGGCGCTGGCGATGCCGGGGGCGGAGCGCAGCACATCGGCGGCGTTGAGCACGATGGTGTCGCCGCCGGCGATGTCGAAATCGGTGATGACGTCGTCGCCTTCGGCCGCGTTGGACGGGTCGAAGACGAAGCGGTCGGAGCCGCGGCCGCCGGTCAGGCTGTCGTCCCCGCTGCCGCCGACCAGTTCGTCCCGGCCGCTGCCGCCGCGCAGGTCGTCGGCGCCGTCGCCGCCCAGCAGGGTGTCGTTGCCGCTGCCGCCGCGCAGGCGATCGTCGCCGTCCCCGCCGTCCAGCAGATCCGGTCCGCGGAAGCCGCGGATCAGGTCGTCGCCGCCGCCGCCGATCAGCCGGTCTGCGCCGAAGCTGCCGATGATCGTGTCGTCGCCGCCGCGGCCGTCGATCAGGCCCGGGAACAGGCGGAAGAGGAAGTTGTCGTTCGCGTTGCCGATCAGCGGAAAGCCGAACAGCGAGCCGAAGAAGGAGGGAAGGTGAGGCATCGGCGTGTCTCCTTGTCGATGTCCTTGGGGGTCGGCGTTCTGGGGCCGACATCATGATAGTGGGAAAATTTCCCACAATCTCGACCGACAATGCGGCACGGCGTTGCAACCGTCAAGAACGTGTGGGTGAAATTTCCACGACAGCCGCGCAAGGGCATCGGGATTGGGAAGCGGCCGTGGAGCGCCAGCCCCGACGTCGCTCGACCGTCACTCCCGCGGAAGCAGGAGTCTTTCTGCGCCTATCGGATGGAGATCTCCGCTTTCGCGGAGATGACATCGACGGGGCGCGAGCCGCTACAGCGGCGTTCGGGCGAGGCGCAGCGCGTTGGCGATGACGGAGACCGAGGACAGGCTCATCGCCGCCGCGGCGATCATCGGGCTGAGCAGGACGCCGAACACCGGGTAGAGCACGCCGGCGGCGATCGGGATGCCGAGCGCGTTGTAGACGAAGGCCAGCAACAGGTTCTGGCGCATGTTGCGCCGCGCGGCGGAGGCCAGCCGCCGGGCGCGCACCAGCCCCGCCGGCGCGCCCCGGACCAGCGTGATCCCGGCGCTGGCGATGGCGACATCGGCACCGCCGCCCATGGCGATGCCGGCATCCGCCGCCGCCAGCGCCGGGGCGTCGTTGATGCCGTCCCCGGCGAAGGCGACGACATGGCCGCGGCCCTTCAGCGCGTCGACGAGTTGGGCCTTGCCCGCCGGCGCAACACCGCCGGTGAAGCGGTCGAGGCCGAGCGTGCGGGCGACGGCGCCGGCCGTTTCGGGATGGTCGCCGCTGACCATCATCGGGTCGAGCCCGGTGGCCGCCAGCGCCGCGATCGCCTCGCCGGCTCCCGCCTTCACCGGATCGGCGACGGCGAAGGTCGCGGCGGGCCGGTCGTCGACCGTGAGAACCACGACGCTCTCGCCGGCCGCGCGGCGGGCGGCGACGTCGGCATCGTTCGTCCTGTCGACGGCGTCCCCCACCAGCGCCGGGCTGCCCAGCGCGACCGGGCGGCCCTGCCAGCGGCCGGTGACGCCGCGCCCCGGCAGGGTCTCGACGTCTTCGACGGCCGCGTCGGCGATCGCCCGATCCGCCGCGGCGGCGAGGACGGCCGCGGCCAGCGGATGCTCGCTGGGCCGCTCCAGCCCCGCGGCGACGGCCAGCGCCGCCTCCGCCGTCCAGCCGTCGGCGGGGTCGACCGCGACCACCGTCGGCCGGCCTTCGGTCAGCGTGCCGGTCTTGTCCAATGCCAAGATGTCGGCGGCGGCCAGGCGTTCCAGCGCTGCCGCATCGCGCACCAGCACGCCGACGCGGGCACCGCGGGCCATCGCCACGGTCACCGAGATCGGCGTTGCCAGGCCCAGCGCGCAGGGACACGCGATCACCAGCACCGACACCGCGGCGGCGACGGCGAAGGCCAAATCCTGGCCGACGGCCAGCCACAGGGCCAGCGCCGCCAAGGCGACGGCAACCACGGCGGGGACGAAGACCGCCGCCACTCGGTCGGCCAAGCCCTGCATCGGCGCGCGGCTGCGCTGGGCATCGCCGACCAGGCGGACGATGCGCGCCAGTGTGGTATCGCGGCCCACCCGCTCCGCAACCATGATGAAGCTGCCGGCGCGGTTGAGGGTGCCGCCGGTCACCGGCGCCTCGGCCGACCGCGCCACCGGGACCGGCTCGCCCGTCAACAGGCTCTCGTCCAGCACGCCGCGGCCGCTCAGGATCCGCCCGTCCGTCGGCACCGCCTCGCCGTGGCGCACGCGCAACCGGTCGCCCACCGCGACGGCGTCGATGGGCACGTCGGTCTCCTGTCCGTCCGGCCCGAACCGCCGGGCGGTGCGCGGCGCCAGGCGCATCAGCGCGCGGATGGCGTCGCCGGTGCGGTCGCGGGCCGCCGCCTCCAGCGCCTGGCCCAGCAGCACCAGGGCAATGATCGCGCCCGCCGCCTCGAAATAGACGCCGACCGTGCCGTCGGCCAGGCGCTGGGCGGCCGGGAACCATCCCGGCGCCAGCGTCGCGGCGACGCTGTAGAGATAGGCGGCGGCGACGCCGAGCCCGATCAGCGTCCACATATTGGCCCGGCGCCCGGCAATCGAGGCGGTGAAGCGCCGCCAAACGATCGACCCCGGGCCGGCGATGATCGCCGTCGCCAGCGCCATCTCCACGCCGCTGAGCCAGCGGCCGTCGATCCCGCCGAACAGGCCGGGTGAGAGATGGCGCGCCATGGCCAGCGCCACCAGCGGCACCGCCAGGACGGCCGCGTTCCAGGTCCGGCGCCGCATCTCCACCGTCTCCGCGGAGGGGCCGGTGTCGTCGGCCGAGATCTCCAGGGGTTCCAGGGCCATGCCGCAGAGCGGGCAGTCGCCGGGTCCGTCCTGGCGCACTTCGGGGTGCATGGGACAGGTGAAGAGGGCGCTGTCTCCGGCCCGGGCGGCGGCCTCCGCCGCACGGCGGCGGGCGCTGCCGTCCAACCAGCCGTCCGGATCCTCGGCGAAGCGGCGGCGGCAACCGTCGCAGCAGAAGACGTAGACTATCCCGGCATGCATATGGCGATGGGTGGCCGCTGCCGGGTCGACCGACATCCCGCACACGGGGTCGGTGGCGGCGGCCGTGGCGGGCGCGTCGGCGGTGGAGATGCTCATGGGCCCCAGGCTCGACCTTCCAGCCGGGGGAAGGTCAAGGCTGTGTGTGCGGGGCGCCGGCTCCTATTCGCTCGCCGTCGCGCTGGCGATATCGGCCGACCGCTCCGCCACCACCACGCTGTTCCGGCCGGCCTGCTTGGCGTCGTACATCGCCTGGTCGGCGATCGCGATCAGCGTCTCCGGTGGCGGGCCGGCGGCGTCGCAATAGGCGGCGCCGAAGCTGGCCGTGACCCGGAAGGGGGTGTCGGCGACGGTGAAGGCCGTGCCCTCGATCAAGCTGCGCAGCCGTTCCGCGACCTCTGCGGCCCGCTCGATCGAGGCTTCGGCGAGCAGGATGGCGAACTCCTCCCCGCCCAGCCGGCCGATCGCGTCGGAGGAGCGGAGGCGCTTGCGGCACAGCCGTGCCACCTGGCCCAGCACCTCGTCGCCGGCGGGATGGCCCAGGCTGTCGTTGATCGACTTGAAGCGGTCGATATCGAAGACGATCAGGCTGAATCCGCGCTGGCCGCGCCGGGTGCGGGCGAACTCCCGCTCCAGCGTGTCGAACAGCGCGCGCCGGGTCAGCACGCCGGTCAGCGCGTCGATGGTGGCGATCTGGCGCAGCTCCAGCTCGTCCATCGACAGCTTGGCGAGATCGCCCAGCGCCGCCAGCGCTTCCCCGCCCATCTGCCGGGGGCTGAGATCGGCGACGGCGAGGCTGCCGATGGTGAAGCCGTCCGGCGTCACCAGGGGCACGCTGGCATAGAAGCGCAAGTAAGGCTTGCCCTGGACCAGGGCGCTGGTGGCCAGCGTCGAATGGGCGTGAGTGTCCTGAACCACCAGCGGCTGCTGACAGTCGATCGGGTGCGTCGCAAACAGGCCGTCGCGCCCGGTCTGGACGAGATCGATGCCGATTCGGCTCTTCATCCACTGGCGGCGGTTGTCGATGAAGGACAACAGCGCGATTGGCGTCTGGGCCACCGTGGCGGCGAGGCGGGTAATCCGGTCGAACGACTCCTCCGGATCGGAATCGAGCATGGTGTAGCGCGCGAGCGCCGCCAAACGGCGGATTTCGCGCTCTTCGGCCGACATGCCGGCCCGGGCGGTTCGCGACTCGGCGGGTGATGTCGGGGAGGCGGTTTCGGCGGGCGGATTGCGCGACACGAAAGGCGGCCTTCTGAACAGTCGGTCGGCCGATCCTTCCGACGATTCCGAGATCAAGATGCTAACGCATCAATGCGTATGCCGCAGCATCTCTCAAGGCCGGCCGCGCCCCAGGACGGGGAATTACAGGGCCAGGCGGTAGCCGCCGGGCTCGGTCACCAGCAGCCGCGCGTTGGAGGGGTCCTCCTCGATCTTCTGGCGCAACCGGTAGACATGGGTCTCCAGCGTGTGGGTGGTGACCCCGGCGTTGTAGCCCCAGACCTCGCCCAACAGGGTGTCGCGGCCGACCACCTTGTTGCCGACCCGGTAGAGATACTTGAGGATCGCGGTTTCCTTCTCGGTCAGCCGCACCTTGGTGTTCTTCGCTTCGTCCAGCAACAGCTTGGCGCTGGGGCGGAAGGTGAAGGGGCCGATGGTGAAGACCGCGTCTTCCGACTGCTCGAACTGGCGGAGCTGGGCGCGCAGGCGGGCCATCAGGACGTTCAGCCGGAACGGCTTGGTGACGTAGTCGTTGGCGCCGCTCTCCAGGCCGAGGATGGTGTCGGCATCGCTGTCGACGGCGGTCAGCAGGATGACCGGGCTGCGCACGCCGCTGCGGCGCATCAGCCGGCAGAGGTCGCGGCCGTCCATATCCGGCAACCCGATATCCAAGAGGATGGCGTCGAAATAGGTGTCTTTGACGATCGACATGGCCGCCGCACCGTCGCCGACCTGGCTGGTGGTGAAGCCTTCCAGCAGTTCGAGCTGCTCGGCCAGCGACGACCGCAAGGTCTCGTCGTCATCGACCAGAAGAATGCGTTTGGCGTTGCTCATGCGGGGCCTCGGCGAAGAGGATCATCCTGGCCGCCCGAACGCCTGTCGGCCACCGGTGCCGGCGGTCGGGACGAAAGACGGCCTTTCAGCCCCAATACCGCAAGTCGCGCGCGCACGACAATCCCGTGCGCCCGCGGCATCCACCCCATCCGTCCGGCCCTTACTTGATCGCGGGACCCGGCGTCATGCAATCGAAGTCATCGGTGGCGATGGGGCAGGCCCCGGTGGAACCCGGGAAAGTCGGGTCGTCGCATTCCCCATCGAAGGCCCATTGGCAGGTGTTGCCGACCAGTTGCTGGGCGGGGCGCATCTGAAGGCCGCGGCAGTCGGACGCGTCGGTTCCCTGCTGGCAGGCACCGGTGACCGCGTCGAAGAAGCGGCGGTCGTCGCATTCGCCGTCGAACGCCCATTGGCAGCTATCGTTGCCGGCCGCCGCGGTCGACCCGCCGCCGGTGCAATCGGCGGTGTCGGTCCCGGGCGCGCAGGCGGCGGTGCTGGCATGGCCGAAGCTGGGGTCGTCGCATTCGCCGTCATAGGCCCATTGGCAACTGTTGGCCGCGTCGCCCGGCACCGGCCCGCCGGCACAGTCCGCAGCGTCGGTGCCCGGGGCGCAGGCAGCGGTGCTGGCATTGGGGTGGGTGGGGTCGTCGCACACCCCGTCGAACGCCCATTGGCAGCTATTGGTCTGGCCGCCGGGCGCGGGGCCGGGCCCGGCGGCGCAATCGGCGGTATCGGTGCCGGCCGCGCACAGGCTGGTCAGGGCGTGGGGATAGGCGGCGTCGTCGCATTCGCCGTCGAAGGCCCACTGGCAGCTATTCGCGGCGTCGGCTGGCGCCGGGCCGGTCCCGCCGGCGCAGTCGGTGGCGTCGGTGCCCGCGGCGCAGGCGGCGGTGCTGGCGTTGGGGTGGGTGGGGTCGTCGCACACCCCGT